>NZ_JBXWMK010000007.1:0-263935 GCF_059609785.1 Ruegeria sp. YTSC003 | reverse complement strand
CGACAACGCATATGGCGACAGAAACCTAATCTGCACATGCCCCCCAATGGACGCATACGAAGAAGCCGCTGAGTAAATTTGGAGCCCCCGTTTCAAAGCGGGGGTTTATCCTAGGGTGTGAAGCCAACGGGCACGCCAAATGGCGGTGTGTCCACGCTGGTACCGGTAAGGGCATGCAGAAATTCGACGAGGCTGTTGATCTCATCTTCAGACAATTCCAGCGGGGTAATGTCGATTTTGCTGCGTACACGCTGCATTTCAAATCGGTCGTGCCGTACAAGGAAATCTGCCTTTTGTAGCCATGGTACGTTGGGCAGTGCTGCCGTCTCGGGTGTCCAATTTGCGAAACTTGCTACAGGGTCCAAATGATGGCGGATCATGCTTTCGAGATCCGGGAAGGCTCCGTTGTGGCCGTAAGGTGCGGTCAGGGCCACGTTGCGCAGCATCGGAGTGCGGAAGCGATAGGCATCCTCTAGCCGGTCACTTTCGCCCATACGTCCAACGTCCCTGACATAAGGGTCCCACTGCCGGGTGCGGCCGGGACCAAAGGGCGGCAGGGCCAGAGCGTGAAACTCCTGATCGGACATCAGCGGGCCAGAATGGCAGGCCGAACAACGGGCTTTGCCGTAGAATAAATCCATCCCATTCACTTGTTCCGGCGACAGGGCATTGGTGTCCCCGGCTAAATATCGATCAAACGGGCTGTCAGTGCTGCGCCATTCAATGGCCATGAAGGCGGCCAACGCGTTGGCGATCTGTGTGATCGAGATGTCTTCGGTCGTTTCAACATCATCATACGCGGCCATGATGGCCGGGCCGTAACGAGGATCGGTACGGACGCGTTTGGCCAATATTGGCCAGCCTTTGTCGATCCGGTCATGCACGGCCCCAGTGACCTGGTTCTCGGCCACGTTACCCGCCATTTCGAACTGCGAAGTCAGCGGGAAAAGCGCCTGCGCGGCCAGCAGTGAATTCAGCCCCTCGGGCAACCATTCCTGTGCAGGCGAGTTGAAGCCATTGCCATAATCATCCGAAATACTCAGGCGGCCATCGTGGAACAGGGTGTGAATGTCCTTTGCCCCAAGATTCCAAAGGCCCGGAGAATTTCGGGGGATACGTTTTCGAATCTTGTCGGCTCCGGTGCCCGGAGTGCGGTCGGGTCCCAAGCCTTGACCGCCTTCGCCAATGCCCAGCGACAATCCATCGGACGTGCCGAAATTCGGGTGATGGCAATGGGCGCAGGTGATGTTCCGATTGCCGGACAGGATCGGATCGTAAAACAGTTGATGACCGATGGTGGCCTGTTCCATATCAAAGGGGATGAAATCATCATCGGTCAGCGGGCGCGGTAAGTCCTGCGCCGCCGCCGCACCGACGAAAAGGAAAGCAGCCCCATGCGCGAGTTTGTATTTGCCCTTTGCTGTCTTGCGACCCCGGCGCTGGCCGAACTGGAGCAGGCCCGTGATATGATGGAGGCCGGCGCGTTCGAGGCCGCGCGCGAGGAGCTTTGGCCAGCCGCCCGATCGGGCAATGCCGAGGCAGAGGAACTGATTGGCGTGATGTACGGCCTTGGGCTGGGCGTCGAGCAAGACTATGAAAGGGCGTTTGAATGGTATTTGCGCGCCTCGATGAAAGGGCATCCGGGGGCGCAGTCCGGCGTTGGCTGGTACTATGAGTTGGGCCTTGGCATGCCCGCGCCTGATTTGGTGCGGGCTTATATGTGGTACACACTCAGCGCCATTGGCGGCGATCCCGATGCGGCAATCAGCCTTGAGGAAGTAGTCAAGAAAATGTCGCCGGAGCAGATCGAAAAAGCGCATGTTCTGGTCAACGACTACAAAGGGTGGATGTACCCGTTTCGGTAAAAGGGCCGGGCCATAAGGCCCGACCCACAATCGATTAATTCAGGTCCGCATCGCGCGACGCATTGATCTCGCCTTCGGCGATGGACACGGCCTCGGTCAGCGCGGCAAAGATCTCATCCCCACGGGCCACGTTGGACTGGAACCACTCGTAAACCGGTGTTGCTGCGTCTTTGAACGCGGCTTTCTGTTCGGGAGTTGGAACGTACAGATCACCACCACCTGCGACGAAATCTTCATAGGCCTGGATCGACTTGCGCTTGGGCGATGCAAAGGTCGCTTGCTGCAGGGCATAGAACCCATCCACCACAACACGGCGCAGTTCTTCGGGCATCTCCTGGAACTTGGCATTATTCATCCACCACAGTGCACCCATGTAGGCGTGGCCGTCCAGCGTGACGTATTGCAGGCCCGCATCCGGGAACTTCATGCCCATGATGTCGGTGATGCCGTTCTTGGATCCCTCAACAACGCCAGTCTGGAAACTGGTGAACAGTTCCGGCCACGGGATCGGGGTGGGCGACGCGCCCAGAGCCTTGACCAGTTCCTGAGGCAGGTCGGCGACCACGGTGCGGATTTTCAGGCCTTCCATGTCGGCAGGTTCTGCGATCCGGCGTTGCGTGTTCGCGAAGTTCCGCCAGCCACCGGTATTGCCGATGGTCATCAGGCGGATCGCACCGCCGGAATCCTCCAGCGCCATCTCGCGCATTGTGCGGGTGAAATCACCAGATAGTACACGCTCGGCCACGCGGTCATCCGCCATCAGGTAGGGCAGGTCGAGAACCTGCACATATGGGAAGATGCCCGACGCGCCACCAGAGGTGGAGATGTAGATGTCGATTGTGCCATCAGCCACACCCTGCAGGCATTCGGCGCCATTCGAACAGAGTTGCGTACCAATGAACAGCTCCACCTCGATCGCGCCGTTTGAGGCCGCTTCGACATAGTTCTTGAAGACGATCAGGCCGTCATAATCTTCATCGTTTTCATTAGAGTTTGCAGTCGCGCGCAGCGTGTAGTCAGCTGCAGTTGCCGCGATGGCGGTTGCGGCAACCAGCGATGTCGCTAAGGCTGCTGTTTTGATAAATCTTCCGAGCATGCGTTTCCTCCCTGTGATACTCAGTCAGTTTGCAAATCCCGTTATGCGTGGGATCGTCATGGATAGTGCGGGGATATAGGTGATCAGAAAGATCACTATGATTTCGACGGCCAGGAATGGCAGGATTGCCTTGGCGATGGTTTCAACTTTTTCGCGCGACACGGCGGCGGCCACAAACAGGACCAACCCCATAGGCGGTGTCGCAAGGCCCACGGTCAGGTTGACGCTCATGATGATGGCAAAGTGGATCGGATCGACGCCAAGGCTGGTAAAGATCGGGGCCAGGATCGGGCCAAGGATGATGATCGCGGGACCTGCGTCCAGGAACATGCCGACGACAAACAGCAACAGGTTGATCAGGAACAGAAGGATCAGTGGGTTTTCCGAAAGGCTGAGGATCAACTCGGCCAGTTGTTCAGGCGCATGGCTGAGGCTGACCACGGTTTTGAAGGCCATCGCCGCGCCGACCAGCAACAAAACGACGGCCGAGGTCAGACCCGCATTGCTGAGAATTTCAGGCACCTCTTTCAGCGTCAGCGTGCGCAGGACAAAAAAGCCGATGAGGAACGCATAGCCGACGGCGACCGCCGCGGCCTCGGTTGGGGTGAAGATACCACCCAGAATACCGCCCAGAATGATGACAGGCGTCAGCAGGGGGAAGAACGCTTTAAGGCTGGCCTGTCGGCGCTCGCCCCACGTGTATTTCCGGCTGGCGACGGGAAAGTCGTACTTGTCAGCCATAACCTTGATCATCAGCATCAGGCCGACGCCGACCATCACGCCGGGCACGATGCCGGCCAGAAACAGAGCGGCAACGCTTTCACCCATGACATAGGCATAGATGATCATAATACCCGAGGGCGGGATGATCGGGCCGATCACCGAACTGGCCGCCGTGATCGCGGCGGCGAACTTGCGGGTATAGCCCTGTTTTTCCATCGCTGGGATCAGCATTGAACCCAGCGCCGACGTATCGGCCACGGCTGAGCCTGACAGCCCGGCAAACAGGATCGAACTCAGCACATTTACATGCGCCAGACCGCCCCGAAAATGGCCCATCAGGGCTTGGCTGAACTCAACCAGACGGATTGTGATGCCGCCGCGGTTCATCAACTCTCCGGCCAGCATGAAGAAGGGGATGGCCATCAGCGGAAAGCTGTCCATGCCGTTATAGACATTGCGATAGAGCAGCGTGATGTCGTTGGTCTGACCGTTCAGCCATAGCAGAATGCCGGGCGCGGCCAGCAAAGCGAAAAAGACCGGCAGGCCGATCAGCAGGAACACCAGAAATGTGGGTAGGAACCATATCAACATTTATTCGGCCCCCACGGGTGCATCGGCAATCTCTGGCAGCAGATGTCCGCCGCCCAACAGGGTTACGACGGCGCGCAAGATCAGCTCGATATTGACTGAGATCAGCAGGATGACGCCAACCAGCAGCGATGCCATCATCCAGCTGCGCGGGATGCGATACCACTCGTCAAATCCAAAGGACGTTGGCAGATACAGCGCCGCTGTCGCGAATTTGCCGCCAAACCCGGTCACCTCGGACCAACCGATATTGACGGCGACCAGCAGTACGGCCAGCGAAACCAAAAGAAGCAGGATATTCAGGGTTTGCCCGATCCCACGCGGCAACATCAGGGGCACCATGTCGATGGCGACGAACCCGCCACGCCGAAATGCCGTAGGGGCCATCAGGCCAGTCATCCATAACATACAGAACCGCGCAGCCTCATCCGGCCAGGGCAGCGCGTTGCCCAGAACGTATCTGAAAAACACCTGGATCAGGATCGCGATCACCATAAGCGCAATCGCAACGACTCCAACCGCGCGGCCCAATCGCAGCACGGTTTCATTCACAAACGCGATCGGCGCAAGCACCGACGTCAATCCGCCCATGCGGATCCTCCCTTTTCAGCCGCGGGTTTCCACCGCGACAGTTATTCCGCGCTTACTGGTGCGCGAATTGGCCGAGCTTTCCGGCGTAGAAGGTCAATGCGTCTCCTTCCGCCATACTGGCACGCAGGACCTTTCCAATAACGATAACGTGGTCGCCAGCGTCGTGATAAGCGTGTTGCTCACATTCGAAACGGGCCAGACAATCGGGCAGTAGCGGGGTTCCGTTTTCACAGCGCTCGTGGTCGATGTCCTGAAGTGCGAACGCGTCTTTCGAGCATCCAAAGCAAAGCTCGGCCTGTTCTGCTGAAAGGACGTGAACACTGAAATGCCGTGCTTCTTGGAAATAACGGAACCGGCGCGAGTTGCGATCGCCTGCCCACATGACAAGTGGTGGGTCCAGCGAAAGGGACGAGAAACTGTTGGCGGTGATGCAGACCGGCCCGTCTGTGCTGTCGCAGGTGACAACGGTGACACCGGTGGCAAAACGACCAAATGCGTCGCGCAAGGTTCGGGTATCGTCCCTGTGGGGAACGAATGTGCGGGTCATGTCCTTTGAGATTGCATTCATCATGGTACCTCATGCCCCAGTGCCGCCTCATACAGGCGGTACCAGCTCTCGCGATCCAGATTGATTTTCAGCGCGTCAGAGATGCGCTTGATCCGGTCCAGATTGTTGGTGCCCAAGACCGGAAGAATGCCTGCAGGGTGGGCCAGAAGAAACGCCACCGCCACGGCGGCGCGATCCACGCCGAATTCCTCGGCGACTTCGTCCGCTACAACCCCGACCGGAGGGTTTCCAGCCATCAGCAACCCGCCACCCAAGGGTGACCACGCCATCACAGGCTGGCCATGCTGCTGATGAAACGCCAGATCACCGTTGGTGAAGGGGCCGATTTCGCCCAGAGAAATCTCGATCTGGTTGGTCACCAATTGGGTTTTCATCGCCGATTGCAGCAAGTTCCAGTCCCAAGGGCGGAAATTGGACACGCCAACCGCGCCGACCTTGCCACTGGCGACAACTTCGTCCAGCGCGGCACCTGTTTCGTGATGATCCATGAATGGATCGGGGCGGTGAATCAGCAGCAGGTCGATATGATTGATGGCCATTTCGGACAGCGATGTCTCAACCGATTTCAGGATATGCGCGCGCGAGGTGTCATAGTATTTGCACTTGGCGTCCGCATACCGACCCATCGGCGCGACGATGTCACATTTGGTGACGATTTCCATCCGCTGGCGTAGGCCTGGATTTGCGCGTAAGGCGTTGCCCAGAACAGCCTCGGCCGCGTAGCCGCCATAGATATCGGCCTGATCGAAGGTGGTGATGCCCTGATCCAGACAGGCCTGAATCTTGGCTTCGACATGACCCGTCGAAGTGTCGTCGTCGTCGCCCAGTCGCCACATGCCATAGACAAGGCGGCTCATATCCAGCGAGTCAGATAGTTTCACACGTTGCATCAGCGACGAACTCCGTTGCCCAGCGGCGTGGCCGGGGTATTTGCAGGGACCCTTCCGTAGGCTTCGGGAAGGGAACAGGTTTTCAGATTAGGCATAACACGGCTGCCAAAATGGCGAGCTTCGTCCATGTGTGGGTATCCCGAGAAGATGAAGGCGCGGATGCCCATCTTTTGATATTCCTCGATCTTGGACATGACCTGATCGGTCGATCCGACAAGAGCGGCACCGCACCCGGATCGCGCGCGGCCAACGCCGGTCCAAAGGCCGGGTTCGACATAGCCATACTCATCCGCCAGATCGCGGTTCTTGGCCTGATGCGCGACGCCCAGTGATGTCGAATCCAAAGCACGCTCACGGATGGCGCGACCGTATTCGTCATCCAGTTTCGAGACGATGTAGTCGGCGTATTCCTGCGCTTCGACCTCGGTATCGCGGACGATCATGTGCACGCGCAGGCCGTAATCGAGTGTGCGGTTGTAGTTCTCGGCAACCGCGTGGACGGCTTTCATCCGTTCGGCCAGTTGATCCTTGGTTTCGGGCCACATCAGGTAGACGTCGCAATGCTCGCCACACAGATCCAGAGCGGATGGGGAATAACCACCGAAATACAGCAGTGGGCCACCTGTCTGATATGGCTTCGCCGGGTCGGTTGTGAGCCCTGAGAAGTTATAGACCTCACCGGCATGATTGATCTCGTCCTGTGTCCACGCCTGTTTCAGGATTTCCACCACTTCGCGCGAACGCTGATAGCGATAGGCGCTGTCGGCTTTCTCGCCGGGGAAATCGGACGAGATGATATTGACCGTTAGCCGTCCCTGCAGCATGTGATCCAGTGTCGCGATAGTGCGGGCCAGCATGATGGGTTGCATCTCGCCGCAACGCACAGCGGCCAACATGTTGATCTTGTCGGTGATCGGCGCGCAGCCGGCGACAAAGCTCAACGTGTCTTGCCCCACCTGATAGGACGACGGGCAGAGGATATTTCTGAACCCTTGCGCCTCGGCCTCTTTCACGATGCCCGAGCAGTGGTCCCAGCTGGATCGCAGATCACCGTCGGGCATTCCAAGAAACTGGTAGTCGTCCGAGCACAGCGCCGCAAACCACGAAACCTCGGCCGCATCCAGATCGGGTGAGGTGATGGGGACGATGGTCATCTGATTCGTTCTCCAAGCGACTGTGACTTTCCTCTTGCGTAGCAATCACATTGATGTAGATCAATGGTGTATCAATTTTTCCTGCGACCGAGTGAAGCGCCAAAAGATGTCGTCAGCCAACCGAAACCCGAACGCCCTGCCGGTTTATGTTCAGATTGCCGAGCTTTTGATCCGCGACATCGCTGCCGGTCGCCTGATCGATGGCGAGCGCTTGCCGCCCGAACGAGACCTTGCTGCGGAATTGAAAGTTTCAGTCGGTACTCTGCGAAAATCGCTCGCCGAGCTTGAGAAAAAGGGGATGCTGGAGCGTATTCAGGGTTCGGGCAATTATGTACGCGAGACCGGAACGCAGAACAGCGTCTATGCAATGTTTCGTTTGGAATTGCCCGAGGGTGGCGGGTTGCCGCGGGCGGATATCCTGTCAGTTGACCATCTGAACAAGCCCGCAGATTTGCCGCGATTTGGTTCGTCGGACATGGGCTCGCGGGTGCGCCGAATGCGCTACCTGAATGATACAATTATCGCGGTTGAAGAAATCTGGCTGGATGAGTCTGCTGGTTTGATTGATCGACAGCTGCTGTCTGACTCGCTTTATCGGTACTACCAGCACCAGTTGGGGTTCTGGATCACGCGTGCTGAAGACAGGGTTTCCCTCGGGACGTTGCCGGGTTGGACGCCGCCTGATTTCACCAGGCCAGCCGGAGATACGGTTGGCTACATCGAACGGTTCAGCTGGTCGGAAAAACCCGAACCGGTTGAGTTTTCAAAAACATGGTTCGACCCGGATCGAGCCACCTATGTCCAACGACTGAAGTAAAAGGAACTGCGCATGACCCGGACCATTCACTACGGGCTGATCGGATGCGGTATGATGGGGCAGGAACACCTGCACAATATTGCCCTGCTGGACGACACGCGCGTTTCAGCGATCTTTGAGCCTGACGCTGAGATGGCGAAGGCTGCTCAGGCGATTGCGCCTGACGCGATGATGGTGTCTTCGGTCGAAGAATTGCTTGCGGTCGACGATCTGGACTGCGTCGTCATCGTTAGCCCCAACCACCTGCATGTGGATCAGATCGAAGAGATTGCCCGGACGCGCCCGTTGCCGTTGTTGGTAGAGAAACCTCTTTTCACAGATCCGGTGGATGCGGTGCGGCTTGAGGCGCTGCAGCGTGATTATCCGCACCCGATCTGGGTTGCGATGGAATACCGCTATATGCCGCCCATTGCTGCGCTGATTGCAGAGGCTGAGGCCACGGGCGGCGTTAAGATGCTGTCGATCCGCGAGCATCGGTTTCCGTTTCTGGAAAAAGTCGGGAACTGGAACCGGTTCAACCGGAATACCGGCGGAACATTTGTCGAGAAGTGCTGCCATTTCTTCGACCTGATGCGTTTGATCCTGCAATCCGATCCGGTTCGCGTTACAGCCAGCGGCGGGCAGGCGGTTAACCATCTGGATGAGGACTACGAGGGCGAAACGCCCGATATCCTTGACCATGGCTATGTCATCGTGGACTTCGCCTCGGGCGCGCGTGCGATGCTAGAGCTGTGCATGTTTGCGGAAGGGTCCCGATATCAGGAGGAAATCTCGGCCGTTGGGCCGGACGCCAAGATCGAAGCGTTGGTGCCAGGGCCGGGGCGGTTCTGGCCGGAACATCTTGGCACGCCGCCGGTCCCGCAGATCATCGTCAGCCCACGTGCCCCAAAAGGTCCGGTCACCAAAGAGATCCCCGTCGATCCGCGCCTGTTGGCCGCCGGGGACCACAATGGTTCGACTTTCTACCAACATCAGGGGTTCTTAGCTGTGCTACGAGGCGAAAAGGCACAACCTGACGTGACTCTGAACGATGGCCTTTGGGCCGTGCGCATCGGTTTGGCAGCGCAACAGGCATTGGAAACCGGAGAAACAGTGCGCCTCTCGTCTTGATGCCGATAGGAAACCTGCGTTCCAGATACGCACATAATCGGGTGTCGTTTTTGGCACCCGATGCGTCTTTTCCGCTTGCTGAGCGTTTTGCGACGCAATAGCTCTGTCCGTGGGACACCCCTCCCCAACGAGGGGCGTGTATCTGGAAGGGTAATACACATGAGCACTGAACAACCGGCGACGCGGCCGGCCAATCCGCGTTTTTCCTCGGGCCCCTGCGCCAAACCCCCCACATTTGATCTGACCAAATTGGCCGATGCCGCGCTGGGCCGGTCGCACCGTGCCGCCGTCGGCAAGGACAAGCTGAAGGCGGCCATCGAAGGCACGCGCGAAGTGCTGGGCATTCCGGCAGACTACAAGATCGGTATCGTTCCCGCTTCGGACACTGGTGCGGTTGAGATGGCTCTGTGGTCGTTGCTGGGCGAACGCAAGGTTGAGATGCTGGCCTGGGAAAGCTTTGGCTCTGGCTGGGTGACCGACGTAGTCAAGCAGCTGAAGATCGACGCCGAGGTGAAGACGGCGGATTATGGTCAGCTCGTTGATCTGGCCTCGGTTGATTTTGCCAATGACGTTGTCTTTACATGGAACGGCACCACCTCGGGCGTCCGGGTTCCCAATGGCGACTGGATCGCGGATGATCGTCAGGGCCTGACGATCTGTGACGCAACCTCGGCCGCGTTTGCGATGGACCTACCGTGGGATAAGCTGGATGTGACTACGTTCAGCTGGCAAAAAGTGTTGGGTGGTGAAGCGGCGCACGGGATGTTGATCCTGAGCCCCCGCGCGGTGGAGCGGCTGGAGAGCTACACCCCCTCATGGCCGCTGCCCAAGATTTTCCGCCTGACCAAGGGCGGCAAGCTGATCGACGGTATCTTTACCGGTGCAACGATCAACACGCCCTCGATGTTGGCGGTTGAAGATTACCTTTTTGCGCTGGACTGGGCACGTTCGGTTGGTGGCCTGCAGGGCCTGATCGCCCGTGCGAATGCCAATGCCGGTGCGGTTCACGCGTTCTGCGACCAAAACGACTGGATCGCCAATCTGGCAGAGGATGCGGCGACACAGTCGAACACTTCGGTCTGCCTGAAGTTCACCGACACACGCATTCAGGACGGTGCGACATTCGCCAAAGCTGTGGCCAAGCGGCTTGAGGCTGAGAATATCGCATT
This sequence comes from Ruegeria sp. YTSC003, assembly GCF_059609785.1. Classification (NCBI taxonomy): domain Bacteria; kingdom Pseudomonadati; phylum Pseudomonadota; class Alphaproteobacteria; order Rhodobacterales; family Roseobacteraceae; genus Ruegeria; species Ruegeria sp. YTSC003. The sequence continues at coordinate 253,364 of NZ_JBXWMK010000007.1, read as the reverse complement.
GGATATCGGTGCCTACCGAGACGCACCCGCAGGCCTGCGCATCTGGTGCGGTGGCACGGTTGAAACCTCGGATATCGAGGCGATGTTGCCTTGGCTGACATGGGCCTTTGAGGCTGAGATCGCGGCGCAGACAGAAGCCGCCTGACCCTTTTTACCGGGCCGTTTCAGGCCCGGATTTTTCATGAAATTCAAGGACCTCAAACATGGCCCCCAAAGTACTCGTATCCGACAAACTCAGCGAAACCGCCGTGCAGATCTTCCGCGACCGCGGCATCGACGTGGATTTCATGCCCGACCTGGGCAAGGACAAGGACAAGCTGGCCGAGCTGATTGGCCAGTATGACGGTCTGGCTATCCGCTCGGCCACAAAGGTCACGCCGACGCTGCTGGAAAAAGCCGACAATCTGAAGGTCATCGGCCGCGCCGGTATCGGCACCGATAATGTCGATAAGGATGCGGCGTCGAAAAAGGGTGTGATCGTCATGAACACGCCGTTTGGCAACATGATCACCACCGCCGAACACGCAATTGCGATGATGTTCGCCGTTGCGCGCCAGATCCCCGAGGCCAGCACTTCGACGCATGCAGGCAAATGGGAAAAGTCCAAATTCATGGGCATCGAGCTGACCAACAAGACCCTCGGCGTAATTGGCGCGGGCAACATTGGCGGCATCGTCTGTGAACGCGCGCTGGGCCTGAAGATGAAAGTCGTCGCCTACGATCCCTATCTGGGCGAAGAGAAAGCCGCCAAGATGGGCGTCGAAAAGGTCGAGCTGGACGAATTGCTGGCCCGCGCCGATTTCATCACCCTGCACGTACCGCTGACAGACCAGACCCGTAATATCCTGAGCCGCGAAAACCTGGCCAAGACCAAGCCTGGCGTGCGCATCGTCAACTGCGCCCGTGGTGGTCTGGTCGACGAAGAGGCACTGGCCGAGATGCTGCAATCCGGGCATGTCGCAGGGGCCGCGTTTGATGTTTTCAAAGAAGAACCGGCAAAGGACAACCCGCTGTTCAACTTGCCGAACGTCGTCTGCACGCCACACCTTGGCGCTGCAACGACCGAGGCACAGGAAAATGTTGCCCTGCAGGTGGCTGAACAGATCTCGAACTATCTGCTGACTGGTGCGGTGGAAAACGCGCTGAACATGCCCAGCGTCACTGCAGAAGAAGCCAAGATCATGGGTCCATGGATTAAGCTGGCCGGTCACCTGGGCAGTTTCATTGGTCAGATGACCGATGAACCAGTTAAGGCAATCAACATCCTGTATGATGGCGTCGCGGCTGAGATGAACCTGGCTGCCCTGAACTGCGCCGTGGTTGCCGGGATCATGAAAAAGTTCAACCCGGAAGTGAACATGGTGTCGGCCCCGGTTGTAGCGAAAGAGCGCGGGATTCAGCTGTCGACCACCAATCAGGACAAGACCGGTGTCTTTGACGGCTACATCAAGGTGACTGTGGTAACCGACAAGCGCGAACGCTCAATCGGGGGTACGGTTTTCAGCGATGGCAAGCCGCGCTTTATCCAGATCAAAGGCATCAATATCGATGCCGAGGTCGGTGCCCACATGCTCTATACTACCAACGAAGACGTTCCGGGTATCATCGGTGCGCTGGGTCAGACCATGGGCGAGAACAACGTAAACATCGCTAACTTTACTCTGGGCCGTGCCGAGGCGGGCGGAGAAGCGATTGCGCTCCTTTATGTGGACGAGCCGGTTCCCGCCGAAGCGCGCGCGAAACTGGCGGAAACTGGGTTGTTCACTCAGATCAAGCCGCTGGAATTTGACGTGGCCTGAGTTTTGGCCCGAAGATTGTGACCATAGCGATGCCCGTGCAAAATTTGTGCGGGCATTGTCTTTTTTCTGCAACCGAGTTGTTGCACAAAGTGTCTGACATATTCCAAGAGGCAACGTTTTGAGCATCCCAATTTACGCGGTCGGCGATATCCATGGGCAACTGGGCATGCTGCAAAACGCGCTATCCCTTATCGAGGCGGATGGCGGGCCGGATGCGCGGGTTGTCTTTCTGGGGGACTACGTGGATCGTGGCCCGAACAGCCGCGAGGTGCTGGATCTGCTGATCGAAGGCCAACGCGCCGGGCGAAACTGGGTTATGGTCAAAGGCAACCACGACCGAATGATGGTCCGTTTCGTGCAGGATTGCGAGATTGCAGACAAGCAGTTGCCGATTACTTTGAACTGGCTGAATCCCCGGCTTGGTGGTCAGGAGACGCTGGCATCTTACGGTGTCGAGGTCACGGACAATGACCGGATCTTTCAGGTTCACGAACGGGCCTGCGCCGCTGTGCCGCCGGCACATCTAGACTTTATCAATGCTCTGCCGACCTATCACCAAGAGGGTGAGCTTTTGTTCGTTCACGCTGGCATCCGGCCCGGTGTCCCTTTGGCGCAGCAATCCGAGGATGATCTGGTTTGGATACGCCAGGAGTTCCTGCACGATGCACGTGCGTACCCCTGGCTGATTGTGCATGGGCATACTCCGGTGGACCGGGCCGAGCATTACGGAAATCGCGTCAATCTGGACGCAGGGGCAGGCTATAGTCGACCACTAGCCACAGCTGTGTTCGAAGGGCGTCAGTGCTGGTTGCTGACTGATGCCGGTCGAGTCCCGTTAGAGCCTAATCCGCGGTAAACATATCTTTGTAAAGCTCGCGCAAGGCGTTCTTTTGCACTTTCCCCATGGTGTTTCGGGGCAGTTCATTCAGCACAATCAGTTTGCTGGGATGTTTGAACCGCGCCAGTTGGTTCTGAACGCTGGCCATGATGGCATCAAGGTCAAGCGCTCGGCCCGGTTCTGCAACCAGAATACCCAGAACGGTTTCGCCGAAGTCAGCGTGTGGTACGCCAATCACGGCGCTTTCAAGCACGCCGGGCTGGCCATCCAGAACCAGCTCGACCTCCTTGGGGTAGATGTTGAACCCGCCCGAAATGATCAGGTCCTTGCAGCGACCCACGATGTGTACGTAACCATCCACGTCCACGCGTCCGAGATCACCGGTGATAAAGAACCCGTCTTCGCGCAATTCCGCAGCGGTTTTTTCGGGCATTTGCCAATAACCTTCGAAGACGTTTGGTCCGCGCACTTCGATCATTCCTATCTCGTCTTGCGGTAATGCCTCGCCGGTTTCAGGGTTGGTTACCTTTAGTTCGACACCCGGCAGCGGGAACCCGACAGTTCCTGCGCGACGTTCACCGTCATACGGGTTCGAGGTGTTCATATTGGTTTCCGTCATACCATAGCGTTCAAGGATGCGGTGTCCGGTTCGGTCTTCGAACCGTTCATGCGTTTCGGCCAGCAGCGGGGCTGAACCCGAGATGAACAGCCTCATGTGCTGCGCCAGATCACCGGTGAACCGATCATCCGCCAGCAATCGGGTATAGAAGGTCGGCACGCCCATTATCGAGGTCGCATTGGGCATCAGGCGCAGAATGTCATCCAGATCAAACTTCGGCAAAAAGATCATCGATCCGCCCGAGGCCAGAATAACGTTCGTCGCTACAAACAGCCCATGGGTATGAAAGATCGGCAAGGCGTGCAGCAGCACATCATCCTGCGTAAACCGCCATTCGTCCACCAGGGTCTCGGCGTTGGACAGCAGGTTGGCTTGAGTCAGCATCGCACCTTTGGAGCGCCCGGTCGTGCCAGACGTATATAGGAACGCGGCAAGATCATTCTCTGTCCGCTTAACCGGTCCGAAAGCAGGAAGCATGCCCAAAGCCCGCCGCATCAGACTGCCCGAGCCGTCAGCGTTGAGCGTCTCTAACCTTGCGTTTTGCGCCTCGGCGATGGGCGTCAGTTCCGCTTGTTTGGCGGCATCGCAAACCACCAGCGCAGCCCCACTGTTTTCGATGAAATAGCTAAGCTCGCCGGATGTGTAGGCCGTGTTCAACGGCAAAAAAATCAATCCGGTTTGGGCGCAAGCCGCGTAGAGCGCCAGCGCTTCTGGTGACTTTTCCACCTGAACAGCAACTCGGTCTCCGGGCTCAAGCTCGTACCCGTTCAACGCGTTTGCTATGCGCGACGCCATGTCCAGAAAGGCTGCATGGGTAATGGTTTGGCCGTCAGGCAGGTGAAGAAACGGCGTATCCTTGCCCGCATGGATACCAAACAACCGATCATAGAGCGGGTTACCCATCCCATACTTCCTTCTCGCAGGACCAGATTGCCCCGAATCTGGCGTGGATTAGAGGCACGGTAAAGCGGAAATCGTGGTCAACTCAGAACTGAGTGGTCATTCGGTACCCCGCGGCGAAGTACATCTTTGCAAAGGTGACAGGCTGGCCCTCAAGCCATGTGATCCGCTCGCCCGTAAACACCGGCTCACCTATGGGCAGGTCCAGGAACGCGGCCACCGATTCATCGGCGCGACTGGCCAGGAAGCTCAGCTCGACATTGGTGAAGGGAACGGTCTGTATAAGCCATTCATTCGGGCCTATTGAGGCGAAGTCCGCATTCACCACCTGCGGAACCGAGTCTATGACGATCCATCTGTCTTCGTACTGAAAAGGTGTGTTGCCGTTAAAGTGCATGCAGCGCACGTGCATCACGTGTTGGTCCGGTTTTAGCGCCAGTCTTGCGGACAGCCAATCGGGCGCTTGCCCGGCAACTGACGAGACCAGCGCGTAACGATAGACTCCGCCCAACGCCTCAACCTCGTCCCGCACTTTGGGGATCGTGAATCGGGCCTGCCTTTGCGGCGCGCTTAGAACCCGTGTACCGGCTTTGCGGCGACGCTCCAGAAATCCTTCGTCCGCCAGCTCTCGCATTGCGCGGTTCACGGTCGTTCTGGTGCACGAGAATTCGACGGCAAGATCCTGTTCGTTGGGCAGCAGCGTATCCGGCTGCCACTCACCAGACCGAATGCGCGCCAGTACGGTTTCCTTGATGTCCCTGTAGCTGGTGGTTTCGTTCGGTTGGGTCATGGTGCCTCTGGTTACCTGAATAGGTTCGTTTAGACGTCGGCCAATAGATCAGCAATCGCCGACCGGTACGAGGGAACGATCCGGTCCCGATCGATGTGGAGGCCTTGTTGCACCATGTGACGCCCCGCTGACCAAAGATCCGTCACCAACCCGTCCGGGGCTGCAAAGCACAGCCCGTCAAGCACCTGTTCGTCAGTCAGTGCGCAGATCGTGGGGTGAGATCGGTCGATCGCAACAAGGTCGGCCAGCTTGCCGACTGCGATTTCCCCGGCATTTCGTCCCAATGCCTGCGCGCCCCCTTGTGCGGCCCCTGTATACAACGCCTGACCGACTGAGCCTTCATTTTTGACCAAAACCGTCCGCGCATGGTCCCGCAGGCGTTGGGAATATTCCAAAGTCCGCAGTTCCTCAGGCAGAGAAATCCTCACGTTAGAGTCTGATCCCACGCCAAAGCGACCACCTTCTTCGACATAAACTGCACCGTTGAAAATACCGTCGCCTAAATTCGCCTCGGTAATCGGGCACAACCCGGCTACGGCGCCCGAGCGCGCAACGGCGCGCGTTTCGGCATCGGTCATATGAGTTGCGTGGATAAGGCACCACCGGTCATCGACGTCGACATGGTCCAGCAGCCACTCGACCGGCCGCTGTCCCAGCGCGGCCTCTACATCGGCCACTTCCTTTAGCTGTTCGGCGATGTGGATGTGGACGGGACCATCAGAAGTGGCATTCAGAAGCTCGCGCAAATCGTCAGGCGATGTTGCCCGCAGAGAATGCGGGGCGATACCGATCACAGAATCCGCATGCGGTAGGGCCAAACGGCATTCCTCGACCAGGTTCAGAAACTGATCCACAGAATTGCCAAAGCGCAGCTGACCGCCAGCCAAGGGTTGTTGTTCGACACCGCCGTAGGTGTAGAGAACCGGAAGGTGCGTCAGCCCGATTCCAGTTTGGGTGGCTGCGGCAAATATGCGCTGGCTCAGTTCCGACACGTGGTCGTAGCGCCCGCCGCCCGGCTGATGATGGACATAGTGAAACTCACCGACCGAGGAATATCCGGCCTCTTGCATCTCCAAATAGACCAAAGCGGCAATGGCCTCTACGTGATCCGGCGTCAATCTGTCCAGGAACCGGTACATCAAGGTGCGCCAGGTCCAAAAGCTCTCGCGCCCGGCGGCGCGCACTTCTGTCATACCGGCCATCGCGCGCTGAAAGGCGTGGCTGTGCAGGTTTCCCAAGGCTGGCAGCAAGACATCAACCTGTGTGTCTCCGGATCGCGCGGTCGCTTGTGTTTCCAGGCTTTGGATCTGACCGCGCGCGATTTCTACCCGCAAGTTACTGACCCAATGAGAGCCTAATAACGCCGTTTTTGCGTGGATGGTCATCGCATTTCCATTTTGTGTAGACTTTAAACTTTTATACGTATACGAAAAATCTAACGACAAAGGGAGCCCAAAAGAATCGATATGGCCAAAAAATCTGTCCTTTTGAGCACGCGGGTGGCGACCATGGACGATGGCGCCGAACGTTATGGGATGGTTCAGGACGCGGCACTTGCTGTTGATGGTGAGAATGTTGCCTGGATTGGACCACGGAATGCGCTGCCTGCTGACTATTCTGACTGGCCGACCGTGGACTATGGCGACCGGCTGATAACGCCGGCGCCAATCGACGCCCACACCCATGTCGTCTTTGGTGGCAACCGGGCGGTCGAGTTCGAAATGCGCCTGAATGGTGCCTCATATGAAGAGATTGCGCGCGCAGGTGGTGGAATTCTGTCGACGGTCACAGCGACTCGTTCGGCCAGCGAAGAGGCCCTGTTAGAGGATGCCCTGACCCGAGTGGACGCCCTGTTGGCCGAGGGCGTGTCGTGCATCGAGGTCAAATCGGGCTATGGCCTGGACACCGACACAGAGCTCAAGATGCTGCACGCCGCGCGCCGGATCGGCGAAGTGCGCCCGGTGCGAGTGAAAACAAGTTTTCTAGGAGCACATGCGGTACCGCCTGAGTTTCCGGGTCGCGCCGATGCCTACATTCGCGATGTGTGCATCCCGACTCTGCGTTTGGCGCATGAAGAGGGTCTGGTGGATGCCGTTGATGGCTTTTGCGAGGGGATCGCCTTTGATCCGTCTCAGATCGCTAAGGTCTTTGATGTGGCGAAAGAATTGAACCTTCCGGTCAAGTTGCATGCAGAGCAGCTTTCGAACCTCGGAGGGGCAGCCTTGGCGGCTTCGTACGGGGCGTTGTCGGCAGATCATATCGAATATCTGGACGAGGCTGGCGTGGCCGCCATGGCACAAGCCGGAACCGTGGGCGTGCTGCTGCCGGGGGCGTTCTATACGCTGCACGAAACGCAGGCGCCGCCGGTTGAACTGCTGCGCCAGTATGGGGTGCCGATTGCGCTGGCGACGGATTGCAACCCCGGCTCGTCCCCTCTGACGTCGCTTCTGCTGACCATGAATATGGCGTGCACCTTGTTCCGCTTGACGCCGGAAGAGGCATTGGCTGGCGTGACCCGCAATGCGGCGCAAGCCTTGGGCCTGACCGACACTGGCACAATAACTGAAGGCAAACGCGCAGACCTGACGGTATGGGACATCACGCACCCAGCCGAGCTGTCCTATCGGATCGGCTTCAACCCGCTGCACACCCGCATTTTCGGAGGTTTGTAATGAAGACGCTGTCGCTTGTGCCCGGACAGGTTACACTGTCGGATCTATCCGAAGTGTATTGGTCGCAGCCCGCAGTATCGCTGGATGACGGGTGCAAACCCAAGGTGGAAGCTGCAGCCAAACGCATTCTCGAAGCTGCGGCCGGGGAAGACCCGGTTTATGGCGTTAACACCGGGTTCGGAAAGCTGGCCAGCCACAAGATCGCGGCCAAGGATACTTCGACCCTTCAGCGCAACCTGATCCTTAGCCATTGCTGCGGCGTTGGTTCTGCCGTGCCTCGGCGTGTCACCCGGTTGATGATGACGCTAAAGCTGTTGTCTTTTGGACGCGGAGCATCGGGCGTGCGTTGGGAGCTGATCGACCTGTTGCAGCAGATGCTGGCCAAGGGCGTGACCCCGGTTATTCCCGCGCAGGGGTCGGTCGGGGCCTCGGGCGATCTCGCGCCCCTGGCGCATATGACAGCCGTAGTCATCGGCGCTGGGAAAGCCGAGGTTGACGGAACCATCCTGTCAGGCGGAGAAGCGCTAAAATCAGTTGGATTAGAGCCTATTCAACTCGGTCCGAAGGAAGGGCTTGCCTTTATCAACGGCACGCAATTCTCGACTGCATTCGCGCTGGCCGGTCTGTTCGAAGCCTGGCGTGCAGCGCAAAGCGCGCTGGTAATCTCGGCCCTGTCGACGGATGCGATCATGGGGTCGACTGCGCCCTTGCAGCCCGAAATCCATACCCTGCGTGGGCACCGCGGCCAGACCGAAGCCGCCAGCGCCATGCGGGCCACACTGGCCGGGTCCGAGATCCGCGAAAGCCACCGGGATGGCGACACGCGCGTTCAGGACCCTTATTGCATCCGCTGTCAGCCGCAGGTCACCGGCGCGGCCATGGACGTCATGCGCCAAGCGGCCACCACGCTTGAGATCGAGGCGAACGCGGCCACCGACAACCCGCTGGTTCTGACTGAGGCGGGTGCCATCGTTTCAGGTGGAAACTTTCATGCCGAACCGGTTGGCTTTGCCGCAGACATGATCGCGCTGGCTGTGTCCGAGGTCGGCGCGATTGCGCAGCGGCGCATTGCCTTGATGGTCGACCCGACGCTCAGCTTTGATCTGCCGCCGTTCCTGACACCTGATCCCGGGTTGAACTCGGGCCTGATGATTGCCGAAGTCACGACCGCCGCCTTGATGAGCGAGAACAAACACCTTGCCAATCCTTGCGTGACCGACAGCACACCGACCTCGGCCAACCAGGAGGATCACGTGTCGATGGCTGCACATGGTGCGCGGCGTCTGACGCGGATGGTCGAAAACCTGAACTACATTCTTGGTGTTGAGTTGCTTTGCGCCGCTCAGGGGGTGGAGTTCCGCGCACCGCTGGCAACCAGCGGACCATTGCAACGCGTCATGCACAGAGTACGGGCAGAGATACCAACACTGAACGAAGACCGCTATTTGGCACCCGATCTGGAAACATCCAAGTGCTTGGTGGCTGAGGGTGACATCCTTGGGGCAGTGGGTGCCCAGATGCCGGGGCTGTTCTGATGCAGGTGTTCAGCGTGCAGCGCGGGGACGGTCCCATTGTGCTGGGCCAGCCTCATGGCGGAACTTATGTGCCAGACGAAATAAAGGCCCGCCTGAATGACAACGGGCGCGGTTTGGCCGATACCGACTGGCACATAAACAGGCTCTATGAAGGAATATTGGACGATATCACGGTCGTGCAGTCGCATGTTCATCGCTATGTCATCGACGCCAATCGTGATCCATTCGGAGCCTCGCTATATCCCGGCCAGAATACCACCACCCTTGTGCCTCTGACCGACTTCGACGGGCAGCAGATCTGGAATGACGGGCAATCACCGTCCGAGGATGAGGTCGAAGGTCGACGGCGTAAATACCACGCGCCTTATCACGCTGCCCTGAAGGATGAACTGAACCGCGTGCGGGATCGGCACGGCGTGGCGATCCTGTTTGACTGCCACTCGATCCGGTCACTGATCCCGTTTTTGTTCGAAGGCGAATTGCCGGTGTTCAACACTGGAACCAATGATGGGCTGACGTGTGACACGGCCATTGAGCAAGCCGCGCACGACGTGGCGAGCAAGGCCCAAGGGTTCACTTCGGTCCTGAATGGCCGGTTTCGCGGGGGATGGACCACCCGCCACTATGGTCGCCCTTCTGATGGCATACACGCCATCCAGATGGAGATCGCGCAGCGGGCTTACATGGACGAGACACCCCCGTGGACATGGCGCGAGGACCGCGCTGCGAAACTGCGCCCCCATTTAAAAACCATGCTGACCCGCCTCAACGATCTTGCCCTCTCGGGCGCATTGACCAGACAAGGAGCCCAGAAATGAGCGATCCGCGCAAAAACACCCGCGACATCTATCCACCGACCGGCCCCGAGTTGAACGCCAAAAGCTGGGTAACCGAGGCCCCGCTGCGGATGCTGATGAACAACCTGCACCCGGATGTTGCCGAGAACCCGCATGAGTTGGTGGTCTACGGTGGTATCGGTCGCGCGGCCCGCACGTGGGAAGATTTCGACACTATTGTTGCCGGTCTGAAGGATTTAGAGGAAGACGAAACGCTGATCGTTCAGTCGGGCAAGCCGGTCGCGATCATCCGCACGCATAAGGATTCGCCGCGGGTGCTGATCGCCAATTCCAACCTCGTTCCACATTGGGCGACCTGGGATCACTTCAACGAGCTCGATAAGAAGGGCCTGATGATGTACGGCCAGATGACCGCTGGCTCGTGGATTTATATCGGCACGCAGGGTATCGTTCAGGGCACCTATGAGACCTTTGCCGAGGCAGGGCGTCAGCACTACGACGGTGACCTGACAGGCAAGTGGATTCTGACCGGAGGTCTGGGTGGAATGGGCGGCGCGCAACCGCTGGCGGCCGTGTTCGCAGGCGCCTCATGTCTGGCTGTTGAGTGTAACCCGGACAGCATCGATTTCCGCCTACGGACCAAATACCTCGACGAAAAGGCCGAAACGCTGGACGAAGCGCTGGAGATGATTGACCGCTGGACCAAGGCTGGCGAAGCGAAGTCGGTTGGTCTGCTGGGCAATGCGGCAGAGGTTTTCCCCGAGATCTACGCCCGGATGCAGGCGGGCGGGATGCGTCCCGATATCGTCACCGACCAAACCAGCGCGCATGATCCGATCAACGGCTATCTGCCATTGGGTTGGACCATGGGCGAATGGCGCGAGAAGCGTGAAACAGACCCTAAAGCGGTGGAAAAAGCCGCTCGCGCTTCAATGAAGCAGCATGTCGCGGCGATGGTGGATTTCTGGAACGCGGACGTTCCAACGCTGGATTACGGCAATAACATCCGGCAGGTCGCGCAGGATGAGGGGCTGGAGAACGCCTTTGCCTTCCCCGGCTTTGTACCCGCCTATATCCGCCCGCTGTTTTGCAAAGGCATCGGCCCGTTCCGCTGGTGTGCTCTGTCGGGCGACCCCGAGGACATCTACAAAACCGATGCCAAGATGAAGGAACTGTTCCCCGAGAATGAGCACCTGCATCGCTGGATCGACATGGCGCAAGAGCGGATCGCGTTTCAGGGTCTTCCTGCGCGTATCTGCTGGATTGGATTGGGTGACCGGCACCGCGCTGGGCTGGCGTTCAATGAGATGGTCGCCAATGGTGAGCTAAAGGCGCCGGTGGTGATCGGACGCGACCATTTGGACTCGGGGTCTGTGGCCAGCCCCAACCGCGAGACTGAGGCGATGCTGGATGGCTCGGATGCGGTCAGCGACTGGCCGTTGCTGAATGCGCTGATCAATACGGCGAGCGGGGCGACATGGGTGTCTCTGCATCACGGTGGTGGCGTCGGGATGGGCTTTAGCCAACATGCGGGTGTTGTGATTTGTGCCGATGGCACCGAAGATGCCGCGCGGCGGTTGGAAAGGGTTCTCTGGAACGACCCGGCCTCGGGCGTCTGGCGCCATGCGGATGCAGGGTACGACATTGCCAAGGATTGCGCGCGGGCCCATGGGCTGCGCCTGCCGGGTATTTTGGGCTAGTTCGAAACAGACTCTGGCGAAAATGCTGCACCTGCGATATTCGCAGGTGAGCTTGCCGGAGATCAAACATGTACGTTGCCACCCTGTTGACCAACCCCAACGCGCCGACGCTGGAGTTGTCGCTGGTCGAGTCATTGCGGAATGCATGGGGCGGCGACGAAATCGTGTGGCTCAGCCCGGATGAAACTGCAGAGTTTTCCCTGACCGAAATGCCGGGCAACCGGTGGGATGTCTGGGTGGACCTTCAGAAAATGGGCGTGGATATGGTTGTCCAACAGTCTGAGGGCCGCCGTAAGAAGATGCTGTTGGCCGATATGGACAGCACCATGATCCAACAGGAATGCATCGACGAACTTGCGGATGAGGCCGGCGTCGGCGAACGCGTCAAGGACATTACCGCACGTGCGATGAATGGCGAGTTGGACTTTGAAGGCGCGCTGACCGAGCGGGTTGGCCTGCTGAAAGGTCTGGATGAGGCGGTGATCGGCAAAGTACTGGACGAACGCATCACTCTGATGCCGGGCGGCAAGGAACTGGTCGCGACGATGCGCCAGAACGGAGGCTATGCCGCCTTGGTCTCGGGCGGGTTCACGGCGTTTACCGCGAAAGTGGCCGAGGTGCTGGGCTTTCATGAGAACCGCGCCAACACTCTGCTGGCCCAAGACGGAAAACTGACCGGGGATGTGGCGCGACCCATTCTGGGGCGACAAGCCAAGGTGGATGCCTTGGAGCAGATCACCGCGCGACTGGGCTTGCGTGAAGAAGACGTTATTGCCGTAGGCGACGGGGCCAACGATCTGGGGATGCTGCAACGCGCGGGAACAGGGGTGGCCCTGCATGCCAAGCCCACGGTTGCCGAGCAATGCGAGGTTCGGATCAACCATGGCGATCTGACGGCATTGCTGTACGTTCAGGGCTATAGCCGCTCGGAACTTGTGTCCGGTTAAAGGTCTTCCCTTTATTTAACGTACATGTTAAATAAAGGCTATGAACACTCTGATAAACGCTTTTTCTGCTTTGTCCGATTCCACTCGGTTTTCGATCGTTGAGCAACTGATGCAGGACGGAGAGTTGCCTGCCGGTGACCTGATCCAAGGGCGCGGAATGTCGGGCGCAGCGATTTCGCGCCATCTGAAAGTGCTGCGCGAGGCCGGATTGGTGCAACAGCGCGTCCACGGCACCCAGCGGATGTATTCTATCCAGCCCGACGGGCTGCGGGCGATTGCGGAATGGACGATCTCAAAACGTCAGTTCTGGGAAAACAGCCTCGATCGTCTGGGCGACCTGATTGAAAGGGAAAACTCATGGCCGACCTGAAACTGGAACGTGAATTCCCGACCACACCAGAAAACCTGTTTGCCTGGATCAGCGATGGGGCGAAACTGTTGCAGTGGTGGGGGCCCGAAGGGGTGCATGTGCCCGAGCATGACCTGAATTTCTCACGCACGGGGCCTTGGTATTCAATAATGAAGAATGCAGAAGGCCAGACATTCAAAGTGTCCGGTCATGTCACCCATGTTGATCCGCCCAATTCGGTTGGGTTCACTTGGGCCTGGCATGACGATCAGGACCAGCGCGGGCCGGAAAGTCACGTGACGTTTTCGGTCGTTGCGACCGAAAACGGGGCGCGGTTGGTTCTGGACCACCGCGAACTGGCAGATGCCGAGGCCGCAGCAAACCACAACATGGGCTGGACATCATCGCTGGCCAAGCTTGAGGCGCAGTTTGGATAAGTTTTCATTAGGGAGGAAATAAAATGCCACAATATTTGTTTGTCTATCACGGCGGAACTACACCAACCGACCCTGCCGAAGTCGAAGCAACTATGGCCGCCTGGGGCGCATGGTTTCAAGGCATGGGTGAGGCGCTGGACATACCCGGCAATCCGGTTGGTCAATCCTATACGGTCAGCAACGGAAGCGTCGTCGACAATGGCGGCGCAAACCCGGCATCCGGCTTTACGGTTGTAAAGGCCGAGAGCATTGATGCTGCGACCGAAATGGCCAAGGGCTGTCCCATGGTGGTCAACGGTTCAGGCTCGGTCGAGGTGGCCGAGGTGCATGAAATCGAAATGTAACCTTAGCCGGGGAACCCCGGCGCAGGCCTGATTACGCCGCATTCCAGCCCGCGACGGCTGTATTGCGTGGCATTCATGAATTTGCGGGTGGCCGGGTGATCGGCCTCCAGCACACCAAGGCCTACCAGAATCGCGGCGATTGCGCATTCGCTGGCGCGGGTGGTGCCATCAGTGATTTTCAGCGCAACACCCATTCGTTTTTCCGGGATGATGGCAATGAACACCGCCTCAGCCCCTGTTTTGATTGCAGCGCGGCCATCCATAGCGCGCATCAGTTCTGTACAGGCGCGGCTTTCGCCCGCCACCAGTTCGGGGTGCTTGATCATGGCCGCCGTAAGCTGTTGCGCTGCGTCGCTGGCACGGTCCGACCGGTCAGCGGCCGAGGCAAACCACGCCATCGAACGCGCCAGTCCCACCAGTGATGTCGCAAAGTTCGGGGCCGAACATCCATCGATTCCATAGGCAGGACTGGTTTCTCCAGTGGTATCTTCCAGCGCGGACAGGCAGGCTTGCTGTACGGGGTGGTCGATCTCAAGGTATTCCGGTCCCGCGCCCATGTGCAGTGCGACCGTCAGAAACCCGCAATGTTTGCCCGAGCAATTGTTGTGGATCTGGCAGGGCGTGTCATCGGCAATTATCAGCCCGTCGCGCGCGGCCATGTCTTGCGGTTCTTGCGGACCGCAGCGCAGATCGTGTTCGGTCAAGCCCAAGTGATCCAGCCAGGCAGTAACCCTGTCGGTATGGATATGTGCGCCGCTATGCGAGGCACAGGCGAGGGCCAGATGCTCGGAGTTCAGGCCATATTTGGCGGCTGCACCCGATGTGATCAGCGGCAGCCCCTGGATCATTTTTGCAGAAGACCGAGGGTAAATCACCGCGTCCGGATCGCCCCAACTGCGTACGATATGACCGCTGTCGTCGCAGATCACTGCGTGGCCCAGATGCAGGCTTTCCAACAAGGGGCCTCGCCATAGTTCTGTCATTGGTACCGGCTGCGTCATCTGGCCCCTCCATTATATGCGCAAAAATCTGCCAATCGCCCTTTCGCCTGTGGCGAAACCTGCGTTAGTGTGTGTATGTCGACAATCATCGGAATACGCAACTTACAGACGAACCGACAGAGTTCGTATGCGGTCTCGATGGGTATGAGGTATTAGGTCGAGCTAGGAGGCTGGACAGATGGGATTAAAACTCGTCCGCACAATTGCGGGTCTGTGCGTGGCAGGAATGGCCACAACCGCAATCGCTCAGCAGGCGACCAGCACCAATCGGGTTGCTGCGAAGACCGACTGGAGCGTTTTTGTGGAGAAAGATCCCACAGAGTGCTGGAGCGTATCCGCGCCCAAAGAGACTGTGAACACCAAAGGCGGACGCGTGGTTTCGGTGCGCCGCAGCGACATCCTGTTGTTCGTGTTCTACCGCCCGAATGCCGAAGTCAAAGGTCAGGTGACCTTTACCGGCGGCTATCCTTTCGCGGCAGGATCGACGGTCACCCTTGAGATTGACGGCACCGAGTTCGCTTTGATCACCGAAGGTGAATGGGCCTGGCCGGCAACCGAAGGCGAAGACCTGAAGGTCGTCGCAGCGATGAAGCGCGGCACCGAGGCCGTTCTGACCGCCCGGTCCGAGCGCGGAACCCAGACCAAAGACACGTTCTCGCTGTTGGGTTTCAGTGCTGCGATCGAAGACGCCGAAAAGCGCTGCACCCAATAAGCAAGGACAACAGGTTTACGCAGCCCCGTCATTTGGCGGGGCTTTTTCGTGGGCGATCATACGTGTGATCTGAAATTTACGCTACGTCCACCCCTCCCCAATTTGATCCGCATCAAGGCAAGCGATCCATTTTTCTGAACCAATTAGTTCAAATATATGGAAGGAGCTTATCCATGCTGAACAAACCTCTTGCTGCCGTGTTGGTGGTCGCCGCCGTATTTCTGAGCGCATGTGAAAAAAACAACGAAACCTATCCGGTTTCTGGCGAGCAATGCGGCCCGAAAGATCCCGTGCAAACTTTGGACGCGGATGATTGCGACATCCTGCCAGCAGGGATCTGATATGTTTACCTGATCTGATTCCTCGCAATCGCAATGCAGATAGTTCGGTCGCATCGGTTTGGCCTTTGCGGCCGACTTGCAATTGGGACTATGGCGCAACGCGTGCTACGGTGGCCTCATACAAGGATTCATATGTGGAAACGGATAATGCGTTACGTCTTGATTGCAGTGCTTTTCTCTTCGACCGCGTGGGCAGATCCCAGCCTGGAATGTTTCGACGCAGGTTCGCAGGTCGAAATCGGAGCCTGCGTTGGGGAGATGGAGAAACGCGTGAATATGGCTGTTGAGGCAAGCTATGGCTTCGCCATGCAGTCCGCAGTTGAGTTGGACGAGGTCACAGACCGTGTGGTCGCACAACCGGCACTTGAGGCGGCACAAGAGGCTTGGGGCAGGTATCGCGACGCGCAATGTGAAGCAGTGGGTGCTTCATACGGCGGCGGCTCTGGCACCGGTATCGCCATTGCATCCTGCCGCGTCGATCTGGGCCGGGCGCGCGCGGATGAATTGCTGCGCATGGCAAATTAAATGATACGAATTCTTTTGATCTTTGCGCGCGATCCTATATAGAGGCGCATCCCAAGCCCGAATTCGTTGAGATAGCAACATGTCGCCCAAAGCGCCGATCACTCAAGATGTCATGACCATCCCCCGCAAATTGCCCGAGGGGAAGATCAACCTTGTCGGGTTGACCCGTGATCAGTTGCGTGACGCTCTGATCGAACATGGCACGCCGGAAAAGCAGGCCAAGATGCGGACCGGGCAGATCTGGCAGTGGATCTATCAATGGGGCGTGCGCGATTTTGCCGAGATGACCAACCTCGCCAAAGCGTATCGTGCGCAACTGGCTGAGAAATTCGTTGTGGAAATCCCCGAAGTCGTGACACGGCAAGTGTCCGAAGACGGCACGCGCAAGTACCTGTGCCGCATCGCGGGTGGCCATGAGGTCGAGGTTGTCTACATCCCCGAAGAGGATCGCGGGACGCTGTGTATCTCGTCTCAGGTTGGCTGCACGCTTACCTGTTCCTTCTGCCATACGGGCACGCAGAAACTGGTGCGCAACCTGACGGCGGCGGAAATCGTCGGTCAGGTGATGATGGCCCGCGACGATCTGGACGAATGGCCGACCCCTGGTGCGCCAAAGGACGAAACACGCCTGCTGTCGAACATCGTTCTGATGGGCATGGGTGAGCCGCTTTATAACTTCGAAAACGTGCGCGACGCGATGAAGATCGCCATGGATCCCGAAGGGATTTCCCTGTCGCGCCGTCGGATCACCCTGTCGACGTCCGGCGTGGTGCCGGAAATTGCGCGCACAGCTGACGAGATCGGCTGTTTGCTGGCGATCTCGTTCCACGCGACAACGGATGAAACCCGCGATTTTCTGGTGCCCATCAACAAGCGCTGGAACATCCAAGAACTGCTGCAGGCATTGGCAAATTATCCCAAGGTGTCCAATTCCGAGCGGATTACTTTTGAATACGTGATGCTGGATGGTGTGAATGATAGCGACGAAGATGCGCATCGCCTGATCGACCACATCAAAAGCCACAACATTCCCGCCAAGATCAACCTGATTCCGTTCAACGAATGGCCCGGCGCGCCTTACAAGCGCAGCTCGAATAACCGCATTCGGGCGTTTGCGAACATTATTTATCAGGCAGGCTATGCCTCTCCCATTCGCAAAACACGTGGCGAGGACATCATGGCGGCATGTGGTCAGTTGAAATCGGCCACAGAGCGCGCGCGCAAGTCGCGGAAGCAGATCGAAGCCGAAGCGGGATTGCAAAGCTAACACACCCAGCTTTCGTGCAAACTACGCCAAGAAATTAATGTTCTGGCCGCTGTTATTTGTATGCAAAATTTGATATGTTTTGGGGGCTGAAACCGGCTGCCTAGGCTTCACACTTGCGCACAAAGCAGTGAGAGTCGCATTCCGGTCGTGGCGCGTTTGTTCATGGCCGCTATCATTTTAGACGAAACTTGCGGCGTTCAGGCGAACCTTTTGAACCAGGTGGGCCAAATAAATGTTTGTACGATTTTCAAGACTGTTTCCGACATCTCTTGCGGCTTTGTTTGTGGTGGGGCTTGCTGCGCATCAGGTTGGCGCTCAATCCAGTGGTGAGGATGCTCACCTTGCCATTGAAAATCCTGCCGAGCTGTCCAAAGAAGAAGCCTTGGGCATCTACAAGTCCCTGCAGCGCCGGATGGAGCGTGGCTATGCCGCCGCGCAGTTGGATTTGTTGATGAATTATCAGGCATGGCCGCTGTTCAACGACGCGCCTTACATCTCGGCAACCCATGGGCAGCGCTATGTGAACAGCTATGCCAACCGCATGGCGCACAACTATGGCACTTTGGCCGAGGGTGAAAAGCTGCCGATGGGGTCAGTGCTGGCCAAGGACAGTGTCACGGTCACCGACGAGGGCAACGTCCATCCCGGTGCCCTGTTCGTGATGGAAAAACTGGCACAAGGTACCAACCCGGAAACAGCGGACTGGCGTTACATCATGGTGATGCCGGATGGGTCCCTGTTTGGTGACACGATGGGCGCGCGTTCGGACGCTGTCGTCTATTGCCATGATTGTCACGAAGCGGTGGCTGATCGGGATTACACGTTCTTTGTTCCCGAAGAGTATGTCGTCGGCAACTAAGCGCGGGTCACTTGCGACCGAACCGCGCCGCACCGATCACCTCGATCAATGTCTGACGCACCGGCTCCGGTTGCGTTTCTACCGCATTCAGAACCTCGCGTAACTCGGCCCGAAGGCCGTGCATCTGGTCGATCAGTGAGATCATCATCGACAGCGCATCAGGCTCCATCTCGTATTGGTCGTGCAGCTCGCATGCCAGCTCCAGCCGCGCAACGTCAAGGGTGTGATACACCAGTCCCTGCTCGGTTTGCTCGGGAATGACGATCTCGGCAGCCAGGTATTCGGTCAGGCGGGTCGAGGTCAGGCGGGTGACGGTTGCGATCAGCTGCTCCTCGGTCAGGGTGCGGGTCATGACGGCATTCCTTTCCGCGGATCATAGCTGTGGGTTTCGCGCCATGTCTCCATGAATTGCTTCAGATCATCATCAATTTGGTCCGGCATGTACACGGTCAGTTCGATCAACTGATCCCCGCGATCAGACGAGCCGCGCTTCTTAACTCCCCTGCCACGCAAGCGCAGGGTTTTACCGCTGCTGGTTCCAGCCGGGACACTGACATTGACGCCACCGTCAATCGTGGGGGCAGGAACCTTGCCACCCAGAATGGCCTCATCGATCGTGATCGGTAGTGTGATATGAATATCGTCGCCCTTGCGATCAAAGACCGGATGCTTTGCCACTGACACAGTGACCAAAGCATCGCCGGGCGGGCCTTCGCCAAAACCCGGATCGCCTTTGCCGCGCAGGCGGATGGTTTGTCCATCGGTGATGCCCGCAGGAATCTTCACCTCGATCCGGTCACCATCTGGCAGCGTCAGCTTTTGGCTGGCGCCGAACACCGCGTCCAGAAAACTGATCTGCAGATTGTAAGCGCGATTGTGCCCCGGTGCGTGAAATTCGTGCGTGCGCTGCTGGTATCCTCCGCGGCCCCGCATGAATTCGGCAAAGATGTCTGACATGTCATCGGGGTCTGCTGCGCGCCCACGATAAGGATTCCCGGCGGCCTCGGCATATTCGCGATAATACTGCTGCTGGGGACGTTCCTGACCCGAGGCATCAATCTCACCACTATCGTACCGCGCGCGCGTGTCCGGGTCTTTCAATAGGTCATAGGCCGACGCCGCGTCTTTGAACTTGGCCTCTGCCTCGGCATCCCCGGGCTTGAGATCCGGGTGGCATTCTTTTGCAATGCGCCGATATGCCTTTTTGATCTCGGCGGCGCTGGCGTCTTTGGCGACGCCAAGGATGGTATAGGGATCGTCGCTCATCTCACCTCTCGCGGGTCGGTCTGAACAGGATGAATGTGTTTTATCATGCGATTTCAATGACCCAAAAGGAAGTGGCTTTTGAAACCGCTCGCAAATTCCTTCGGGTCTGTTAACATCTGCATGTTTCTAACTGATCACTCACGGAGAACCCCATGACGCGCAGAATAAAATCCGCACTGGCCCTGTTGGCCGGGAATGCCATCGGGTTGTTGCTTGCAACGCTGTTGTTGTCGGGGTTTGCGATCAAGCCGATTTCATTCATCGTCGTGGTGATCGTGTTCACACTGGTGCAGGTGGTGGCCGAGCCGCTGATCCTGAAACTGGGTGAGAAAAAAGCCCCCTCGATCAAAGGTGGGATTGCCTTGATCGTGACGTTCGTCGGCCTGTTGGTGACCGATCTGATTACGGCCGGGTTGACCGTTGGCGGCGTTGCCAACCTGTTGGCGGCGACTCTGCTGGTTTGGCTAGGCGCACTGATCGCCAGCATTGTGCTGCCGATCTATGTGTTCACCGAACTGCGCGAGCCTAAGAAGAAATCATAACGCGTTCAGGCAGGTTTCCATCGCCTGCCACAGTTCATCCGTTGGTTCGCAACCTATTGAAAGACGAATAAAGGCTGGATCGACATCATCGCCCCAGCGTGCGCGTCGTTCGGCAGAACTGTGAACACCGCCGAACGATGTGGCCGGTCGCAGCATCGGGCAGGTGTTGATGAAAGTTTCGGCCTTTTCCTCGGTCTCTAACGTGATCGACAACAAGAACCCGAACCGGGACGTCTGCGCTTTGGCCAGAGCATAGGACGGGTCATCCGACAGGCCGGGATAGCGGATCTGTTTCACGGCCTCATGTTCTGCCAACCGTTCCGCGAGCACTTGCGCCGATGCACACATCCGGTCGAAACGAACGTCCAGCGTTTCCAACCCGCGATGCAGCAGCCATGCCTCATGCGGGCCGGGGATCGCGCCGGAAACGCGCCGCCATTCTTCGACCCGTTCCATGATCTGCGCGTTGCGGCTGGCGACATGACCCATTAGCAGGTCCGAATGCCCGCCCATTGCCTTGGTATCCGAAGCAACCACCACGTCGATGCCCAAATCCAACGGGCGTTGACCCAGTGGGGTCATCGTTGTGTTGTCGGCAATCGTGAGACCGCCCGCCGCGCGAACGGCGCTAGCGATCGCGGGCAGGTCCATCATATCCAGACCGGGGTTCGAGGGGCTTTCCAAAAAGACCACGTCAAACCCGTCGAACCCGCCTTCTGCGAACGCCGTCGTCGGACGCTCAGTAACCGAGACACTCAGATTGGATAGGAACCGATCGGCCAGCAATCGTGTGACATAATACCCGTCCGAGGGGATCAGGATATGGGACCCGGCTTTGACCGTCGCGAACAAAGCGGCAGAAATCGCCCCCATGCCTGACGGAAAGGACAGACAGGGCGCGTCTTCCAGATGGGACAGGACGTGTTCCAGATGCACCCATGTCGGGTTGTCGACCCGTCCATAGGTCGGATGCCCGTCAGGTGCGCCGGGCAGATGGTACATACTGCTTTGCGTCAGTGGCAGGGCCACCGGATCGCCCTTGCTCAATGCGTTCCCGCGCAGGTGCAACATCTCACCGGTCTTTGGCGGCTTCATGTCTCAGCGCCCCGGAATTTCATCGCGGGGTGGGGCCGGTTCCCAGTTTTCAATAATATCGACCGCCTCTTGCGCGGTATCCACGAAGCGGAACAGGTCGAGATCCTCGTCCGAGATCGTGCCCGCATCGGCCAGCGCCTCCCAGTTGATGACTTTCTCCCAGAACTCACGGCCAAACAACAGGAAGGGCACACGCTCCATCCGGCCGGTTTGGATCAGCGTCAGGGATTCGAACAGCTCGTCCATCGTGCCGAAGCCGCCGGGGAAAATGGTGATGGCGCGGGCGCGCATCAGGAAATGCATCTTGCGAATGGCGAAATAGTGGAAGTTGAAGCTGAGATCCGGCGTCACATATTCATTGGGCGCCTGCTCATGCGGCAACACGATGTTCAGACCTATCGAGCAACCGCCCGCATCCTGCGCGCCACGGTTTCCAGCCTCCATCACGCCGGGGCCACCACCGGTGACGATCACGTTTTCCCGGCAACCGGTTTCGTTGGACTTTTCGGTCATCAGGCGGGCAAACTCACGCGCTTCGTCATAGTATTTTGACAATCCCGCCAATGTATCCGTCCGCGCGGTGTGTTTTTGCGCGGGTTCCGGAATGCGCGCGCCACCGAACATGACGATGGTCGAGGTGATCTCGCGCTCGGTCATGATCATCTCGGGCTTCAGCAATTCCAGCTGCAAACGCACGGGGCGCAGCTCATCCCGGCACAGGAAATCATCGTCGGCAAAGGCAAGGCGATAGGCGGGTGAGCGCGTCTGCGGCGTGTCCGGCACCTCGCTCGCGGTCGAGCGGTCAGTCTGGGCGTCGCGGAAAGGGCTGAGGCGGTCTTCTCTCATGGGTGATGGTTCCCTGCTTGCGTGTTCATAAAACAGCTATAGGGTTCGCGGGCAGAGTGCCAGTCACGGAAGAACAAGAATGAATTGGAAAAGTGAAATTTCAGCCGCAGCCAACCGGATCGATGGCTATGCGCAGGTGACACCGGTGATTGAAATCCGCGTGCCCGGATTGGATCATTCGGTCGAAATGAAGCTGGAGCACATGCAGCATACTGGCAGCTTCAAGGCGCGTGGGGCGTTCAATACGCTGCTCAGTTTGGACGTGCCCGAGGCTGGCGTTGTGGCAGCATCTGGCGGCAATCACGGTGCGGCGGCGGCGTATGCGGCACAAACGTTGGGATATCCGGCCAAGATTTTCGTGCCAGACCTTGCCGGACCATCCAAGATCGCCCTGATTGAACAGACGGGCGCAGATCTGACAGTTGTACAGGGTGAATACGCTAACGCGCTGAGCGAGGCCAAAGCGCATGAGGCAGCAACCGGGGCGATGCAAATCCACGCCTATGATGCACCGGCAACCGTAGCAGGGCAGGGCACGTGTTTTGCCGAATGGGAGGCACAGGGACTGCAGGCTGACACCATTCTGGTTGCTGTGGGCGGCGGTGGCTTGATTGGCGGGGCTTTGGGTTGGTTTGATGGCGCTCGGAAAGTCGTAGCAGTCGAACCGGAAACCTCCTGCGCGCTGAACGCGGCGCTGCAGGCGGGTGAACCGGTGGATGTCTCGGTCTCGGGGATAGCAGCCAACGCGCTGGGCGCGCGGCGGATCGGAGGGATTTGTTTCGATCTTGCGCAGGGAATGACATCTGTTCTTGTCTCAGACGAGGCGATTGCAGCCGCGCAAAAGGCGCTGTGGCAGACCCGTCGCATATTGGTCGAACCGGCCGGTGCGACCGCGTTGGCGGCTTTGACCTCAGGTGTTTACAAGCCAGAACCGGACGAACGCGTGGCGGTTCTGGTTTGCGGGGGAAATATTGCCCCGGACCCGCTGATGGGGTGAATTATCGACTTGTGGAAGGTGGTTAAGGATTTTATCGATAATCTATGACCACTACGATCGCCGACACAATTTACCAAAATCTTAGACAGAAGATTATCACCGGTGAACTGCTTGCCGGTGAAAAGTTGCGTCAGGATCACATCGCGCGAGCCTTTGAGACCAGTCATGTACCGGTGCGTGAGGCTTTGCTACGTCTGGAAGCGCACGGGTTGGCCCAAAGTGAGCCGCGCCGCGGTATGCGTGTTTCGGCGCTGGACCCGGCAGAAGTGCGCGAAGTGGTTGAAATGCGCGTCGCGCTGGAATCCCTAGCCTTGCAGCATTCGGTACAGAATATGACGCCTGGTGCGCTGAAAGAGGCAGATGATGCCCGGATTGCCTGCGATGCTGCGCAAACGATGCCCGAGTGGGAAGCGTGCAACCGTACCTTTCATCGCTCGATCCTGACGCCATGCGGGTTGCCACGCCTGCTGCATGCGATTGATGACCTGCATATCGCCGGCGCGCGCCACCTATTTGCCCATTGGCGCCCCAAGTG
Source organism: Ruegeria sp. YTSC003 (assembly GCF_059609785.1). Taxonomy (NCBI): domain Bacteria; kingdom Pseudomonadati; phylum Pseudomonadota; class Alphaproteobacteria; order Rhodobacterales; family Roseobacteraceae; genus Ruegeria; species Ruegeria sp. YTSC003. The sequence goes on along the minus strand of NZ_JBXWMK010000007.1, from coordinate 229,651 downwards.
GGTACACCGTGCGGATGGTGACCACGCAGCCATCGTTCAGGCGCTCAAGCGCAAGGACGCGGCCACGGCGACGGCCATTCTGACGCGCCATATCCGCCGCGCCAGCTGAACACAGGTCAAGCTAGCCGCAAATCGTACCTTCTGCGTCGCATTGCACCGCGAGATGCAGTTGCGTATAGGCCAAACAAACGTGAACAGATTCTGCAGGGAGCCATCCGATGTCCAACGCGCAACTGGAAACCGCTATCGAAGCCGCCTGGGAGGCGCGCGACACCATCACGCCCGCCACCACCGGCGAACAACGTGAAGCGATCGAAGACACACTGAACGCGCTGGACAGCGGCACGTTGCGGGTTGCTGAAAAGCTGGAGAGCGGCGATTGGCATGTGAACCAGTGGGCCAAGAAGGCGGTTCTGCTTGGCTTCCGCATCAAGGATATGGAAATCCAGACCGGTGGTCCGCAGGACGGCGGCTGGTGGGACAAGGTGGACAGCAAGTTCGCCGGTTGGGGTGAAAACCAGTGGCGTGCCGCTGGTTTCCGCGCGGTGCCGAACTGTGTCGTCCGTAAATCCGCCTATGTCGCACCCGGCGTGGTTCTGATGCCGTCCTTCGTGAACCTGGGCGCCTATGTCGACGAAGGCACCATGGTCGACACTTGGGCCACCGTTGGTTCCTGCGCGCAGATTGGTAAAAACGTACACCTGTCAGGCGGTGTTGGCATCGGCGGAGTTTTGGAGCCAATGCAAGCTGGCCCGACCATCATCGAAGACAATTGCTTTATCGGCGCACGCTCGGAAGTGGTCGAAGGCTGCATCGTGCGCGAAGGCTCGGTTTTGGGAATGGGCGTCTTTATCGGCAAATCCACAAAGATCGTGGATCGCGAAACCGGCGAAGTCACTTATGGCGAAGTGCCGCCCTATTCGGTTGTTGTCGCGGGCTCGATGCCATCCAAGAACAACGTCAACCTGTATTGCGCCGTGATCGTAAAGCGCGTGGACGAGAAGACCCGTTCGAAAACCGGGATCAACGAACTGCTGCGCGACTAAATCAAGTGCGGATTTGAAACGGGGCTGTAGCGTATCTCGCTGCAGCCCTTTTTTTGTTTATCCTTTGACTGGATAGCGGCCGGGTTCCTCAAACACGTCGATCACGCGGCTTCCGGCTTTGATTTTCCCGCCGTGTTCAACACCAGACGGGATCGAGTAACTGTCGCCGGGGCGATAGGTCTTAGTTTCTCCGCCTATTGTCAGTTCAACCTCGCCCTCGACCACCGTGCCCCATTGCGCCTTGTGTGAATGCGGTGGCAGTTCGAAATCTTTTAGGAAGGTGAAGAACGCAACCAAACCCGCATCTGATCGGACGACGGCGGTCTGAACCACATCCTCGGGGAATGGCATGTCGAGGCTTGGGAAGTCTGTGATGAAATCTGGGTAGGCCATGAAAAATCCTTTGCATTTTTAAATGGGTTTTCGCGGGTACTATGGACGCGCTTGCAGCTTCCCGCAATTCCCGGCTGCTTGACCGCGGACAGACGCGCAGCTATGGCCCCCTGCATGGAAAAGCAAAAGAAACCGTCCCGTCAGCAAGTTTATACATTGCTCGTTCAGATTGGCCGCAAAGAAGGCGACGGCTTGCCCGAAGGCGCGACCGGAGCGGCGCTGATGTGTTTTGCCAGCGGTGTGGATGAGGCCGAGGCCGTGCGTGAAACCGTTGCGATTCTGAAGCAGGCCGACACCGCGCCACTGGACGTCACCGGCTATGGAACTCTGGCCGAGCGTGAGGCGCAGGGGCACGACATCGACCCGGACGAACGCGACCTGATGCAGCGGGCCTTGGACGAAAACGCCGTTATCGTGGCGCAAATGACGCCGTTTTTCGGGGATGAAGAACCGGCTTAGTTCCGGACCCCGAACCATTTGCGATAAATCTCGTCATAGGTGCCGTCTTCGCGCAGCGCCAACAGGGCCTGGTTCACGTCCTCGACCAATGGTGATCCGGTCGGGAACGCGATCCCGTAATTCTCTCGCAGAAAAACACCGCCAGTCATCGATGCGATCCGACGTCCTTCATGCGCCGCGTAATAGGACAGGATCGGCGCGTCAAAGACAACGGCGTCCAACTCCTTATCTTGGAATGCGGTCAGCACATCATCCAGGTTTTCATAACCGGAAAACTCGATCTCGCGTCGGTTCAGGAAGTTTGCGGCAGTCGAGTTCGAGATTGTGCCCACCTGTTTGCCATAAAGATCGTTGACCGAGTTCACGTTGCCGCTGATGGCATCCACGGTCATGACCGACGTGATCCGCGCCGTGAAAACCGATACGATGAACAGTGAGGACACAACCAGAACCACGCCCAGCAACCGTCCGAACGGAGTGCGCGGCATGCGTTCCTCGAACCCGCCGTTGACCACAAGATTCAGCGCCCACCAGAATGACGGGAACCATGCCTCATTCAGCTTACGGTCGAAATAGGGCTGGGCCCGACGCTCAAACCCCCACATCAGCATCCCGCCGCCAAGCAGGATCGCAAAGGCCAGTCCGATGGCGATGAACAATTCAACGGACAGCAAAGCGTGCAGCAGCGATGGTCTGCGCGCTGCATCCGATGGCACCATGATCTGCAGACCGGCCTCGAATATGGGCTGGCTGAAATCCATCTGCGTTTCACGCGCAGCCGTGATCGAGATGTTGGCCACAGCCAGGTCCGCGGTTCCATCCTGCACAGCACCCAGCATATCGCTGAAGGCCTCGACCCTGGTGACCGAGTAGTCCCAATTCAGTGCCTCGGACAAGGCTTGTAGCAGGTCCATTGAAAAACCGGTTTGAGCCCCGTCCTCGACATAGGAAAACGGGGGGCGGGTCACGGTCGTGACCGAAAGCGTCTGCGCCTGGCTTTGCTGTGCAAGAACGGCGAAAGTCAGGCAGATCCAAACGAGAAGCGCACGTATCATCGTCAATTCACCTGTTTCGCGGCCCTCTAACGCAGATTTGAAAGGCACGGCAAGGTGGCCGCAAGGTAAACCGCCATGTTTTATTGGGGTGTCATTTCAAGACTCGCGAAAAAAAGCGCCCGGAATCCGGTGGCGAGGGGTTGGCAATTGGTCCAATTCGTTGAATCTGTGCACGATCCCGCGATTGAACCAACCAAAAGGGCCCAGAAATGACAGATCCGGTGAAGTTGACGGCGGACCTGATCCGTTGCCCATCAGTCACACCTGAGGAAGGTGGCGCGCTTGTGTTGTTGGAGAAGCTTCTGTCCGACGCAGGCTTCGACTGCACCCGCGCGGACCGGGGCGATGTCAGCAATTTGTACGCGCGCTGGGGGCCGATAGCCCATCCGCGCAGCTTTGGGTTCAACGGGCATACTGACGTTGTCCCAGTGGGTGACGAAGCAGCCTGGACGATGCCCCCGTTCGGTGCAGAAATCCGCGAAGGTGTGATGTATGGGCGCGGGGCCACAGACATGAAATCCGGCGTGGCGGCCTTTGCGGCGGCCGCTGTGGATTTCGTGCGCGACTCCCCCCCGAACGGGGCGATTATTCTTGCGATCACGGGCGATGAAGAGGCGGACGCAGTGGATGGCACTACGGCACTGCTTGATTACATGTCCAAGGCCGGAGAACGCATGTCTGCCTGTTTGGTGGGTGAGCCGACATGCCCAAACACAATGGGCGAGATGATGAAAATCGGGCGGCGTGGTTCGATGACCGCCTGGTTCACGGCGACCGGTGAGCAGGGGCATTCGGCCTATCCGCACCGGGCCAAAAACCCTCTGCCCGCCATGGCGCGTTTGATGCATCAGCTGGCCAGCCACGAACTGGATCAGGGATCGGACCATTTCGATGCCTCAACCCTGGCCGTTGTGAGTATTGACACGGGCAACGCAGCTACCAACGTGATCCCGGCGCAATGTACCGGCGCCGTGAATATCCGCTTTAACGATCTGCACTCGGGCGCCAGCATCAGTGAGTGGTTGCAGGCCGAAGCCAAAGCCGTGGCTGAAACCTACGATGTCGCGATCGACGTCCGGATCAAGATCTCAGGCGAGAGCTTTTTGACCCCGCCCGGCCCCCTGTCTGATCTGGTCGCGAAAGCGGTCGAGACCGAAACCGGTGTGCGCCCCGAGATGTCGACAACAGGTGGCACATCTGATGCGCGGTTTGTCAAAGACCATTGCCCAGTGGTTGAGTTCGGCCTTGTTGGCCGAACGATGCATCAGGTCGATGAATGCGTCGAGGTGGCGCAGATTGAACAGCTCAAGGCGATCTACACGCGTATCCTTCAGGACTATTTCGCCTGAACCATGCAGCGCACATTGGTCATCATGGTGAAAGAACCCCGCCCGGGTCGGGTCAAGACACGGTTGGGGCGCGACATCGGCATGGTTGGTGCCGCGTGGTGGTTCCGCCATCAGACACGCGCGCTGATCCGGCGATTGCGGGACCCACGCTGGCAGATTGTGCTTGCCGTTGCCCCGGATCGCGAAGGTCTGACCAGCCGCATCTGGCCTGTTGACCTGCCCCGCGCGGCGCAAGGGCACGGCGATCTGGGCGATCGTATGGGGCGTATGCTACGCGGGATGCCACATGGACCGGTCTGTCTGATCGGCGCTGATATTCCCGGGATCACATCGCAGCATGTCGCACGGGCCTTCAAGGAATTGGGGCGTTCGCAATTCGTTTTTGGCCCTGCGCCGGACGGAGGCTATTGGCTGGTAGGGGCCCAACGATACGGGGCGTTGCCGAACAACTTGTTTCGCAATGTGCGCTGGTCTACCGAAACCGCCCTGGCCGACACTCTGGCTTCGGTTCCGGGGTGTCGTGTCGGATTGCTGGACCATCTGCGCGATGTTGACACGGTGGCAGACCTGAACCCCTGAGCTTTTTGATCATGACGCCGTCGCATACCCATGATAGGCCGGAAGTATGACTCGGATACCCACCAAGCAGGAGGTCCTCGATTGGATCTCGGCGAACCCCACCCTGACCTCGAAACGCGATATCGCTAAAGCCTTTGGTATCAAGGGCGCGGACCGGATCGATCTGAAACGCATTCTGAAAGAGCTAGAGGCCGAGGGGCATCTGGAAAAGCGCAAGCGCAGCTATCGCGACCCGGACCGCCTGCCACCGGTCAGCGTGCTGCAGGTGAAGGCTCCGAATGCGGATGGCGACCTGTTCGCGCGGCCCTTGGAATGGCATGGCGAAGGGGTCGAGCCGATCATTCTGCTCATCACCCGTGCCAGCGATCCTGCGCTGGGCGAGGGCGACCGCATTCTGGCCCGCCTCACGGTTGTGCATGAAGAAGACCACAATTACGAAGCACGCCTGATCCGACGTGTCGGGACGAACCCGCGCAAGATCGTGGGCATCTTTCGCAAAGGTGCGGAAGGCGGACGGATCGTGCCCATCGACAAAGCCGGTCAGACCGAATGGCTGGTTGCTGATGGGGCCGTATTGGGTGCCAAGGATGGAGAATTGGTCGAGGCTGAACAGGCTGGGCCAAAGAACCGAATGGGCCTGCCGCGCGCGCGCATTGTGGAACGGCTGGGCGATCCGTCTGCACCCAAGGCCGTTTCGCTGATCGCCATCCACCAGCATGGCATTCCGGATGATTTCCCCGACAAGGTGATTGACGAAGCTGACAAGGCCAAACCCGTGGGGCTGAAAGGCCGCGAAGATCTGCGGGACATGCCGCTGCTGACCATCGATCCGTCAGATGCGCGGGATCATGACGATGCCTGTTACGCCCATGCCGACGATGACCCCAAGAACCCTGGCGGGCATGTGATCTGGGTCGCCATCGCCGACGTCGCCGCCTATGTGCAGCCCGGTACCGCGCTGGATCGTGAGGCGCGCAAGCGCGGCAACTCCAGCTACTTCCCGGATCGGGTGGTGCCAATGCTGCCGGATCGCCTCTCTGGAGACCTGTGTTCGCTGCACGAAGGCGTTCCGCGCGCCTGTATCGCTGTTCGAATGCAGATCGATGCGGATGGAAACAAGATTGGTCATCGCTTTGTACGTGGTCTGATGCGCTCGGCCGCGTCGCTGCACTATGCCGAGGTGCAAGACGCAATAGACGGCAATATCAACGACCGCACAGGACCTTTGTTAGAGCCTGTCTTGAAACCGCTCTATTCCGCTTATGCCTCGCTCAAGAAAGCGCGGGCGGAACGGCAACCGCTGGAGCTGGATTTGCCCGAACGCAAGATCGTTCTCAGCGACACGGGCGAGGTTCAAAGTGTGGCCTTCCGTGACCGGCTAGATGCGCACAAGCTGATCGAGGAGTTTATGATCCTCGCCAATGTCGCCGCCGCCGAGACCCTGATCGCCAAACGCCGCCCGCTGCTGTTCCGCGTCCATGAAGAGCCGGCACCTGAAAAACTGGAAAGCCTTCGTGAAACAGCTCAGGCCGCCGGTCTAAACTTGGCCAAAGGGCAGGTGCTGCAGACACGCCACCTGAATGCGCTGTTGAACGCGGCCGCCGGGACCGAGGATGCAGAGCTGATCAACCTGACCACCCTTAGGTCGATGGCGCAGGCCTATTACAACCCCGAGAATTTTGGCCATTTCGGGTTGGCATTGCGCAACTACGCGCATTTCACCTCTCCAATCCGCCGCTATGCCGATTTGATCGTGCACCGAGCGCTGATCACGGCGCATGGCTGGGGTGACGACGGGTTGACCGAGGATGAAATCGCGCGCCTGGATGAAACGGCCACGCATATCTCGGACACCGAACGCCGCTCAATGATGGCCGAGCGAGATACGACGGATCGCTACCTTGCCGCCTATCTGAGCGAGCGTGTGGGCAATGAATTCTCAGGCCGTATCAGTGGCATTGCCCGGTTTGGCGCATTTGTGAAGATGGATGAAACCGGTGCGGATGGGCTGGTCCCCGTCCGATCACTGGGGCGCGAGTTTTTCCATTTCGACCGCGAAGCGGGAACACTGATGGGATCAGACACCGGTTTGATCATCGCCATCGGCCAGCGTGTCACCGTGCGCCTGACCGAAGCCACGCCGGTTACCGGAGGGCTAGAGCTGGAGCTGCTGTCTATCGATGATCAGGCCCTACCGCGGGGACGGGGCGGACCCACCAAGCGGGGTGCACGGCGCAAGGCAGTCAGCACCAAGCGCAAGAAGGACAAGATCAAGCGCAAGGTCGAGCGCAAACGCCGTCAAAGGTGATACGTTAGCGCCCGAGCAATCAGCCAGCCGTGGCGGGTTTCGTCGATCTGATCCGGGTCATCAAACAAGATGGCCCGATTGCCATCGATCCGATCTTCGCCCGGAAAGGCGGTGCTGAAATCGCCCATCAGCCGGCTTTGACAATGCACGAACAGTGCAAAGGATGCCGCTTTGTGCCCGCCCAGCCGGATGGTTGACCCTTTGGGCGCCAGGTAGGCGGGTTGACCCCACCGCAGTACTTCATTCAATGGCTGGGCTTTAGGCAAAGTCCCGGCTGTTGAAAACACCAGTTCACGCAAAGCAATCACGCCCGAACGCGTATATTCGGGGAATGCTTCAAAGGCGGCCTGAACGGCGGGATCTTTAAATGGTGTCATGCAGCGGTATCGCCTGTTCCATTCGGTCGATGTAATCGTTGAGCAGCCTATCCTGTTTGATCCGCCGGGTCAGCGGGGTTTCCGCTGGTGTCGCGCGCATTGCGGCCAGCATTGGCCCAACGCTCATATCTGCCGAGGTCGGCTTGTCACCCAGAAGGTAGGGTGATTGCCACAGATAGGCGGATACCGCTTCAAGGTCCCGCTCTAGCCGATCCCGTCGCTCGACAGGTGAGAAACGGGCGACACCCTGGAACCCCAGGCCCTGAACAACCTTTTTCCGGATGGAGTTCGAAACAGGTGTGCGGATCAAAGCGGGAATGACCGAAAAGAAAGTGTCGCGCAGAATTGGCCAGACCTCGTCATTGGCCCATCTGTCCATCACGACCTGAAAATAGATATGTTCCTCTGCCATGCGGATCAGCGTCCGTGCCTGCGCCTTTTGTATGTCGCTTAGCCCAGCGTCGAAGTTTGCGCCCTGCGCCTCAAGCCAATCGCGGATCAGGTCGCTGTCCGGGACAAGACGCTCTGGCGTGCGCAGAACCGGCAGTTTCTGATGGGGCATCTTGCGGGGGTCCAACATATCAGACCGCTGCCAACGCTGGCCCGCGTGTTCCAGCATGTAAGCAGCCTTGACGCAAAAGGGGCTGGCGCTGAACAGGCCAAAGGCCGAAGGGTAAATCATAAGGGTCAACATCGGAGGCTCCAAATTCGGGATGCCCGAGGAATAGCTTTGCCTGATGACAGTTTCTGTCATCAGGTTTAGATTAATCTGCACTATGTCCCGAACCGCCCGCCTGTTCCAATTGATGCAAGCCTTGCGCTCTGGTCCTTCGCCGAAGACGTCCCGGCAACTGGCGCAGGATCTGGGCGTCTCGCCGCGCACCGTCCATCGCGACATTGAGTCGTTACGCGGGCTTGGGGCGGTGATCGACGGTGAGGCCGGTTTTGGCTTTACCCTGATCGAAGACGCAACACTGCCGCCGCTTGGATTCACAGATGATGAGCTTGAAGCGCTGGTGTTGGGGTTGCGAGAGGTTCAGGCCATTGGCGACCCCGGTTTAGCGGATGCGGCGGGCAATGCGTTACGAAAACTTCAGGGACGCCTACCCCAGCGTCAGTCGCACCGCCTGACCCATGCCGTGTTGACAGCGACGCGGTTTGATCGCCCGGCCAAGCCCACCATCACGGTCGGGGACTTGCGACAAGCCACGTGGGATGAGCGCACGATCGAGTTCGCCTACACGGACGCCAAGGGCGATGACACCCGTCGTAAGGTGAACCCACTGAGTATCGTCTATATGGATCGCTCCAACGTTCTGATTTCCTGGTGCCATCTGAGGCAGGATTTCCGCGTCTTTCGGCTGGACCGGATACGCGAAATGTCCGTGACAGATGAAAGCTTTAGGCCGAACCGTATCCCTTTGTTGCGCGAGGCCCTTGCCAAGATCCGCGCACAGCACAAAGCAAAAGATCGCGAAGGGTCAAGCTGAACGCTTTGGAAAATTCCAATTCTGCGGTATTCTGAGGTTGAGCAGAAACCAGGAAAATTCGGAATGCGTAAATGCATAAGTGGCGTTATGACCGCCGCATTATGGGCATCCATCGTGCAGGCGGAATCTATCAATACTCTGGGCGGATCACAGGCCATACAGCTGGCGTCAGCTGGCGTGGCGATATCCATCCGGCCAGTTTTACGACCCTCAGCTAAGGAGTACCGGGTGTCGACGGAAGGAAACGCGCGGTTCCAGGCGTGGCTTGGAGCATTTCGTGAACGGGCGTCCGAGCAGGGGATATCAGCCTCAACACTGGACAGGTCGCTGGCAGGTTTGACCTACGATAAGGACGTGATCAGGCGCGACCGCAACCAGGCAGAGTTTTCGAAACCCATTTGGGAGTATTTGGATTCTGCCGTCTCGGACACGCGCATCAGAAACGGCCGGGCGGGGTTGGAGAGCCATCGCGACGCACTAACCCGCATCGAAGCCATGTACGGCGTCGAAAAAGAGGTTGTGACAGCGATTTGGGGGCTTGAGACCTCGTTCGGGACCTATCGGGGCAGTGATCACACGATCCGATCACTGGCGACATTGGCGTTTGACGCACGACGCGCGCAGTTTTTCGAAACCCAGTTGATCGCCGCATTGCAGATCATTCAGGCGGGCGACGTCAGCCCGCGCAATATGGTGGGTAGCTGGGCTGGGGCGATGGGGCATACGCAGTTCATGCCAACCTCATTTCTGGACCACGCAGTTGATTTCGACGGGGATGGGCGTCGCGATATCTGGTCGGACGATCCAACCGATGCGCTGGCCTCGGCCGCCGCCTATCTGGCGCGGCATGGGTGGACCAAGGGGCAGCCGTGGGGCGTTGAGGTGACCCTGCCCAAAGGGTTCGACTATTCCACCGCAAGGCGGGATCACACATTGATGCCCTCACAATGGACCGCACGTGGCGTGGTGGCGGCGAGTGGCGCCCACATTTCGGATCACGGACAAGCGGCAATTCTGTTACCCGCCGGAGGGCGGGGCGTCGCGCTGATGATCTTCGACAATTTCAAGGTGATTGAGGAATACAACGGTGCCGACGCCTATGTGATCGGGATAGGACACCTGTCTGACCGTCTTGCCGGACGGGGGGCGTTCCAAACCGAATGGCCGCGTGGTGACCGGGTGTTGAGTTTCACCGAGAAAAAGGAATTGCAATCCCGCCTGACCGAGGCTGGCTTTGATACCCAAGGCGTCGACGGGCGCACAGGGCCAAACACAGTCAAAGCTGTTCGGGCTTATCAATTGGCGCAGGGGTTGCTGCCAGACGGATACGCCAGTCTGAACCTCTTGGAAGCGTTGCGGTGACAATGTAGGGGCGTTGATCTATTGCCTGGGTATGCACTGCGGATACTCTCTCAGGTATTGGCTGTGCAACCTCCCGACTACCGGCACTCACTACGATAGACGGGAGGTGGACCCAGCAGAAGAGCGGGTCGCGACGCCGGTAGAGGTAATACAATTAACCGAGTCGCATTCGCATACTTGAATCTGAATTACATCAAATCAAGATATTTATCGCGCGATAAATTTTTGGTTGTCGCGCGATACAAAATTACTTCTTTTTACCGCTCGATTTGATCGAAACTAGTTGTGTTCAGCAATTGAGCTGTATCGATTGACGGGTAATTGCGACTCAGAAAGTGGGAAGGGGCGCATCCAGTGCGCCCCTTAAACCTGAATAGTAGCAATCTGGGCTATGACGCTGCCTTCATCAGACCCTGCGCGATGATCTCGGCCTGCGCCTCGTCCAGTGACTTGTGAATCCGCACGAACATCTCGTCGATTTCCGCAGGGGTCAGGACCAGCGGGGGTGAGATGATCATCCGGTCACCCACATGGCGCATGATCAGGTTGTTGGCAAAACAGCGGTCGCGGCAGATGTAGCCGACCGTACCGGGCTCGGACGCGAATTTGGCGCGGCTGGCCTTGTCCGGCGTCAACGCGATCGAGGCCATCATGCCGACGATCTTGGCCTCACCGACGAGTGGATGATCGGCCAGGGCCTCCCATTTCTCTTTCAGATAGGGGGCGGCCACGTCGCGGACGTGGTCGACGATGCCTTCTTCTTCGAGGATGCGCAGATTCTCTAGCGCGACAGCCGCCGCAACCGGGTGGCCGGAATAGGTATAGCCGTGATTGAACTCGGTGCCGCCGATCACCTCGGCAATCTCGTCATTCACGATGGATCCACCGATGGGCGCGTAACCCGAGCTGAGTCCCTTGGCGATTGTCATGATATGCGGTTTGATACCAACGGTTTCGGACCCGAACCAGTTGCCTGTGCGTCCAAAGCCGCAGATCACCTCATCGGCGATCAAAAGGATATCGTATTTGTCGCAAATGCGCTGGATCTCGGGCCAGTAGGTATCGGGGGCAACGATCACCCCTCCCGCACCCTGCACGGGTTCGGCAATAAAGGCCGCGACGCGGTCTTCGCCCAGTTCCAGAATCGCGTCTTCCAGCTCGCGCGCGCGGGCAAGGCCAAACTCTTCCGGCGTCATGTCGCCGCCTTCGGCCCACCAGTTCGGCTGGTTGATGTGGTGGATATTCGGGATTGGGATGCCGCCTTGCGCATGCATGCCCGCCATACCGCCTAGCGAGGCGGAACCGACAGAGGACCCGTGATAGGCATTGTGGCGGCTGATGATGATGTTCTTGTCGGGCTGACCCTTCTCAGCCCAATAGGTGCGAACCAGACGAATGTTGGTGTCATTTGCCTCGGACCCGCCCGCCGCGAAGAACACGTGGTTCAGATCCCCCGGCGCCAGTTCCGCAATCTTGGCAGCCAAAGCGATGGCCGGAATATGGGTCGTTTTGAAGAACGTGTTGTAATAGGGCAGTTCACGCATCTGACGGGCCGCAACGTCGGCCAGCTCATCGCGACCGTAACCGATATTGACGCACCAAAGACCCGCCATGGCGTCCAGAATCTCTTCGCCTTCGCTATCGGTCAGGTACACGCCTTTGGCACGAGTGATGACACGCGCACCTTCCTCGCCCAATGATCCGTTGGCCGAAAACGGGTGCATATGATGCGCCGCATCCAGCGCCTGCAATTCGGCGGTTGGCATGTGATTGGTGATGGTCGACATCAGAGAATCTCCTGCAAAAGGCGGTTACCTGTCACAATATGATCAAATTTTTTGCTGTCAATCGAATCGACGTGAATCAGGCGCGGATCAAAGCGTCCGACATCAATTCCATACCCTGCTCAATGTCCTGAGCGGTTGCTTTCGCCACCTTTTCCGCATCTTTCGCCCGCAAGCTTGCGATGATGTCCTTGTGTCGATCCGGCAGGCTATGTGTTCCGAATCGTCCGCAAACAACGCGTAGTGAGGGGCCGAACCGCAGCCAAAGCCTCTCGGCTAGATCGTTGAGAATTGGAGCATCCGCATGCGCATATAACGTTTCATGAAACTGGTGGTTTAAGCGCAGGTAACCACTGACGTCGCCGTCTGTGATGGTCTGATCCAATCGCTGATCAAGCTTCTCGAGCTGGTCGATATCAGCAGGTTTTAGATTCGCGGTTGCCCGCCTGGAAAGCTCTGATTCTATTGATATTCTGGCAAAAATCATCTGCTCGACATCGGTACCCGACAGTAACGGCACGCTGACCCGTCGATTGCCCTGAAACACCAGCGCGCCGTCCGAAATCAGCCGCCGGATCGCCTCGCGGACGGGGGTCATTCCAACCCCAAGCGATTCGGTCAAACCTTGTATCGTGACGGGTTGTCCCGGGACCAGATCACCGTACATGATCTGCGATCTCAGGGTTTGGTACACCTGTTCATGAGCCGGTCTTTTACCCTCATCCACATTCGGGCCAGATGCTTTATTTTTGATCAAATCCAATTAGTTTACCCTGTTTCGCGTGGTGTCGACTTGCCAGACGCCTGACCTCGTGAAACCATACGATGGATCGGGGAAAAACGCAAAACTTGATCAAATCAAAAAAAACGGGAAAATACCCGTACACTTGCAGGGAGAGAAATATGTCAATCAAAACGCTGACAATGACAGCGATTGTCGCGCTGGGGACTTCGGCGGCTTTTGCCGAAGAGGTGCGCGTCTATAACTGGTCCGACTATATCGACGAGGATCTGCTGAAGAAATTTGAAGAAGAGACAGGGCTGACCCTGATCTACGACGTGTTCGACAGCAATGAGGTTCTGGAAACCAAGATGCTTGCCGGTGGATCAGGCTATGACGTAGTTGTGCCGTCGGGCACGTTTCTACAGCGTCAGATTCAGGCTGGCGCCTTTCAGGAACTGGACGAAGCAAAGCTGTCGAATTCAGGAAACCTATGGGACGTGATTCAGGAACGTACCGCAGGCTATGACCCGAACAACGCCTATTCGATCAACTACATGTGGGGGACGACCGGCCTCGGCGTTAACGTTGGTAAGGTTAAGGAAGTGCTAGGCGATGACGTGGCTCTGAACAGCATGGACTTGGTTCTGAAACCAGAGAATATGGAAAAGCTGGCCTCGTGCGGCGTCCATTTCCTGGACGCTCCGGCCGAGATTATTCCGATGGTGCTGCAGTATATCGGTGAAGATCCGGACAGCCATGACACCGATGTGATCGGTAAAGCCGAAGAAGTTCTGGCTGGCGTTCGCCCGCATATCCAGAAATTCCACAGCTCGGAATACATCAACGCGCTGGCAAATGGCGATATCTGCGTAGCTGTCGGTTGGTCAGGTGACATCCTGCAAGCGCGGGATCGCGCGGCCGAGGCCGAAAATGGCGTGGAAATTGAATACCACCCATTCGCTGAAGGTTCGCTGATGTGGTTCGACCAGATGGCCATCCCGGCGGATGCTCCGAACCCGGAAGGCGCACACCAGTTCTTGAACTTCATTCTGGACGCCAACAACATGGCTGCCGCATCGAACTATGTGTACTATGCCAATGGCAACAAGGCTTCTCAGGAGTTCCTTGAGGAAGACGTGATTGGTGATCAGGCAATCTATCCGAGTGATGCCACGATGCAGAATCTCTACATCACGACGCCTTATCCCGTCAAAACGCAGCGGAGCGTGACCCGCCTGTGGACCAAAATCAAATCGGGCACCTGAACCGAAGTATCTGAGCAAGGCGGCCCGACCGCCTTGCCCTTTCAATCAGACCGTCGAACGGGGGCCGCCTTGAACACAAACGTCTTTGCGCCGTGGGAAGATCCACAGGCGAAACCATTGATCCAATTCCAGAATGTGACCAAACGTTTTGGCGGATTCACGGCGATCGACAACCTGTCACTGGACATATTTGAACAGGAATTCTTTGCTTTGCTCGGTCCATCCGGCTGCGGCAAGACGACCATGATGAGGATGCTGGCAGGGTTTGAAAAGCCTACCGAAGGGCACATCATGCTGGGCGGGCAGGACATCGACCCGATCCCGCCAAACAAGCGGGCTGTGAACATGATGTTCCAGTCTTATGCGCTGTTTCCTCATCTTAGCATCTGGGAGAACATCGCCTTCGGTCTGCGCCGGGACAACATGCCCAAGCGGGATCTTGAAGACCGCGTGGAAGAGATGTTGCGCCTGACCCGGCTTGAGCAATTCGCCCGCCGTAAACCGCACCAGATTTCGGGTGGCCAACGGCAGAGGGTCGCGCTGGCACGGTCACTGGCAAAAGCGCCAAAACTGCTGTTGCTAGACGAACCCTTGGGTGCGCTGGACAAAAAACTGCGGCAGGACACTCAGTTCGAGCTGATGGATATTCAGGAAAAGACCGGCACCACCTTTGTGATCGTGACCCATGATCAGGAAGAGGCGATGACTGTTGCCAGCCGCGTCGCCGTGATGGATCAGGGCAAGTTGATGCAGGTATCTACGCCGGACAGGATCTATGAAAACCCCAACTCAGTCTATGTCGCTGACTTTATCGGGGATGTGAATATCATCGAAGGCCGGGCGACTGCGAACGGCGATGAAGCCTACCAAATCGACTGGGCCGAGGGGCAATCGCCGCTGACCGCAACCTCGTCGACAGAATTCTCGAACGGGCAAAGCTGCCATCTTGCGATCCGCCCCGAAAAGGTGACGATCTCGGCCGACCGCCCGGCGGATTCCATCAATGCGGTACAGGGTAAGGTGCTTGACATTGCCTATCTGGGCAACTTGTCCACGTACTACGTGGAACTGCCGAATGGCACGATCATCAAGGCGCAATCGGCCAACACGCGCCGAATCTCGCGCCGATCCTTTACATGGGAAGACCCGGTCTGGCTGTCGTGGACGGCAACGGCTGCGGTTTTGCTGGCAAACTGATGCGCCGCGCCCTTCTGATCGCTGTTCCTTACGTCTGGCTGCTGGCCCTGTTTCTGATACCGTTTTTCATCGTTCTGAAGATTTCGCTGTCGGATGTCGAACTGGCGATCCCGCCATACACGCCGACACTGGATCTGTCGCAGGGTTGGTCTGGGATAACCGACTTTTTCAGCCAGTTGGATTTCGAAAACTTCGTCTGGCTGACCGAAGATGACCTTTACTGGAAAGCCTACCTGTCCAGCGTCAAGATCGCTCTGATCTCGACGGTTCTAACGTTGCTGGTGGGTTATCCGATTGCCTATGGAATGGCCCGTGCGCCAGCCGAATGGCGCCCGACGCTGATGATGCTGGTGATCCTGCCGTTCTGGACTTCGTTCCTGATCCGCGTTTACGCGTGGATGGGAATTCTCAGCAATGAAGGCTATCTGAACCAGATTTTGTTGTGGCTGGGTATCATTTCGACCCCGCTGACCATTTTGAACACCAATACTGCCGTCTACATTGGTATCGTCTACACCTATTTGCCCTTCATGATCCTGCCGATTTATTCGTCGTTGGAGCGCATGGATGAATCCCTGATCGAAGCAGCAGAAGATCTGGGCTGTTCCCGTCTGAAGGCGTTCTGGCTGGTGACAATACCGCTGTCGCGCCCCGGTATCATCGCCGGCTGTTTCCTGGTGATGATCCCGGTGATCGGTGAATTCGTGATCCCGTCGCTGTTGGGCGGGTCCAGCACGCTGATGATCGGCAAGGTGCTGTGGGAAGAGTTCTTCTCGAACCGCGATTGGCCGGTGGCCAGTGCCGTTGCCGTTGTGTTGTTGCTGATCCTCGTGATTCCGATTGTGCTGTTCCAGCGCAACCAGCAGAAACAGACGGAGGCCGAGCAATGAACAGGCTGAGTTGGTTCAACGCGGTGTCTCTGACACTGGGCTTTGCGTTCCTCTACATCCCGATGGTCATCCTGATCATCTTCAGCTTCAACGAAAGCAAGCTGGTCACAGTATGGGCGGGGTTCTCGACCAAATGGTACGGTGAGCTTGCCCAGAACGAGGCATTTCTGAACGCGGCCTGGGTGACGATACGGGTTGCGGTGTTCTCATCCACATTGGCCACCGTTCTTGGCACCGCTGCCGCATATGTTCTGGTCCGTGGCGGGCGGTTTTTTGGCAGGACACTGTTTTCCGGAATGATTTACGCGCCTCTGGTAATGCCCGAAGTGATCACCGGCCTGTCGTTGCTGCTGCTGTTTATCGGCATTGGGCTGGACAGGGGCATTCTGACCATCGTTCTGGCCCACACAACCTTTTCGATGTGCTTTGTGTCGGTCGTCGTGTCCTCGCGCCTTGTGACATTTGACAAGTCGCTGGAAGAGGCCGCTTTGGATCTGGGATGTTCGCCAGCGCAGGCGTTCCGTCTTGTGACACTGCCGATCATTGCGCCCGCGGTGATTTCAGGCTGGCTGCTGGCTTTTACCCTATCGCTGGACGATCTGGTTATCGCGTCCTTTACCTCGGGCCCGTCGGCGACAACGCTGCCGATCAAGATATTCTCGGCCGTGCGTCTGGGCGTCAGCCCCGAGATCAACGCGCTGTCTACCATCATGATTGCAGTCGTCACGGTTGGCGTTATCACCGCCTCGCTGGTGACGAAACGCGCAATGGTTCGGCAAAAGCAGGATGAACTTGCCGCTGCGCGCACCGAATGAAGCGTCTTTTTCCGGACTACACCTATGGGCCTGGACCCCTTCAGAACTGCTGGTGGGATCAGACAATTTCGGCACCTGATTGGCCGACCCATAAAGGTGATCTGAACGTTGACGTCGCAATCGTCGGCGGCGGTTTCACGGGGCTTTCGGCAGCCCTGCATCTGGCCGAGGCAGGTGTGAAAGTTGCGGTTCTTGAGGCCGCAACCCCGGGGTGGGGTGCCTCGGGCCGGAATGGCGGATTTTGCTGTCTCGGAGGGTCCAAGCTAAGCCATGGGTCTTTGGTCCGTGGGTTTGGCGCTGAGGCTGCGCAGTCCTACGAACAAGCGGAAGAAGATGCTGTTCAGCTTGTCGCGGATTTGCTGGAACAGCATCAGATCGACGCCGATACCCATTCGAAAGGGGAAACCCAACTGGCCCATTCGGCACGGGCGATGGAAAAGCTACGTCGTAACGCAGAAGCATCAGGTGTCTTGCACGGTTCTGGTGACCTGCAACACCTGGGTCTGGGCGGTTCCTTTCATGGTGCCTATACAAATCCGGTTGGTTTCGCTCTTAACCCTCGAAAGTACCTGTTTGGCTTGGCAGGTGCGGCCCAGGCGCGGGGCGTACAGCTTTTCCAGAAATCGCCAGTTGAAACCATCAGGAAAGCTCAGGCCGGGTTCGATATTGAATCCGGATCAGGTCAAATCCGCGCCACGAATGTTCTGATTTGTACGAACGGATACTCCAGCGAGGATATGCCGCCCTGGTTGTCGGGACGCTACATGCCCACGCAATCCACGGTTCTGGTGACCCGGCCCCTGACAGACGCTGAGTTGCAAGCGCAGGGGTGGACCTCGGAGCAGATGTGTTATGACACCCGAAACCTGCTGCACTATTTCCGCCTGATGCCTGATCGGAGGTTCCTGTTCGGCATGCGCGGAGGGTTACAGTCGTCCCCTCGGGCCGAGGCCGCCATTCGCCGGACAATGCGTCGGGACTTTCAGGCCATGTTTCCGGAATGGAAAGAAGTGGATGTGACCCATATGTGGTCCGGAATGGTGTGCCTGTCGCGCAAGCTGACGCCTTATGTCGGGCCGGTTCCCGATCAACCCGGAATGTTTGCCGCCTTTGCCTATCACGGGAACGGCGTTGCCATGGGGACGTATTGCGGGCGCGCCCTTGCCCGCCTGGTTTTGGATAAACAGACCGAGTTGCCCGCGCCGATTGCACAGCCGCCGGGACGGTTTCCTCTTGGGTTCTGGCGGCGCGCCTTGATGCCGCCCGCCTATGCTGCGATGGCAATCGCGGATCGGTTATCGCTCTAAAGCGCGGCGACTTCCAGTTCGAGCGTTTGGGCATAATCTGCAGCCCCGTTTTCGATGCGC
Organism: Ruegeria sp. YTSC003; assembly: GCF_059609785.1. Classification (NCBI taxonomy): domain Bacteria; kingdom Pseudomonadati; phylum Pseudomonadota; class Alphaproteobacteria; order Rhodobacterales; family Roseobacteraceae; genus Ruegeria; species Ruegeria sp. YTSC003. The sequence goes on along the minus strand of NZ_JBXWMK010000007.1, from coordinate 211,191 downwards.
CACAAACAGTAGGCAGCCATGCGCCATGCAAACCACGGGCGCAAATCCCGGTATCGCGCGACAGTTTCATCGTGACCATATGCTGCCAGAAACCGCTCTTCCTCGGTCACGCTCAGGGGTGCGCCGCGGTAAAGCCGTTGCATGGCTGGGGACAGGAACATCGCAATGTCCTCGCACGGATCGCCCCAAGCCGGGCACTGCCAGTCGATCAGGGTTATGCCGGTCGCCGCGACAAGGATGTTTCCGGCCACGGTATCGCCATGGATCAGGCATGTGTGTGCGGTCGCGGGCACATGGCCTTTGGGGCGCAGCTGCGCGAGCCGTGCTCGTGTATCAGAGGTGCAGACGCTTAGAATACGCTCGGCATGTTCAGCCAGGTCCCGACTGCCATTGCAGCCATCCGGCGCTTGGACCGAAACATCAAGCCTGTGCAGTTCACGCAGCAAACCAGCGACATCTTCAGGCCTTTCTTGCCACGGTGATCCGGGAGCGTGATCGTAGAACACCCAATGGCCTGTATCATGTGTTCCTGTCGCACGCAGGCGAGGAACAAATCCGGTTGGCTCAAGGGTGCGTAAGCATAGCGCTTCGAGTTCCGGGTCGTTGCGAAACAGCGGATTGCGCGGTGTTGCGCGATACAGCTTCAGAACCTTGTCACCGCTGCCACCCAGTACTTTCCAGACCTGATTTGTTCGCCCGCCATACAACGTTTGAAACTCTGCGCCGGGCTGAACAAAGTCACGGGCGCGCAGATCGTCGACCAGATCAGAAGGGGGGCGGGTTGGGGCAGGCAGGAGTTTCACCAATGCAGTTAGCGAGTCGAATCTGCCAAGGTTTGAACTGTCTTGCCCGGCAGATCAAGTTCCGGCTCTGACCCCGGTTACCGTCGTAGCAGCGACAACCTTCCCGCTTTCGAGGGTCAGCATAACCTGATTGTCCGTAACCTGAGCTTCGACAACTTCGCCATAGGTCTCTGCCAGCTGTGTCGATAACAGCTCGTCGCCATCATAACTTTCCAGTGTGGCCGAGTAACTCCCCGCCGCCAGAGGCTGCCCATCGCTTCCCTGACCAGTCCAAACCGTTCTATCGTCGGTCGTGGAAACAGCCACACGATCGACAACGGCTCCGTCACTGTCGCGGATGACTATGACCGCCTTGTCAGCATCTGGTGCGGGTGTGGCAAACAGCGTCAAAGGCTCGCCCTCATATTGGAAAGCCGCGGGCGCTCGCACGTCCATCCCGATCCATTTGCCGAGTTTGTCCAGATTTGCGCCACCCAGCGCCTGTCCAAGTGTCGCCAACAAATCATTTGTCTGAACCTGTTGTTCGACCATCGAGAATTGCGCCAGTTGCGATGCATATTCCGAGGCATCCAACGGTTTCAACGGGTCCTGATTCTGGGCCTGTACGGTCAGCATTGTCAGGAATGTCTCAAAGTCCGATGCCAGACCTGTTTGCTTTGACGCGTCTTGGGTTTGAACTGTGGCTGACGGTTGGGCGTTGGATTGGGTCGGGGTAATCAATTTCACAACCTCATGTCGATGCGGCCAACGGGGCCGGTTTTGGGAATGGGTGGCGCGTTTGAAGAGGAATCGGTGAGTTGCGCGGTCTCAGCAGGCGATCCTTCCTGGTGGCCGGCCTGATTCTGTTCGGCGTCTCCGGATGTCCCGAGGTCAAATGACAGATCGCCTAAGCCAAAATTTTTGAACTCTTCCTCCAACACCGCCAAATGACGGCGCATCATCTCGAGGGTTTCCGGGCGCTCGGCGGAAATTGTCAGATGCAATCCGTCATCGCGGCCGTTCAACATGATGGACACCCGCCCCAGTTCTTCGGGGTTCAGCGCGATTTCAACGGAACCGGATTTCGGCTGTGTGGTGATGACGGCAGCCATTTGCCCGGCGACGGCGCGCGCTGTCTCGGCCCGGGCAGTCTGTGCCATGGCTTGTGTAAAAGTTACCGGATCCCGCCCCGCCGAAACGGGCGAATCTGCCCTGAGGGCGTGAACGTCTTCGACCTCGTGAAATGCTGGCGCGTCAGTCTGAGCACGGGTTTTTTCCGGCGCGAACATCTGCAATTGAGCGATGCTTGGTGCGCGATCCGGGTTGGTCGTTTGTTGAGGTGCAAGATTGCTTTGCGGCGGATGTTGCGTTTCATGCCGGTGCCGCTCTGGATGAACGGTCCGGTCTGCGGTCTCTTTTCGGGATACGCCCACAGGTTGCAACGCAAAAGCCGCAAGGTCCACCTTTCCCCGCGCAGCAATTGGTTGTGACGCAGGGCTCAAAGCCGCGCTGTGCCGAAAATCCGGGGTGACTATGCGCGAATCATTGATGCCTGCATCCAGTCTATCGACCTTGTTGGATAGGCCGGTTTGCTCGGTTTCAGGCACTTTCGGACTGCGCGGGTCGGTTAACGCAGCTGACACGGGTGTTTCGGAGGGATCGCGTTTTGTGCCCACTTCAAGACGCGTGTCCAGAAGGGGTGTCCGCTCACTCTGGTTGAGATCAGCGGGCACTTCTGCATCTTCAAGCAAGACAGCCTCGTCCGTTTCAACGTCCACGTCCGGTTCTGCGCCTGTAAGAGCGGCTGCTTCTTCTTTGTTCTCACCTTTGTGTTGATTGAGCACGGCCTCAAACGTAGCGCCACTTTCATCCCCCTGCTCGGGATTGATTCCGTGGGGTTTGGCGGTTGCGGTTGGCGAGGATGACATCACTGAAAGAGGGTTGGGCATTATGCTCCGACTCCGGTTGTGTGACCGGAAACCTGCCTGCAGGAAGTTACGTTTATTTTAACTGCTTTCGCTTTTGATCGAAAAAGTTCGATGCAATTTTTGGAGAAAGCAATGAAGGTTTCCCCGCCTCTCTCCCCATCTCAACCCTCCGCCTATTCCCAGAAATTGCGGGAGGCGGCGATAGAACTAGAGGCTTCGTTTCTGAGTGAGATGTTGAAATCGGCCGGGCTGGGCAAAGCGCGCCAATCCTTTGGCGGCGGTGCGGGCGAAGATCAGTTTGCCTCATTTCTTGTTCAGCATCAGGCCCGTGCGCTGGCCAGATCCGGTGGCGTTGGTCTGTCTGAAATCCTGTTCCAATCCATGATGGAGAAAACCGATGCCAAAGACGCCTGAAGCCGGCCTTATAAAATCACTCGAAGACGTTCTTGAGCTTGAGCGAAACGCGCTGGTGCAGGGCGATCTGGATCGTCTGCATCATACGGCTCCGGAAAAGGAAAAGCTGATTGGTGCAATCAATGATCTTGACGTCTTTGATAGTGATGAGCTGATCCGCCTGCAAAGAAAGGTCGAGCGGAACCAGGCATTACTAAACAGCGCCGCCGAAGGGATTCGCGCAGTGGCCAACCGCATGGCCGAGTTACGGCGCGTGCGGCAGGAACTCACCACCTATGGTGCGGACGGGCAGCGCAGCGAATTTGCCGTCCGCCATCAAGCCAAGCTGGAAAAACGGGCATAGATACGGGTTTGATTCAAATCCGAGGTTTCTGACCTTCGCGCTTTAGCACTCCGTTAGGGGATCGACGTCAAAGGTGTTCGGGCACCTGGACAAATCAGGTGGCGCGAACAGCCCGACGGCGGATCGCACCGATCAGAAAGACGTCAAAGCCCGCACCAGTGGCGGGATGAGCATGGGCGAAAAGGGCCCGAACGGAAAAGGAAGAAAGCTAATGTCCAGCATTCTGACAAACAATGGCGCCATGGTTGCGCTGCAAACTCTCAAGTCGGTCAACAAGGATCTTGGGGCAACGCGGAACGCGATCTCCACCGGTAAGGACGTTGCGACTGCGAAAGACAACTCGGCCGTCTGGGCGATTTCCAAGGTCATGGAATCGGATGTCAAAGGCTTCAACGCGATCAAAGACAGCCTGGCACTGGGTGAGTCCACCGTAGCGGTTGCGCGTAACGCGTCCGAAACGGTCACCGATCTGCTGTCTCAGATGAAAAGCAAGATCGTTGCAGCACAGGAAGACAACGTAGATCGCGACAAGATCAACGACGATGTCACCGCGTTAAAGGGCCAGATAAACTCGGTTGTTAACGCCGCGCAATTCAACGGCCTCAACCTGGTTAACGGCTCGGCGGGTTCCGCTTCGATCCTGGCGTCTCTTGACCGGGACAACTCTGGCAACGTGACCGCGTCGTCTATCACTGTTGCGGGTCAGGACCTTTCTACCGGCGGGTACACGGCGGCTCAGGTGTTTGACGGTTCGACCGGGTCTTCCACCGGCAACGACCGCGTTGGTGCGACGATTGACAACGGCACAACTTCGGCAACTGCGCTGGTAACGGATGAATCCAGTGGTGCGTTTGCTGCAGGTGACAAGGTTGTGTTGGCGATCGACGATCAGGTCGTATCCTACACGGTTTCTGCAACGGATGCTGCGGCCTCTACGACCGGTGATATCGTTGCAGTGGGTTTGAAGGCGAAAATTGATGAACTTGGTATCACGGGTCTGACTGTTGATTATGACTCGGGCACCGCGGGCACCTTGTCCGTTGCCAATGCCACCGGCACGGACATTTCGTTCTCGGCTCAGTATGTGAACGCGGGTTCAGGCGGTCTTGGCGCATTGACGGGCATTGATGTTTCAACCGGTGCAGGTGCTACGGCCGCGTTGGCCACAATCGAGACGCTGATTGACACATCGATCGATGCATCGGCGGCTTTTGGTTCTTCGCAAGGTCGGATCGAAACGCAGAAGGAGTTCATTTCGAACCTGGCGGATTCGTTCAAATCCGGAATCGGGTCATTGGTCGATGCGGATATGGAAGAAACCTCGGCACGTCTGCAGGCGCTTCAGGTTCAGCAACAGCTGGCAACCCAGTCGCTGTCGATCGCAAATCAGGCACCGCAGTCGATTCTGTCACTGTTCCGCTAAGTTAAGGAACATGGTCGGGGCGCGGCAACGCGCCCCGATACTGACCGCCAAGTGGCAGATTACCGGAAGGATATTAAGTGACCCCGCAAGCCCTCGCACAACGAGCATATGCACAGACCGCCGCGCCAACGCGCACCCCGCGCGATACGGAATACGAAGCGATTTCGAAAATCACGCGCAGGCTCAAGGCCGCCGCGGCCCGCCAAAAATCAGATTTCGGCGCGTTTGTGCAGGCTTTAAACGAAAACCGGCGACTGTGGACCGTACTGGCCAGTGGCGTCACGGACTCTGACAATGCGCTGCCAAATGATCTGCGTGCGCGGATATTCTATCTGGCTGAATTCACCGAACAACACAGCAGCCAGGTATTGGGGAACAAAGCCTCGGTTGAGCCATTGTTGGAGATCAACATGGCGGTTCTGCGCGGTCTTCGCCAAATGGGGGCTACCTGATGGCAGGGTTGGTTTTGAAATTGGCGCCGAAAGAGCGGGTTTTGATCAACGGTGTAGTCGTGGAAAATGGCGACCGCCGTAGTCGGTTTTCGATCATGACGCCTGAGGCAAATGTACTGCGCCTGCGGGATGCGATCCACCCAGACCAGGTGAACACTCCGGTTCGACGTGTCTGCTATGCTGCTCAACTTGTGCTGTCTGGACATATGGAACCCGATCAGGCACGCCAACAATTGTTACGGCGCGTCGAAGAGCTGAGCCAGGTCTTTACTGACGCCGACAGTCGCCGGGTTCTGTCCGAGGCAACGCAAGCGCTTCTGGATCAGCAGTTTTACAAATGCCTTAAAGCCTTGCGCGCGCTGCTGCCCCGCGAAGAGCGGCTCATGGCCTACCAGTAATGACGTTCCAGCCGGTCATACCTTCGGGCGGCATTGTCGGCTGGCGATTCCTGCAGCGGACATATGACGCGCAGATCGACAGTTTTTCTTCGTCCCCTGTCAACAAAAGGGACAGTGAGTACTTTTTGGAGAAGATCAAAAAGGTCCAGACAGCAGAGGAATTGGTGTCCGATCGCCGGCTGTTGCAAGTTGCACTTGGCGCCTTTGGGTTGGAATCCGACTTGGACAATCGCTATTTCATCCAGAAGATCCTGTCCGACGGGACCAAGGCGCAGGATGCGTTGTCCAATCGTCTGTCCGACAAAAGGTACCGGCAGTTTTCCGAGGCGTTTGGGTTTGGGCCGGGCGAGGTGCGAAAAACCGGGCTGATCACCAACATGGAAGAGATTGCACGTGACAGTGTCGTGTCGCGATTTGAAATTGCTGTGGGTGAATCAGATGAAACGATGCGGATCGCTTTGTATGCGCAGCATGCTCTGGGGGAGCTGGCTCAAAAGGAAGGCAGCAAAGATACCAAGTGGTTTGATTTGATGAGCTTGCCTCCGCTGCGGCGGATGATGGAAAATGCTCTGGGGTTACCGTCCAGCTTTGGCCAGTTGAATATCGACAAGCAACTGGAAGTGTTCAAAGACAGGTTGTCAGGGCTGACCGGGTCCGATGATCTGGCCCAATTCGAGGATAAGGCCGCAATAGAGCGGCTGACAGATCAATTCCTTGCCCGTAGTCAAATCGCCCAGCTTGAAAGCGCGATTTCCCCGGCGCAGACTGCGCTAATCCTGCTTGGTGTCTAAGGCAAAAAAGTGCTTCGGACGCGCGACGACCACCAGAAGCATTGTCGGGTGGCCCTGATTGATTTGAACTGCGCGCTTTTTGTATCTTAAGCGTTCAGAACGGCATCTGCGGACGTTCTGAGAGCATAAGACTCGACCGGTTGCGAAACGTTATGCAGCTTGACGTCGCCAAGAGGCAGCGCATTGGCGCAGGCGGGCACAATATCGGCAGACACCACAATCCTGTGGTTTTTGGTTTTTCCATATTCACCCAGACGCGCAGCGATATTCGCGGCTTGTCCGATCACGGTAAAGTCCAGCCGTTCACGTGAACCGACATTGCCGTAGGTCACGCGCCCGTAGGCAACCCCGATTGAGCAATCACAATGGTTGTCGGAACCTGACTGGCGCAACTCTCCCAACTTTTCTACGATGTTGATGGCGCTTCGCTGCGCGTTCTCGCGGGCGTTTTTTGAATCCTCACCCGCTGGAAACACGGCAAGGACCGCGTCACCGATGAACTTCAGGACTTCGCCGCCGTTTTCATGCACAATGCCAGAAACGGTTTCAAAAAAGTCGTTCAGTAGATTTATGTAGTCGGCGCGCCCCAGTTTCTCTTCCAAGCTGGTCGAATTGCGCAGATCACAGAACATAATGGCGGCATCAATTTCATCCCCGTCACCGCGCCGGATCTCACCCCCTAAGACGCGCGCGCCCGAGCGTTTGCCAACATAGGTTTCAAGCAGGACCTGAGCGTTCTCGCGCTGCATGAAAACCTCATAAAACCGGGCGATGACCAGCGAGCATTCGAACACCAGCCCTAGGTTTTCCGTCGTGAAGCCGTCCGGGTGATCGCAGGTCAGGGTCAGAACGTTGGTACGTCCATCCGAGAACGGCAACGGCATGGCGACATAGTCGGTCGCCCCTTTTTCACGCAGGTCCTCCATTATTGGAAAGCTATTGTGGGGATTTTCCGCGTTCAGCCGCTGTCGCACGCCGCCCAGCCCGTTCGACACATGACGTAATGGGCTGTTGATATAAGCCGGGTGGTCGTGGATTTCGTAGGTCGGAACATTGGTCGAAATCTCGGCCTCACCCTTTTCCCAGATGTAGTGCTTGCCCGCTATCAGCGGATGCAGGGACCATGTCAGGATGCTCAGGCGCTGGATGGCGATCCCATGTTCCAGCATTTTCTCGGCCAGCGCTTTGGTGAATGCCTCAGGCGTGTCATTCGCAGACGCCCCACGCATCAGCCAATCGATCAAAGGACCACTGATATTGCCGTCTTCGGGTTCCCGGAGCTGGTTATCGCCCAAATCTATCCGGGTATACGCGTTGGGCAAAAATCCGATATGCCCTTGAATGGCGGCGCTTTCTGGCAGGGCCTCCTCATAGGCCCAAACGGAATTGGCCAGTCGTTCACCATCAAGGATGACGTCGTGATAGGTCGCAGTGCCCTTGAAGGGGCAAAAAGTCTGCAACTCGGTTTCGTCGCTGAGATCCACCAGCACGTCCTCGCGCGGGATGTAGATCGTCGGCGGCAGCCGCGTTTCGTACATGACCTTGGCGTTGCTGCTTTCGGCTAAAAGGTCCTGGTCCCGGTAAATCGCAATTTTACCGCTTAACCGTTCGACCGAGATCCCATAGCCCTTTGGTCTTGCTGTGGCGTGGACGTTCATCATCATCCTCCCTGGCCCGGGGTCACTATAGGATGGGCCTTGTGAAGGGGATTTCCAAGGGGCGGTCTCGGCATTTTTATCGTGCGATAGCTGCGAAACCCCGTCGGATCAGACCATCTGGATTACATCCTTTTCGATGGACAGCATATAGCCTTTCTTGGCGATGTTCTTGACCAGCAGCTCGCTGACCATCTGATTGCCCAAGGCATCACGCAACCTTTTGATCCGCGTGGCGCCGGCAGCTTCGTCACAGTCGGCGGCGCTTTTGCCCGAGATCATCGCCTCGATCTGAACACCGGATAGAACCTCATCATCCAGTCGAGACTCAGCCAGGACGGACAATGTCTCCATCGCTGCGGGCGTCAGTTTGAAATCCATATTGTTCAGGTAGACGGTGTTTTCCTCGCGACTGATCAGCAAGGATGTCACTTGAATACCAGTTCGTTCAATTTGCGCCATCCGACGGTTCAGCATCACTAGCATCACCAGAAAAACCAGCGCCGTCACAAGCATGGCGCTGGCAAAGACCAGCAATACAAATATCACCATACGATAGCTGGACAGCGTATCGGCAAAGGCGGTGCCGGACTGGGCCAATATCTCCAACAGGCGAATTTCAGTCTGCGAGGTCAGATCGCTTTCGACAAATAGCCGTTCAACGCGTGCGTTAAAGGCGTTGGCGTCCGGCAGGGTCCAGAACAAAAAGATGGCGGCAGTGACGAGAATCAGGATGATCGCCGCAATACCCGCACCGACCAGTCTTGTTCCCGACCGTCTGGCTTCAGTAACGGAGATAGAATTGTCCGGCATTGGCCTTCCTTTTTTCCAATCCTTCCGGCCCAAAGACAGACATGACGTTCAACAAGGTCCAGCCCGAAGCACTAAGGCGTTGCGAGACTTCTTGTCGGGCCTGGCCTTTATCACAGGCCGAAACCTGCATCACGCCATAATGCAGCCGCAGGGGGTTGTCCTGCTTGGCCTTGTAGTCCGCATAGCACTCTGCCGACGCGGCGGTACCAAGCGATATCAGGGCCGCAACGGCCAGAGAAGAGAGGATCGGTTTCATAGGCTGCATCCTGCGCATGGGTTTGCACGATATTCAATAACCTAAGGGGTTTGAGGGGCGTGATATCGGATAACAACCGCCCGTTATTGCTTGTCTGAAGCGGGCGGACCCAGTGTTGGGGCATCACGTTTGCGGTCTGTGCCGGATCGCCCCGAAACACCAGGAAGGACACGCATCATGCACCGGAAGTTCATCGCTATTATCGTCGCTACTGCTGTTACCATCACCGGCGTCTCAGCCTCGCAGGCGCGGGCTGCGGATGCCAAGGACATCCTTGGTGGGCTTGCCGCTATTGCGATCATCGGGGCAGGGGTCCACTACTATAACCAGGAAAAACGCAAGAACCGGACCCGGACAACGCGTCATCAGACCTACACGCCCCAACCTTATGTAGCGCAGCCCAGCTACCCGGTGCGCCCCCTGCCGCAGCATGTCGCGCGATATGATCTGCCGCAGAAATGCCTGCGCACATTCAATACGTATTCGAACAATCATCCGCTTCTGGCGCCGAAGTGCCTCAAGAAGCACTACAAACATGCCAATAGCCTGCCGCAAGAGTGCAAGGTCGGATTCTGGAACGGCAATAAGGTGAAGCGGGCATATGAACCCGCATGCCTGCGCCAGAAGGGATACCGCGTCGTTTACAAGTAATCACTTTCGAGCAGGAGCGGCGCCACAGAAGCGCCGCGCAGGAGAGGGTGGCGCAAGCCGCCCTCTCTTTTTTGTCTTGCGGTGGGGCGCGAAACGCGGTTTTCGGTTGGTATGACAACGCCAGATTATTCGATTGAACAGGCGGCAGTGGCGCAAGGATATCTGCGCATTGCCGGTGTGGATGAGGTGGGCCGTGGGCCATTGGCCGGGCCTGTGGTTGCCGCCGCCGTGATCCTGAACCCCGAAGATATTCCCGAGGGGCTGAACGATTCCAAGAAACTGACGGCGAAACGACGGGCTGTTTTGGATATCGCGGTTCGTGACCGGGCTGAATTTGCGATAGCTGAAGCCTCGGTTGCCGAGATTGACGAACACAACATCTTGCGTGCCTCGCATCTGGCGATGGAACGAGCGGTTGCGGCCCTTGATCCTCCGCCGGACTATCTGCTGATTGACGGAAACATGATCCCTCGCGGTTTGACGATCCCGGCGCAGGCAGTTGTCAAAGGGGATGCGCATTCGGTGTCGATTGCGGCGGCTTCTATCATTGCCAAAAACTGGCGCGATCAACTGATGGTGGATTTGGCGCAACAGCATCCCGGCTACGGATGGGAGAAGAACGCAGGCTATCCGTCAAAACAACACAGAGAAGCGCTGCGAAATCTTGGTGTGACCCCACATCATAGGCGTTCATTCAAGCCGGTACACAATATCTTGTATCAAGAGTAAATCGTAAGCCGCTGATTCAAAAAAGAAATTGACGGCGAATCGACTTTGACTCATCCTTGTCTCAACCAAATGAGCGCAAAAGCGCCGTGGATACTTGAGGCAGTAAAATGACAACAACCACCAAAAAGGGCGTGAAAACGCTCCCTTTAAACACGATTCTATCTGGCGACTGCATCGATGTGATGAACAGTCTGCCTGCGGAGTCGGTTGATCTGATTTTCGCGGATCCGCCGTATAATCTGCAACTCAAAGGCCAGTTGCACCGCCCCGATAACAGCCAGGTTGATGCGGTCGACGATCACTGGGATCAGTTTTCAAGCTTTGGTGTTTATGATCTGTTCACCCGCGAATGGCTGAAAGCGGCGCATCGTCTCCTCAAGCCCAACGGCGCGATTTGGGTGATTGGGTCCTACCACAACATTTTTCGCGTCGGTACAGCCCTGCAGGACGCCGGATACTGGATTCTGAACGATGTTGTCTGGCGCAAATCGAACCCGATGCCGAATTTCCGTGGCAAGCGGTTTACCAATGCGCATGAGACGATGATTTGGGCCTCAAAGCGTGAGGGTGCTAAGTACACGTTCAATTATGAAGCGCTGAAGGCGCTGAACGAAGGCGTGCAGATGCGCAGCGACTGGGTTCTGCCGATCTGCACCGGACATGAACGCCTCAAGGATGAAAATGGCGACAAGGCGCACCCGACGCAAAAGCCGGAATCGCTGCTGCACCGTGTCCTGATTGGTTCGACCAACCCCGGTGATGTTATTCTGGACCCGTTTTTTGGGACGGGCACAACCGGTGCCGTTGCCAAGATGCTGGGCCGCGAATTTATCGGGATTGAGCGCGAGGAAAGCTATCGCAAGGTTGCCGAGAAGCGTATCTCGAAAGTCCGCAAATTCGACCGGGAAGCGCTGGAAGTCAGCGCAAGCAAACGCGCTGAGCCGCGCGTGCCCTTTGGCCAATTGGTTGAACGCGGTATGTTGCGTCCGGGTGAAGAGCTTTATTCCATGAATCAGCGTCACAAAGCCAAAGTGCGTGCGGACGGAACGCTGGTGGGCGACAACGTCAAAGGCTCGATCCACCAGGTCGGGGCGCATCTGGAAAACGCGCCCTCATGCAATGGCTGGACCTATTGGTGCTTCAAACGCGATGGCAAAACGGTGCCGATCGACGTTTTGCGTCAGCAGATCCGGTCCGAGATGCACAACTGATTTCAAGAATGCCGCCGGTGCCTGTGGCCTGACACAAGGCACTACGCCTTGCCCCGCCGATCTCGGCGGGGTCTTTTGTTTTATTCTTCATTCAGTTCCGATATGAGATTCCTTGTCCTGCTGCTCACGGAAGGAACCTTGGCAATGTCGGATACCACAGCCAGCGAAACCCGATTTGGGCGGTTTTTTGTGACACAGCCCGACAAATATGATCTGGACAACAAGTACACCGAGGCTGCGCTGGAACGGCACAAGCGCGAAGGGTTGGAACTGGCTGTCCGCGCCCGCTGGGTAGCGATGGGCCTGACTGGCATTTTGTTGATCTACCTGAACCCCCATTGGGACGTTCTGTGGTATCACTTCATCCTGTTATTGATTTGCGCCAATGGTTGGTTGATCCGGCGGGCTGGCAGCGTGGGCCAGTCACGGGTCGAGCTTTTGCTGATCTTCGTCGACTTGCTGATCATGACTTTGGGGATGATCGTGCCGAACCCGTTCAGCGATGATGTTCGACCGCTGGCAATGCAATACCGGTTCGACAACTTCCAGTATTTCTTCATCATTCTGGCAGCGGGAACTCTGGCCTATTCGTGGCGCACGGTCGTGGCAATCGGCACGTGGACGGCGACGATGTGGACGGTAGGCTGGATCATCGCCTGGTGGGTCGCTACGCCAATTCCGGGCATCAGTGAGCGCATGTTCGAGGCATTGGCCGGGTATCCGGATGTTGCGGAGTTGCTGGACCCCAACAGTTTCATGGTCCCTCAGCGTATTCAGCAGGTGATCGTATTCCTGATGGTCGCGGTTACGCTTGGTATCTCGATGCGGCGGCTCAATCGATTGTTGATGACAAATGCCGGGCTTGAAAGGGAACGCGCAAACCTGTCGCGATATTTCTCTCCGAACGTTGTGGACGAGCTCAGCCAGAATGATGAGCCGCTCAAGCAGGTTCGCAAAGAAGACATCGCCGTTTTGTTCATCGACATCGTGGGGTTTACCAAATTCGCTGCCGGGCGCGACCCCTATGACGTCATTGAAGTTTTGCGCGGGTTTCACGCCCGAATGGAAACCGAAGTGTTTCGCCATCATGGCACGTTGGACAAATATCTGGGGGACGGATTGATGGCAACCTTCGGCACACCGGTGCCGACCCCATTGGATGCCAGCAACGCGGTCGCCTGCGCCCGTGATATGGTGGGCGTGATCGATCGTTGGAACATTGAACGGCGGCGCGCGGGCGAGCCCGAGATTCACGTGGGGATCGGTGTTCACTACGGTTCGGTGGTTTTGGGGGACATCGGAGCGAACCGACTGGAATTTGCGGTTATCGGGGATGCGGTGAATGTCTCCGCCAAGCTTGAGGCGCTGACGCGGGAACTGGGCGCGCGCGTGGTGCTGAGTGATGCGGTACGGGCACAGGTGATACAAGAAGGCAACAACGCTACCGATCTGACAGCAGGTTTTGTGAGGCATGAGAACCAGCCGGTCCGTGGGGTTCAGGGCTCTATGGATATCTGGGTTCGGTAGGACGGGTGGCTCCCGCCGATCTGCCACGCATCAAAGATGCGGGTCATCCCGTTGGGCCGGGCAGCGCGCTGGCGCGCGCTGCGGTCAGGACCGCGGCAACGGGTTGAGCGATTTGTTGTACGGCTTCCAGTCGGTGACTTCTGGATAATATTGACGCCGCCATGCCCTGACGCGGGGGTTCATGACGCGGCGCCACAGCGGTGGGATCATCGCAGCAACCGTCATGACCGGATAGCCGTAGGGCAATTGTGGGGCTGCGTCTTCCGAGTGATGCTGCAGCAACGGAAAGCGCCGGTTTGGTTTGTAGTGGTGGTCGGAATGACGTTGTAGGTTGATCAGCAACCAGTTCGACGCTTTTTGCGAGGCATTCCACGAATGGCGCGGCTGGACGTGCTCGTATTTGCCCTTGCCCAGGTGTTTGCGGGTCAGGCCGTAATGTTCGACGTAGTTCACCAGCTCCAGCTGCCATATGGCAACGCCGGCCTGTATCAGGAACAGGGCGACGCCCGACCATCCCCCAACCCCGAAGGCCAGCGCGAGCATGCCCGTCTGCAACGCCCAATAGCGCCAGAACGGATTTGCCGGGTCGGTCCAAGGGCGTTGTTTGCGCGCCAGTTTGTCCTGCTCCGCGCGGAAGGCAGAGCGAAGGCACTGCCACAGGACGCGTGGATAGAAGCGGTGAAATCCTTCGTTATACCGCGCAGTGACCGGATCGCGGGGCGTCCCGACATAGCGGTGGTGTACAAGCAGGTGTTCTGACCGGAAGTGAGAATACAGCACCATGGCTAGTAGAATATCACCCAGCCAACGTTCTGACCGCCCTTTCTGGTGCATCAGTTCATGGCTGTAGTTGATCCCGATGGTGCCCGAGATCACACCCATCCCGAAGAACAACCCAATCTTGCTAAAAACAGACAGGTGATCGGTATGTGTGGCGTACCAGAGCAACCCAAACAGCGTAAGAAACTGAACCGGGGCCCATGCCTTGGTCAGCAGAATGTACCATTTGAGACCGCCGTCCGGCGTGCCCGGATCGGCATTTTCAAGGTTCAGCCCCGTTAACCGATCCAGAACTGCAAACGCCCACCAAGTCGAAAGAGGCACAAGCAAGACCCACCAGCCTCCGGCAACGGCGGTAAGCCAGACGACGGGGATCAGCAGGAAGGACACCCAGAAGGGCAATGCCGCTTGCCAGCGTGACAGACTGTCTGATGCGATCATCGCTTCGCTCCGAGAAACTGTGGGCAGACTAGCCCCACCCGGCAATGCCACACAATGGGTTACGTAGAGCGCCAGAGATCATAGGCCTTGCGCATAACAGTTGGCAGATCACCGGGTCGGAAAGTGTGTTTTTCCATGACAATCAGATCGTCATGCGACCAGCCGACCGGCAGCTTGGCCGTCCAGATGCGCAGGATCAGGTGGAAGTGGGTAAAGGTATGGCGTACCTCGCCCGGCAGCACCTGCCATTCGCAGGGAAAGGGCGGTGCTTCGGTCGGGCCGTCTGACCATTCTGATCCCGGCCAACCCAGCATGCCACCCAGCAGCCCCTTGTCGGGACGACGTTCCATCAGAAAGGCTCCGTTATCGCCTTGGGCTATATAGACATGGCCGTATCGCGTGGGTTTGGGCTTTTTTGGTGTCTTGCGTGGCAAATCGGATTGCGTTCCAGCGGCGCGAGCGGCGCAGGTGGCTTGCACCGGGCAGATACCGCAGGCCGGAGATTTTGGTGTACAGATTGTTGCCCCCAGGTCCATGACCGCCTGCGCATAGTCTCCCGGTCGCGTGGCAGGCGTAAGCGCAGCCGCATGCTTTTTCAGTTGCGGTTTTGAACCGGGCAAAGGGTCGTGAATGTCGAAAAGTCGGGCCATAACCCGTTCTACGTTGCCGTCCAACACGGTTTCGGGTCGGTCGAAGGCGATGGCGGAAATTGCAGCGGCGGTGTAGGGACCGATCCCCGGCAAATTGAGGAGCGCGTCGTAGGTATAGGGGAACGTTCCACCATGCTGTTCGACCACGACCCGGGCGCATTTCAACAAATTGCGGGCGCGAGCATAGTAGCCAAGCCCGGCCCATTCCCCCATGACCTGATCGTCGGGCGCCGCCGCCAGCGCTTCGACAGTTGGCCAGCGGGTTGTGAATCGCACGAAATAGTCGCGCACAGCCGCAACAGTGGTCTGCTGCAGCATGACCTCGGACAACCATATGCGGTAGGGGTCGGGCATCACGCCCGCAGCCCGATCGGCTGGGGCTACGCGCCAAGGCATCTCGCGGGCATGGCGGTCGTACCAATCCAGCAGCGCACTGCTCACGTCAAATTCACCAGAGTCACGCAAGTTTTATCTATCTCCTTGTCGGGTTTCGCTGGCGCCTGTTGTTCTGCCCTTTACAATAGCGGCGCAGGAGTTGGAAACCAGATGCAGCGCAGACGTTCTTCGACCCGCGGGTTCAAACGCACCGCGACATTGCTGAACGACCAGATCAGGCACGCCGGTGAGAGCCGGGGCTTTGCCGTATCACGCCTGCTGACCCATTGGTCCGAGATCGTTGGACAGGATATGGCCGCTATCGCGCGACCGGTAAAAGTGGGTTACGGGAAGGGTGGCATTGGTGCCACGCTAACGGTTCTGACCACCGGACCGCAGGCCCCGATGCTGGAGATGCAGAAGGAACAATTGCGCGGCAAGGTGAACGCGGTTTATGGCTATAATGCCATCAGCCGGGTGCGCATCACCCAGACTGCTCCGACAGGATTTGCCGAGGGGCAGGCCAGTTTCGACCACAAGCCGAAACAAGCGAAACCCAAGATCGAACCAGAAATAGCAGCCGAGGCAGACCGCGCTGCGCAAGAAGTTCACGATGGTGATCTGCGCGCAGCCCTTGAACGTCTGGGCCGTAACGTTTTATCCAAGCAAAAACGCTGAGAAAGGGCTGAGAAATGAGCCGTATTGCAACCGGAATTTGTGCGGCCGTCGCCGTGGCCGCTGGCGGTTATTGGCTGTCGCTGTCAAATTCCAACCCCGCCTATCCGCTGATCAGCAGCGCCGAGGCGCAAGAGGCAAATCTGGACACCTCGACCATCGTCGAGATGACTCTGGGTGCCGAGGACGCACCAGTCGAGATCATCGAATATGCGTCCTATACCTGCCCGCATTGTGCGAATTTCCACTCGGGAGCGTACAAGCAGCTCAAGAAGGATTTTATCGACACAGGTAAGGTGAAGTTCATCTATCGCGAGGTCTACTTTGACCGTTATGGCCTGTGGGCGTCGATGGTAGCGCGCTGCGGCGGGCCCGAAAAGTTCTTTGGCATCTCCGACCTGATCTACGAAGGACAGTCCGAGTGGACCAACGCCGGTGGTCCCGCTGAAATCGTGGACGAGCTGCGTAAAATCGGGCGTCTGGCTGGTATCGACAATGATCAGCTTGAAGCCTGCCTGCAGGACGGCACCCGGGCGCAGACGCTGGTCGCATGGTATCAGGAAAACGCCGAGCGCGATGGTATTCAGGCGACCCCGTCCTTCATCGTGAATGGCAAGCCGGTCGAGAATCAGTCCTATGACGGCTTCAAAAAGCTGATCGAAGACGAACTGGGCAGCTAATTGCTTTTACGACCGGCTCAATCCGGGCCGGTCGTCCTTCAGGGCGACGGGGCGATCTGCAGAAGCATCTGCCTGACCTTGTCCGCCTCATCGACCTTCAGACGAACCGGAAGCGTGATGACCTTGCTGCGAAATGTAGCGGGCAGGCGAACGGCGTCTTTTTCCGTGGTGACCATTTGCGCGCGCAACAAGCGGGCTTCGTTTTCAAGACGGGTCATAAGGGCGGGTGTCAGCGGCTGGTGATCATCCAATGCCTCGGCCCGCAGCAAGGTCGCGCCTTGTTGGCGCAAAGTGGCAAAGAACTTTTCGGGGTGTCCGATTCCTGCAAAGGCGAGAACGGGCGTATCGCTCCAATCCATGCCGGTTTGCAGCGGCTCAACCGCGCCGGTCGCATGTGGGACGGACAGTTTTTTCCCCCAGCGTTCGGCAAACTCGATTTGGGCATCAGCTTCGCCAAGGGACAGCACCAGATCAGCGCGCTGTAACCCGACTTCCACCGGTTCCCTGAGGGGGCCAGCCGGTAAGCACAGTCCATTTCCGAACCCGCGTGCCGCGTCCACCACAATGACCGAGAAATCCTTGGCCACCGAGGGGTTTTGAAAGCCGTCGTCAAGCACGATGACTGTGGCACCCGCCGCGGCGGCTGCCTTTGCTCCAGCGGCGCGGTCTTTGGCGACCCAGACATCGGCAAAAGCCGCCAGCAACAGGGGCTCATCCCCGACCTGCGCCGCGGTATGCTTGCCGGGGTCCACGCGCACCGGCCCTTCGAGCGAACCGCCATGGCCGCGCGTGACCACATGTGTCTCATGCCAGGCATCGCGCAATTGCTCGATCATCCAGATCACGGTTGGGGTCTTGCCAGTGCCACCCGCGTTCAGGTTGCCAATGCAAATGACAGGAACGCCTGGGTTAATACCGGGTTCCGAGGCGACCCGACGCGCCGTTGCCCCGGCATAGAGCTGCCCAAGCGGTGCCAGCATGCGAGCGCGCAAATCCAGCCGATCCGGGGCGGTATTCCAGAAATCAGGTGCTCGCATCGTCTGCACTCCGCTGATCCAGATAGTCCTGAATCATGTCGATCAGGTGATCCGCTTGCGGCGCACCTTCGGTTACGATCTGCCACCCGGCCAGCGCCATATTGGCGGCCTGATCCGGTGCCAACAGTTCCACCACTGCATCGCCCAGCTCGGTGGCGGATCTGACGGTGCGCGCGGCCCCCGCCCGGTCTAGCTGATCGTATAGCTGTTGTTGGCTGTGCACAAACGGGCCGTGGATCACGGCGGAGCCCAGCGCTGTGGCGACGAGCGGGTCTGCGCCTCCGGCACCGCGTTCCAGTGAGCTGCCCATGAAGGTCACCGGCGATACACGGTGCCACAGGCCCAGATCCTCGGGCACGGCGGACAGGATCACTTGAGTCATGTCCTCGATCGTCCCGCTTTCATCCCAGTTGGTACAGCGCAGATCCATCGCCTCAAGCCGCCGGTGCAGCGGCCCGGCTTCTGTAATGTCGGCCACTTGCAACACCAATGCCAAACGCGGCAGCATGCGCATTGCCTGTCTATGGGCACTGAGGACCGAGATGAATTCTTTGTCCTGGACCCACGCCGCTAACCAGACCGGTCGGCCAGACAGCGCATGGTTCACTTCGATCAGCTCGTCCTCGGGCCATGAGCGCGGGTTTGGGCTGACATGTAGGGGCGGTGCCTCTTGCACCTTGTTCGAAGCGATGCCCAATCGCCGAATTTGGCGGACGATTTCCGGTGTCGTACACAGGATCGTCTGAAAACAGTCAATCGTGTATCTTGTGATATCGGGCAGCCAACGGCCGCCGCGCGCGATTTTCACGTCCGCCTGTGCTTCGATCTGCATCATGGGAATCCCACGTTCCTCGGCGCGTGTGATCAGGTTGGGCATCAGGCCGCCCCCGACCCAAATTCCGATATCCGGCTGCCAATGGTCTAGAAACACGCGCGCCGCCCCGGTTTGTTCGGTGGGCAGGTTGACCAGAGGGTATCCGCTGCTGGCCCATCTTGATAGATCTGCATCGGGTGGCGCGGTCAGAACCACCGACAGATTGGGGCGCGTCTGCTGCAACCGCTGGCAAAAATCAACAATAGCGCGGTGACGTTCCCACGCATTTATGTGCAACCACAGAACCTCGCCCTCGGGGCGCGCAATATCGCCGTTGCTGGCGGTATTCTGCATACCCCAGGACAGCACGCGATAGGCGGCAAGGCTTAACGAGCGTGGCTTGCTCATGGTGCGATTCCAGGGCTTTCCGGTTCGAGTTGTTCCGACAGTAGCCTATAAACACCTGAACCCGCAGCGATCACACCGTTCAGACGCGGAATTGCGTTGTTGAACCGCAGCGGCAGCCCCGCGCGGTCCGAACACCGGCCGAGGGCTTCGCGTATTATCAGATCACCTGCGGCGATGTCCCATTCCCAGCTGGGCCTGAGGGTCATCATCCCGTCAAATCGACCCTGTGCAACAAGGGCCATGCGATAGGCCAGAGATGGCCGGTAGTTCCGTTTGAAATCGGGTACCTGCCCCTGACGCCAGTGTTGCGGCTGCATGTTGGGTTTCGCCGCCAACACCTCGGCGCTTTCCAACACACTGAGTTCGCTGACCCGGATATTTTCGGCATTGAGCGTGGCACCCTGACCTATTGCTGCGGCGTATAGCAGGTTTCGTAAAGGCAGGTAGATCACAGCGGCCGTCACTTCGCCCTGTTCGGCGATAGCCAATGAATGGGCCCAGGTCCGCGAGCCTTCGGCAAAGCTGCGGGTGCCGTCGATGGGATCAATGATGAAAACACGGTCTTTCGATAGCCTGTCAGTTGAATCCTCGGTTTCTTCGCTCAACCAGCCATACCCCGGACGCGCTGCGGGCAGCATTTGCTCAAGCATCGCGTTCACGGCAAGATCAGCTTCGGTCACCGGGCCGGCCCCGTCGGGTTTATCCCAGCGTTGCGCCGTGGTCCCCGAAAACCGAGTGGCGATCTTTCCGGCCTCTAATGCGGCGTCAATCAGCAGTTGCAGGTCAGGTGCCGGCAAGTGTCATTCCTTCGATCAGGATCGATGGCACCACGCGGGACAAGTACGTACGTGCGTCATTTGCCGGAATAATCCGTTTCAGCATGTCACGCAGATTGCCAGCGATCGTGCATTCGTTGACGGGATGGGTGATTTCCCCGTTTTCGACCCAAAAGCCTGATGCCCCACGTGAGTAGTCGCCGGTATTGGGGTTGATCGTCGATCCGATCATCGAGGTCACCAACAGGCCGGTTCCCATGTCACGCAGCAGATCGTCCCGGCTGTGCGTGCCTTGGGTCAGGCTCAGGTTCCAGTTGCTGGGCGACGGGGGGCCAGACACGCCACGCGCCGCATTCCCGGTCGAGGTCATGCCCAGTTTTCGTGCGCTGGCCAAATCCAGGGTCCACCCGGTCAGTACTCCGTTTTCAACAACGGCCCTTCGCTGTGTTGGCAAACCTTCGGCGTCAAAGGGGCGAGAGCCCGAGATACGCGGGCGATGCGGGTCTTCGATAAGTGACAGGTGTTCAGGCAACACCTGCTCTCCCAGACTGTCCTTAAGCCATGACGCACCACGGGCAATGGCTGCGCCGTTGCTGGCGGCCAACAGATGACCGATCAGCGAAGACGAGATCCGCTCGTCAAACAGAACAGGGAACGTGCCTGTCGCGGGCTTTTGTGCCCCAATCAGAGCAACGGCGCGTTCGCCTGCTGTGCGGCCAATCTCATCAGGGCTGCGCAGGTCACTCTGGAATGTGCGGCTGTCGCCGTCATAGTCGCGTTCCATCCCTGTGCCTTCGCCCGAGATAGCAACGCAAGAGGTCGAGCGACTGCTGCGGGAATACCCGCCGGAAAAGCCATTCGTAGCAGCCAGATGCACGCGGTGGGTGCCATAGGCGGCCGCAGCGTCCGATACCTGGGACACACCCTGAATTGCCAAAGCGGCTGCTTCGGCAGCCAGCGCATCCTGCAAAAGCGCCTCTGCTGATGGCTCGGGCGTCGGGTCGAATTGTTCCAGCGCCGCGATATCCCAGTCTTTTGCAAGCTGGTCGGGCGCGGCCAACCCCGTAAAAGGATCTTCCGGAGCTTCGCTTGCCATGGCCACTGCACGTTGCGCCATCGCCGTCAGCGTTTCGGGGCGACTGTCCGAACTAGAGACGATCGCCTGCCGCTTGCCCAGAAACACACGCAGTCCCAGGTCGGTGCCTTCGGACCGTTCCGCGTGCTCAAGCGCGCCACTGCGGACTTCAACCGATACCGATGAGCCATCCAGAACGATGGTATCCGCCGCTTCAGCTCCGGCTTTGCGGGCCGCGTCCAGCAGGTTATGGCTGATTTCTTCGGGTGTGCGGGTCATGAGGCCTCCGGTCTGTGTGCATTCGACCTAGCCTTGGACCGCCGGTCTCGCAAGGCCTGCGGCTATTTTTGGTTGAGCAATCTATTGAAAGGGAATTCGGCACGATGCGCCCGATGCCAGGGTTCGCACCGCGGGCGAAGGTTTGGGAAGGCAGCGATGCCGCCTTCCCGAAGTGCTACTTGATACGTTGGCCATTCGCCAGAATCTGACCATCCGCAGTGAATTCGATTTCCGAATTCAGCGTGTCGGGCTCGTCACCCGGTACGGCCATCAGACCCATCATCATCCGCGCGCCCATTGCATCGCTTTCTGACACCAGACCCATCTCGATCAGCTTGTCGATCAGGGCGTTGGCACCATTCAGTTTCAGCTTGGCAACGCCGGTCGGCGTGGGCATTCCGTCGAACTCTGAGACGTTGGAGTTGTCGAAGGTGAAATCGCCTTCACCGGTCAGCTTGGCCCCGACCAGAGACACGAGCAGTTCGTTGATCTTCAGCGAGTGCAACTCGCCCGGTGCTGCGTCAGATGTATCCAGGTTTTCGACTGCGGTGGGATCAAAGATGTTCAACAGAACCTTGGCGGTTCCGGTGGTGTCCAGCGCAATAGTCGCCGGGTCGCGCGGCAGGGCGCCTGCTGGGTCGAACATGCTCCACAGGATATCCGACATGGTGAAGTCGGTCAGGTTCATGGCGAATCCAAACGGTTGGATTTCCTCGGATTTCTGCACCGGGATTTCAAACTTGAACCCGGCATTCTCCATCGCGATTTCAATCGGGAAGGGCAGGTCGGCGGTCGTCACTGCGACTTTCGCGCTGTTCTGCTCGATGTCATAGGCAAGACGCTCGGCGTCGATGCTGGCGCCAAATTTGCCACCTTGGGATTCGCTTCCGACCGAGAATGCCTCGCCTTCGCTGGTCCCTGCAATCGCGTTCTGGCCGGATCCGTAGGTGAACAGCCCCGAGAACGAGAAGCCCGCCTTATAGAAGGCCTGCGGGTCCGAGATGTCGAATTCGGATGGGATAATGTTTGTGCCTTCAAACGCCAGCTGGCTCATCGAGCCGTCAACCCTAGCCGTGTCGCCGCTGTCCGGGTCCTGAAATGCCATATCATAGGTCATCCCGCCCGCAGTGAACTTCTGATCTATGTCACGGTTCTCACCAATTTTCATGACCGAGCTGCCGGCCAGATCTGTCATGTTCAGGCTGAGTGCCAGCGCATCAGCGGGCATCTTTTCGCCGTCCACATTCAGACCATCCAGCTTGATACCTATCGTGTCGGCCGAATAGTCATAAGTCATTTCGTCGGGCGAGCCTGAAACGACCAGGTTCATCTCGCTCTGCGAATAATCGACATTGACCGAGAACTTTTCGCCGTCCCCCTCTCCGGAAATCGTCATCGGAAAATTCTCGGGGAAACCAATACTCACCGTACCGTCGCCATTTTCCGTCAGGGTCATTTCTGGAACGACCATCTGAAAAGTTGCCTCTTCTTCCGGTAAGTCCATGGACATGGCCATGTTGGCAATCGTCGTGACATTTCCTGCAACGGTTTCGTCGCCCGAAACGGTGTACCCCATCTGACCCAGATAGGTTTTCCAGTCATTCCAGACATCCTGTGAGGTCAGGTCGGCAAGTGCACCTTGTGTGATAACGGCATAAGCCAAAACAGCACCGCAACTGCGGCGAAGGAAAACGGACATTACAGTACCCTTCTAGATAATTTTGCCGGCATCGTCGTGTTTGTGGCGTCGGGCGTCAAGGGGCAAGGACTGGACCCTTTACCCTTTCGCGCGGTAAGCATTCACACAATTTCAAACCGATAGAGGTAGAGGATACAAATGCAGGGGAAAACCGTACTGATAACCGGGGCCAGCCGCGGCATCGGGGCAGAGGCAGGGCGCGTTTTTGCCGCAGCAGGCGCAAACGTGGCGCTGGTCGCGCGCAGTCGCGATCAGATCGCCGCATTGGCATCTGCGCTGGGCGAAAATGTGATCGCGCTGGAATGTGACGTCAGTGATTTTGCGCAGGTCGAACAGGCTGTGGCAGATTGCGTCGACCGCTTTGGCGGATTGGATGTCCTGATCGGGAATGCCGGTGTCATCGATCCGATCTTCCATCTTTCGAACGCGGATGTTGCGGCTTGGGACAAGGCGATCGATATCAACCTCAAAGGTGTATTCTACGGAATGCGCGCGGCCTTGCCCATTATGCGGGCGGCGGGCGGGGGCACAGTGTTGACCGTATCATCCGGCGCGGCCTCGAACCCGATCGAAGCCTGGAGCCATTACTGCGCATCCAAGGCTGGTGCCAAGATGCTGACGGAATGCCTGCACCTTGAGGAATCGATCCACGGCATCCGCGCCATGGGTCTGTCACCGGGAACCGTCGCAACCGACATGCAGCGGGTCATCAAATCCAGCGGCATCAACGCTGTCAGCCAGTTGGACTGGAGCGATCATATTCCTGCCGATTGGCCAGCCAAGGCGCTTTTGTGGATGTGTACCGCAGACGCGGATGAATTTTTGGGAACCGAAATCTCGCTGCGGCGTGAAGATATTCGACAAAGGGTAGGGCTGACGTGATCGAATTAAACAAAGAAGACGGTTTGTGGATTGTTACCTTGAACAATCCTGGCAAAGCCAATGCGCTGACAGGGGCGATGCTGTCTGAGCTGGCCGAGATTGCTGAAGCCGCCTCCGAGGCGCGCGCGTTGATCCTGACTGGGGCCGGCAAAGTGTTCAGTGCCGGTGCCGATCTGGATGAGGCCCGCGCGGGTCTTGCAACTTCGGATGTATGGGAGCGTTTGTCGGGCGCAATCGCTGCGCTGCCATGCCTGACGGTCGCCGCGTTGAATGGCACCCTGGCTGGGGGTGCGAACGGTATGGTGCTGGCCTGTGACATTCGAATTGCGGTCCCGTCCGCCAAGTTCTTCTATCCCGTGATGAAACTGGGGTTTCTGCCGCAACCGTCTGATCCCGCGCGCATGTCGTCCCTGATCGGGCCATCCCGCACCAAGATGATCCTGATGGCCGGTCAAAAAATCACGGCGGATGAGGCTTATACCTTTGGTCTGGTGGACCGGGTGGTGGCGCCGGATGCGCTGATGCAGACAGCGTGTGAACTGGTCGCCGATAGCACCGCCGCCGATCCCAAGATCGCTGCCGGTATTGCCGGGCTGTGCGGATGAGGCTGTCTGGCTTGCGACTGCGCGTCGCCGATCCTGAACAACTGGGCACATTCTATACGGATGTCCTTGGGATGTCGGTTCAGGCCCAGGGGGTGAGTCTGCGCATCGGTTATTTGGGGCAGGACGCCGATTTGCTGCTGATGCCTGGCGGCGGCGGATACTCCCATGACACAGGACAACGCTATTGGAAGATCGGCATTACAGTACCGGACGTTGATCTGGCCGCCGCGTTCCTGCGGGGCAAGGGGGTTGAGGTCTCGGACCCGAAACAGTTCATGGACATCGGGTACATGTCTCACCTCAAAGACCCCGAGGGGTTCGTGATCGAGCTGCTTCAGCATGATTTCGAAGGCAACCGGCCAGCAAATGCCGCAGACCCGAACGAGCCGTTTGCACAAGCTTGTATCGGTCAGATCACCCTGCGCACCGGGGATATGGCAGCCGAGGACGCATTCTGCCGTGATCAGGGTATGCGCCTGCTTTCGATGCAGGACGTCGGGCAGTATGGCTTTGATCTGCATTTTTACGCATTCACCGACGAGGTTCCGCCAAACCCAGACCCTTGGGCTGTGGAAAACCGCGAATGGCTTTGGAAACGCCCTTACACAACGCTGGAGTTCCAGCATGTCGACGGTGCCCAATTTTCCAATGTTCCCGATTATCGCGGGTTGGAGTTTCAGGGGCTTGCCGCGCCGACGCGGGATGCGTTTGGCGACCCGGTTAATCCCGGCTGATCAACGCCCGCGCCGCTTGCCCGGAACCTTCGACCGAAACCCGGGCGGGCGTTTGTGGACCCAATTCAGGAATTTTTCCAGCCGAGGGTGGGCGCGCAGTGCTTCCACAGTGTTGAATTCACGAGCCAATTCAGCCTCTGTCAGGGTCGCGTGCACTTCTTTATGGCAGATCTGGTGCAGCAGGACGGTGGGTCCGCCCTTGCCCCCTTTGAGTTTTGGGATCAGATGGTGCAGGCTTCCGCCCCCATCCGGGATCGGACGGCGGCAGAGCGGGCAGATCGGATCGCTGTTCGTCATCACACAGGTAAGGTTGCGCCGGGTGGCGCGAAAGGCAAGAGGGCAGGGATGGCACAGGCACTGGTGATCGGCGGTGGACCCGCAGGCCTGATGGCAGCCGAGGAACTGGCCAAAGCCGGGCACTCTGTTGTTGTAGCAGAGGCCAAGCCTTCGGTTGCGCGAAAGTTCCTGATGGCGGGAAAGTCCGGGCTGAACCTGACCAAGGACGAACAGTTTGAGATTTTGCTGAGGTCCTATGGTGAGGCCGCGACCTGGTTGCGACCAATGATTGCCGAATTCGATGCGTCGGACGTGCAAACCTGGGCGCAAGGGCTGGGGCAAGAGTTGTTCACGGGCTCGACCGGCCGGGTGTTTCCGACGTCGATGAAGGCATCTCCGCTGTTGCGGGTGTGGCTGGCACGGCTGGCAGAGGCTGGCGTTCAGATCAGAACACGTTGGCGGTGGGTTGGCTGGGACGGTGCCCAAGCCGTTTTCGACACGGATGATGGCAGGCAGAACCTGTGCCCCGATGTGACAGTTCTTGCGCTGGGCGGGGCAAGCTGGTCGCGGTTGGGATCAGACGGAGCATGGGCATCGGTGCTGACGAGTAATGGCGTGCCCCTCACACCTTTCGCACCCGCAAACTCAGCCATTTCCGTGGAATGGAGCCCCCATATGCAGCCTCATTTTGGCGCGGCTTTGAAATCGGTGCGATGGAGGGCCGGAGAGTTGGAAAGCCGCGGCGAGGCTGCGGTTTCGGCGAAAGGGTTGGAAGGGGGCGGACTGTACTCACTGACCCCGGCCTTGCGTGACAGAGCACCGCTTTTTGTCGATTTGGTTCCGGATTTGGATGCCGATACGTTGCGCAATCGTTTTGCGTCAAAGAAATCGAAAACGACCCTTTCGCAGTGGCTGAAGAAATCTCTGCGCCTGTCTCCGCAAAAGGTTGCCCTGTTTCATGAAATGTCCAAGCGCGACGGTCAGATCCAGTCGCTGGACGTGAGGGCGATCAAGCATCTGCAGATCACCCACGCGGGCCTGCGCCCGATGGACGAGGCCATTTCCATAGCAGGAGGTGTGTCACGTGCGGCGCTTAATGAGGGGCTCATGCTGACTGCATATCCCGGAGTGTTTTGCGCAGGCGAGATGCTGGATTGGGAGGCCCCGACCGGGGGGTACCTTCTGACAGCTTGCCTGGCGACCGGCCGTTGGGCTGGGCGCGCGGCGGCACATTGGTTGGATCAAAGCGGTTAGCGGGTCCGCGCCAGCATCGCCAGACGGATCATGGCGCGTTCGACCAATGCCATGGCCGGTGCGGTTTGCCCGGCCGAGCGCAGCGACAGGTCGGTATCGGTCAGAACCGTCAATGCAGTTTGCAATTTTGGCGCACCCCACCCTTGGGCCTGACGCAAAATGCGGTCGCGGCGCTTTCCATAAACGGGGGGGCGCAGCTTGCCGATTCCCTGCGCTGCTCCGCCGGGATCGGATGCGCAGGCATACAAAGTGCGGAAATGCCTTGTCGCGCCGATACACAGGCTGACCGCATTGGTTCCTTGTGACTGCAAACGTCGGATCAGCGGGCCGATTTCACCCGCGCGACCATCGGCAACCACGTTCAGCACATCGTCCAGTGCGGCCTCGGTCGAGCGGGGCGCGCAGGCTTCGACGTCTTCAATGGTCAGTTCGGAGCTGTCATCGCGTTTGTAAAGCGACAGTTTCTCAATCGTTTGGGTAAAGTCACCGGGGCTTATACTGGTTGCCAGCTCAGCAATCGCGGCCATCGAATCGCGCGGGATGTTCTGCAAACCGGCCTCAGAAAGTATTCGTTCGACTTCGGCCCGGGATGGTGGGTCGTCATAGATACCTACCGCATAGGCCGAGCGGTGTGCTTCGAACGCTTTACGAATCTTGGAACTGGCTTTGAGCTGCCCGGCGGTTACGATGATCTGGGCATCGCCAGCTACCCAATCTTCCAGCGCGGCAAGGATTGCTGGGGCGGCCGTGTCGGTTGTGTCTTCGACGAATACAGCGCGTGGCCCGGGAAAGAACCCGACCGCCTTGACCGCGTCCAGCAACAAGGCCGGATCGCCACGCAGATCGCTTCCGGGCAGGCGGGTCAGCCGCATCTCTTCTTCGGCATTGGCGCCCAGCAGAGCGGCCAAAACCTGTTGCCGCTTTAGCGCCACGCGCATCGCATCCGCACCGTAGATCAACAGCCCGGTCTTATCCGCGTCGGGTCTCGAGAAATATCCCTCGGCCTCGCGCGGGCTCAGCTTCATGCGGACAGGCCCGGCGTGGCGTACAGCCTACTGATGATCTGATCGGACAGAATCACCATCAGGCGCTGCGTAGCATCCCGCTCATCAGCCAGTGTGGATACGGTGGAACCAGCAGCCGAATACCCCACGAAGTCCGTCACCGAGCCAGAGGCAAGAACTTGCCCCGTCGCTTTCGATCTAAGCGAATAGTTGGCGGTCCCGTTGATGATAAGACGGTTGGTTTCGTTCGTTGAGGTGATCGATGCCGCCACCGTCTGGGTCACGACGGAAACGTCCAGACTGTATTCACTGCCGGATGTTGCGCTACGGCCTAGCCTTTGTTCCAGATCTTCGACCAGAAGAAAGCTGGTGACCGTGTTTGGTGCCGACACTTCTACGCGACCAAAAAGGGCCGAGCCCGATCCGCCTGGAGCGTACACAGGTTCAAACCCGCAGGCGGCAAGCGCCAAGGGCATCAGCAACAAGGTTCTGCGGTTAAACGACGACATTCACAATCCGGCCCGGTACAACGATTACTTTCTTGGGTGTGGCGCCATCCAGCGCCTTTTGCACAGCTTCGGTGCTCAGCGCGACTTTTTCAACCTCGTCCTTGGGCATATCTTTGGCCACGCAGATTTCCGCGCGGCGCTTGCCGTTGATCTGGATCGGCAGGGTGACGGTGTCGTCCACCAGCATAGCTGCATCCGCAACCGGCCATGATGCCGTGGCAACCAGCCCTTCGCCACCCAGCAGCTGCCAAAGCTCCTCGGACAGGTGCGGGGTCATCGGCGACATCAGCTGTGCCAGCGTTTTGGCGGCCTCGCGTTTGGCTGCGGTGCCCGCCTTGGATTTGGCCAGGGTGTTGGTGAAAGCATAGAGCTTGGCGATTGAGGCGTTGAAGCCGAAAGATTCGACTCCGCCTGTGACGTCATGGATGGCTTTGTGCATCTCGCGCAGCAGGGTTTCATCCTCGGCATTGGCCGGAACATCCGATTCGGCGATTTCCGAGGCGATCCGATGCACACGGCTGAGGTGCTTGAACGCAGCCTCGGCCCCGGATGCGGTCCACTCCACATCCCGTTCAGGCGGCGAATCGGACAGGACGAACCAACGCGCGGTATCCGCGCCGAAGGCCGAGATGATGCTGACCGGGTCGACCACGTTTTTCTTGGATTTCGACATCTTGGCCGAGGGGATAATTTCAACCTCGGTGCCGTCGGCCAGTTTTCCGTCGGTCACATCTTCGGGCAGGTGATAAACCGGACGGCCATTGGCGTCGCGTGTCTGATAGATTTCATGCGTGACCATGCCTTGCGTGAACAACGCATTGAACGGCTCGATGGCTTTCTTAGGCAGGTGACCCGTGATGTTCATCGCCCGCGCGAAGAAGCGCGAGTAGAGCAGGTGCAGAATCGCGTGCTCGATACCGCCGATATACTGGTCGACGTTCATCCAGTATTCGGCCTCGGCCAGATCGGTGGGTGTGTCAGCGCGTGGCGCGGTGAAACGGGCGAAATACCACGACGAATCGACAAACGTATCCATCGTATCCGTTTCACGTTTGGCAGGCGCGCCGCAAGACGGGCAAGGGGTGTCACGCCAATTGGCATGGCGGTCCAGCGGGTTGCCGGGGATCGAGAAGTCGATGGGTTTGCCGTTGCCATCGTCGTAAGGCAATTCGATCGGCAGATTTTCTTTCTTCTCGGGCACGGTGCCACATTTGTCGCAATGCACGACCGGAATCGGGCAACCCCAATAGCGTTGACGGCTGAGCCCCCAATCGCGCAGGCGATATTTGGTGACGCCTTCACCCCAACCTGCTTTTTCCGCGAAATCGACGGTGGCGTTGATCGCCTCATCCCCAGAGGCCTCGGTCAGGCCTGCGAAGTGGTCCACCCAGCGGACTTTTTCAGTTTTCGGCGGCACAAAGGCGATCTTGTCGACCGGCTTATCGTCATCCAGTGCAAAGAAGGTGTCGATGACCGGCAGGCCATACTTGCGGCAGAAATCAAGATCACGCTGGTCATGCGCGGGGCAGGCAAAGATCGCGCCAGTTCCATAATCCATCAGGATGAAATTGGCGATCCAGACCGGCAGTTCCCAATTCGGGTCCAGCGGGTGACGCACGCGAATGCCGGTGTCGTAACCCAGCTTTTCGGCCGTCTCGATGGCCTCTTCCGTGGTGCCACCCTTGCGGCATTCGGCAACAAACTCAGCAACTTCGGGGATTTCGGCCTCAAGCTGCTTGGCAATCGGGTGATCCGGCGAAATACCAACAAAGGACGCGCCCAACAGCGTATCGGGCCGAGTCGTATAGACGGTGATGGGCTCACCACCATCAGTACGTTCGAAGCCAAATTGCAGGCCGCGCGACTTGCCGATCCAGTTTTCCTGCATCAGCCGCACTTTGGCAGGCCAGTTCTCTAGCGTATCAAGCGCATCCAGCAATTCTTCGGAATAGTCCGAGATTTTGAAAAACCACTGGGTCAGCTCGCGCCGTTCCACCAGAGCGCCCGAGCGCCAACCGCGTCCATTTTCCACCTGCTCATTGGCCAGAACGGTCATGTCGACCGGGTCCCAGTTCACCACGGCGTTTTTGCGGTAAACCAACCCGGCATCGAGCATATCGAGGAACAGAGCCTGTTGCTGGCCATAATATTCGGGGTCACAGGTGGCGAATTCGCGGGACCAATCGATCGACAAGCCCAGCGGCATCATCTGCCCGCGCATGTCGGCGATGTTGCTGTATGTCCAGTCTTTCGGGTGGCCGCCAATGGCCATGGCGGCGTTTTCTGCCGGCATTCCAAAAGCATCCCAGCCCATCGGGTGCAGCACGTTGTGCCCCGTCGCCAGCTTGTGACGCGCAATGACGTCGCCCATCGTATAGTTGCGCACATGCCCCATATGGATTCGCCCTGACGGGTAAGGGAACATCTCAAGCACGTAATACTTCGGCTTGTCTGCCGTGTGGTCGGCGGTGAAGATCCCGGCCTTGTCCCAGGCCTCTTGCCATTTTGCTTCGATTTCGGTGGCCGAGTAGCGCGACATTGTGCGGTCCTTCGTGAATGAAAACGCCGGGCGTGAACCCGGCGTGGTAATATTGTGATTTTCGGCGGGTGGCTAGAGTTTGTTGTCCGCAATGCGCAACTGGCGTGCGCGGTTTAGGATCGCATCCTCGACCGCCCGCGACGTCGCGGCGCTTACCGGAGCGCCCCCGCTGGTCTGCAGTGCCACCGAAAGCGACCGCGCCGCCAGGGCCGGGTCGCTTATATGCACGGTCGCGCGATAAGAGCGTCCGCCACCAGGCGGCGTGCCGTAACCTGTTACGATCACGCCGGTAAATGGATCAACCTCCTGAATCGGGAGGAAATTCAGCACATCCAGCGAGGCAGCCCAAAGATACCGATTCACATTGACGATCTGTTCGGCATTCCCGCGGTTGAATACGTCCCAGATTGTTGTGCGCTCCGGATCGTTCAGCTCTCGTTCTTCTGTACGTGTGCTATCTGTATACAGCAATGCGGGATTCGGAGCCGCACTCTGATTCTGTCCGCAGGCCGACACGGCAGCAGTTATTATGATCAAACCGAAAATCGTCTGCAGGCGCATTGTCGACTGGTCCTGTTTCACTTGGTCTACTTTGTTAAGTGTTACTCCTAGACAAGGTCCAGTTCAGCAACAACCCTATTCTTGTTACACATGTCAGTGTGGACGGCAGTTTAGTCCCCAAATATCGACTGTGGCATCCTTGCACCAATTTGGGGCCAATGCACCCTTCACATTTAAGGCAAGCTTGCGCTTTGGGGGTAATCCGAGCGAAACGGTTCCCGTGCTGAGACATGTGCTGAGGCATATGTCGAGTAGAAAAACTTTTGAAACCGAGGGAAACAAGATGAAAAAAGTTCTCTTCGCATCGACCGCTCTGATTGCAACCGCAAGCGTTGCAGCGGCCGACGTTAAATTCAGCGGCTACGGTCGTTTTGGTATTGGCTACCTTGAAGACCGTACCGGTACTGTTGACAACTTCACCGTTGATCCGGCAACTGGCGCAGTTACTGCCGCTGGCACCGCGACCGTCGACACCGACAACACCATCCTGGTCTCGCGCTTCCGCCTGAACATCGACGGCACCGCAGAAACCGATGGCGGCGTTGAGTTCTCGGCTCGTGTTCGTCTGCAGGCTGACGAAAATGCCGGCAACGGCGAAGCCAACTCGGCTGGCCTGAACGGCGCACGTTTCTCGGTCATCTACGGTGGTCTGCGTGTTGACGCGGGCAACGTTGCGGGTTCGTTCGACAACCTGGCGAACTACTACGGTAACGAGCCTGGCCTGGAAAGCTTCATCGGCCAGTACTCGGGCGTTGACTACAGCTTCCTGGGTTACTCGTCGACCGGTTCGGGTGCGAACGCTGTGTTCTTCCAGTACGCAGTTGGCGACTTCGCTTTCGGCGCATCTTACGACCAGGCAACTGTTGCTCTGGACGGTGTTGCGCAGGACGCAGACCGCTGGGACGTTAGCGTAACCTACAACTTCAACAACATCACCGCAGCGCTGGCCTATGGTGAAACCAAGGCGAACGTGAACAGCAGCAGCGAAAAGCAGTCGCTGGCCGTTCTGACCCTGGGCGCAGAATTCGGTGACTTCTCGGGCACACTGTTTGTAGCTGACGATGACGTTGTAAACGACGCTCGCAACGGCACCGCATACGGTCTGTCGCTGGCCTACAACCTGGGCGCGGCAACCACTCTGACCGCCGCTTACGGTGACGGTTCGGCGGATGACGACCTGCAGCAGTATGGTATCGGCGTTAAGTACGACCTGGGCGGCGGCGCATCGCTGCGCGGTGGTCTGGGCCAACAGAAGCGTGGCGACGGCGACAGCCAAGTACGTGCTGACTTCGGTGCTCAGTTCAACTTCTAAGTTGATCTGAACCACAAAGTTTAAGGGCAGGTCTTTGGACCTGCCCTTTTCTTTTGCGCGGACTTGGTGTTTTTCTGCCCTCAAAGCAGAGAAAGGAATTCCATGTCGCTGCACGACATCACTGCCCGCATCGCCAAGGCCGAATCCGCCGCCGGACGACTTGCGGGATCGACAAAGCTGATCGCGGTTTCAAAGGTCCAGCCGAATGAACGTGTTGAGGCTGTGCTAAGCCAGGGCCACCGTTGTTTCGGGGAAAACCGCGTGCAGGAAGCGGCCGAAAAATGGCCGGGCTTTAAAGAGAAATTCTCAGAGATTGACCTGCATCTGATCGGACCGCTGCAAACCAACAAGGCCCGGCAGGCAATGGAGCTGTTTAACGCGATTCATTCGGTGGATCGGCCCAAGCTTGCCAAAACGCTGGCACGGTTGGCGCAAGAGGTTGGCCACTGCCCGGATCTGTTCATTCAGGTCAATACCGGAGAAGAAGAGCAAAAAGCAGGGATCATGCCGGTTGATGCGGACGCCTTCATCGCCGAGTGCCGCGAACTGGATTTGCCGGTTCAGGGTCTGATGGCAATCCCGCCGGTTGAAGAGGAACCCTCGCTGCATTTTGCGTTGCTGGCCAAGATCGCCGAACGCAACGGTTTAGAAGGGCTCTCGATGGGGATGAGCGGTGACTTCGAGCAGGCGATCGCGTTGGGGGCCACCCATGTGCGCGTGGGGTCCGCCATCTTTGGCGAGAGGGTCAAACCTGCGGGATAATCAGACGCGTTCCGGGGGAAATTCTACGCGCGATCCAATGCAGATGGTCGCGGCGAAAAGCGACACAGCCTTCGGTCGGGTAGCCGGGGCGTCTCCACTGGTGAAGGAAAATGGCTGATCCCCGGCCTGACACAGAGTTCGGCCAGTTCCAGTCGGTGATCAGAACAAGATCGTACAGGGGGTCCGCGCGCCGCAGCTTTTCGTGGCTGGGGGCATAGGGCTCGCTGACCATCTGATTGTACTGGCTGTCCGCGCTGTCATCAGACCAAAGATCGCCGGGGCCTATTGGGATGGCCCATGAGGACGGAGCTGCAATTCTATCTGGTCGAAACAGCATACCGACTATGTGATGCACACCGATTGGCGTTGCCCCATCGCCTTCGTGCTTGTCATCCGTCAGGCCGCCTTTTCCGATCGAACAAGGAAAGAGGCGCCCGGCAAACCGGATGCCCCGTGGTGTAAGAACCAGATCGTCCGGGGTCACAGCAAATGGCCCGACTTTGCGGCCTTGGTTGCCAGGTATCCCCGATTATGGGCTGTTTCGCCCACTTTCAGCGGTACTCTTTCGGTCACCGCGATGCCTGTCTTTTCCATCATCGCGATTTTCGCCGGGTTGTTTGTCAGCAATCGAACCGACGAAAACCCAAGTTCTTTCAGAATGTCCGATCCCAGTCGGAAATCACGTTCATCGTCTTCGAACCCCAATCGGTGATTGGCCTCGACCGTGTCAAAACCCTGATCCTGTAGGAAATAGGCCCGCATTTTGTTGGCAAGGCCGATGCCGCGTCCTTCTTGATTGAGGTACAGCAACACGCCAGCGCCCTCGGACCCCATCTGGGAAAGCGCACCACGCAGCTGGGGTCCGCAATCGCATTTCAAGCTGCCCATCAAGTCGCCCGTGAAACAGGCCGAATGCAAACGGGCCAGCACAGGTTTGCTTCTGTCCGGGCGACCGATTTCCACGGCATAGTGCTCTTCTCCGCCATCTTCTGGGCGGAAAACGTGCAGGCGACCGGCCTCGGACACTTCCATCGGTAGGCGTGCGGCGGCAATGGCGTGCAGCGCGCTGCGGTCCGCGAGGTGCGGCGCGGCACGGGTGTGGTCGATGCAGGTCAGGCCATGTGCCACCGCAAAATCGCGACCGTCATCAATTGGAACCACCACGGCGGCCGGCAAGAGGCGCGCGGACTTCGTCAAAGCGATGGCAATACGGTGCAGGTTGGCACTACCCTGACGCTCGGACATCAGAGGGCCTTTCATCGGGGTATTTAGATCTTCCGAGGGATCGGCGACCGCCTGAACCCATGCGATGTCGGTGTCTGATGGGATAATTACCCGTGCGAGGTCGCCATCATAGGCACGTGCCTTCAGCGTTTCTGCGCGTCTTACGGTGATCGCGACCACAGGCTGACCTTCGAAGTTCCGTAGATCGGCCAGCCGTTGCGCGCTTAACGTCTCAGATGCTATCGCTATGACGCTGAACCCGCTGTCATCAGTCAATACGACGGGAACGCCCATACGCAGATCCGCGCGGGCCCGTGCCAGCAATTCCGAGATATCGGGGATAAGACTCATCTATGTTACCCTATAACGTGTTGGTCTTCGTCTAACCCGAACAGAAGAAAAAGTGAAACAATTCCTCTGCGTCAGACACGAGGGCGTGAGACCATTGCAGTAAATCTTGTTGATTGCATCTTCCGCACGCAAATGGTGGAAAAGGCTTAGGAGGACCGGACATGGCTCAGCTCAAGAAAATCCTGCTGGTGGATGACGATGAAGATCTACGCGAAGCGCTCAGCGAGCAACTCGTGATGACCGAGGATTTCGACGTGTTCGAAGCGGCAGACGGTCAATCCGCCATGGAGCGTGCACGCGAGGCGATTTACGATCTGGTCATTCTGGACGTCGGTCTGCCGGATACGGACGGTCGTGAACTGTGCCGTCTGATGCGCAAACAAGGCGTCAAAAGCCCAATCCTGATGCTGACCGGCCATGACAGCGACGCAGATACCATTCTGGGTTTGGATGCCGGTGCCAATGATTACGTCTCTAAGCCGTTCAAATTTCCGGTCTTGCTGGCCCGCATCCGCGCGCAGTTGCGCCAGCATGAACAATCCGAAGACGCGGTCTTTGTGTTGGGGCCGTATACCTTTAAGCCGGCGATGAAGATGTTGATCACCGAAGAGGATCGCAAGATCCGCCTGACCGAGAAAGAAACCAACATTCTCAAGTTCCTGTACCGCTCGGCAGATGGCGTGGTCGCCCGCGACGTCCTGCTGCACGAAGTCTGGGGTTATAACGCCGGTGTCACCACACATACGCTGGAAACCCACATATACCGCCTGCGCCAAAAGATCGAACCCGATCCATCGAACGCGCGCCTTTTGGTCACAGAATCGGGCGGATATCGCTTGGTCTCGTAACTCCGGGTGGATTGACGTGGATCAAAGTGATACTCTGGATGTGTAATTAGAGTACTCCCAACCCGCGCATGTCCGGGTTATGACATGCACCTCCCTGTTGGACTGCCGGGCCTTATGGCCCGGCTTTTTTTTGGGACGGGCTGGTGTGAATGAATGTCCGGTTCGAGCCCAAAACAGACAGCCAGATTGGATCGTGCTCTGAAAAGATCAAATAGCTTGACCTGCAGCGAGGTTGCAATCAGGGTCAGCGGAATTTCGGAAAGGTTCAGATGGGGCGGAAATTATGCTTAACTTCAGAAAGGCCATAGCAACACTTTGGTTGGCATTCACCGCTTTGCTTTCCTTGGGCAATTTCACCGTCGCCCAGACCGCAACAGAGGGAGCGTCCACAAGCAAACCTGTTTTTGTTATGGTTCATGGGACGTTTCAGTGGGCCGGTCAGTATGAACCTTTGAGCATATTGCTTAGGGATGAGGGCTTTGAGGTGGTCGAATTGACCCTGACGGGTCTTGGCGAGAGAGAGCACCTTCTTTCAAAAGAAACGGGTTTGTCTACGCATGTGCATGATGTCGCAAACGTGCTTAGCTGGCGGGGCCTCGAGAACGTAATCCTCGTCGGCCACAGTTATGGGGGAACTGTGATAACCGGTGCCGCAGCAGAACAGCCGGATCGTATCAAACATCTGGTGTATCTAGATACTGTGCCTACGGATGACGGTGAAAGCCTGATGACCAGTTTTTTCGACGAGGCCACAAGAGACGAAGTGTATGCTATGGTCGAGAAAGACGGGGATGGATGGCTTATTCCAAAAGACGGATTACGCGAAGCCCTGCCAACGATGAGACCGCATCCTTTCAAGTCGTACACCGATCGGTTGGCGCTGCCCGACGGTACGCCGGACTTTCAGGGCACAATCATTGTGGCCAACGACAGCAACCCGTTCTTTCAATACATGCGCGCAGTCGAGGCACCCGCTCGTGTCGAAAAGCGCGGCTGGAACCTGATCACGGTCGAAGGCCCGCATCAGTTAATGGAAGTGAGCCCGGCGAAAGAAGTTGTAGCCGAAATTCTGCTGGGGATTGCCAGAAACTAAGGACACGGCGAGTGTCTGCTTCGTCCGCTTAGCAGCTCTTCCTTGATCGTTTCCTATGGCACCCCATCCCTCACCACGCTAACCTCCGCCCAACCGCGACAGAGGAATCCCCCATGCCCTTTACTCTTGCTACCTGGAACATCAACTCGGTCCGCCTGCGCGAGCCTATCGTGCTGAAATTACTGCAGGAAGAAGCTCCCGATGTATTGTGTTTGCAGGAGTGCAAGTCGCCGGTTGAGAAGATCCCAACTGACGGATTTGCCGAACTGGGGTACACCCACATGGTTGCAAGGGGCCAGAAGGGGTATAACGGCGTCGCCATCCTGTCGCGCCTGCCGATGGAAGAAGTCGGTGACAAGGATTTTGCAGGTCTCGGCCACGCGCGCCACATCGCTGGGCGGTTGGAAAATGGTGTCACCATTCACAACTTCTATGTCCCGGCCGGTGGCGACATCCCAGACCGAGAAAAGAACGAGAAGTTCGGGCAGAAGCTCGACTACCTCACAGATATGCGCGACTGGTTCCATGCCGAAAAGCCCGAAAAGTCCATTCTGGTTGGCGATCTGAATATCGCACCGCGCGAGGATGACGTCTGGTCGCATAAGCAACTTCTCAAGGTCGTCTCACACACGCCGATCGAGGTTGAGGCGCTGGCCGAAACGCAGGACGCAGGCGGATGGGTGGACATTACCCGTCAGGACATCCCCGACGGGCAGCTATACAGTTGGTGGTCCTACCGGGCCCGCGATTGGGACGCAGCCGACAAGGGGCGGCGTCTGGACCATGTCTGGGCCACGCAGGATATCTCGAACGCAGGGCACTCCAGCCGCGTTCTGCGCGATGCGCGCGGGTGGGAAAAACCCAGCGACCACGCACCAGTCTTTGCGACATTCGACCTTTGACCCTGCAACTCTCCCCTTGGTTTCTGCACATTGCAGTTGCATATAGGGGCCAAATTCGAACGAAAGAGTGAATGCCATGGACCTTCTGAACGCCGCAGCCGGACCCGATACCG
Source organism: Ruegeria sp. YTSC003 (assembly GCF_059609785.1). Classification (NCBI taxonomy): domain Bacteria; kingdom Pseudomonadati; phylum Pseudomonadota; class Alphaproteobacteria; order Rhodobacterales; family Roseobacteraceae; genus Ruegeria; species Ruegeria sp. YTSC003. The sequence continues at coordinate 173,160 of NZ_JBXWMK010000007.1, read as the reverse complement.
CCGATCTGATCAAGGACGGATCCGAGGCCACCTTTATGGCCGATGTCGTCGAGGCCTCACAGGAAATCCCTGTGATCGTGGATTTCTGGGCCCCCTGGTGTGGTCCGTGCAAAACGCTTGGGCCGCTGTTGGAAGAGGCTGTGACCGCCGCCAAAGGGGCGGTGAAGATGGTTAAGATTAATGTGGATGAGGCACAGATGATCGCCTCGCAAATGCGCGTTCAGTCGATCCCGACCGTATACGCGTTCTACAAAGGTCAACCGGTCGACGGGTTTCAGGGTGCCGTTCCAGGGTCCGAGATCAAGGCGTTTGTGGACCGAGTGATTGAGGCCTCCGGTGGTGAAAGCCCCGGAGGGCAGCTGGATGACGCTGTTCTGGCCGCCGAAGAAATGCTGGCCGATGGCGCAGCTGTGGATGCCGCGCAGACCTTTTCCGCCATTCTGGGGGAAGATCCAAACCACGCCGCCGCTTATGGCGGTCTGGTGCGTGCCCATATTGCCGCGGGCGATTTGGAGCAGGCCGAGGCCATTCTGAACGGCGCACCCGCAGAGTTTTCAACCTCGGCCGAGGTTGAAGCAGCCCATGCCCAACTGGAGCTGGCGAAACAGGCTGCCGATGCTGGTCCTGTGGGTGAACTGAAAGCGGCGGTCGAGGCGGATGCAGACAACCATCAGGCGCGGTTCGATCTTGCACAGGCGCTGCACGCCAATGGTGAAGTTGAAGAGGCTGTTGCGCAGTTGCTGGAACTGTTCCGCCGCGACCGCGAGTGGGATGACGGTGCCGCAAAGGCACAGTTGTTCACCATTTTCGACGCGCTGAAGGCCAATGATCCGATTGTTCTGAACGGGCGGCGCAAGCTCAGCTCGATGATATTTGCCTAAATCCTGATCAGGGCTACACTCGGGTACATGATGCATCCCGCTGATCTGCCGGAAACGGTATCCGTTTTTCCATTGCCCGGGGCGCTGTTGCTGCCCCGGTCCCGCTTGCCGCTGCATATTTTTGAGCCGCGTTACCTGCAAATGCTGGACGACGCGCTGAAAACGCCAGAACGGCTAATTGGAATGATCCAGCCGAATCCATGTCAGTCCAACGAAAGCAAACTGCATCAAATCGGCTGTGCCGGGCGTGTGACGCAGTTCTCTGAAACCGAAGACGGTCGGTACCTGATCACACTGTCCGGCGTCTCACGTTTTCGGATCAAGTCCGAGTTGGATGCGTTTACACCTTATCGCCGCTGTGCAGTTTCATGGGACGGGTTTGACCGCGATCTCGGCAAGGCCGAAGCGGACAATGCGTTCGATCGGTCGCGGTTTTTGGATTTGCTCGAACGGTTTTTTTCCTCGCGCCAGCTTTCGACCGACTGGGACACGTTGAAGGATGCCGATGACGAGTTGTTGGTGAATTCCCTGTCGATGCTGCTGGATTTCGATCCCGAAGAGAAACAGGCGTTGCTCGAGGCACCTTGCCTTCGCACGCGCCGCGAGACATTGGTGACATTGATTGAATTCGCCATGCGGGGCGGATCGAGCGAGGAAAAACTGCAATGACCGAAGCCGAACACCCCTTTGACCGCCATATGCTTGAGGCGCTGATCTGCCCGCAAACGCACACCACGCTGCATTATGATGCCGAAAAGCAAGAACTGGTATCAAAGGCCGCCAACCTTGCCTTTCCAATCCGCAACGGTATCCCGGTGATGCTGGTGGACGAAGCCCGGCAGCTGGATTAAATCGCGCGCCCTTGCAGCAGTTTCGGAAGGTCTCCGGTCAGCCCGGCCGCCTCACGCACAAAGCCGCGACGTAGTCCAGGGACTGAGCCAACGATCTCCATCCCGATGTCGCGCCCGAAGCGCAGAATCGGGTTGTCGTTGGAAAACAGCTTGTTGAACACATCCGTCGCCATGGCCAGCGCCGCCGTGTCGAACCGTCTCCATTCCTGATAGCGCTCCAGCACCAGAACTGATGCGATATCCTCGCCGCGCCGTCCAGCCAGTGTCAGAACTTCCGCCAAAGCGCCTACGTCGCGAAGACCTGCATTCAAACCCTGACCTGCGATTGGGTGCATGCCGTGGGCGGCGTCGCCTACCAGCGCCAGACGGTCACCGATGAAGGAATTGGCGATGGTCAGGTTCAGCGGATAGGTGAATCGGTCACCCTGCAGACGGATATCACCCAGAAAGTCCCCGAAACGCGGGCGAAGGACCTGCAGGTAATCCGTTTCGGGCATCGCGTTGATGCGCTGCGCCATTGCGGTGCGCTCGCTCCAGACGATCGAGCTGCGATTGCCGGTCAGCGGCAGAATCGCCAAGGGGCCGGGGGGCATGAAGAACTGATGCGCCACGCCATTGTGGGGCAGGTCATGCTCAATTGCACACACCAGCGCGGTTTGGCCGTAATCCCAGCCGGTGCGCTTGATCCCGGCGCGTGCAGCTGTGCCGCTGCGGCGCCCGTCACAGCCGACCAACAATCCGCAGGTCAGGGTCGTGCCATCATCCAGCGTCAGCGTTGCGCCCGTGTCGTTGGTGGCTTGTGCAACAACCGTTTTGCCGCTGATCTGTGTGATGCCGCTTTGCTCGGCCATTGCGTCCAAAAACGCGCGGCGCAGGTGGCGGTCTTCGACCATGTAGCCCATCGGGCCTTCTTCAATCTCGGCATGGTCAAAATGCAGGAAAAACGGGGATGGGCCGGCACCGGAATGCCCATCGGTGACCTTGATCTCAAGCATGGGTTGGGCATGCTCTGCCACTTTGTCCCAGACGCCAACCGCATCCAACAACCGCTGCGAGGCCAGCGCCAGAGCATAGGCGCGCCCGTCAAAAGCCGCGTTTTTTCGGGCTTTTTCGGCCAATGCGTCGATGACGGTGACAGAATGCCCTGTCTGGGCCAGTGCCAGTGCCAGGGCCGGGCCGTTCAGGCCGCCGCCTACGATCAGGATATCCGAGTTGTGTTCCATGGCCTGCAATATGCGCGCCCTTTCGGGATTGTCCATGTGCGGTCCTGTCGCTACCGTCCCTCAAAGTGCTTTTTCCAGAGGGGGCAGGGATGCAGGACTGGCTGACCATGACGGCGTGTGATCTGGGGCGGGGTATCGGCATGGGACAGATCGATCCGGTTGAATTGACCGAAACTTATCTGGCCGCCATCGACGCGCATCCGCACCGCGACAGGATCTATGCCCGCGTTACGCATGATCGTGCTAGGGCCGAGGCACAGGCTGCGCAGGAGCGCGCCAATCTGGGCCTGCGGCGGTCCCTGCTGGATGGTGTGCCGATCAGCTGGAAAGATCTGTTCGACACCGCCGGCACCGCGACTGAGGCAGGCTCGGCCTTGCTGAAAGGCCGGGTGCCCGAAATGGACGCGGTCGTTGTGCGTAACGCCACTGCCATGGGCACGGTCTGTCTGGGTAAGACGCATATGAGCGAGCTGGCTTTCTCAGGCCTTGGCCTGAACCCGATCACTGGCACGCCCCCATGCATTGACGATGAAGACGCTGTATCCGGAGGCTCTTCTTCCGGCGCGGCGGCATCGGTGGCCTGGGGGCTTGCCGCCTGTGGGATCGGTTCGGATACGGGCGGGTCAGTGCGCATTCCAGCGGCCTGGAATAATCTGGTCGGGCTGAAAACCACCGCCGGGCGCGTCAGCCTTGAGGGTACAGTGCCTTTGTGTCTGCGGTTCGACACTGTTGGTCCACTGACCCGCTCAGTCGAGGACACGGCTCAGATGCTGGCCCTGCTCGAGGGGCGCTCTCCACCGGATCTTCGCGGTGCCAGCCTGAAGGGCCGCCGCTTTGCCAATCTTCAGACTGTGGCGCAGGACGACCTGAGGGATGAACCGCGTAAGGCTTTTGAGGATGGGTTGCAAAGACTCACCGAGGCAGGCGCCGAGATCGTTCCGCTTGACGTCCCCGAGCTGCACGACGCCATGGCGCTGTCCGGCATTCTGTACACGACCGAAGCTTATGGGTTGTGGCGCGATGTGATCGAAGCCAACCCTAACGCCATGTACCCCGAGATTCTGGAACGGTTTCGGTCGGGTCAAAACGCGACCGGTGCCGATTACATCGCGGCCTGGTCCAGGCTGAAAGCCTGTCGGGCTGCATGGGATGCCGCCACATCCGGGTTTGATGCGGTGCTTGCGCCGACAGCGCCCATTTTGCCGCCGAATCTGGATCGGTTGATGAATGACCATGACTACTATGTCACGGAAAATCTGTTGGCGCTGCGCAACACCCGTATTGGCAATCTGATGGGACTTGCTGCACTGACACTGCCGACCGGAATACCCGGGTGTGGCGTGATGATCATGGGATATCCGGGGTCAGAAGAGGCCCTGCTAAGGCTGGGATCTGCCGCCGAGACGGCGTTGGCCTGAATGCCACAATCCCCTGATTCGCCACCTCTTTGTCTGGACGAAACCGGGTGCGATCTGTAGTCTGCCTGTAAAACGGGGCGAAATGATCCCGGTATTGAGGCAGTAGTTATGAATTTCCCCGAACGGTTTTCGGACCTACCGGAATATGCATTCCCGCGTTTGCGCACCCTGTTGGATCACCACCAGCCGGGTGGCGAAGTGATTCACATGACCATCGGCGCGCCTATGCATGATTTTCCGGCGTGGGTCACCGATGTGATCACAGAAAACGCGGCCGGGTTTAAGGGATACCCGCCAAACGAAGGATCGCCCGAGTTGCGGTCGGCGATTACAGGTTGGATTGATCGCCGCTATGGCGTTTCGATGGACCCCGACGCCAACGTGATGGCGCTGAACGGCACGCGCGAAGGATTGTACAACGCGGCGATGGCACTGTGTCCCGAGCAGAAAAATGGCGAAAAGCCCGCCATTCTGTGCCCGAATCCATTCTACCAGGTCTATATGGTGGCCTCGCTGTCGGTTCGTGCCGAGCCTGTATTCGTATCCGCAACTGCCGCCACAGGTCACTTGCCGAACTATTCGGGGCTACCAAAGGATGTTCTGAACCGCACCGTGGCGGCCTACATCTGTTCTCCCGCGAACCCGCAGGGCGCAGTCGCCTCGCGCGATTATTGGGTCGAACTGATCCAACTGGCCGAGACCTATGATTTCCGCATCTTCGCGGATGAGTGCTATTCCGAGATCTACCGTGACACGGCACCAACCGGTGTACTGACCGTTGCGCAGGAACTAGGGGCCAATCCGGAGCGGATCACCTTGTTCAATTCACTGTCGAAGCGGTCCAATCTGGCTGGTCTGCGCTCGGGCCTGATCGCCGGTGGTCCCGAGACCATCAAGAGGGTCAAGCAGTTACGCAACTACGCAGGTGCGCCTTTACCGCTACCTTTGCAGGCTGCCGCCGCAAAAGTTTGGGCAGATGAGGCGCATGTTGTCGAGAACCGCGCGCTGTATCAGGAAAAGTACACGATCGCGGATGAGGTTTTCGCGGGCGTGCAGGGCTATTTGGCGCCTGAAGCCGGGTTTTTCCTATGGCTGCCGGTCGAAAATGGCGAGGAAACCACATTAAGGCTGTGGCAGGAAACCGGTGTTCGGGTGCTGCCTGGTGCATATCTTTCTCAAGGTGATCCGGGGCAAAACCCGGGCGAGCAATTTATCCGGGTCGCAATGGTGGCCCCAAAAACAGAGTTGCGGCAGGGGCTTATTACGCTCCGTGACTGCATCTATTCGTGAGGTACGAGGGCAAAATGGCATCATATAACGCGCGCAACCGCGATCCATTGCTGGACAGTACGACCCAGGCCGCCATCGAAAGGCGTAGCAAGGAACTGATCGGGATCGCCCTGATCCTGCTGGGGCTGGCTTCAGCCGCGATGATCTGGTCCTACACGCCGGATGATCCGAACTGGATGGTGTCGACAGACGCGCCAGTGCAGAACTGGATGGGGCGGATTGGGGCGTCGATCGCCGCGCCGCTGTTCATGATCGTCGGATGGGGCAGTTGGAGCATCGCGCTGGTGCTGATTGGCTGGGGCATACGCTTTGCCGGGCACTTCGGCGAGGACCGCGCAGTGGCCCGCCTTATCTTTGCTCCGATCTGGATTGCCATCGTTTCCGTTTATGCCGCGACTTTGGTGCCGGGTGAGGCATGGCGCACGACCCACAGCTTTGGTCTGGGGGGCTTGTTCGGTGATACCGTCATGGGTGCGTTGCTGACACTGCTGCCCATCTCATCCCATTTCATGGTCAAACTGATGTCGCTGGCGATGGCAGCTGGCATGCTGGTGCTGGGTACATTTGTCCTTGGATTCACAAAAGCCGACGTGCGCAAAGGCACGCGTGCCTTCTTGTTGGGCCTTGTGATGTCCTATGACATGTTGATGAACCTCTTGGGTCGCAGTGCGTCGGTTACCGCACAGGCGGCACGAGATCGCCGGGCACAGTGGGAAGAGCGCAAGGCCATCCGCGCAGAGGCCAACGACGCGGTGTTTGACGATGATATGGCGTATGCCGATCCGATGTTCGAAGAGCCGGATTTCGAAGAGCCCGAACCCGCAAAACCCGGTCTGCTGGCGCGGATGCCAAGCCTGATCCGCCGCGCCGATCCCATGCCGGAACCTGAACTGGTCGCTCGCGAACCGGTTGCCGGATTCGATGAAATGCCGGGTGAAGATCGTATTAAGTCCAAGATTTCCGCAGCCGTACGCAATCGCAAAGTGGCCGCGGGTGAAGTGGCGCCAGAGGTCGATCCAACCCTGCCTTTGACCAAAGGGCGTGGCCGGGGGCCGGATCCGCTGATCCTGAACGCCAGAGGCGGAGAGGAGCTTCCGCCCGAGCCGCCGATGACATTGGACGGTCTGCCGCCTGAGCCGATGCTGACAGCAGAGCCAGAACCCGATTGGCAGCAGGAACCCCTGCATCATGATTTTGCGCCCGAGCCCGTCTATGAGGATGAGGCCGTATTTGAAGACGCACCCGAACCCGAACCGGCCCCGCTTCCTGCGATGAAAATTCCAGTGGCCGAACCGCGCAAACCCGTAGTGGCACAGCCTGTTCGCCGCACCCCTGCGCCGTCGCGTCGTGCCCAGGCCGAAGCGCAGCCTGGGCTGTCCTTTGAAGACCGGCATTCGGACTTTGAGCTGCCGCCTCTAAGCTTGCTGTCCAACCCTTCTAGCATTCAGCGCCATCACCTCAGCGATGAGGCATTGGAAGAAAACGCGCGCATGTTGGAAAACGTGCTGGACGACTATGGCGTCAAGGGCGAGATCACTAGCGTCCGCCCCGGCCCGGTCGTTACCATGTACGAACTAGAGCCTGCGCCGGGCCTGAAAGCCAGCCGGGTTATCGGTCTGGCCGACGATATCGCGCGCTCGATGTCGGCACTGTCGGCACGTGTTTCGACCCTGCCGGGCCGCTCGGTGATCGGGATCGAATTGCCCAATGAAAACCGCGAGATGGTGGTTTTGCGCGAAATCCTTGCCAGCCGTGATTTTGGTGATGGTAACCACGCGCTGCCACTGGCGCTGGGCAAGGATATCGGCGGCGAATCCATGGTCGCAAACCTGGCCAAGATGCCCCACTTGTTGATTGCGGGGACAACCGGTTCCGGTAAGTCGGTTGCGATCAACACCATGATCCTATCGCTGCTATATAAGCTGACACCGGACGAATGTCGCCTGATCATGATCGACCCCAAGATGCTGGAACTGTCCGTCTATGATGGCATTCCGCATCTGCTGTCGCCCGTTGTGACCGACCCGAAAAAGGCGGTTGTCGCGCTGAAATGGGTCGTGGGCGAGATGGAGGACCGCTATCGTAAAATGTCCAAGATGGGCGTGCGCAACATCGCGGGTTACAATGGTCGCGTGAAGGACGCGTTGACCAAGGGCGAGATGTTCAGCCGCACCGTGCAGACCGGGTTCGACGATGAAACCGGCGAGCCAACGTTCGAGACAGAAGAGTTCGCGCCCGAAGCGATGCCCTACATCGTCGTCATCGTTGATGAGATGGCGGACCTAATGATGGTCGCGGGCAAAGAGATCGAGGCCTGTATCCAGCGACTGGCGCAGATGGCAAGGGCCTCGGGTATTCACCTGATCATGGCCACGCAGCGCCCCTCGGTCGATGTGATTACCGGTACTATCAAGGCGAACTTCCCAACCCGGATTTCGTTCCAGGTGACCTCGAAAGTCGACAGCCGCACTATTCTGGGCGAAATGGGGGCCGAGCAACTGCTGGGGCAGGGCGACATGCTGTATATGGCAGGTGGCGCCAAGATCACCCGTTGCCACGGCCCGTTTGTTTCGGACGAGGAAGTCGAGGAAATCGTCAACCACCTGAAACAGTTCGGCCCACCGGACTATGTGAACACCGTGCTGGACGGTCCATCTGAGGACAAAGCCGACAACATCGACGCGGTTCTGGGCCTGAACACGGGCGGCAATACGAATGGCGAGGATGCTTTGTACGATCAGGCGGTAGGGATTGTGATCAAGGATCGCAAATGCTCGACCTCATACATTCAGCGGAAACTTGCCATTGGCTATAACAAAGCTGCGCGACTTGTTGAGCAAATGGAGGATGAAGGTGTTGTTTCGTCGGCAAATCACGTCGGGAAACGCGAAATCCTCGTCCCTGAGCAATAGGATATTTAATAACAAGGGCAGAGCGCTTATCTGGGGAGTTATGAAACAGATTGCCTTTGCCCTTGCTTTGACACTCGCCGCGCCTGCGGCCTGGGCGGCTGATAAGCTGCCGTTGTCCCAAATCTCAAACTACCTCAATGGCCTCAAAACCGTTGAGACCACGTTTACACAAGTCAACGATGACGGCTCGCTGAGCACCGGAAAGCTGTGGATAGAACGCCCCGGTAAGATGCGGTTCGAATATGACCCGCCCAACAGCGCTGTGGTTCTGGCGCGCGCAGGTACGGTGCAGATCTTTGATCCGAAATCTAACCAGCCCCCTGAACAGTATCCGTTGAAACGCACACCCCTGTCGCTGGTGCTGGCGCGTAACGTCAATCTGGGGCAGGCGAATATGGTGGTTGCCCATGATTTTGACGGGACGGCCACGGTTGTTACCGCTCGGGACCCAAAGAACCCCGATTCCGGCCGGATTGAACTGATGTTCACGGGGGACCCGATCGAGCTGCGCAAATGGGTCATTCACGACAATGCCGGCAGTCAGACGACCGTTCTGCTGGGGCAGCTGAGTACCGGCGGAAATCTCAGCAACGATCTGTTTTCCAGATCAAAAAGAAGCGGGTCAGGCAATCGCTGACCCGCACTCCTGTCAGTAGCGGCAATTGGCCAGCTGCGCCTGATAGAGCTTGGCGCGTGCATCCACGTCATTGGCGACGTTCAACAGCCAGGATTTGCTGTTATGGCTGCCGCGGGCAAAGCCGGTGTGCCCCTCGTGATAGGCCAAATACTGGTTGCGCGTATCTGTGGGGTGAATACCGTTCCGCTGATGGCTTTTGTTCATGTACCAGCCGATGAAATCTGACGCATCGCGGATGCGGTCCCGCTTGGCGCGGCGTTTGCCGGTTTCCTTGCGATATTCATCCCAGGTGCCGTCCAGCGCCTGGCTGAATCCGTAGGCGCTGCTTTGACGGCCCATGGGGATCACACCCAGAACGTATTGGTGCGGCGTACGTGCGTCGTGTTTATAGCGGCTTTCCTGATAGATCGTCGCCATTTGAACGTGAATTGGGACGCCCCATTTTCGTTCGGTGCTTTTGAACGCCTTGATAAAATCAGGCCGTTCGCGCGCAATGCTGCACGCGTCATTCAATCTGCTCGGTGGCTGTTTGGACCCGCCACCGCAGGATGCCAAAAGCAGCACCCCGAAGAGTACGAAAAGAATTCTGCTCATGTGCCTCGTGCCTTTTTTCTTTATTCTAGCGCAAATTGAGCGATTAGGAAATCACAATCGTTATAGAACAATGGCTAGAATTATGGGCAAAGCGCCCACGCTTAGCACAGTTGATACCATGACCATCCCTGCAACCGCGTCCGAATCCGCGTCAAACCGCTCGGCCAGCAGGTACGATGTAACCGCGACCGGGGTGCACATCTGCAGGACCAATACTCCAAAAGCGGTTGCGTCCAGATCAAAGAATCGAGCTATTGCCCAGCCGAGCGCGAAGCAGACCAGCAGCTTCAGGACGGACAGCCAGATCGCCTGACCCAATTTGCGGGTCGTCAGCCTTGCAATTGCCACGCCGACTGTAATCAACATCATGGGGATGGCCATTTGGCCTAGCAGCTCTAGCGTATTGGTCAGGAACAGTGGCGTTTCCCAGTCTTGCCATAGGAATAAGGCCCCAAGCAGGGTTGCCCAAACCATCGGTTCGCGCGCAACTTTGCCGAATGCACCCTTTCCAGCGACGAGGTAAATTCCATAGGTGAAAGAAAACAGGGCGGTAATTGCCAGGAAAATGACTGCAAAACCCAGACCTGCCTGACCAAACGCAAAAATACACAGCGGCAGGCCCAGATTTCCGGTATTGCCAAAAATCAGTGGCGACAGGTAAGTCCGACGGTCCAGGTTTGAAAGTCGAACGAAAACGCCAAAGGCCACGGCAAGGCCAATATGACCCGCAATTGCGGCCAGAGTGAAGCGGGTCAACTCTCCTGCCGGGATCTCGGTTTGCATCAGCGCCACAAAGATCAGGCTGGGCACGGCAAGCGTCACGGCAAGGCGCGTCACAAACTCCAAACGGTACTCAAAACCAAGTTTGACCCAGGTGAATCCAATGCCCGCCAGCAGAAAAACCGGCGCCACAATTTCGAACACTGTCAGTAAGATGTTCACAGACTGTTTCCTTTAATTTCCGATCAATGATTGGCATTCCGGCCCGGAAAGAGGTAGTAAGATCTCTGGGGGCTGAGATAATGCTGAAGACAAATGCCAAGTACCGCCTGGGACAGGTGGTCCGCCATAAAAAGCATCCTTTCCGAGGGGTGATTTTTGACGTGGACCCGGAATTTTCCAACACAGAAGAGTGGTATCAGGCCATTCCCGAGGACAGCCGGCCCATCAAGGATCAGCCGTTTTACCATCTGCTCGCAGAAAACGACCAATCCTTCTATGTGGCTTATGTTTCAGAACAAAATCTGATTGCGGACCAATCCGGGGAACCGGTGGAGCATCCTGATATTCCTGACATGTTCGGTCCTTTCGAGAATGGCGCGTACCCGCTGCACTTTAATTTGAACTAAGTGATTTGGTGCGCCAGATTGCGCGCCTAGGTGGTCAATAACCTAACGCACAACCGTCTTTTCTGGGGTCACTTGCGCCTTCCAGAACACCATCTGTGCGGATTCGGATTGCTTGCGCTCCGCCAAGGGGCGTTTCTGGAACCTGAACGTTGTGCCCAAAATCGCTCAATTGTTGAGATGTGCTGGGCGGAATTCCGCGTTCAAGTTTCAGAACGCCGCCGTCTGCAAAGGCGCGCGGGGCGTCCACAGAGGCCTGCAAACCCAACCCATGATCAGTGAGGTTGGACAATAGGCGTGCATGGCCTGTTGGTTGAAAAGCTCCGCCCATCACGCCAAATGGCATGAGCACACGGCCATCCTGTTTGAGCATACCGGGAATGATCGTGTGCATCGGGCGTTTGCCCGGGCCAAGCTCGTTTGGGTGACCGGGGCTCAGGTTGAAGCCTGAGCCGCGGTTTTGCAGCAAAATCCCGTATTTTTCCGATGCGATGCCAGACCCAAAGCTGTGAAATATGGAATAGATCAGCGAAACGGCCATCCGATCCCGGTCAACAACCGTAATATAGACCGTGTCCTTGTGAATGGACTCGGTTAGTGGGGCTGCCGCCGGCATGGCGCGCTTGGGGTCAATCAACGCGGCCAGCTTGTCCGCCACGCTCTGGTCGAGGAATCGTTCAGCGTGGGTCGTGTGATCGGGGTCCGCAATGAACCGATTGCGCGCGTCATAGGCGAGTTTCGAGGCCTCGGCCTCAAGATGGATGAGTTCTGGGCCAAATGGGTCAAGACCGGCCAGATCGAAGTTCTTTAGGATGTTCAAAAGCAGGATTGCAGTCGCACCCTGGCCGTTGGGCGGGTGTTCGACAAGATCGATGCCGTTGTAGTTTCCGCTGACAGGCTGGGATTTTGTGCATTGCGTGGCCAGAAAATCCTCGGCCGTGTGAACACCACCCAATGCTGTTAGGGCGTCAATCATATCCTGTGCAATTTCACCGGTATAAAAGGCGTCACGACCATTGCGGGCAATCTGGCGCAGAACCTCGGCTTGCCCTGGCGCGCGAAAGACCTGACCTGTTTTCGGCGCTTCGCCGTCAGCCAGGTAGTGCCTGCGCGCTGCCCCCTGCAGCGTGTCAGCCCCCGTTTTCCAATCATAGGCGACCCGGGGTGCGACCGGGACACCGGCCTCGGCATAGTGAATGGCAGGTGCCAGTATCTCATCCAGCCCAAGCCTGCCCTCGGTTTCTGCCAGATGGCAAAAGGCATCAATCGCACCGGGAATGGTCACCGCATCGGGTGTGTTCAACGGCACTATATCCAGCCCCTCGGCCCGCAACTTGTCCGCATTGGCAGCCGCCGGCGCGCGCCCGGATCCGTTCAGGGCGCGTATCTGATCTTCGCCTGCGCGGTTGAACAGGACAAAGCAATCGCCGCCGATGCCCGTCATCTGCGGCTCGCAAATGCCCAGCAGCACAGCGCCTGCGATGGCAGCGTCCATGGCATTGCCGCCTTGCTGCAGGATTTTTACGGCAACCTGCGCGGCCAGAGGATGCGATGTGGCGCACATTCCCTCGGTTGCCAGAACTTCGGACCGACCTGGAGTGTGAAAATCCCGCATAGCTTTGCCTTCCCCTTTTGAACACGCCGAACGTAAAGCGCGGTCAGGGATTGTCTAGTCACATCAGCGGGAAGGGAGATCCTCGGCGCCGTTCACTGGGTGGGGGCTGTGACACGAGGCGCCGAGGGAAGCTATCTGAGCTACAGATATCTTTTTGCCCTTTGTTTGCGGCGCGCCAATGGTGCGATCGGGGCCTTTATGTGGCCTTTTTGAGTCCGGCGGAGCGGTTTGGGAAGTCAAACCGCAGTGACAACCGGTTGCAGCCATTGCGATGCTCATAGCGAATGTCGCTGGTCAGTTCATGGATCAGGAACCAGCCAAACCCGCCTTCGGGTAACTCATCGAGCGTCGATCCCAAAGGCGCAGGCACACCATCCGGCACGCGAAATCCGGGCAGAGGATTCCCCGTGTCAGAGATCAGAATATCCAGCCAGTTTTGATGCAGCCGACAATGCACCCTGACCTTGGCCGGAGTGACGCCCGCATAGGCATGCTCGACCACATTGTTGATCGCCTCGGCCAGCGCGATTTTAACGTCGCTCGCCTTGTGTGACGGCAGGCCCTGCACCTCAAGCCCTTTGCTAAGCTGGGCGATGCCAACGCTGGCTTCGGTTTCGGTGGCAGCAAAGCTCAGATCCAAGCAGTTCCCATTCCCCATGGACATCGCGCCTATTCAATCCGTGAATTCATTCCGCCGACCGTTCAAGGGCGTCGTCCAGGGTCTGGTAAAGATTGAAAACCGTATCCATACGGGTCAGCCGAAACACCTTTTCGACAAAAGGGTGTAGCCCAGCCAGATCCAGTCTGCGGTTGCTGCCCAGTTGCTTCATCGACGCGACGATGGCCCCAAGGCCACTTGAGTCGATGAATTCGACGCCCGTTAAATCCAGGACCACACGCGGCGCGCCGCCTTCGGCCTCATTGCGCATGTCTTCCTTGAACTGAATAGCCATTGCGGCATCAATCCGGTCCGAATGCACGGTAATGATCTGCGTTGTGTCTGTTATCTTACTGGTCAGGGCCATGCGCGCGGGTTCTCTAAACTGAAAATCACTCGTAGAAATACGCTAGACGGCAATTCTTACCATTCGGTATCCATCTCAGTAGAAAAGCGAAGGAGCATCCAGATGAAGCAAGTCGTTATCGCCGGCGCGGCGCGGACCCCGATGGGTGGGTTTCAGGGGATGTTCGATACCGTGACAGCGGCCGATCTGGGCGGCGACGCCATCAGGGCAGCGTTGCAAGGGGCCGGTACTGAAACCGTTGACGAAGTCCTTATGGGATGTGTTTTGCCGGCCGGGCAGGGGCAGGCGCCCGCGCGCCAGGCCGGTTTTGCGGCAGGGTTGGGCGAAGACGTTCCCGCCACAACGCTGAACAAAATGTGCGGATCAGGCATGAAAGCGGCCATGATGGCCTATGACCAGATCGCTTTAGGGCATGCCGATACAATGATCGCAGGCGGGATGGAGAGCATGACGAACGCGCCATACCTTTTACCCAAAATGCGCGAAGGCGCGCGATTGGGTCATACGCAGGCAATGGATCATATGTTCTTGGACGGGCTCGAGGACGCTTACGACAAAGGTCGCCTGATGGGCACATTCGCCGAAGACTGTGCCGAGGCCTATCAGTTCACGCGCGAAGCGCAGGACGAATATGCGCTGCGTTCATTGTCAAATGCGCTGGCCGCACAGGAAAACGGCGCATTCGCGGATGAAATCACGCCGGTTACGGTCCGCACCCGAAAGAGTGAGGTCACGCAGGCCACGGATGAACAGCCGCTTTCGGCGCGGCCCGAGAAGATCCCTACCCTCAAGCCGGCGTTTCGTAAGGACGGTACTGTCACCGCAGCAAACTCCTCTTCGATATCGGATGGCGCGGCTGCATTGGTTCTGGCATCCGAGGATGCAGCCCAAGCGCAGGGTCTGACCGTTCGTGCCCGTATCGTCGGCCACGCTAGCCATGCGCAGGCACCGGGGCTGTTTACGACGGCACCTGTTCCGGCCGCGCAGAAACTTCTGACAAACATCGGCTGGTCGAAAGAAGATGTCGATCTGTGGGAGGTTAACGAAGCCTTTGCGGTCGTGCCGATGGCCTTCATGCACGAGATGGGGCTGCCCCGCGATATCGTCAACGTGAACGGCGGGGCTTGCGCACTTGGGCATCCGATCGGTGCGTCGGGTGCGCGGATCATGGTCACGCTGCTGAACGCGTTGGAAAAGCGAAACCTGAAACGCGGGGTGGCGGCGATCTGCATCGGCGGCGGTGAAGGCACGGCGATAGCCATCGAACGCGTTTGACGCTTCCTCTTTTTCCAAATACTCCGGCGCAAACCCCTGCCACGAGTTCCGACATGACAGCTGATTACGACACACTTGCCAAAACCATCGCCGCCCTGACCGAGGGGGAAACCGACAGCGTGGCTCTGATGGCTACAATTGCGTGCGAGGTGCACCATTCCGATGATCGGTTTGACTGGACAGGTTTCTACCGTGTCACTGAGCCCGGGCTTTTGAAGATCGGACCCTATCAGGGTGGGCACGGTTGTCTGGTTATCCCGTTCGACCGCGGTGTCTGTGGCGCTGCCGCCCGTACGGGCGAGGTACAGTTGGTGCCGGATGTGGATGCGTTTCCGGGCCATATCGCCTGCGCATCTTCGACCAGATCCGAGGTGGTGCTGCCTGTGCACAACGCCGCCGGTGACGTCATTGCGGTGTTCGATATCGACAGTGATCAACCCAACGCGTTTAATGAACAAGACGCAAAGAAACTGAGCGGAATTCTGTCCAGCGTATTCGCCAAGTAAAAATGGCCGGCGGCGTACCCCCGGCCATATTGATTAGTGTGTGCTTCCTATCAGGTGCTCAGAAGCTTGGCTTTCTGCGCTGCAAATTCCTCATCCGTCAGAACGCCTTTTTCCTTGAGCGCTGCAAGCCGTTCCAGCTCATCCGCAGCAGATACGGTCGCGACTGAGCGGATATAGTCCTTTTGCGCCTGTTCGATCTGGCTCATGGCTTCGGCATTGTGCTGGTGCATTTTGTCGCCGCGGACAATCAGGTAGGCCAGAACACCCATCCAAGGAATCAGGATGACAAAGGCAATCCAGACTGCCTTTCCACCGCCACTTAGGTCCTTGGATCGGAAGACATCGGCCACAACCGAAATCATCACCCAGAACCAGGCCACCATCAGGAACAGCCAGAAGATTGACCAGACTATGTCGAAGAAACCGATGCCGTTGTCCATTTGTCATTCAACCCTTTGCGAATGCGTAAGAATAATCATATTCAGATAGAATGGGAGTGTAGCAGACAGTTTCCCAAATGGTTAGCACCTAATCCCTGATGGACTTCTCGCGCTAGACTAGGCTGGGCAATTCCAAGGCCGCCAGAAGATAGGCCAGGACAGCCTGAGCGCCGAAAATCCCAAAGATGTAGTATGAAAACAGCCGCTTGCGGGTTTTGTGTCTGAAAATCCACCGCCCCAGCAATGCGCCTGGACTGCCGCCTAGCGCCGCCAACCACAATAGCTTTCGTTCCGAGATGCGCCTTTTCCGCCGTCTTGTCCGCAGTTTATCCCAGCCAAAGGCAAGTAAAGTCAGGGCGTTGATGGTCCATAAGTAAATCACCGCAATCCACATTGTGGACGGATACCCAAACAATGTTGTGCGTCCAAGTGAAAAATATCTTGGTTTTTTCACGGAATCAGCGCATCGTGAAAAACGAGGAGAAAATTTCACCAAACCCCGGAGCGTTCAGTGAACAGCCAAGCCCCGCACAGCGCCACACTCGGAGCCGATCTTCGGGCTTTGCGTAAGGCGCGTGGGTTGACGCTGACTGAGATCGCCGCACGTCTGGGTCGTTCTGTTGGTTGGCTTAGCCAAGTCGAGCGCGACAAGTCCGACCCCTCAATTTCCGACCTGCGCCAGATTGCCGAATGTCTGGGCGTGCCGATGTCGATGCTGTTCGCGCATTCTTCCTCTCCGGCAGATGAGCAGGGGTATGTGGTGCGCGCCGGAACGCGCCGCCCGATGGGGTCCGGTGAGGAAGGGTTGATCGAAGAACTGCTGTCGCCCGATCTGACCGATGATTTCGAAATGGTGCATTCCACATTCAAGCCCCGATCGAAAATGCAAACCCCGGCCAACCGACCAACGCAGGAGGTTGGGTACATGGTGTCAGGGCGGTTGGAACTGACGATCAGTGGGCGCCAGTTTTCGGTCGGCCCCGGCGACAGCTTTCGGATCAAACATGAACCCTATCAATGGTCGAACCCCTATGATGAGCCCGCAGTGGCCATCTGGGTTATCGCTCCGCCGGTGTACTGATGAGCTTTGAAGCCTGGACCATATTCGCGCTGTTTTGGGTGGTGTTCGTCACCACGCCGGGGCCGAACGCGGTCAATTGCATTTCAAACGGGATGAGCCTGCCGTTTCCCAAAGCGATGCTGGGCGTGCTGGCGATTCTAACGCAGGCCAGCACGTTTCTTGTCCTGTCAGCGCTGGGTGTGACCGCGTTGATCGCAGCATCCCCAACCGGGTTTTTTATCGCCAAACTGGTAGGGGCAGGGTTCCTGATCTGGGTTGGGGTTCGCGGCTGGATGAATGCCACGCGCCCGGCCCCGGCAAGTGAACGACCCGCGCGCCATGTGTATCTGCACGCACTGGCGGTCGCTACGATCAATCCTAAAAGCGTGGCAGGGTACCTCGCTGCCTTTTCCCAGTTTGTGCAGCCTGATGTTCCGATCTGGCAGCAGATGGTCGTCATCATGCCTACGGCGCTGATCATCACCACGCTCAGCTACACCGGGTTCACCGTGTTGGGCGCGCTGATGGGCAAGGCTGCGCTGGGAGCGGTTTTCAACACTTGGGTGCGTCGTGTCATGGCCGCCTGTTTCATCATCTATGGCGTGTTGCTGGGGGCCAGCTCCACGCCCACAGCAAGGGGGTAGTCACATGCAAACTGGTTCTTGCCTCTGCGGCGCTGTCGCGTTCACGATTGAAGGAGAGCTTTCACCGCCTTCGGCCTGCCATTGCGGTCAATGCCGCAAGCAATCCGGCCATGTTTGGTCTTCGACCTGGACACACCAGGATAACTTGAGCTTCACCGCCAGCGACACGCTTACGTGGTTCCGCGCTTCGGACACCGCCCGCCGCGGTTTCTGCCGTTCCTGCGGCTCGTTCCTCTTCTGGCAGCACAATGACGAGGACACGATTTCAATTTCCATGGGTGCGCTCAGCGAGCCCACGGGTCTAACGCTCTCGAAGCATATCTTTGTCGCCGACAGGGGCGATTACTACGACATCACAGACGATCTGCCCCAACGGGCACAGTAACAAGGATCAAGACCAATGAGCGATTTTCCGACAAAAGCCCGCGTGGTTGTTATCGGTGGCGGTGTGGTGGGGGCCTCCTCGCTGTACCATCTGGCCAAGAAGGGCTGGACTGATTGTGTTCTGCTGGAAAAGAACGAACTTACCGCTGGCTCGACTTGGCACGCGGCGGGTAACGTTCCGACCTTCTCGAATTCATGGGCGATCATGAACATGCAGCGGTACTCAACCGAGCTGTATTCGCGTTTGGGCGAAGAGGTCGACTATCCGATGAACTACCACGTTTCAGGCTCGATCCGTCTTGCGCACAGCAAGGAGCGGATGCAAGAGTTCGAACACGCCATGGCGATGGGACGCTATCAAGGCATCCCGATGGAGATGTGGACCCCGGAAGAAGCTAAAGAGCGCTATCCTTTCCTGGAGACGCACGATCTTGAAGGCGTTCTGTACGATCCCACCGATGGTGATATTGATCCGGCGCAGCTGACACAGGCACTGGCCAAGGGTGCCCGTGACATGGGCCAGAAGATCATCCGCTTTTGCCCGGCAACTGGCGTAACTCAGCACGACGACGGCACCTGGACCGTACACACCGACAAAGGCGATATAGCCTGCGACTATGTTGTGAACGCCGCTGGGTATTACGCGCAGCGCGTGGGAGAGTGGTTCAAGCCCTTTGGCGGCCGCACAGTTCCCGCGATGGTGATGAGCCACCAGTACCTGCTGACGGACGAAGTTCCAGAAATTGAAGAATGGTCCAAAGCGAACGGTGGTAAGAAACTGCCACTGCTGCGCGACGTGGATATCTCGTACTACCTGCGGCAGGAAAAGAATGGCTTCAACCTTGGTCCGTATGAGCCTAACTGCAAGGGCCACTGGATGACTGAAGACGATGCTATGCCCGAGGATTTCTCGTTCCAGCTGTGGAATGACGATCTCGACCGCATCGAGGATATCGTCACTGACGCGATGGAGCGGGTGCCGTTGATGGCGACCTCCGGCGTTGGCCGTGTGATCAACGGCCCGATCCCCTATGCGCCGGACGGGCTGCCGCTGATCGGCCCAATGCCCGGTGTGAAAAACGCGTTCGAGGCACACACATTCACCTTCGGCATCGCTCAGGGCGGTGGTGCAGGCAAGGTGCTGGCCGAATGGATCGTCGATGGCGCGACCGAATGGGATATGTGGGCCGTCGACCCGCGTCGCTACACCGATTACACAGATCAGGACTACTGCAACCAGAAAGGTCTGGAAGTTTACGGCAACGAATACGCCATGCATTTCCCTCATCATGAAT
This sequence comes from Ruegeria sp. YTSC003, assembly GCF_059609785.1. Lineage (NCBI taxonomy): Bacteria > Pseudomonadati > Pseudomonadota > Alphaproteobacteria > Rhodobacterales > Roseobacteraceae > Ruegeria > Ruegeria sp. YTSC003. Next base: position 153,764 of record NZ_JBXWMK010000007.1, on the reverse strand, counting down.
GGCCCGCGGCGCGCGACAAGAAACTGTCACCGGTGCATGACAAGGTCAAAGCGCTGGGCGGCGTGATGGGTGCCTATAACGGATGGGAGCGGGCCAACTGGTTCGCGAAGCCGGGCGATGACACGTCGCTTGATGCAACCCATACCTGGGGTCGGTCCGGCCCGTGGGAGCAACGAATCCAAGAAGAATGCGAGGCCGTGCGAGACCATTGTGGCGTACTAGATCTGCCAGGCTTCTCGCGCTTCATGGTCAAGGGAGAGGGCGCCGCTGAGGCGCTGCGCGGCCTCGCAACCGGTGGGTTGCCAAAGGTCGGCCGGATGAACCTCATCTATATCTCTGACGACCGTGGCCGCATTCTGACCGAGATGTCCTGTATCCGTCTTGGTGAGGATGAGTTCATCATGATCACCGCCGCAACTGCACAGTGGCATGATCGGGACATCCTGATGAACGCGATGCCTGCGAGTGTTTCGATTGAAGACGTGACCACGACACGGGATACACTGATCGTCACTGGTCCGAAGTCGCGCGATATACTGTCGACTATGACGGATGCGGATCTGACCTCGGGGTGGCTGACTCATCAGTCTGCGACCGTTGCAGGCCAGCCCGCCTATCTGATCCGCGTCTCCTTCGCGGGTGAGTTAGGATGGGAAGTCCACGCTCTGAACGAGCATATGCCCGCGATCTATGATGCGATCATCGATGCCGGTGCCAAACCGTTCGGCATGTATGCCCTGAACTCGCTGCGTATCGAAAAGGGATACCGTGCATGGAAGGGGGACCTATCGACCGACTACTCTCTGCTGGAAGGCGGTCTTGGGCGGTTCGTCAAACTCGACAAGCCGCAGGATTTCCCCGGCAAGGCTGCAATCCTGAACGAAAAGCAGCAGGGCGTGAAGAAGTCGTTTGTCACGCTGACAGTGGATGCGGGCGATTGCGACGCGCCGTATATGTCGTGTATCTGGCAGGGCGATCAAATCGTGGGCGAAACCACGTCAGGCGCATGGGGATACCGCGTTGGCAAATCCATCGCGCTGGGCATGATCAAGGCCGAGCTTGCCAACCCCGGCACCGAGCTTGAGGTCGAAATCTACGGCCAAAAGTGCCGCGCTGTGGTAGAGCAGGATCAGCCGCTCTGGGATCCCGAGAACGAGCGGTTACGCGCTTAACTTCTCACGGAGACCGCCATGAGCAAACGATACGCCAAACTGGGACCCGGCGAGGGCCCCAACTATGACTGGGAAAATGACCACACCTTTGTGAAGGTGTCTGGTCAGGATACAGATGGCGCATACACGCTCATGGAAGACAATCTGAAGGCCAGCTTCGCGCTTGGTCTTCATCGCCATGATACCCACGCCGAGACTTTTTACTTTCTGGAAGGCGCAGTGGATTTCTACGTTGATGGCAACTGGCATCGATGTACTCCGGGCACAACCATGCATGTCCCGCCGGGAGTACCCCACGCGTGTCGCGTCGCCGATGGCACACCCGCCAGAATGCTGATGATCTTTCAACCCTCGGGGTTCGACGGGTTTCTGGCCGAACTGGCGACAATGACCGAGGCTGACTTTGCAGATGAGGCGAAAATGGCCGAACTGAACGCGCGTTACGACATTGTGCCGATGGGACCGGTTCCAGCCCATCCGGAAGACAGGGTCTGAAGATGACCACGCCCACAAAAATGTCTGGTGTTTACCTGACGCGCCACGGCGGCCCCGAAGCGCTGGAATGGCGCGAGGATATTCCGGTTCCAACGCCTGGACCGAGGCAGGTTCTGGTTCGGGTCGCGGCCGCAGGGGTAAACAACACGGACATAAATACACGGGTCGGTTGGTATTCCTCGGACGTGACCGGGGCAACGGACGCCGTTGATCAGGATGTTGATGCCGGAGGCTGGGGAGGCGCGTTGGCGTTTCCGCGCATTCAGGGTGGCGATCTGTGTGGGATAGTCGAATTGGCAGGGCAAGAGACCGGGTTTCAAGCCGGGCAACGGGTGACCTGCCCGATCAACTTGCCGCGCCCACGTCCCGGCAATCCGACTGGCTTTATCGCATTAGGCTCTGAAATCGACGGAGCATTTGCGCAATACTGTCTAGTTCAGGCCGACGACCTGTATGACGTGACGGCCTCACCCCAGTCAGATGTCGAAATCGCCGCCATCCCCTGTGCATTTGGCACGGCCGAGAACCTGTTAACCCGTGCTGGCGTGGCCGCTGGGCATAAGGTGCTGATTACCGGTGCCTCGGGTGGCGTGGGCCTTGCCGCTGTGCAACTGGCGTCTCTACGCGGGGCGACAGTTTGGGGCGTTACGGGTTCAGCCAAAGCCGAGGTGGTCAAAGCGCAGGGGGCCATGGACACCTTTGACCGCAACGCGCCGCTGCCCAAGGACATGTTCGACGTCGTGATCGACGTTGTCGGAGGCCGGGCTTGGCCCGGCCTGATCCTGGCCCTGAAACCCGGCGGTCATTATGCCGTTTCCGGGGCAATCGCAGGACCAATCGTTTCGGCTGACCTGCGTGAGATCTACCTGCGCGACATCACGATTCACGGCTGCACACATCAGGCATTTGAAGTCTTTGGCCGCCTTGTCGAGATGATGAATGCAGGCCGCATCAAGCCTTTGGTTTCCAAGACCTATCCACTAAGAGACATCGCCAAGGCGCAAGAGGACTTCCAGTCCAAGGTGCTGCCGGGAAAACTCGTTCTGATTCCTTAGGAAGGTTGGCAAATGGCAGAAATCACGCTTCTGGATGGCTCGATTGGGCAAGAACTGGTCAAACGCAGTGGGGACAAACCCACTCCGCTGTGGTCGACGCGCGTTATGATCGACCATCCCGAATTGGTGCAAGAGGTCCACGCCGAATATTTCCGCCGTGGCGCGACGGTTGCAACGACCAACACCTACGCGGTCCATCGTTCTCGGCTGGAGCGTCTGGATATGGAGGATCAACTGCCCGACCTGGTCCATGCTGCGGTTGCTCAGGCGAACCGTGCGCGCACGGGCGGTTCCGGGCGCATCGCCGGGGCGCTGGGTCCTTTGCTGGCGTCTTATCGCCCCGATCTGAATCCTGATGTGGAAGACGCCGCCGAAAAGTTTGCCGAGTTGGTTAACCTCATGTCCGATGACGTCGACCTTTTCCTGATCGAAACCGTTTCCTCGGTGCAAGAGGCCGAAGGGGCCCTGCGTGGTACGGCGGAGGCAGGCAAACCGGTTTGGCTGGCGCTTTCTGTGATGGATGATGACGGAACACGGCTGCGATCCGGTGAACCGCTTGCCGATATTGCGCCTCTTGTGGATCGGTTTAACCCTGACGCTGTTCTGATAAACTGTTCGCGCCCCGAGGCCGTCCCCGCCGCGCTGAAGGTCATCGCCACGATGGGGCGGCCATTTGGGGCCTATGCAAATGGGTTCACCGGGATTGCACAGGATTTCCTGAAAGACGCGCCGACTGTCGACGTGTTGACACAGCGCCACGATCTTGGACCCGAGGCTTATGCCGATCATGCGATGGAATGGGTAGCACAGGGGGCAACAATAGTTGGCGGATGCTGCGAAGTCGGGCCGGACCACATTGAGGTCCTTGCCGATCGATTGCGGTCCGCCGGGCACCGGATTGTCTGAAAGGAAAGTGATGCCATCGCCGTCGAACATCCCGGCTTCTAACGCGCAGCGACATTTCGACATCGTTGTCGCACCGGGCTATGTGCTGCTGGAACTGGCGTCATTGGTTGAGGTGCTGCGGCTGGCCAACCGCGTATGCCCGAGCCCGCCATTCACCTATGCCTATCGCTCTCTGAGGGGTGGCCCGGTCGCCAGCAGCAGCGAGGCGACGATCCAGACTGAGCGCATTCCGTCGCAGCCCAACGCGGACTATTTGTTCGTCATCGGAAATTCCGACCCCGATCATCCTGATCTATCGCTGGGGCGTGTTGTGTCGGATTATACTTTCCGCGGTGCACAGGTCTTTTTGTTGTCCGAAGCTGCAAGCCGGTATATCGACGAGCAGGGGACCGAGGATATGTCGACCCACTGGGAAAACGCGTCCTTCCTGCGTGAACGTCGCGCCCGGTTCGAGGCCAAACTGTCGATTGCAACAGAACAGGGCGCCGTGGTGACCTGCGCCGGGATGGAGGCCACTACCGATGTCGCGCTGGCTGTGATCGGGCGTCATGTTTCCGGGCCAACAAGAATGACCGTGGCCGACATCATGCTGCACGAAAACATTCGGGATTTCTCGTCTCTCCAGCCATTTTCCGGATCAAAGACCACCGCTACAGGTGACGCCAAACTGGACCAGTGCATCAAGGTGATGCAGGCCAATATCGAAGAGCCGCTGCCGATTAACGAAATCGTCGAAGCGCTAAAGCTTTCGAACCGATCGCTGGAACGGAAGTTCAAGAACTATTTCGGAACCACACCAAACGGCTTTTACCGCGAAATGCGGCTGGCCAAGGCCAATAACCTGCTGCTGAACACAACGATGAGTGTTCGCGAAATTGGTCTTGCCTGCGGGTTTCCCAACGGTTTCTCGTCAGTCTACAAAAGCTTTTTCGGCGTAACCCCCTTTGTGCTGAGACGTGAAAAACGGCAAGTCAAACAACGTTGATTTTTGCAAATGGTCTGACGTTTTTCGTGCATTCTGTGTCGCTCTTCCGTGTCATTTTGGGTGGAAACTCATAAAGCGGAATCATGAGAATGGCTGATCTTCCAAACAAGGCCCGTGTTGTCATTATCGGTGGTGGTGTCATCGGATGTTCGGTGGCGTATCACCTGACCAAGAAAGGCTGGAAAGACGTTGTCCTGCTGGAGCGTAAGCAGCTGACCAGCGGCACGACCTGGCATGCGGCGGGTCTGATCGCCCAGCTGCGCGCAACGGCGAACATGACAAAGCTGGCGAAGTACAGCCAGGAACTCTATGGTTCGCTCGAAGAAGAAACCGGTGTGGCCACAGGCTTTAAACGCTGTGGATCAATCACTGTTGCGCTAACCGAAGAGCGCAAAGAAGAGATCTACCGTCAGGCGGCCATGGCGCGCGCTTTCGGCGTCGAGGTCGAAGAAATCGAGAATGAACGTGTTCAGGAGCTGTATCCCCACATCAACCTCGAAGGCGTGAAGGGTGCTGTTTACTTACCGCTGGACGGTCAGGGTGACCCGGCCAACATCGCCTTGGCATTGGCCAAGGGCGCCCGTCAGCGTGGCGGTATCGTCAAGGAACGCGTGAAGGTCACCGACATCGTCAAACAAGACCGCAAGGTGAGCGGTGTTGACTGGGTCGCAGATGACGGCAGCGCATCTGGTCATATCGAATGCGACATGGTGGTGAACTGTGCCGGTATGTGGGGGCATGAGGTCGGCAAGATGGCTGGCGTCAATGTTCCGTTGCACGCTTGCGAACACTTCTACATCGTTACCGAAAATATCGACGGTTTAACTCAGTTGCCGGTTCTGCGCGTTCCCGATGAATGCGCGTATTACAAAGAGGACGCAGGCAAAATCCTGTTGGGTGCATTTGAACCGAATGCCAAGCCCTGGGCGATGGACGGTATTCCTGACACCTTTGAATTCGACCAGCTGCCCGAGGATTTCGACCATTTCGAACCGATTCTCGAAGCCGCGTGTGAACGTATGCCGATGCTGGCCGAGGCCGGTATCCATACCTTCTTCAACGGGCCCGAATCGTTTACCCCTGATGACGCCTATCATCTGGGTCTGGCACCCGAGATGGACAACGTCTGGGTCGCAGCGGGCTTCAACTCGATCGGCATCCAGTCCGCCGGTGGCGCTGGCATGGCGCTGGCCGAATGGATGGACAGCGGTGAAAAGCCTTTCGATCTGGGCGACGTGGACATCAGCCGGATGCAGCCGTTCCAGGGCAATAAGCAGTACCTTTTCGAGCGCTCGAAAGAGACGTTAGGCTTGCTCTACGCCGACCATTATCCCTATCGCCAAAAGGCCACCGCACGTGGCGTGCGCCGGACGCCGTTCCACCATCACCTGCTGGAACAGGGCGCGGTCATGGGCGAGTTGGCGGGTTGGGAACGTGCCAACTGGTTCGCGAACGAGGGGCAGGAGCGCGAGTACCAGTACAGCTGGAAACGCCAGAACTGGTTCGAGAACTCGGCTGCCGAGCATAAAGCCGTGCGCGAGAATGTCGGCATGTATGACATGTCGTCCTTTGGCAAAATCCGCGTTGACGGCCCGGATGCCGAAGCATTCATGAACTATATCGGTGGCGGCGATTACTCGGTCCCGAATGGCAAGATCGTCTATACTCAGTTCCTTAACCGCGCAGGCGGGATTGAGGCGGACGTGACCGTTACCCGCCTGACCGAGACCGCTTATCTGGTGGTGACCCCGGCAGCGACCCGCTTGGCTGACCAGACCTGGATGCAGCGCCATGCGGGCAACTTCAACGTCGTTGTCACCGATGTTACTGCGGGTGAGGGCGTTCTGGCCATTATGGGTCCAAATGCGCGTACGCTGCTTGAAAAGGTCTCGCCCAACGATTTCACCAACGCGACCAACCCGTTTGGCACCGCGCAGGATATCGAGATCGGCATGGGTCTGGCTCGAGCCCACCGTGTGACCTATGTCGGTGAGCTTGGTTGGGAAATCTATGTCTCGTCCGACATGGCGGGACATGTGTTCGAAACCCTGCACGAGGCCGGACAGGACATGGGGCTAAAACTATGCGGCATGCATATGATGGACAGCGCCCGGATAGAAAAAGGCTTCCGCCACTTCGGCCACGACATCACTTGCGAGGACCACGTCGTCGATGCCGGTCTTGGTTTTGCGGTCAAGGTCGATAAGGGCAGCGATTTCATCGGGCGCGAAGCGGTGATTACGCGTAAGGAAAGCGGACCGCATAACCGCTTGGTTCAGTTCAAGCTGACCGATCCGGAACCGCTGCTGTTCCACAATGAGCCGATCATTCGGGATGGCGAGTATGTGGGATACCTCTCCTCGGGCAACTATGGCCACACGCTGGGCGGTGCGATCGGTCTGGGTTATGTGCCCTGCGAAGGCGAAAAAGCGGCTGACGTTTTGGCTTCGACCTACGAGATCGATGTCTGCGGTGTGAAGGTGAAAGCCGAGGCATCACTCAAGCCGATGTACGATCCAAAATCCGAGCGCGTTAAAGTTTAGCGCCAAGGTTCGACACACGGGGCGCTGCGGCGCCCCGTTTTCTTGGTACATATCAATTTTCTTGATGCGACCGTTCACGGTTTTCGCAGTTTCCAAACCCTCCGGAACAGCCGTATAGACAAACGGTATCACCCGGAGATCCATGATGGCGGACGTCGCAACATCACCCCACAATGAGGACACGCCAAAAGGATTGGCTCTGGCGGCGACCGCCTACGTTCTATGGGGTTTCCTGCCGCTGTACATGAAAGCTCTGGCGCATATCGGGCCGGTCGAGATCGTGGCGCATCGGATTGTATGGTCGGTGCCTGTGGCCGGGCTGTTGCTGGTGGCGCTAGGGCGAACCGGGGATTTGAAGGCTGCCTTACAAAACCCGAAGATGCTGGGCATGGCCTGTCTAACAGCGGCTTTGATCTCGGTGAATTGGGCCATTTACGTCTGGGCGATTGCCAGCGGTAACGCATTGGACGCAGCGTTGGGCTATTACATCAACCCGCTGTTCAGCATTGCGCTAGGGGCGATCCTGTTACGTGAGCCTTTGAATCGTACGCAATTGGCGGCAGTGGGGTTAGCTGCTTTGGGTGTGCTGGTATTGATCGTCGAAGCGGGTCGGCTGCCGTGGGCCGCGCTGGCCCTGACGGTCAGTTGGGGGTTTTATGCTTTCTTCAAACGCTCGCTGCCCATCGGCCCCAATCAGGGCTTTCTGCTAGAGGTTCTGATCCTGCTGATCCCAGCCTTGGTCTACATCACCTGGTTGGGGGCAAAAGGAACCGGCCACTTTGGCGCAGCCGCTGGGGACACCATGCTGCTGGCCTGTGCCGGCATTGTCACCGCTGTTCCGCTGCTGGTCTATGCCAACGGGGCCAAATTGGTGCGGTTGTCCACAATGGGAATCCTGCAGTACATCGCGCCGACGATGATCTTTATCACTGCGATTACCGTGTTCGGGGAACAGATCGATCGGGGCCGGATGATCGCCTTCCCACTGATCTGGGCGGCTTTGGTGATCTATACGATCCCGATGATTCGTCAGATGCGGGGTCAGCGCTGATGCAATAAGTCGGCCGCGGCCTCTGCCCACAAGCGATAGGCTTTGGGGCTTGGGTGATATCCGTCCGGAGCAGCCAGCGCCGGGTCATCCGGAAACTCCAATGACAGGTGCCGGGCTTGCGGGAATGTCGCAGCGGCCTTTTGCAAACCCCGATCCAGCCGGGCCGCCTGTCGCCCCAGTGCCCAGGCCAGCGGTTGGGGCAGGGCCGGAAAACGGTTCATTTGTGGCACGGCGGTAACCACGACACGTCGAACACCCAGATTGCTCGTCAGATGATCCAGAAGCTGGGTCTGCAAACCCGTGAACTTTTGCCGGGATACTCCACGCGTGACGTCGTTTACACCCAAGGCAGTCACGGCGGCGTCATAGCTGCCTTCAAGGCGGTTCAATCGTTCCAGCGTATCCTGTGTTGTGTGACCCGTCGTCGCTTCCAGCCGCCACTCCACGCTGTAATGGCGGGCCAACCGCGCCACGAGAAACCCCGATAGTGCCTGTTGCTGTCGCCCAGCCCCCACACCCGCGGCCGAGCTGTCACCAGCGATGAGCAGCCGCAATCGGGGGCCGCGCCCTTCGCGCCCTTGGCGCGGGCCGGACGGTTCGGGCAGCAGCTGAGCGTTACGACGCACGGAAATCGCCTGTGCTGCCAGAACCGGCAACAGCGGGACGCGCAATATCTGATCGGCGGCAATCGGGGCAGTCATGGTTAGCTGAGCGCGTTTTTGTATTCGAGGAAGCGGGCGTCCGTCATAACCCGAGCCATCATCGCCTCGCGCAGGGCACCGATGGTCTTGTAAGGGCGCATGACGACCTCGAATTCCTGTATCAAACCCTCATCGTTCAACGTGATCAGATCGACGCCGACCGCGTCCAGATCCCCGACCTTGCATTGAAACTCCAGCGCCCAATCCTTGCCTTCACCCATAATCCGGCGATAGCGGAAGTCGGAAAACACCTGTCCCACGTGACCCAGAACAGCCGCCACCGGTTCGCGTCCGGTCCAGGTGCTGTAGTAAGTTGGCGGGGAAAACCGTACGTCTTCGGCCAGCAATTCGTGGATCAGGGTTTCATCGCCCTTGGCGACAACGTCTTGCATGCGCGCGATTGTGGGGTGCATGGGTTCTCCTCCGCTTTGGGTCCGAGATTTGCTGAACCGTTTCGTTCAGGCAAGCCCGACGTTGCGGGAACCAAATCCGTGCGTTAGGCAGGCGCGCATGAGCGAGACCTATGATCCCCCGAATACGCCGTTGGATGTGCTGCATGAGGATGCGCAGCTTATCGTGGTCAACAAGCCCTCGGGTCTGCTGTCCGTGCCTGGGAGGGGAGAGCATCTAGCCGATTGCCTGCTGACCCGCGTGCAGGCGGCATTTCCGCAAGCTTTGCTGGTGCATCGGTTGGATCGGGATACGTCGGGTGTCATGGTGTTTGCCCAGTCACCGCACGCACAGCGGCATCTGAGCATGCAGTTTGAAAAACGCCAGACCCGCAAGACCTATGTTGCGCGTGTTTGGGGGCGCATCGAGCAAAAGTCCGGAACCGTCGATCTGCCGTTGATCGTGGATTGGCCCAACCGCCCTCGCCAGATGGTCTGTCACGAGACTGGCAAACCCGCCGTCACTGATTGGCGGTTTGTAAAACACGAGGGTGAGACGACGCGCGTCCGATTGTTCCCCAAAACAGGTAGGTCTCATCAGCTACGCGTTCATATGCAAGCGCTGGGCCACCCGATTCTGGGCGATCCGTTCTACGCCGACGGACCTGCGCTCGAATTCCCGCGTCTGATGCTGCATTCTGAGGAACTGCGCCTAAAAAGCCCCGAGGGCGGAGTTTCAATGAAATTCCGCGCCCCGGCTGATTTCTGACCTCAGGCCGTGCTTGTCCACAGCATCTTGAGGTTGCCCAACGAGAACCGCTTGGTCCGATTGCGCGGTGCGCAGGGCTGACGGGCAGCCATAATTTCACGTTCGATCTCGAACGCGCGCAAAGTGTGATCCTGCGCCCAGCGGTCCAGTTTCAATGTCATCATCACGTGATTGTCGAGGTATGGCATGGTCGACCTCCTTTGGTTTGTTTCCCAAAGATCGCAGATCACTCCTGACACCACCCTGTCAGTGGGGTGTGCTAGGATGTCAGCAGACCGCCCGGAGAACCTTATGCGCCGCTCAACCCGCCTTTTTGAAATCATCCAGATCCTGCGTTCGGCCGAAATGCCTGTGACGGCGGAGGCACTGGCAGAAAAGCTGGAAGTGTCAGCGCGTACCGTCTATCGCGATATCGCCGCTTTGCAGGCACAGCGAACCCCGATCGAGGGTGAAGCCGGCGTGGGATACTTGATGCGGCGGGGATATGACCTGCCACCGTTGAATTTCGACGCTGAAGAGGTCGAGGCGCTGTGGGTCGGGTTGTCGATGCTGGCGCGCACCGGGGATAGCACCCTGCAACAAGCTGCGGACCGTGTTTGCCGCAAGATCGACGCTTTGCGCGCGCCTGCAGATTGGCTGCAAGTCGCCCCATGGGGTGCACCGATGGATGATCCGGCCAAGGGGTGCGTGCCTGTCGTAAACTATCGCGAGGCTATCCGCTCTGAACGCAAAATTCGCATCACCTATGTGAATGCCGAAGGTGAGCGAACCGAGCGGATCGTCAGGCCCGTCGCCCTTATCTACCACATTGAATGCACGATGTTGGCGGCGTGGTGTGAGCTGAGGAATGGGTTTCGCCATTTTCGTACGGATCGCATTTGGGCCTGCGACGTTACAGACGATCATTTCTGCGGGCAGGGGGAGCCTCTGCGAGCGATCTGGCAAGACCAGAACCAATTGGATCCTGTTGAACGGCGGTAATTTGCCGACTTCACCCGATTGTTGCTTGAGCCTAAGATAAGGTAACGCGATATACTGCGCCAAACAAAGCGGGTTCGGTGAACGGGCCCCAGAGCAGAAGGTGATTACATGACGATTTCCAAGAGTGTTCTTGCCGCAGGGCTGTGTTCGGCCATGTTTTTGGGGGCCTGTACGGACCCTGGCACATTGAACCTGCCCTCGGACCCGAACCAGAACGCCAAGCAGGGTGCACTCCTTGGCGGTCTGATCGGCGCAGGTGTCGGCGCGATTGCCAATGGATCTGATCCGCTTTTGGGGGCCGTAGCAGGCGGAGCAATCGGTGCAGCAGGAGGCGGCCTGATAGGCAACCAACTAGACAAACAAGCAGCAGAACTGCGTCAGCAACTGGCCAATCAGGGCATCATCGTTACCAACGCGGGCGACCGACTGATTGTGACCGTCCCGAATGATATCACCTTTGACACCGACAGCGCGACCGTGCGCCCGGCACTGCGGGCCGATCTGGTCCGGGTGGGGCAGAATCTGGTGAATTACCCCAACTCGAACGTGCAGGTCATCGGCAATACCGATAGCGACGGCGACGCTGCGTATAATCAGGGCCTGTCCGAACGCCGGGCGCGCTCTGTCGCCGATATTCTTCAAGCCAATGGTGTAAGTGGTGCACGCATCTCGACCATCGGCCAGGGCGAAAACCGCCCGATTGCCTCTAACCTGACGCCCGAGGGGAAGGCCCAGAACCGCCGGGTCGACATCGAGATCATTCCGAACGGAAACACATAATGATATGGGCACTTTCGGGTGCCCATTTTTCGCACATTGACTGCGCGTCATCCGGTCTTTGGTGCGCGCGAAAGTTACGCTAGCTATTGGGCAACACCAAAGCGGAGTTTCCCAATGTCTGAACCCATCCTTCTGAGCCTGTCCGGCTCATTGCGCCAAAGCGCGACCAACCGCAAACTGCTGCGCGAAGCGGCCCGGTTGTTCGAGCCGGGAACGCATATCGAAGCTGATCTGAACCTGCCGCTTTATGATGGTGATCTTGAAGATGGCGAGGGCATCCCCGAAGCCGTACAAACCCTTTCCGATCAGATCGCCCAAGCCCATGCCGTGATCATTTCGACCCCGGAATACAACAAAGGCCCGTCGGGTGTTCTGAAAAACGCTTTGGACTGGGTCAGCCGAACAGATGACCGCCCCTGGGCCGACAAACCGGTTGCCGTGATGTCCGCCGCCGCAGGGCGTGCGGGTGGTGAGCGGGCGCAGATGGTTCTGCGCGGCTATATGGTTCCCTTCCAACCGCGCATCCTGCAGGGGCCAGAGATTCATCTCGCCAGCAGTTCGAACGAGTTTGACGAGCACGGCAAATTGCTGAGCGACCGTTACGAAAGTTCTCTGCGGACACTCATGCAGAAACTGCGTGCTGAGGCTGGGTTCTAAGATCGAGAGGCTGCTTGCCGGGTCTGGTCGGTCTGCATAGTCTGCCGCCATGACTGACGAAATACTGACCGATGTGATGGACCCGGCCCGCGCCTCTGCGCTATTGGTAGCGCTTGGATCCAACGACAGGGTCGCAGCAGGCGATCAACTGCCGCTGTTCTTTCACCAGCTGTATTTTTGGTCGCCTCAGCCGCCTGCCAATTTGGGGCGGGACGGGCATCCAAAGGTTGGGGACGGTCTGATTCCCGATATGGGCTTGCAACGTCGGATGTGGGCCGGGGGACGGTTGCAGTTTCACGCGCCGCTGGTCGCGGGCTCAAAAGCCGTGCGCCGGTCTGTTCTTGAAAGTGAGGCGGCAAAAAACGGACGGACGGGACCGCTGGGGTTTGTTACACTGCGACACGAGATTTCTCAGGACGGTCAATTGTGTCTGAGCGAATGGCAGGATCTGGTTTATCGACCAGACCCTTCGAGTTCCGACATAAAGCCCAAGCCACCTATGGCCCGTACCGATGAAACCGACAGGCGAGACGTCACCTTCGACAGCACATTGCTGTTTCGATACTCGGCGCTGACCTTCAATGGGCACCGTATCCATTACGATCTGGACTACGCGCGGGATGTCGAAGGGTATGACGGTCTGGTCGTTCATGGCCCGCTGCTGGCACAACTATTGATGCTGTTTGCTGAGGATCTGGCAGGTCCATTGGCTCAGTTCTCCTTTCGCGCGTCATCGCCGCTGATGCACTTTGAGACGGCAACCTTGTGCCGGTATGGCCAGGCGATGTGGGTGCGCGGACCCGATGGGCGGCAATGCATGTCCGCCGAGTTTGTCCCGCGATCAGAGTGATGCTTCGGGTCTGAAGTCACCCGGGATCGCATCCCGGTCCTCAAGAACCAGATCCGCCATGACCTCGGCCACTTTCGGGGCCATGCCAAAGCCGATTTTGAAGCCACCATTGGCGATGAACTGCCCTTCGTACAGCGGGTGCGCGCCCAGCATTGGTGCGCGGCTTTTGCTGCGCGGCCGTACACCCGCCCATCGTTCGATGACCTCTGCGCCATGCAGGACGGGAACGGCCCGCATCGCCCGGTCCAGAACGTCATCCAGAGCTGCATCCGTGCTGGTCGGGTCGTCATAGCCACGCTCCGAGGTCGAACCGATTGCCAACGTCCCGTCCGCATGCGGTATGAAGTGGATTGTGTCCGCAAACAGTTGTGGAACCTCTCCCGCATCAAACCGCAGAAGTGCGGCTTGACCCTTGACGCCGTTGCCAACGGTTTTGCCAAAAGCCTCGCTCAGTTCCTGCAGTCCGGCAAGCCCGGTGGCATGGACAACCTGTCCGCGATCTGGTGCGTCGGCTACGACCTCGACGCCAATCACAGCCAATGCCGCAACCAAGGCCGCACAGGCCCGGCGCGGATGCATGCGAGCGCTCAGCGTATCATGGATGACAAAACCGGTAGGACTGGGCGGACACCATGTACCGACCGCGGCTGTTTCGACGACCCACCATTCAGCGCGACCCTGCCACAGTTCCGCTGCTGTGATGGCGCGGGCATGGGCAAGTTCCAGCGTTCGGGTGTCGATGATAGGTTGCAACCGTCCCAGCCGCGCATATCCGGGTGAGACGCCGCCTGTGGCCTCGACCTGTTTCCAGAATGGTTCGGCCATGATCAGGCTGTCGAACTGAAACGCCTTCTTGGCATTCCAGTTTTCAGGCACATGCGGTGCCAGTGCGCCAACCAGGCCACCGCTGGAACCAGCGCCGGGGCCAAAGGGATCGACGATCTGCACCTTTGCGCCGCGCCGGGCACAGATCCAGGCGATAGACAGGCCGAAAATCCCTGCACCGCGCACCGTCACATCGACCATTGCCATTCCCCTTTACCTTGTTCAGTGTCGCGCCGCTTAGCTACAGGATTCCCCGATGGCAGACCAGCGCGCCGAACTGACATGGACTGAGGATCAGATCCCGGTCTCGGATCGTTTCGACGATCCGTATTACTCGTTGCAGAACGGGCTGGAAGAGACGCGGCATGTGTTTCTGGCGGGTAATGAGCTGCCTGCGCGGTTCGCATCTGGTTTCCACATTGCTGAATTGGGCTTTGGCACCGGCTTGAACATGCTGACTGTCTGGTCAGAGTGGGAGAATTCCGGCCAGACGACGCCCCTGTCCTTTACCAGTTTTGAGGCCTATCCGATGGCACCCGTGGACATGTTCCGAGCGCTGGCAGCCTTTCCTGAACTTGCGCCTTGGTCTGACCGGTTCCTTGCGCAATGGGAGGGAGGCACATGTGATTTGGGCACCCTGCGGCTTGAGGTTGTTGAAGGCGATGCACGTCAAACCCTGCAAGAATGGGAAGGTGCCGCCGATGCGTGGTTCTTGGATGGGTTCTCTCCGGCTAAAAACCCCGAATTATGGGGCGCAGACCTGATGCAGCAGGTCGCCGACCACACGGCCACTGGTGGGACGGCGGCGACGTATACAGCCGCCGGGTTCGTGCGACGGGGGCTTGAGGATGCCGGTTTCATAGTTACACGCGCACCCGGTTATGGCCGCAAGCGCCACATGACCTGCGCTGTCAAATAATGACGCAACAGAACAATACGCGCGCCGGGATTGCGTTGATGATCGGGGCGACCATCGTCTTTGCACTGCAGGACGGTATCTCGCGCCATCTGGCAGGAACCTACAACACCTACATGGTAGTGATGATCCGGTATTGGTTCTTTGCGGCCTTTGTCATCGCTTTGGCCGCACGTGCGCCCGGCGGATTGAAAGCCACCACCCAGACAAGCCAACTTAAGCTGCAAATATTTCGTGGCCTGCTGTTGGCGGCCGAGATCTGCGTCGCTGTGTTCAGTTTCACTGTTCTGGGCCTGATTGACGCGATGGCCGTATTCATCTGCTACCCGTTGTTGATCGCTGCTCTCAGCGGGCCGGTATTGGGCGAACAGTTCGGCTGGCGACGCTGGGCCGCAATCGGCGTTGGGTGCATCGGTGTTCTGATCATCCTGCAGCCCGGTGTAGGGGTCTTTAACCCTTGGGCCATTGTACCGCTGATCTCGGCTTTCATGTTTGCAGTCTATGGTTTGCTGACCCGTTACGTATCCCGCCGGGACAATTCCGCCACCAGCTTTTTCTGGACAGGCGTCAGCGGTGCCGTCGCCATGACGCTCGTGGGAATGTGGTTCTGGGAGCCGATGGCCCAGACGGACTGGGCCTGGATGGCGCTGCTATGCGTGAGCGGCGTTCTGGGGCATTGGTTGCTGATCAAATGCTATGAGATGGCCGAGGCCAGCGCGGTGCAGCCCTTCGCCTATTTCCACCTGGTCTGGAGCGCGATCCTGGGAATCTCGGTCTTTGGTGAAACGCTGCGCCCCGAAGTGGTCATAGGCGCAGCGCTGGTTGTCGCCGCCGGGCTGTTCACCCTATGGCGCGAAAGACGCCAGCGTTGACCCGACCAGTTCCTGCGAGAACGGGATCGGCAAGGCAGGTTGGCCAAGACGGGCGCGATAGACCGGCAGGCTTTCCGACACACGCATCACGTAGTTGCGGGTCTCGCTGAACGGGATCGTCTCAATCCAGTCGACCACGTCGATCTCACCTGCGCGCGGGTCGCCATAGCGATCCATCCACGACATCGGCCGACGTGGACCTGCGTTGTATCCTGCAGCCATCATCACAACGTTTCCGTTGAAATCAGCGGCCAGACCGGACAGGTAATTGGCACCCAGCTTGGCGTTGTATTGCCAGTCCGAAGTCAGCTTGATCGTCTTGTGGCCGCTTAGGATACCCAATTCCTTGGCAACAAGCTTTGCCGTGGCCGGCATGACCTGCATCAGCCCGCGCGCGCCGGCTCCACTGATCACAACGGGGTCAAACTCACTTTCCCGACGGGCAATGGCCAGCGTCATTTCCTTAGCCATGGGCAAACCCATGTCGGCCACCGGATGCACCGGGTAATAGGCGGCTGGCAAAACCAGGCCGACTGTTGCAGCGCGTTTGGCGATCATCACGGCCAGATGCGGCTGCTTTAACTCGATCACCAAATCGCCCAACTGATTGGCCTGAACCGGGTCCAACCCTTCAACCAGATGGGTCAGGAACCGTTCAGACAGGGTGTCTTCGTCAGCCTTCAGCAGCAGTAGCCCGGCTTCCAGTACGCTTGAATTGGAGAACTCAGCTTGCTTCCAGTGTGGCGCCCGGCGGGGGGTGGCCAACTCACTATCGAAAGGACGCCCGATCTGTTCCGCCGCCAGCAAGCCGTAGAAAGAGGATTGATAATCTGCACCCATTGCATAGGCGTCATAGGCTTTTTCGGCGTCACCATGGGCCGCATAGGCACGACCCAACCAATACCCGGCGCGTCCTTTCGAGATCGGCGATTTCACCGCGTCCGAGAAGTTCTGGAAATGCCGGATCGCGGTCGCAGGATCATTCAGCTTCCGCAAGGCCAGAAACCCGGAAAGCCACTCCAGATCCGCATAGCCATAGCCCATTTCTGGCGTCATGTGGTGATTGGCAGCAATCTGATAAGCGCGGTTCTGGTCCCCATTTCGCATCTCAAGTCGGGCCAACCGACGGCGGCCTTCGGCCCATTTGTCAGGTTCCCCCAACGCATCAGGGCCGGAAGAACGCGCCAGCATCAAGTCAATCGCGCTGTCGTCCAACTCTTTCTTGTCACGCCAGACGAACCTGTCAAAAGCCAAGCCCGGTGAATCACCCAGCGATTTCGGAACTGCCGCCACCTTGCCGTCGACGCCGGGTTGCCGTTTCTGAAGGCCGATCCGCGCCTCAGCCAGTTTACGCTGATCAGCGCTGACCAGCGGCAGCATCTGACCTGCGCTGACAAGGTGGTTGTCCCATAGCATCCGGTCCAGACGGGCGGCGTGATGGGGTTTCAGCAGCTTGCCAAAATTCTCAAGATAGTCTTTTTGCAGACCCGAGCCCATTGGCATCGTCCGCCAGGCCGCGACGATATCGGCTTCAGCATCTCCCTGACGCCCCTTTGCCTTCAATGCGACTGCATAGTTCAATGCACCCTCTGCGGTTTGCGGCGGCTGTTCGGCATAGAATTTAAGAACGCGGTCTGGATCGGCGCCAGTAAAGGCGGGCTCACTTTTGCGCCGCAACCAAGCCAGACCAGGCCAGTCTGGACGACGATCCAAGAACACCAGAACGTCACCCGAACTGCCAAACCCTTCGCGAAGCCAGTGCCAGACGATGATGTCCCGAGACACTGAACCCCGCGCACCAGAAACACGCAGGGCTTCATTCCAGTCCCCCTTGCGCATTTCATTCATACCGGCCCGCAGATCACCGGCGGCGTCGGCCCGCACTTGTGTGCCCGAAATCAGAATTACGACCGTCAAAAACGCCAGAAAGCGTGTCATCCCTTGCATTTCCCAACCAACCAAGGATACAGCCGTTCAGGATAAAGCTTGCGCCGTCGGGTTCAACTCAAGAAAGACAGATTTCTGGCAAACCGAGGCGTAAAAATTACAAACTGCACCTAAGGAGCGTGTCATGTTCAAAGGCTCTATGCCAGCCCTCGTCACACCGTTTAGCAACGGCGAGTTGGACCTGAAGACGCTCAAACACTTGGTGGAATGGCAGATTCAGGAAGGCTCCACCGGGTTGGTTCCCGTTGGCACCACCGGCGAAAGCCCCACCCTGAGCCACGAAGAGCATGAAACGGTTGTCGACGAGGTTGTCAAAGCCTCGGCTGGTCGTGTTCCTGTGATCGCAGGTGCTGGGTCAAACAACACTGTCGAGGCCATCCGGTTTGTGCGATTCGCGCAGAAAGTAGGCGCCGATGCAGCTCTGGTCGTGACGCCATATTACAACAAGCCCACGCAAAAGGGTCTGCTGATGCATTTTCGCGCGCTGCATGATTGCGCGGATATTCCGATCATCATCTACAACATTCCCGGCCGTTCGATCATCGACATGACCCCTGAAACCATGGGTGAGTTGGCGAAACTGCCGCGCATCGTCGGTGTAAAGGACGCGACCGGCGATCTGGCACGTGTCAGCCAGCAGCGTGCCTCCTGCGGCCCGGACTTCTGTCAGTTGTCTGGCGAGGACGCGACTGCGCTAGGGTTCAACGCGCATGGCGGTGTGGGCTGTATCTCGGTCACCGCGAACGTCGCGCCCAAACTGTGTGCCGAATTCCAGCAGGCGACGCTGAACGGCGATTACACCAAGGCGTTAGAGTATCAGGACCGCCTGATGCCCCTGCACGAAGCGATCTTTATCGAGCCCGGCCTCGTGGGTGCCAAATACGCGCTCAGCAAATTGGGTCTGTGCAGCGAGGAAGTCCGCTCGCCCCTATCCGGGCTGGAAAGCAGCACCAAATCCGCGATAGACGCGGCGCTTCAGCACGCAGGTCTCATCTAGAACGAATTCAAAAGTGAAAAAAGGCGGCCTCGAACTTCGAGCGCCGCCTTTTTTTGTTCCGGATCCAGGCTTCATCTGGACCAAAATATCCCGGGGGAGTCGCGGCTTGTCGCGACGGGGGGCAGAGCCCCTATCGTTTTCCGTAATACAGTCCGACGACATGCTCGGCCTGTGCGAAGAACAACCAGCGTGACGTCGCTACACCGGCCAGATGGGAGAGCACTGCCAGCAGCGCGAAGAAATGGCCGAATGGCAACAGCAGCAGGACAACCGGTAGGACAAACGCCAACACAAACGAGATGATGCGCAGCTTTTCGGCATGTTTGCGGCCAACGACGTGAACGAATTCACGCAGCAAATAGTTGGTGCCGGTATGAGGAGGCTCGAATGCACGCACGGTGCCGCGATCGCCCAATCCTGTTGCGGTGCCCAGATTTGTGCCGGACTCCTCCAGAGCTTTGTCGCCCTTTTTCCAGTACAGGATCTGCACCAAAGCAGCGATCAGCAATAGCGGCAGCGCAACACGTGCCTGTCCGGCCAGCAGGGCACCGCCTGCCAGGCTGAAGCTGAGGAACATGGCCGGAGTCAGGTTCATATTCCAGCGGGGAATGGTTTTGAGCTGCGTGTAGATCATCGACGTGGTGAATACGGTCAGTAGCGAAAACAGCGCACCGATCCAGCCAAGAAGGCTCCAGCGCTGGCCTAGGAAGATCACGCCAATCGCATAAAGCCCCATGACGATCAGAGCGATGACCGCGCACCAGCCTTCGCGGCTGAGCCAGCTGGTCTTCCATTGCGTAAACGCCTTCCAGGCCCGCTCGGGGTGGCCAAGGTGAAAGGTGGACGCCATCAACCCGCCAACGGACAGGGCGTAGGCGATCGCGAAAAAGACAAAAGCGACCCAGCCAGAGACGTCAGGCAGACCAAGCCCCAGAAAGAGCAACAGTCCAAAGCCAAGGCCCGACAGTGTCGTGAAGATGATAACGGAAGGTGCTGGATGCATCAGAGCTTCTCCAAAGTCTTGTCGAGCCAGCCAAGGAACCCTTTGGGTTCTTCAGCGACCGGGGCCAGCAGCGGGGCCAGGATGTCGATCTGATCTTCGACATTATCCTTGGGCCGGGGCGGCAGGTATTTGTTGACGGGCTTGGTGCCCATTTCCGGCATCAGGTCCATGCCACCGCGTTCGGCGACCAGTTTGCTGACATCGCTGTCCGCATCGCCCAGATCACCGAAGTGGCGCGCGCCTGCGGGGCAGGTGCGTACGCAGGATGGGACTCGGTCCACTTCCGGCAGGTTCTCGTTATAGATCCGGTCAACGCAGAGGGTGCATTTCTTCATCACACCTTCGGCTTGATCCAGTTCACGTGCGCCGTAGGGGCAGGACCAAGCGCACAGGCCGCAACCGATGCAGTCGCTTTCATTGACTAAAACGATGCCATCCTCGACCCGCTTGTAGCTGGCCCCTGTGGGGCAAACGGTGACGCAAGGTGCGTCCTCGCAGTGCAGGCAGGATTTGGGGAAGTGGATCAGCTGGGCATGACCTTCCGCAGGCTGCACCTCGTAAGAGTGCACCCGGTTCAGGAACGTGCCGGACGGGTTGGCGCCGTACGCGTCCTGATCGGATAGCGGCGCGCCGTAGTTTTCCGTGTTCCAGCCTTTGCATGAGATGACGCAGGCGTGGCAGCCAACGCAGGTGTCCAGGTCGATGACCAGACCCATCTTGCGGTCGGTGGATGTGGGGAGCTGGGTCATGACTACCTTGCCTCCGCTTTTGTGGTGATGGCGGGCTGGGGCGCTGCCCCAGACCCGGGGATATTTTTAGCCAGATGAAGCAGGGATCGGATCATTTGCCTACCTTCCACGCCAAATCTTTCGGTCCAGTTCCGACCGGAGATTCAATCGGTGGGAATTCCGGTTGGCTTTCCGCATCCGTTGGTGGGTCAGCTTTTTCGATCTTCACTTTCAGGTCGAACCATGCGGCCTGACCGGTGATCGGGTCAGAGTTCGCCCACCGCAGACCATCGCCCTTGGGCGGCAGCAGCTCGTGAATCAGGTGGTTCAGCAAGAAGCCCTTGGTGGCTTCTGGTGCGTCGTCCTGCAAAGCCCAGGCACCTTTGCGTTTGCCAATCGCGTTCCAGGTCCAGACGGTGTTTTCGTTCAGCGCCGCCATTTCCATGACCGGTACCGTGATTTCGCCATGCGGCGAGGTCACCTTGGCCCAATCACCGTCGCTCAGGCCATTCTCGCGCATCAGCTTGGTCGGAACATAAAGTGGGTTACGCCCGTGCAACTGGCGCAGCCATGCGTTCTGGGTTCCCCAGCTGTGATACATTGCCATGGGGCGCTGGGTCAGAGCGTTGACAGTGAAGCCTTCGTTGCCGGTCTGGTCGGTTTCGTACCAGATGGGCATCGGGTCCAATGTCTCTTTGATGCGTTCCCGTAGGTGTTCCGGGGGCTGACGTTCGCCATGGCCTTCGGCGGCAAGCTGGAACTTGCGCATCGGCTCGGAATAGAGCTGGAACAGGTATGGCTGTGGGCTGTCATAAATGCCCATGCCGACCGCCCAATCCTGATAAGCAGTGTTCCATGGTTTGTAGTAATCCGCGCCTTCGGGGATATGGGCCACGTAGAAGCCGCCGTTTTCGATATAGCGGTTCAGCTGGTCAGGGTTGACCTCGCCGCGGCCTTCCTTGTCGCCGTTTTCACCACGGAAACCGGCAAGCGGGCCGATGCCGGGCTTGCGCTCGTGGTTGACGATATAGTCGGCGTAATCTGTCCATTTGGCGCTGCCGTCTTCGTTGGTGAAGCCCGGCAGGCCCATGCGGTTGGCCAGTTCGACCAGCGCTGATTGGAAACCTTTGACATCCCGGTCGGGCTCAATCACCGGCCAGCGAATTGCGTCGGCTGCGGCATCCGCTTCGCAGATCGGGCGATCAAGCAGCGAGATACAGTCATGCCGTTCCAGATACGTGGTATCCGGCAGGATCAGGTCGGCATAGGCCACCATCTCCGACGAATAAGCGTCGGAATAGATGATATGCGGGATTACGTAATCGCCGTTTTCATCTTTGTCCGTCAGCATTTCCATGACACCTTTGGTGTTCATGGATGAGTTCCAGGACATGTTGGCCATGTACATGAACAGCGTGTCGATCTTGTAGGGATCGCCCGCATGTGCGTTCGAGATCACCATATGCATCAGCCCGTGGCTGGACATCGGGTTGTCCCACGTAAATGCCTTGTCGATCCGCGCCGGGCTGCCGTCTGCCTTCAGCGCCAGATCCTCTGGCCCTTGAACAAAGCCCAGATGCGGGCCGTCCAGCGGCGTGTTCGGGGTCACCTTGCAGTGCGGTCTCGGGTGCGCCTCGACCGGTTTGGGATAGGGCGGTTTGAAGCGGAAGCCGCCGGGGACTTCGACTGTGCCAAGGATGATCTGCAACACGTGCAGTGCGCGGCAGGTCTGGAAACCGTTGGCATGAGCCGAGACACCGCGCATCGAGTGCATTGCAACCGGGCGACCGATCATCTTGGTGTGTTTTTCGCCGCGGAAATCAGTCCATTCGCGCTCCAACTCGAACGCCTCGTCAAAGGCAACGCGGGCCAACTCGCCCGCGATGGCGCGGATACGGGTGGCGGGGATGCCACACTGCTCGGCGATGTTCTCGGGCGCGTATTCGTCGCTGAGGTAGCGTTCGGCCATCAGATGGAACACGGGCCGGTGGGTGACGCCATCCTTCTCAAAGGTCGCCGACAGGTCGGGGCGGACCCCCGGTTTGTCAAACGCCGTCAGTTCGCCCGTGTTGCGATCAACAACCAGCGGTTTGCCGTTCTCATCGCGCAGGAACAGACCTTTTGTGGGGCCTTCGGACGCGTCGACCAGAACCGGCGCGTTGGTGTAACGGCTGAGATAGTCCAGATCGATCTTGCCGGCCTTCATCAGCACGTGGATCATCGACAGGATGAACAACCCATCAGTACCAGGAGTGATCCCGACCCAATCGTCAGCAACCGCGTTATAGCCCGAGCGGATCGGGTTGACGCCGATCACCCGTGCGCCACGGGCTTTGATCTTGCCGATGCCCATCTTGATCGGGTTGCTGTCGTGGTCTTCGGCAACACCGAACAGCATGAACAGCTTGGTGTGATCCCAGTCGGGCTGGCCGAATTCCCAGAATGCTCCACCCATCGTGTAGATGCCGCCTGCGGCCATATTGACCGAGCAAAAACCACCATGGGCCGCATAGTTGCAGGTGCCAAAGTTTTGCGCCCAGAAGCTGGTGAAGCTCTGGCTCTGGTCCCGGCCGGTGAAAAACGCCAATTTTTCGGGGTTATCCTCGCGGATCGGCTTGAGCCAGCCAACGGCGATGTCCAGCGCCTCGTCCCAGCTGATCTCTTCGAACTTGCCCGAGCCACGCGGCCCGACGCGTTTCAGTGGGGCGCGCAAGCGGGACGGGGCATTGACCTGCATGATCCCTGCCGAGCCCTTGGCGCACAGGACGCCCTTGTTAACCGGGTGATCGCGGTTGCCTTCGATATAGGCAACCTTGCCGTCCTTCATGTGTACGTTGATGCCGCAGCGGCAGGCGCACATGTAGCACGTTGTTTTTCTGACCTCGTCAGAGACCTTGGGAGAGGTATTAATGATTGGCTGGTTCATTTCTGGTCCCTGTGGCTTTTGATCCGATTATTCTCATGAGCAGAGATCAATCGAAACAGTATTTCGCTTTAGCCGGATTTACGAGGCGTCTGTCCGGGTTTTGGATGTTTCTGCTTGCACGGCCGTAACCGCGATCATGTGCAGAACGTCCTCGGCGGAGCATCCGCGTGAAAGGTCGTTGGCCGGTTTCGCCAGTCCCTGAAGGACCGGGCCGATTGCTTCGGCACCCCCAATACGTTGCGCGATCTTGTAGCCAAGGTTGCCTGCGTCGAGGTTCGGGAACACAAAGACATTTGCCTCGCCGCGCAGGGGCGAATCCTTGGCTTTCTTTGCAGCCACCTCGGGGACGAATGCGGCGTCAAACTGCAGCTCGCCGTCGATCAACAGATCGGGGTCAGCCGATTTTGCAATCTGCGTGGCTTCGCTGACCTTCGTGACTTTCGGATGATTGGCGCTGCCGCCGGTGGAAAAGGACAGCATCGCAACGCGGGGTGTCTCATGCGTCAGCGCCTTGAAAGACGCGGCAGATGCCCGGGCGATTTCGGCCAATTCCTGTTCGTTCGGATCAACAACCAGGCCGCAATCGGCAAAGATGTGCGCTCCGCGGACCGTGTGGTGATCGCGGCAGTAGAGCATCAGGAAAAAGCTGGAAACCATGGCCGCGTCGGGGGCTTTGCCGATGATCTGCAAAGCGGCGCGCACTGTGGCCGACGTGGTCTCAACAGCTCCGCCGACAGTTCCGTCGGCATTACCGGTATGAACCAGCATCGCGGCATAGTTCAGGCGGCGTTTGATTTCGTCAGCGGCCTTTTCAGGCGTCATGCCCTTGTGCTTGCGCCGCTCGAAAAGCTCAGCTGCAAACGCTTCGGCAAGGGGAGAGTCCGATGGATCGTGGATTTCGATGCCGTCGACATCCTGACCAGCCTGTTCGGCCAGCAGGGCAGTTACTTTGGCTTTGTCACCAACCAGAATGATGCGCGCGACACCTTCCTTGCGGGCCTTCAAAGCACCTTCAACAACACGTGGATCATCGCCCTCAGCGAGGGCGATGATCTTGTCGGAGCTGCTAGCAGCTCCGAGAATTGTGCGTAGTGGCTTCACGCGATTATGCCCCGGCCGACGTATTCATGTCAGCCGCGTCGATACCGGCAACACGGACCGGCTTTTTCATGGCGTCGCGACGGAAGGGATCGCCCAGTTCCTGGTTGATCATGGCTTCGATCAGAGTGGTGATGCCATTTTTCTGGTCGATGATCGCCTGGTTCAGGGCCGCGGTCAGCTCGTCCTGAGTGCGTGCAACGACGCCTTTCAGACCACATGCGGTTGCGATACCGGCATAAGAGACCTGTTGGTCCAGTTCGGTGCCAACGAAGTTGTCGTCGAACCACAGGGTCGAGTTACGCTTTTCAGCGCCCCACTGGTAGTTGCGGAAAACGATCTGGGTCACGGCGGGCCATTCTTCGCGGCCAATCGCGGTCAGTTCGTTCACAGCGATACCAAATGCGCCGTCACCCGAGAAACCGACAACCGGAACGTCCGGGCAACCAATTTTCGCGCCAACAACGGCAGGCAGGCCGTAACCACAGGGGCCAAACAGACCAGGTGCCAGGTACTTGCGGCCTTCTTCGAAGGACGGGTACGCGTTACCGATGGCGCAGTTGTTGCCGATATCGGACGAGATGATTGCCTCGGTCGGCAGCGCCGCTTGAATTGCGCGCCATGCCATGCGGGGGCTCATCCAGTCTGGCTTAGCGGCACGTGCACGCTCGTTCCAGGTGGTGCCCGGATCGTCGTTCTCGTGGGTCAGCGAGCTCAGTTCTTGCGCCCAAGCCGATTTGGTTGTGGCGATCAGGTTCTTGCGGTCTTCGCGACCTGCTTCACCGGCGTTGTCGCCCAGACGTTCCAGCAGACCTTCGGCCACTTTCTTGGCGTCGCCGACGATGCCAACGGTCACGTCTTTGGTCAGGCCGATACGATCAGGGTTCAGGTCAACCTGAATGATCTTGGCATCGGTCGGCCAGTAGTTGATGCCGTAACCAGGCAAGGTCGAGAACGGGTTCAGACGAGTGCCCAGAGCCAGAACAACGTCCGCTTTGGCGATCAGCTCCATACCGGCTTTCGAGCCGTTATAGCCCAGCGGACCGGCAAACAGCGGGTGCGAGCCGGGGAAGGCGTCGTTGTGCTGATAGCCAACGCAGACCGGTGCGGTCAGACGTTCGGCCAATTCGGCTGACGCAGGGATCGCGCCGGACAGAACAACACCAGCACCGTTCAGGATGACCGGGAATTTGGCGTCGGACAACAGGGCTGCGGCTTCGTCCAGTGCTTCGTTGCCGCCAGCAGTCGCGGCGAATTCGACGATCTTGGGCAGCTCGATGTCGATGACCTGAGTCCACATGTCGCGCGGGATGTTCATCTGAGCAGGTGCCGAGGCACGCTTGGCTTGCAGGATGACGCGGTTCAGAACTTCGGCGACACGGCTGGGGTCACGCAGTTCTTCCTGGTAGGCAACACAGTCCGCAAACATGCGCATCTGTTCCATTTCCTGGAAGCCACCCTGACCGATGGTCTTGTTGGCAGCCTGCGGAGTGATCAGCAGAACAGGGGTGTGGTTCCAGTATGCGGTTTTGACGGCGGTGACGAAGTTGGTGATGCCGGGGCCGTTCTGCGCGATCATCATCGACATCTTGCCGGTGGCACGGGTGTAGCCGTCCGCCATCATGCCGCCGGAACCTTCGTGGGCGCAGTCCCAGAAATTGATGCCTGCAGCCGGGAAGATATCCGAGATCGGCATCATCGCCGAGCCGATGATACCGAACGCATGTTCGATACCGTGCATTTGCAGAACCTTAACAAAGGCCTCTTCAGTGGTCATTTTCATCTGAGTGTTCTCCGCACAATTGAAGAAAGGTTCGGGCACAGCACCCGCCTTTGATACGGTTTTGGCGCAAGGGGCGAAGCGGCGTTAGGGCCAGAACGTTAGGCGGGATATGTCCAGAGTCGTGCTAGGCGGATCGGATGGCATCCGCGATCAGTTTCACCCCCGGCCCGATGCGGTCCCGGCCAATGGACGAGTATCCAAGGCGATAGAAGTTGTGCGGTCGGTGCAACCCATTGAAGAACGGGGCACCTGGTTCGATATGGACGCCCTGGCTCTGCAGCTTTTGGGCAAGTTTCGTCGTGTCCACACGCTCGGGGGCCGACATCCAAAGAGACGAGCCGCCCATGATTCCGCGTCCGGCAGCGGTAAGCCCGTACTGTTCGACTGCAGCATCCAACGCTTCGCGGCGCCGGGCAAGGGTCTTGGACATACGCCGAATCTGAGCATCGTAATGGCCCAGTGACAGGAAATAGGCCGCAGTGCGCTGGATATGGCCCGGCGGGTGGCGCAGCACCAAAGAACGCAAGGCTCGTGCCTCGCGGATAAAGGGCTCGGACCCAACAATGTAGCCTAGCCGCAATCCGGGAAACAGCGACTTCGAGAAGCTGCCCACATAGATCACCCGTCCGTCGCGATCCATTGACTTGAGGGCCGGGGACGGGGATCCCAGAAAGGCCATTTCAAACTCGTAATCGTCCTCGACCACCATGGCGTCCAGTTCGCGGGCGCGTTTCAGCAGCTCGTAGCGGCGTTCAACGGGCATGGTTGCCGTTGTCGGGCTTTGATGGCTGGGGGTGGTGAAAATTACGTCTGTTTCGTCAGGTAGCGCATCCGGGGTCAGGCCGTCGCTGTCGACGGCCAGTGGCGACACCTTGCAATCGGAGTGATTCAACAGATCCCGCAGCGCATAGTAACAGGGGTCTTCAATCACCGCTGTGCGGTTGCGGTTCAAAAGAATGCGTGAGGCCAGCCACAGTGCGTTTTGCGCGCCCATAGTGATCAAGATCTCTTCGGGGCGGGCGGCGATTCCACGGCGCGGCAACGTGTGACGGGCGATGAATTCGATCAGCAGCGGATCATCCTGATCCATGTAGTCCCCGGTCAGGGATGCAAAATCCTTGTGACCCAACGCGCGGACCGCGCAGAGACGCCAGTTGGCGTGGTCAAACAATTTCCGATCTGCCTGACCATAGATGAAAGGGTATTTGTAATCGCGCCAATTACTGGGCTTGGGCAGCACGTCCCCGTCCGAGAACCTGCGTGCGAGTGCCGTGTCCCAGTCGACATTTTCATCGCGTTTTTGCACAGGCGAATACTTGGGTGGCACGGGCGCGTTTTGCGAGACGAAATACCCCGACCGGCCTTTGGCAGTCAGGTAGTCATTGGCCAGAAGTTCCGTATACGCCAATGTCACCGTGATCCGGCTAACACCTAGGTGTGCCGCCAGTTTACGAGACGAGGGCAGCTTTTCCCCAACGTGGAACCGGCCAGACAGGATGCCTTCGGCAATCATCTGCTGGATCTGCGCCTGCAGCGTGCCCTGTCCGTTCAATTCCAGAAAGAATGTGTCGACCGATATTCCCATAGCGCCTTATAGGGTGGACTTAAGGCGAGGGCAATCTGGACTTAATCTCGTCTCGAGAATTCGTGAACAAGGCGCTTGACGAAAAAGAACGACTCACCTAAATAACTAGAAATTTAGTTTAATGGAGAAGTCAGATGTGGGAAACAGCTGCAGCAGGATTCTCGGCCATGGGCTCTGAAGCGCGACTGAAGGTTCTCAAGACATTGGTTCGGGCTGGTGAGGCGGGGTTGACCGTTGGGGAAATCCAGAACCGCACAGGCATTGCGCCTTCGACATTGGCCCATCACCTGCGGTTTCTCGCGGCCGGCGGTGTTGTCGAGCAAGAGAAAATCGGGCGCGCCACCATCAACCGCGCAAATTATGAAGAATTGAGAGGCCTCGCGCAGTTCATTCTTAGCGAATGCTGCGCGGACGAAGTGGGAAAGGCTGCGAACGATGGCTGAGCTGACACAAAACCCAAAGGCACCGGCAAAGGTGGCCGTTGATCTGATCAAAACCCCATGGGCGGTGATCGTGGCCATTCTGGCGCTTGTGGCTGTCCTTGACCCCGGCAATTGGGGAGAGGTTGTAACCTTTGCGGGTAAAGCCCTTGCCCATACGGGCCAGTACATTCTGTTCGCCGTCTTGCTGCTGTCTTACCTCAAGGCGACAGGTGCCGAAGTGATGGTTGCGCGCGCCTTTGAGGGGCGCGAGACGCGGATGATCTTTCTGGCCGCAGTCTTCGGCGGCCTCGCACCGTTCTGTTCTTGCGAAGTCATTCCGTTTATTGCTGGTCTGCTGGCGCTTGGTGCGCCATTGTCGGCTGTCATGGCGTTCTGGCTCAGCTCGCCCTTGATTGATCCACCTACCCTGTTGATCACGGCAGGCGCATTGGGTTGGCCATTTGCAATCGGCAAGGCCATTGCAGCTGTCGCATTGGGTCTGTTTGGGGGCTTTGCCGTCCGTGCCCTGATGCGAGGTGGTGCGTTTGCCCAGCCTCTGCGCGAATACAAACCGGCTGGCTGCGGATGCGGACCTAAAACAGAGGACAAACCTGTCTGGAAGTTCTGGCAGGTACCCGAGCGTCGTCAGCGCTTCCGGTCCGAGTTCATTCACAACAGCCTGTTTCTGTTGAAATGGTTGGCTCTGGCCTATGTGCTTGAGGCGCTGTTGGTCAGCTATGTGCCCGCCGATCTGATCGCGCGCGTTGTCGGCGGTGACGGTGTTGTACCCATTGTCATTGCCGCGTTGGTCGGGATGCCCGCTTACCTGAACTCCTACGTCGCGCCGCCGCTGCTGGCAGGCCTGATGGAACAGGGGATGAGCGCTGGGGCCGCGATGTCATTCATGGTCGCGGGTGCCGTCAGTTCGATCCCAGCGATGGCCGCCGTCTGGTCATTGGTCAAACCGAGGGTTTTTGCGACCTATTTGGGACTGGGGATTATCGGGGCCATCACCGCCGGCATCCTGTTCCAGATGATCTGAAACCAAAGCCGTCCGGTGTTCTTATCGGGCGGCTTTTCTTATCCTGCTTCGCAGTGGCGTGGCAGTTTGAACCGATACCGGGCCTCGCCACTGTCCACGTACACACGTTTCTCGATGCAGGCTGTCGTGCCAACGGTTTGTGAGACCGGAGCGTCGGTTGAAGTGATCGAGGTCGCAGACCCGTCCGGCAGCCGGACCGAAGCAATGACGCCGTTCTTG
The DNA here is from genome assembly GCF_059609785.1 of Ruegeria sp. YTSC003. Classification (NCBI taxonomy): domain Bacteria; kingdom Pseudomonadati; phylum Pseudomonadota; class Alphaproteobacteria; order Rhodobacterales; family Roseobacteraceae; genus Ruegeria; species Ruegeria sp. YTSC003. Next base: position 124,067 of record NZ_JBXWMK010000007.1, on the reverse strand, counting down.
AGGTCCCCGTTGATGGGTGTCGCTGACAAGACGTTGACGGTCATGAATGCCTCATGCTCGTGCTCGCCGCTGTCGTTGAAGATCAGCAAACCAGCAGCGACGGCAACAAGACCAACACCGCCTGCCATGGGCAAACCCCAGGTCTTCAGGAAGGCATAGATCGAAACGGCGCGATGCGGTCCAAATAGTTTGGAAAGAACGTTCAGCATGGTTTTCTCGTAAAAAAGCCCCGGTCCGTTCAGGCCGGGGCTGTCTGTGCTTTAGGCGCGCGGATCGTCTTCGTCTTCGTCGTCGGCACCGCCTTTGGGCAGGTTGAAGAAGCTGTCCGCGTCGAGGATTGGTTCTTCTTCTTTCTCTTCCGCAGGCTCGTCCGACAGCGAGAAGGTTTCCAGACCTTCGATGGCAGTCGGGATCTTCGGCGCCGCGTCCATTTCCAGCGACTGTTCGGTCGAGACCAGCTTGCGGCGCTCGTCATCGCTCATGACGCCACCTTCGGCAGCTTTCTTGGCTGCGGCCTTCTGCACGATCGCGTCCAACTCGGACTGTTTGCACAGGCCCAGGGCAACGGGGTCGATCGGCTGCATGTTGGAAATGTTCCAGTGGGTCCGTTCACGGATCGACTGGATGGTCGGCTTAGTGGTGCCCACCAGCTTGGCGATCTGACCGTCGCTGAGTTCCGGGTGGAACTTGACCAGCCACAGGATCGAGTTCGGACGGTCCTGACGCTTGGACAGCGGGGTATAGCGCGGACCGCGACGCTTTTCCTCGCCGCTTGCAGCGGGGTTGAACTTGAGCTTCAGCTTGTGCAGCGGGTTGTTCTGCGCGGTGTCGATCTCGTCCTGGGTCAGCTGGTTGTTGGCGATGGGGTCAAAGCCTTTCACGCCAGCGGCCACATCGCCGTCCGCGATGCCCTGCACCTCAAGCTCGTGCATGCCTACGAAATCCGCGATCTGCTTGAAGCTGATCGTGGTGTTGTCCACCAGCCATACGGCTGTTGCCTTGGCCATAAGCGGTTTTGCCATCAGCCCGTCTCCTATAAATACATCTTTCCCGTCGCCGGAATTCGGCGGCCCCTTTTTTTGGGGCAGGTTTCCGTTGTCGGGGAACTTGGTCCGTATATAGTCGCGCCAAGGCAAGAAGGGAAGAGGCGAATGCGCTGGGTTGTTTTGGGGCTGGTTTCGTGGATTTTCGGTGCAATGGCGGCGCTGGGCGATGGCGAAAAGGCAGGCGAGTTTGACTACTACGTCTTGTCGCTTAGCTGGTCGCCAAACTGGTGCGCCCGCGAAGGCGACGCGCGCGGATCGGATCAATGCGACACCCGGCATGACCATGGCTGGATCCTGCATGGTCTGTGGCCTCAGTACCATCAGGGCTGGCCCGCCTTCTGCCGTACGCCCGAGGCGCCGCCATCGCGGGCTATGTCACGCAAAATGACCGATATTCAGGGCAGTTCCGGTCTGGCGTGGCATCAATGGAAAAAGCATGGAACCTGCTCGGGCCTCAGTGCGTCCGACTATTATGCGCTGTCCCGGCAGGCGTATGAGGCGGTTGAGCGTCCTCAGGTATTCCGCAAGCTGGACGCCTCGGTCAAACTGCCTGCATCGGTCGTGGAAGAAGCCTTTCTGAAAGCCAACCCCGGCCTTGAGCGCGATATGATCACAGTGACCTGCAAGCAGGGCTATATAGAAGAGGTCCGACTGTGCCTGTCGCGCGACCTTGAACCCGTTCCCTGTGGTCGTGACGTGATCCGCGATTGTACGGCCAAAGACGCGCTTTTCGATCCGATTCGTTAGAGTTTCCTGTTCTGGCACTCTCGCGCATATTCCAGCGCTTTGGCCGTACCTTTCAGATCAATCGCCATCACCGTCTCACCCGCAGGGTTGTAAACCGTCATGGTCTTGTTCTGGGCAATTGCGTTGACGAAGCTGCGGTCGGTGAAAAACACAGTCGCGCCAGGCACGTCACGCTGATTGAAGCCGATGGCCGTGGCGTCATAGCTTTTGCCGTCCAGATCGAACCGGATCGGATAACTCTCGCCCTGTTTGATATCGCCCCACGCCTTGTTGTAGACGGCGAAATACCCGCGATTATCCAGCGCATCATAGCCCAACCGCACGACCGAGAGGTCTTGGTAGATCGTTTGAATCAGACAGCCGTTTCCGAGCGCTGGGTCCATCATAATGTTCCAGCCCTCGACAAAGCCTTTGTCGATCAGTTCCTGCGAAAACGCGGCGGTGGCTGTAAAGGCGGCAAGCGCGAGGGCAAATAGGCGTTTCATAACAGTTTCCAATATCAAATGGATAAGGTCGCAGCCATAGTACACGCCGCGTGCAAGAGGCAAAGGCCATTCTTGATTAATGCGGCCGCGAACAAAGACCTATGTGCACAGCGGAACCCGGCTATGCCTCACAGGGCAAACGCTTGAAACTCGGCTGTGGCACAATAGTTTTCGCCCCATAAAATTAAGGAGCGTGCCATGCCGCAACATCCAAGAACATTTTCTCACATCGGATTGTCCGTCCCAAACGTTGACGAGGCTGTAAAGTTCTACTCTGAAGTCCTTGGTTTTTACGTAATCATGCCACCAACGGACGTGGTAGAGGATGACACGGATATCGGTGTCATGTGCACTGATGTGTTTGGTCCGGAATGGAAAAAACTGCGTATTGCGCATCTCGCGACCGCTGATCGCGTTGGTTTTGAACTTTTCGAGTTTCACGGGAACTATGTGCCTGAAAACAATATCGACTTTCGCCAGAACGGTACGTTTCATTTTTGCGTCCAGGACCCGGATGTCGAAGGCTTGGTAGAAAAAATCGTGGCGGCTGGCGGCAAACAACGGATGCCGATCCGATACTATTATCCCGGTGAGAAACCCTATCGCATGGTCTACGTCGAAGACCCATTTGGTATCGTCTTCGAGATATACAGCCATTCCTATGAATTGACGTATTCGTCGGGTGCTTACACCTGACAATCGGAACAGACCTTGGTGTGCAACCGGAAGAGGCGAATCCTTTCCGGTTGTCGCCGTATCGCAAGACTCAGAGTTCTTTTCGTGCCCTCAGCGCCGCCGTAATCGTCCCGTCGTCCAGATAATCAAGCTCGCCCCCAATCGGAACACCCTGCGCCAGTGAGGTCAGGCGGACCTGTCCCTCCAACTGATCCGCGATGTAGTGGGCGGTGGTCTGGCCATCGACAGTGGCATTTAGGGCCAGAATGACCTCAGAAATCCCTTCGGCCATCACCCGATCCTTGAGTCGGGGAATGCGCAGTTCGTCCGGTCCGACCCCATCCAGAGCCGACAATGTGCCGCCCAAAACGTGATAGCGACCCTTGAAAACTGCAGCGCGTTCCATCGCCCAGAGATCAGCCACATCTTCGACCACGCACAACTCTCCGGTTGCACGATCCTCGCTATCGCAAATGTCACAGATATCTGTCGTGCCTACGTTGCCGCAATTCAGGCATTCGCGGGCGGTGGCAGCCACCTGCTGCATTACGTCCGACAGGGGCGTCAGCAGCAGGGCGCGCTTTCGGATCAGGTGCAGCACTGCGCGGCGGGCCGAGCGGGGGCCGAGGCCGGGCAGTTTGGCCATCAGGTCGATCAGATTGTCGATATCGCTGTTCGAACTCACGGCGTGTGCTCCTGCAAAAGGGCCGGACAGGGGTGCCCGGCCTTTGGGTCGTCAGGAGTGTCTATCAGAACGGCAGCTTGATGTCTGCGGGCAGACCCATGCTTTCGGTCAGCCTTGCCATCTCGGCCTGAGAGCGCTCGGCCGCTTTGGTTTGCGCGTCCTTGATAGCGGCCAGAATCAGATCTTCGACAACCTCCTTATCGTCGCCGTTGAAGATCGACGGATCGATGTCCAAACCCTTCAGCTCGCCTTTTGCGGTGGCGGTAGCCTTCACCAGCCCCGCACCGGATTCGCCCACAACCATCATGTTGTTCAGCTCTTCCTGCATATCCGTCATCTTGGTCTGCAAATCCTGTGCGGATTTCATCATCTTGGCCATATCGCCCAGACCGCCGAGTCCTTTGAGCATTTACTGTCTCCTAAATTGTGATCGCCTTAGGCGAACATATACAGCGTAAAGTGTCATCGACGCACATAGCGCAATTGTCAGCCCTATGATCAGGCTGGAATGACCGATGCACCCGATGTCTGCCGCCGATCTACGCGAGTCATCCATCAAGTCGTCGACAAAAATGTGAGCCGCCCAAATCGCCCAAGCGAAGGACGTCGCCAATGCGATCCATAGGTTTCCGCGCCAGATTGCTATAGCAGACAACACCAGCAAGACCATGGATACCGGATGCAAGGTGAGAGCAACTGCTTCGACCAATTCGCTAACCGGTTCGCCATCCCAGCCAGGGTTAAATACTTCGCATGCTTCGTAATAGACCGCATCGATGTGTGCAAAGTGCAGGTGTTAATCCTCCTCGAACGGGTCCCATTCGTCTTCGACCTCAGGCAGTGCTTCGGTTTCTACCTTGGCGGCGCGTTCCTCCGGGGTTTCGATCCGTTTGATGCGCGCTTTGGGAAACTGCATCAGAACGGCTTGAACCAATGGGTGTTGTTCGGCCTGCGCTTTCAACGCCAGATCAGCCGCGTCTCGAACCTCGGCGATTGTTGCCGCGTCCCCATCGGCCACGATTGAGACGGCCCATCGGTTTCCGGTCCAGCGTTGCAAGGCTGAACCAAGCCTTTGCGCCAGATCGGTCGGCGCTTTGTCCGTCGGCGTGAACTCGATCCGTCCCGGGGAATACGAGACGAGACGCACACCGTTTTCGACCTCAACCAACAGTTTTACGTCCCGGTTGGTGCGGATCAACTCGACCACGTGTTCGAAGGTTGGATAGCGTGCCAGCGCGGTCTGGATGTCCTGAGCAAGCGCTGCGGTGGGTGCCCCTGCCGGCCCGCGCTGGGCCGAGAGATGCGTAGAGGAAGTCGCCTGCGTAGGTGCATGAGTTGGCACAGCCACACCACCGCCAGGTCCCCCGTTCGGTGGGGGTGGAGGCGCATCCTGTAGTCGTTTGATAAGTTCTTCGGGGCTTGGCAAATCGGCCACATGAGTCAGACGAATGATTGCCATTTCGGCGGCCATCATCGCGTTGGGTGCTGCAGAGACCTCCTCCAGCGCTTTCAGCAACATCTGCCACATCCGCGTCAACACCCGCATCGGCAGCGCCTCGGCCATCTGTTGACCGCGCGCACGTTCATCCGGTGAGACGGTGGGGTCATCGGCGGCATCGGGCGTGATTTTGACCACGGAAACCCAATGGGTGATCTCGGCCAGATCGCGCAGCACGGCCAGCGGGTCGGCCCCTTCGGCATACTGGCCGCTCAACTCAGTCAATGCCCCAGCCGCATCGCCACGCAGGATCATGTCCATCAGATCCAGCACGCGCCCGCGATCTGCAAGGCCCAACATTGCCCGAACCTGATCGGCGCTGGTTTCCCCTGCACCATGTGAGATCGCCTGATCCAACAGCGAGGTCGCATCGCGGGCAGAGCCTTCGGCCGCACGTGTGATCAAAGCAAGCGCGTCTTCGGCGATCTGTGCGTTTTCCGCCGCGGCGATCTTGTTGAGCAGACCGATCATATCTTCGGGTTCGATCCGGCGCAGGTCAAACCGCTGGCAGCGCGACAGCACTGTCACCGGGACCTTGCGGATTTCGGTCGTCGCAAAGATGAACTTTACATGTTCGGGCGGTTCCTCAAGCGTTTTGAGCAGCGCATTGAAAGCGCTGGTCGACAGCATGTGAACTTCGTCGATGATGTAAATCTTATAACGCGCACTGGCGGCACGATAGCGAACGCTGTCGATGATCTCGCGGATATCGTTCACGCCGGTGCGGCTGGCGGCGTCCATCTCCATCACGTCGACATGCCGGCCTTCCATGATGGCAACGCAATGCTCGCACTGACCACAAGGTTCGGTCGTTGGCTTGCCTTCACCATCGGGACCGATGCAGTTCATACCTTTGGCGATAATCCGGGCAGTGGTGGTTTTGCCGGTGCCGCGAATACCGGTCATGATAAAGGCCTGCGCGATCCGATCCGCTTCGAACGCATTTTTCAGCGTGCGCACCATTGCGTCCTGTCCAACCAGATCTGCAAAGGTTTCAGGGCGGTACTTGCGGGCAAGAACCTGATAGGCGGGGCTGGGCGTTTCGGTCATGTCTGCTCTGTCAGATTCGTGTCAGAAATGCAGCGTAGAGACCCGGGCCGCCCGCGTCCACAGCATGCTTTGTGGAATTTCGGTTTGGACAGCGTCTGTAAGCGGGATAAATAGGCTGTCAAAATCTGGTGGGCCGGTGGCAGTAGGAGCATAAGCTTTGGCAAAATTTGCAATCTACGCGCTGCCTGTTGGCACAGGCACCTTGGCGCTGTCCCCCTTGCCTAGCGGCGGCAGTGGGTATGTGGATGATCTGAGGGTGATACAGGACTGGAACCCCGATCTGGTGATTTCAATGACCACCGAGGCCGAGATGCGGCAGGTCGGCGCAGGCGGTTTTGGTCGAGACGTTCAAAGCAGGTCCGCGACCTGGGTGCATCTTCCGGTCGAGGATTTTGGCACGCCGCCCCTGCCAATCGAAACTCTTTGGCCCGACGCCAGCGCAGCCGCCCGGCAGGTGCTGTCCGGCGGTGGACGCGTGCTGGTGCATTGCCGGGGCGGTTGTGGGCGGTCGGGGATGGTCGCGCTGAGGCTCATGGTGGAAAGCGGTGAAGATCCAAACCACGCGCTAAACCGGCTGCGCTTGGCCCGACCATGCGCGGTGGAAACGGATGAGCAGATGGCTTGGGCCATGAAACCGGCCCAGAGCGATCGGTGAACTAGGATCAGGCCGTGGCTTGTTGAACAACCTGATGCGATGGACGCGGTGCAAGGGCCGATGCCTGAAGCATGGCGCAAGGCAAGGCCGCCAAAACACCAGCAGGCAGAGTGGAAAAGTCAGGGTTGAACATCATATCGGCGTATTCGTCCAACGTGTCGGCCGAGTCGCCCGTGTTTGCCCCGCAATAGACCCTGATCCGGGCCGGGCTGGCGCGAAACCGTGCGGTGCAACCCTCATCGCAATGGGTCAGTTCGCTGGAGCCGTCCACCTCAAATTCGCTGGTCGTCATTGGTTGTGCTGTTGCCATCGCCTCGGCCAATGCCCGAGCCATTTGGGCCAATGCGGGGCATGTTTTCCCCGTTTTCTGGCACAGGGTGGCGGTGAATTCGTGGGTCGTTGTCTTCCAGATCATAATGCGCCCTCCGCGCGGTGAGCGGGGGACGTGGAACAGGGAACTCAGCGTACTGAAGACCTGCCCGGACACCCCGCCCGAGTTTCGGTTTTTACTTTGATGGCAGGTCTCCTGACTTGCGGGTCATTGCTTTGCCGACCTTCCCAGCCTTTCGGCCAGTGGTATTTCGGCATTGCTTACCGCTTACAGTTGCGGGGGCAGTCGCGGCCTTGGTCTGTTCCGGCATTGCCGGGCTGGACCGCACCGAGTTCCCTTTTCATCCCGCCCCAATATAAGGACGAGAACCATCACCTCATCGCTAGCGGTTGTAGGTGGCTTGAGTCAAGCGGGCTGTTTTCCATCGTTCAAGTGGACGCTTGGTCACTTTGAAAATCTGTTGACTCTAGTCGCGCAAAAGCGCCGATATGCCATATGTGAACCGAATAGTTCAGATGCTTGCGAGGGCACCATGTTGGACAACACTCCGGTCGTTTTGACCGAAGATTTCACGTTTTCTGCCGGAGAGGCCGAACTGTCGGCACGGCTGTATATGCCTGCCTCGGCACCTGATGTGGCGGTTGTAGTCCATGCAGCCACAGGCGTACCGCGCGACTATTACCAGCATTTTGCGCGGTGGTTGGTGGAAGAACAGGGTATGGCCTGTCTGACCTATGACTATCGCGATTTTGGCCACTCTCTACACGGGCGCCTGCGCGATTCGCAGGCCACGATGGCTGACTGGGCGTTGATCGACATGCCCGCTGCTCGCGCCGAAATGCGGCGCAGATTTCCCGCCGCCCAGCAGTGGAGCATTGGCCATTCGGTGGGTGGAATGCTGGGGCCAATTCAGCCCGATATTGAGCAGATCGACCGGATGATCTGTGTCTGTTCAGGTTTGGTGACGGTATCCGACCACCCCTGGCCGTATCGCGCACTGGCGACAATGTTCTGGTATGCCCACCCGCCATTGCTGGTTAAGGCATTGGGATACCTGCCGGGCAAGGCACTTGGGTTCGGCTCGGACCTTCCGGCACGTGTCTACTGGCAGTGGCGCAAATGGTGCACCGCTGCGCTGAGCTATGTGCCGGATATCGGCAAAAGCCTTCCAGACGCCCGTTGGGCTGCGTCGGAAACACCCGTCGATCTGTTCACAATGGACGATGATCAGGTGGTGCCCCCGAACGCGGTTTGGCGCCTGGCCGATCTTTACGGTCCCAAAGCCCGCCGGCATCAGTTGTCGCCGAAAGACTTTGGATTGGCCGAGGTCGGTCACATCGGCGCATTTGCGCGCCGAAATGCGGCCATATGGCCCCGGTTAATCGCCTGAGCCGGTACTTACAGCTTTTTGCGGGATTTCTTGTCCTGCATCACCGATCGTACCATCTTACCAAAGGCCTTGTCGCGCGCACGAGACTGCGCAACGGTTTCCGAGTTCCTTTCATCTTCGCGCCGCAGCTTTCGCCAGCGCTCCAACCGCTCGGTGTCCAGTGATCCGTTTGCAATCGCATCCTGCACGGCGCAGCCCGGCTCGGCCTGATGCTGACAATCGGAAAAGCGGCAGGTCTGAGCCAATTCCAGAATGTCAGAAAAGACCTCATCGACGCCATCCTGCGCATCCAGCAACCGCAAAGCCCGCATGCCGGGTGTATCGACCAGCCATCCGCCGTTCTGCATCGGATGCAACGCGCGGGCAGTTGTCGTGTGCCGCCCGCGCGCGTCGTCCGCGCGAACGCCGGACGTTGCCTCATCCAGGCCCGTCATGGCGTTGACCAATGTTGTCTTGCCGACACCGGATGAGCCGACCATTGCGGCAGTCTGCCCGGTGGAGCACCAGGACAGAACTTGCTGCACGTCCAGGGCATCCAAAGCATTGATAGCCAGCACGGTCAAAAACGGAGCCAGCGACTCGGCTGCTTTGGAGAAATTATCAGGATCGGCGCAGGTATCGGCCTTGGTTAGAACGATCACCGGATAGCACCCGGCCTGGTGTGCCAAAGCCAAATACCGTTCCAGTCGGGCCAGATTGAAGTCAGCATTGCAGGAACTGACGATGAACAGCACATCCACATTAGCAGCAATCAACTGAGCCTGGGCCCCGGTTCCGGCGGCGCGGCGTTTCAAAAGGCTGCGGCGTTCCAGCAGCTGTTGAACGCGGTTATGATCATCCGCCAATACCCAGTCGCCGACGGCGAAGTCGCCCGTCGGCTGGGCCAGGGTGAGCAGAGGTGTTTCACCGTTGATGTTTGCACCGATCAGACGATCACGGTGAACGGCTGTGATGCGAAAGGGAACGCACGAAGGATTGGCCGCATGTTGGGCGGCAAAGTGTGAGGACCATCCCAGGTCCGAAAGTGTAAAAGACATTGTTCTGCCTGTGTTCAGGTACAGCAATCCGTCTGGATGGCGGTCGCGCATCCAGCGGTAATGTGTTCAGGCAGGTGTGAGGGTCGGCCTCAGAAACGCTTTGCCTGAAGGGTTTTTGCTACAATCATAAAAGCCCTCCTGCGGCTAGCGGTTCAAGTAAGTGAGAGGTTGGACATCGACCCAAGCGGGGCTCGTTGTGGCTGCTTCCTTCCGGACCTGACCAGGTTGGCGAGGCGCTCGCCCGCGCCAACCTCTCGAATTTTGATATAGGGAAGACACGCAGAGATGACAACCCGTCACAGTGACAGTTGTATGTGCAAAAACCCCTCGGCATCCGTGCCAGCCAGCTTTGGGCTGAACTCTGCGATGTCCGCGAGATGACGCTGTGCCTTTGGACCGGTCTTCAACAGGACAGTGGACCCTGGCATGGGCGCAAAACGGAATGGGCAGGGACCTTGTTCCAGCGATTCTGTGGGCATTGCACCGGTCAGGTAGCCCTTCAACGCGTGTTGGATCGGCAAGGCTGGAACGTTGATGACTTCGGCGTCTTGTATGAACGGAAAATGTCCACCGCCGCTGGCGCGGTAATTGTTCAGTGCAACGACAAAGCGGTGTTCGGCCGTCACTGCGTGGCCCTGGAAACGAAGATCTGAGATGCGCCGGTATGCCGGATTTACCAGTCGCCCTTCCGCATCGAACCGAGGCGGTACGCTGAGGTCGATCACGTAGCTTAGCCCGAACAGAACATCGAAATTGTGTCCGGCTCGATCAGGATTGACCAATTCAGTTTGCGCGCCGGGTTTCACCTGATTGAAAACGCCCGCAGACATTTCAAGCCAATCTCTGATGTGCTCTCCTGACACCGCGACCGAACGAAGTTCGTTTGGAAAGATGTTCAGATCGGCCACGTGGCGCATGCGCATTACGCCCGCAGGAATGTCCGAGTAAAAGCGAGGCCCGGCGCGACCGCCGAATTTCGAAGGCGCTACGGCAGACAGCAATGGTGTCGCTTCATGGGGTGTGCCCTTCAGGATCTGGCGCACGGCCGAAGCCTGTGCTGCGGCCACCATCGCAAGCCCTCGATCCTTGGCGCAAAAGCTGAAATAGCTGTGCAGGTGCTGATCCGTATGCCCAATCGGTTCGTCGGCCCGTTTTCGTGTTGCGGAATGCACATCCGAAAATAGCGCCACCAACAGCGTGTCTTCGGCCGAAGGTTCAGCACCTGAGACCGGGCGCAGTTCAGTGCGATGAGCCGCGACCGACCAGCCCTTTTCTGCCGAGGCAAACAGCGTCAGATCAATCACGCCAAGATGAGATCCGGCAGATCCCGGCATGACAACAGGTGTGCCATGCACCATACCGCCAGTGGCATCGACGTGTTCCAGCCCAGCGTGTGACTTCCCCGGCAAGGTCAGATGCGTGTGCCCGGCGATGATGGCGTCAATGCCTTCAATCGCGGCAAGGGGGATTATCGCGTTTTCAAGATCGGGCGCGGGGTCGACGGACCCCAGCCCCGTATGGGCAAGCGCGATGATCACGTCGCAGCCGTGGGATCGAAGCTCTGACACTTTAATGCGCGCGCAGGTCAGAATGTCGTCTATCCGGACGTCATTACCCAGCCGATGAGATTCCCAATTCCGGGTCTGCGGCGGAACGACCGAGAAGACGCCGACGGTTAGCGAGGCTTGGTGCCCCGCGACCTCAACCCGGCGGGTTAGAACTGCCTGATCCTGCCAGACCTCGTTGGCACCCGGGCGATGAACATTGCTGCAAACCACCGGACAGGGGGCCTGCGAAAGGATGCGGTCCAGTATATCTTGACCGAACCCGAAATCATGATTGCCCAACCCGATCGCATCATACTCTAACGCGCCAAAGGCCTGCATCAGCGCATGCGGCTTATCAGCCTGCTCGGCGGCCAGGTCCCCAACCGGAGTTCCCTGCAGCGAATCGCCGTTGTCAAAAAGCAGCACGGTTGAGCCTTCCGCCTGCGCCTCAGTTCGGGCTTCACGGATCAGGCTGGCGGTTCGAGTCAGGCCGATTGTGGGTTCAGGGGTGTCAGAATAGTAATCAAAACCCCTCAAGTTCATATGAAGATCCGTGGTGGCCAGTATTCGGATCTGCACGGTCTGCGATGGCAGAGAAGGGGAAGGTTTCAAATTTCTACTTTTGGCAGTTTTGTCTTAGTCATTTTCAACAAAAAGATTAATCACAGTGAATTGCAAGGCTTAGCTGTGTTCATTCGATGGCGACCTGTGATTTTGGGGGTGAAACACCGTTGCAACTGATTGACCGACATGGCAGCCCTATGCGGAGCAAGCCTAAGGATAACTTATGAAAAACGCGGAATATGTGACGTTTGGTAGCTCGGGGCTGGATCGTGCGGCGCATATTCGTGGAGATGCTGATGCGGTCGCGCGGGCGCGAACGCATCCCGATGCAAAATGCCTGCTGTTGTGGCGCGGTAAGGTTTTGGTTCAGGGTGGGGCGCTGGATCAGTTGGGGCTGATCGCGATGTCACATAAGCTGGTCGAAACCGGGCCAGGAGGTTCTGTCGAGCAGCCTGTATTCCTGGGGCTGTCAGACAACGCGCCTGTGTTTGCCTTTGATATTTCGGACTGGACGGCTGATGGGTTGGACGTGTCCGGTGTCGGAGGCTTTATTGATAAGTCAGAGCAACAGCACCCGGACTTGCCCCACGGCCATGTCTTTGCCGAACTGCGTCGGATCATGACCCGTTTGTCGACGCGTGACGCCGAACTGGCGGCCTCGGCCAAGGCGGTGACTGCATGGCACGAAACGCATCGGTTTTGCGCCCGGTGCGGCGCAGCCAGTGAACTTGCGCAGGCGGGGTGGCAGCGCAGTTGTCCGTCCTGTGGTGGACAGCATTTTCCACGTACCGATCCGGTCGTCATCATGTTGATTACCCATGGCGATTCAGTTCTGATGGGGCGTTCGCCGGGCTGGCCAGAAGGGATGTATTCGCTGTTGGCAGGGTTTGTTGAGCCGGGTGAAACGCTTGAGGCTGCAGTCCGACGCGAAGTGATGGAAGAAGCCGGGGTGCCCGTGGGTGAGGTCCGTTATCTGTCCAGCCAGCCCTGGCCGTTTCCGGCCTCGTTGATGTTCGGCTGCGCCGGTGAGGCGCTGTCGCGCGCCATCACCATCGATCCAGTCGAAATCGAAGATGCGATGTGGGTTACCAAATCCGAGATGATGCAGGCCTTTGCCGGCGAACACCCCGTTTTGCTGCCAGCCCGCAAGGGAGCGATTGCGCATTTTCTTTTGCAGAACTGGCTTGCGGATACGTTGGACTGACAAAATACTGTTCTGAAAAGCGAGAGAACCCCGAACCACAATGCAGTTTACAGTGCGCGAAGATATCGAAGCTCCCATCAACTCGGTGTTCGAAATGGTGGCCGACTTTGACCGATTCGAACGGATCGCAATGCGGCGTGGGATCGAGGTTCGGCGGATTTCGGGCGAATTGGGCGTTGTTCCGGGCACCAGTTGGGAAACAGAATTCAGGTTGCGCGGAAAGCCACGTCAGATTTCCGTGCAGATGGCCGAATGCGACCCGCCTTCGCTGATGCGGTTCGAAGCGGCAAGCAAGGGGATGAACGGCATCACCACGATCGAGCTTTTGGCCCTGTCGCAGCGTCGCACGCGTCTTAGTGTTGATATGTCCCTGTCAGCCAAATCCCTGCCTGCGCGGCTGCTGTTACAATCGCTCCGGCTTGGGCAATCCCGGTTTCGCCGACAATTTCAGTTGCGCCTGACCGAGTTCGCACGGGAATTGGAACAACGCCACATTCATGGTGGCTGATTACCCAATGCCTTGGTGAGAACGAGATGGATAGCTTTAGTGTTCGTGAGGCGGTGTTGACGGATGCCCAAGGTATCTCAGAGGTACTGCAGGACATCGCAGCGGCCGGAAAGCGTAATAAGCGCTGCGACGTTGATTTTGCTCGCGAGCATTACGTGGCCGACCCCGACCGGATCAGATGTTCAGTCGCTGTTCAAGGGGAACAGATCCTGGGGTTTCAATCACTGAAATGGGCGGTCGATAACAACCCATATGGTGCTCCGGTCGGATGGGGCGTCATTGGAACGCATATTCGCCCGTCTGCCGCCCGGCGCGGTGTCGGGCGCGCCCTGTTTCGTGCAACGCTCTTGGAGGCACGGCAGAGTGGCCTACCGGCCATTGATGCAACCATTTCGGCCACAAACGCCGAAGGACTGGCCTATTATTCGGCGATGGGATTTGTGGATTACCGGCGGCACGAGGTTGCTCTGTGCAAAAGCTTCACCGTGACTTGAGCCGGGGTCGCTTCAGCCGCGCGGTTGAGCCGCTGGGTAGACGCCCAAAATCTCGACATTCGTGGTGAAGTGTTCCAGTTCTTCCATCGCCAACTGTACGTTCCGGTCGTCCGGGTGGCCCACGATATCGGCATAAAACTGGGTCGCAGTGAACGAGCCATCGACCATGTAGCTTTCCAGCTTGGTCATGTTGATGCCGTTGGTCGCAAACCCACCCATCGCCTTGTAAAGCGCAGCCGGAATGTTGCGCACCTGAAAAACAAAACTGGTGATCATGCCGTGTTCTCCGCGGCGTGACATGTCGGCCTGCTGTGACATCACCAGAAAGCGCGTGGTGTTGTTGTCGCGGTCTTCAATGTGTCGGGCCAGTACGTTCAAGCCGTAGATTTCGCCGGCCAACTCGCTGGCCAATGCTGCTGAATGCACCTCGCCTTGTTCCGAGACCTCGCGGGCCGCACGCGCGTTGTCGGGGCTGACACGTCCCTTGATGTTGTGTTCTTTCAAAAACCCGGCGCATTGCGGTAGCAGAACCAGGTGCGAGTGTGCCTCGGTGACATCCTCAATTTTGGCCCCTGGAACGGCAAGAAGGTTGATGTGAACGCGCACGAACGCTTCTTCGATGATGTGCAGCCCGCTGTGGGGAAGCAAACGGTGGATATCGGCGACCCGGCCATACGTGGTGTTTTCGACCGGCAGCATTGCCAATTCAGCCTCACCTGCGCGCACCGATTCGATCACATCTTCGAAAGTCCGGCAGGGCAGGGCCTCCATATCGGGGCGGGCATTACGGCAGGCCTCGTGGCTGTAGGCGCCGGGTTCTCCCTGAAATGCAATACGTTTGGTCATTTGGTCGATTCCGTGCAACAAGTTCGATAATTGGGCGTTTAGTCGCGGTGTCTATACCTTGCCTCTTGTAAGGGGAAGCCTTAGACACCCCGCAGACAGCTGAAATGGACTCGCGATCAATGTTCGACACGATGACAGTTACCAAGGCCGCAGCAGGCCTGTTTGGCACCTTCCTGGTGCTGCTTTTGGCCAAATGGGGTGCCGAAGTGCTTTACCATGCGGATGGGCATGGTGAGACGGCCTCGTATATTATCGAAACCGAAAGCTCCGGTGAAAGCGCTGACGGCGAAGAAGTGGTGTTCGAAGATATGCTGGCCGCCGCAGACCCAGATAAGGGCGCGCGGGTTTTCCGTAAGTGTACTGCCTGCCACAAGCTGGAAGACGGCGCCAACGGCACTGGCCCCTACCTGTTTGCAATCGTGGATCGCCCGGTTGCTTCAGCCAAAGGTTTCACTGGCTACTCAGCTTCGATGCAAGCCCATGGCGGCAATTGGACACCCGAAGCGCTGGATGCGTTCCTGACCCGCCCCAGTGCCTATATCTCAGGTACATCGATGAGCTTTGCGGGTCTGAAAAAACCGCAGGAACGGGCCGACCTGATTGCCTATCTGCAGACCATCAACTGATCTTTCGCTCAGTTTTGACGCATTCAAAAGCCGCTGCCCCGTGCAGCGGCTTTATTTTTTGTCTAAGTAAATCTTCACAAAGTGTTCACGCACTCTAAACTTGAAACTGGCAGTGCTGGTCTTTTAGCTGGCGCAAACAATATTAAAGACGTCAACGAGCAGGGGATGAACCACATGAAATCCAATCGAGTTACCGCTTTAACGCGAACAAGGGATTTCGGACGCTTAGTTCACATTCTGGCTTTGGGGGCATTGCTCTGTGCAGCCGCTGCAACTCAACTTTTTGCTGAGGAAAAGATCATCAAATCACACGGGTTCTCGGAATTCGGTGATTTGAAGTATCCGGACGGCTTTGCGCATTTCGACTATGTGAATCCGGATGCGCCACGTGGTGGAGAGCTCTCCTATGCGGCGCAAGGCACGTTCGACAGCTTTAATCCCTATACCAGGCAGGGCCGGGCTGGTGCGCGGTCGGCAGATCACTACGAAAGCCTGCTGATTCCATCCTATGACGAACCAGCTGCCTATTATGGACTGCTCGCCGAAAGTCTCGAATACCCCGAAAGTTATGAGTGGGTGATCTTCAATATCCGCCCCGAGGCGCGGTTTTCCGACGGCACACCGGTGACGGCCGAGGATGTGGTGTTTTCCCATAATCTGCTGCTGGACCAAGGGCTGAAATCTTATGCCGACGCAATTCGCCAACGGATCCCCAAGGCCGAGGCGCTGGATACCCATCGTGTAAAGTTCTACTTCTCGCCGGACTTCCCTCGCCGAGGCCGGATTTCCCAAGTTGGGGCCACTTCGATTTTCTCAAAGAAATGGTTCGAGGAAGACCCTGAAAACCGCCGGTTGGACAAGTCGCGGCTGGATCCGGGTATTGGCTCGGGACCGTATGTTCTGGATGATTATGACATCAACCGGCGCATCGTGTACAACCGCAACCCCGATTATTGGGGCAACGACGTCAACGTCAATGTGGGCCGCAACAACTTTGACACCATCCGCGTTGAGTATTTCGCCGATTCCATCGCTGCGATGGAGGGGTTCAAGGCAGGCACATTTACGCTTCGACAGGAAAACAACTCAAAAAGCTGGGCAACGGCCTATGATTTCCCGGCAATTGCGAATGGCTCTGTCGTTCGGGCTGAACTGGCAGACGGAAATGTACCGTCGGCGTCGGGCTTCATCATGAACCTTGACCGGCCAAAGTTTCAGGACCCCCGTGTTCGCGAAGCTATTCAGCTGGCGTATAACTTCGAATGGACGAATGAGAGCCTGCAATATGGGTTATTCCAGCAGCGTAGTTCGTTCTGGGAAGGAACGCATCTTGAGGCGACCGGCCTGCCCGAAGGGCGCGAGCTTGAGGTGTTGCAAGAACTGGGCGACGCGCTGGACCCTGCCATCCTGACCGAGGAACCCGTCTCGGCGCATGAATCCCGGGCCGCCCGCCAAAATGACCGTGGCAACTTGCGCAAGGCGATGAAACTGCTGGACGAAGCTGGCTGGCTTGTTGGGGATGACGGCATTCGCCGAAACGACAAGGGCGAGGTGCTGTCCATTGCATTTCTGTCTGACCAGCCAACGCTGGACAGGCTCATTCAACCTTTCGTCGCCAATTTGCGGGCAATGGGGATTGATGCAAGTTACAATCGGGTGGACAACGCCCAGTTCACCTTGCGCCGCCGGGACCGCGATTTCGACATGATTGTTGGCGGGTACCCGCGGTCGTTGCAGCCGTCGACAGGGTTGTATCAGCAATTCGGAACCGAAGCGGCCTCATACTCGGTCTTCAACCCGTCGGGTGTGCATGGTCCGGACATCGAACCGCTGATCGACAACATCGCATCCGCCGAAGACAGCGAAGAGCTGTTCGCCAACGTTCGGGCGCTGGACCGCGTCCTGCGCGCCAAGCGGATCATGGTTCCCACTTGGTATCTGGGCAAGCACTGGGTTGCCTACTGGGACATGTATGAATATCCGGAAAATCTGCCGCCTTATGCATTGGGTGTTGAAGACCTCTGGTGGATCAACGAAGAGAAAGAAGCCGAGTTGAAATCCTCCGGCGCCTTGAGGTAATCCGCCCCCATGGGAGCATATATTCTTAGACGACTGTTGCTGGTCATCCCAACCCTGCTTGGGATTATGATCGTCAACTTCACGCTGGTTCAGTTCGTTCCTGGCGGACCGATTGAACAGATCATCGCCCAGTTGGAAGGTGGCGGTGATGTGTTCGAAGGAATCGCTGGCGGCGGCAGTGACATCGAGCAGCAAACCGGCGGCACGAATGATCGCTACATCGGTGCGCGTGGCCTTCCGCCCGAGTTTATCGAAGAGCTGGAAAAGGAATTCGGGTTCGACAAACCTCCGGTTGAGCGGTTCCTCAACATGATGGGCAATTACCTGACACTGGATTTCGGTGAGAGCTATTTTCGGTCGATCAGCGTAACCGATCTGGTGCTGGAGAAGATGCCGGTGTCGATCTCGCTGGGACTGTGGTCCACGCTGATCGCGTATCTGGTGTCGATCCCGCTGGGTATTCGCAAGGCGATTAAGGACGGGTCACAGTTTGATACCTGGACCAGTGGCGCGATCATCGTAGCCTATGCTATTCCCGGCTTCTTGTTTGCGATCCTGCTGTTGGTTCTGTTTGCTGGGGGATCTTATTGGCAGATATTCCCGCTCCGGGGGCTGACCTCGGACAACTGGGACAGCCTCAGCCTGTTTGGCAAAGTCGTTGATTACTTCTGGCACATTGCCCTGCCGATTATCGCGCTGACGATTTCGGCCTTTGCGACGCTGACTCTGCTGACCAAGAACTCGTTCCTGGACGAGATCAAAAAACAATATGTCATGACCGCCCGCGCCAAGGGTTTGAGCGAAAGTCAGGTTCTGTACGGCCATGTTTTCCGCAACGCGATGCTGATCGTAATCGCCGGATTTCCTGCGGTTTTCATCGGCGTCTTCTTCGGGGGGTCGATCATCATCGAAACGATCTTCTCGCTTGACGGTCTGGGCCGTCTGGGTTTTGAGGCAGCCGTTGCACGCGACTATCCAGTGATTTTCGGCACACTTTTCATATTTGGCTTGATGGGGTTGGTTGTCGGCATCATCAGTGACCTGATGTATGTGCTGGTCGACCCGCGCATCGATTTCGAAAAGCGGGAGGGGTAAATGGCACTTTCCCCACTCAACCAGCGCCGCTGGCGCAATTTTCGTCGTAACGGGCGTGCATTCTGGTCGCTGATGGTCTTTTCCGTCCTTTTCGGCCTTTCTCTGTTCGCCGAGTTCATCGCCAACGACAAACCAATCCTCGTTAAATACCGCGGTGAGTTTTATACGCCGATCTTCAATTTCTACGCGGAAACCGAATTCGGCGGCGATTTCCAGACCGAGGCGATCTATCGCGACCCCGAGGTTCAGTGTTTGATCGACAGCGGTGGCATCGAAGACTGTTTTGACGATCCCGAGGGGATTATCGACGAAATCAAGGCCGGTACATTCCAGGCAGAGGGGTACGAGCGTGGCTGGGCCGTCTGGCCGTTGATCCCGTATTCCTTCAACACCAGCGTTGATCGCCCCGGTGCAGCGCCGCTGCCACCCAACGGGCAAAACCTGCTGGGCACGGATGACACCAAGCGCGACGTGTTGGCCCGTGTAATTTATGGCTTCCGACTGTCGATTTTGTTCACGCTTATGGTCACGGGTGTGGCCAGTCTTGTGGGAATTTTTGCCGGGGCTATTCAAGGATTTTTTGGCGGCTGGCTGGACCTGATCTTCCAACGGATCATCGAAATCTGGTCAGCGACGCCTTCGCTTTACGTCATCATCATCATGTTCGCCATTCTGGGTCGAAGTTTCTGGCTGCTTGTCGCGCTGATGATCCTGTTCAGCTGGACCGGGCTTGTGGGAGTTGTGCGCGCCGAGTTCCTGCGGGCGAGAAATCTGGAATATGTGCGCGCTGCGCGGGCACTGGGTGTGGGCAATATGACAATCATGTTCCGCCACATGCTGCCCAACGCGATGGTCGCAACGCTGACCTTCATGCCCTTTATCGTGACGGGCACCATCGGCGGCCTGGCCTCACTGGATTTTCTGGGCTTCGGCCTGCCGTCTTCCGCCCCGTCTTTGGGTGAGTTGACTTTGCAGGCTAAACAGAACCTTCAGGCACCCTGGCTGGCATTCACCGCCTTTTTCACCTTTGCCATCATGCTGTCGCTACTGGTCTTCATCTTCGAAGGCGTGCGCGATGCATTTGATCCCAGAAAGACCTTTTCATGAGCCTGCTGGATGTGAACAACCTCAAGGTCTCGTTCCGTCAGGACGGGCAGGTGAGCGCAGCAGTCAAGGGCGTGTCCTTTACTGTGGATCGGGGTGAAACGGTTGCGCTGGTGGGCGAATCCGGATCCGGCAAATCAGTCACTGCGCTGTCGACAGTGTCTTTGCTGGGTGACAGTGCAATTGTCGAAGGTTCGGTCACCTATGAAGGGCAAGAGATGATCGGCGCGTCTGACCAGCGCCTGATGGATGTGCGCGGCAACGATATCAGCTTCATCTTTCAAGAGCCGATGACCTCGCTCAACCCCCTGCACACGATCCAGAAACAAATGGCCGAGTCACTGGCCCTGCACCAGGGTCTGACAGGTGATGCAGCACGGGCCCGGATCGTCGAACTGCTGACCAAGGTTGGCATTCGCGATCCCGAGGAGCGCCTGGACAGCTATCCGCATCAATTGTCAGGTGGCCAACGCCAGCGCGTCATGATCGCCCTGGCACTTGCCAACAAACCCGATATCCTGATCGCGGATGAGCCGACAACGGCCCTGGATGTAACCATTCAGGCGCAGATCCTCGAACTGCTGGCCGAGCTTCAGAAATCTGAGAATATGGGGATGCTTTTCATCACCCACGACCTTGGGATCGTGCGCCGTATCGCCGATCGGGTCTGCGTGATGAAGGATGGCGAGATTGTCGAGACTGGCGCGACCCAGGAGATATTCGACAACCCCCAGCACCCTTATACGCGCAAGCTGCTGGCGGCGGAACCATCCGGTCATCCCGATCCTGTGGCTCCCGACGCCGAAGAAGTGGCGCGCACCGATCATCTGAAGGTCTGGTTCCCGATCCAGCGCGGGTTCCTGAAACGTACCGTTGGCTATGTGAAGGCAGTGAATGATGCCACGCTCAGCGTGCGCGCCGGTGAAACCTTAGGGATTGTGGGCGAAAGCGGGTCGGGCAAGACAACGCTGGCGTTGGCGATCATGCGATTGATTGCGTCCGAAGGTGCGATAACCTTCCGAGATCAGGACGTGCGCCGCTGGTCCACGCGCGAGTTGCGGCGTTTGCGCAAGGACATGCAGATTGTGTTTCAGGACCCGTTCGGCAGCCTCAGCCCGCGGATGACCTGCCAGCAGATCATTGCCGAGGGGCTGGCGATCCACAAGGTCGACCCGCACCGCTCGCCACGGGAGCTGGTGACCGAAGTAATGACCGAAGTGGGCTTGGACCCGGCTGCGATGGACCGCTATCCGCACGAATTCTCGGGCGGGCAGCGTCAGCGTATTGCCATTGCACGAGCCATGGTCCTCAGGCCCAAATTGCTGGTTCTGGATGAACCGACCAGCGCCCTGGACATGACTGTGCAGGTTCAGATCGTCGACCTGTTGCGCGATTTGCAGCGTAAGTATGGACTGGCCTACCTATTTATCAGCCACGATCTGAAAGTCGTGCGTGCGATGTCCCACAATGTGATTGTCATGCGAAACGGTGACGTCATCGAAATGGGCGCGGCCGAAGACCTTTTTGAAAACGCCCAGACAGACTATACCCGCGAACTGATAGCGGCGGCGGGCTGAAACCAGCCCGCCCGGGGCTTTCAGGCATTCGCTGTTTCACGCGCCGCGGATTTTGGAACCGGGCCGCGAAGCTCTTCGTAATGATCGAATTGCAGTTTTACCCACCCGGTGCCGCGTGTCGCGCTGGCGAGGGTACGGTGTAACTCGTCTTCGGCCACAGCAGGCAGTTGGGCATTGAAAATCTCCCATCCAGACGCGTTGGGATTGCCTTCAAAGCCCAGAACCTGACCCTGCAGCGAACTGATTGTAGGCACCAGGTCGCCCACGAAATCCGAGGGCAAGTGGATTTCGGCGTTCAGGATGGGTTGCAGGACCACCGGTTTCGCCTGCGGCAAAGCCTCTCGAACCGCGTTCTTGCCCGCAGTGCGGAACGCATAGTCAGAACTGTCGACGTTGTGATGCTTGCCGTCGCTGAGCGTGACTTTGACATCCACAACCGGGAACCCTTCAGGCCCTTGAACCAGCGCATCCTTGGCCCCGTGTTCGACCGATGGGATATAGTTTCTGGGCACAGCGCCCCCTTTGACGATCTCTTCGAATTCGAACCCGGCCCCACGTGGGGTCGGTGCGATCGAGATCACCACATCGGCAAATTGTCCTGCGCCGCCGGATTGTTTGCGGTGGCGATGACGATGTTCGATCGGTGCGCGGATGGTCTCGCGATAGGCCGTCTCAACCGTCTGGGTCTCAATCTCGATACCGAAGTCTTCAGCCAGCTTGGCGCTGACCCGGCGCATATGCTGAGGCCCTTGCGATCCCAGAACCGCATGGCCGCTCAGTTCATCGTGCTGCAGGTGCAGTCCGGGGTCGATCTCGACCAGTCGGGATAACGCGTTGGACAGGCGTACATCGTCGCGTTCATGTGCCGGCGACACAATTTGCCGATGGGCGGCCGGATGGGCCTCGGCCCATTCCGGTAACGGTGTGGTTCCGGTGCTGTCGTACAGGTTGCCAGGGTTGAGGTGGTCGGATTTCACGGCTAGCCCGATTTGACCAGCTTCCAATTCCGAAATCTGGGTTTTGGCATCCAGCGTCGTCAGGTTGCCAACCGTTTCCCCGCCCAGGGCTTCATGCGCTTTGACACCTTTGCCCAGACCACGCAGCACGATGATTTTTCCGATGTGCTTTTTGACATCCGCGAACCCGGCAATTGCGCGCACGTCTTCGGCTGCTTCGTCCCGCCCGGCGGCGATATTGAATTCTGGAGCTTCGTGACGAAGCGCTTTCATCAAACGGGTCAGCCCGTTGCCGTGGCTGGCAGACCCCAGGCAGGCCGGTATCAACTGGTGGTTTTGCAGAACCTGTGCGGCCAGATCATAGATTTCTGCGCTGGGCGGCTGTTTGTCCTCGATCAGTTGTTCTAGCAGATGATCATCGAAATCGGAAAGCGTCTCCAGCAATTCGGTTCGGGCTTCCTGTTCCCGGTCTTCGACGGACTGCGGAAGTTCGATCAGGGCCGAGGGTTGCCCTTCCTGATACTTCCATGCCCGCTCCGAGATCAGGTCGACCGCGCCGATGATCGCCTCGCCATCGCGGATTGGAACCTGCCGCAATGCGATGTGGTGTGTGCAGTAGGTTTGCAGAGCGGCGATGATATCGCGGATACGTCCGTTTGGGGTGTCCATGCGATTGATGAACAGAAAGCAGGGAATACCCGCCTCTTCGACCAGCCGCAGATAAGGGGCGCAAAGCACGGCGGCGTCCGGGTCGGGCGGTACGACAACGACAGCAGCATCCGAGATAGCCATGGCAGGGCCGACATAAGCCATGGTGTCGCTGCCACCATTCACGTCGATGGCACACCAGGGTTCGTCCAAGTAAGAAAAACCGTGCAAATGCACGGTTCCGGAAACGTCGAATGTGGTTGGCCGGCCATCAAGGCGGCTGATGGCCTCGACCAGTGTTGTTTTGCCCGAGTGGCTGGGGCCGAGGACAGAAAAAACGCGCATGAATGCAGTCCCTCTTTCAAGTTGCAGAACGGCTGCACGAAAAAGGCGGTCGAGCGCGAACGCGTCGGCACATACTGTCTGGTACTCTGCCTGCCTCAGGCACGGGGCGGATTTCCACCCGCCTTACAAGTGTGGGGAAAACCCACCCTCCGCGTCAAGTCCTGTCCTGCGTCGGTATCAGATCGCCGAGCTGTGTCCCGCCTTGCTCAGATCATAGGCGTCAAAAGTGCGGGCGACCATTCGGGTCAGCGCGCGTGCCTCGGGCGGGATGAACAGGCCGTCTTCAGAGATGCTTAGCAACCCATCGAAGGTTGCGTTTGCGGTCTGGTACATCCCCTGCAATTCCGCGGCCGTGATGTCGTGGTCGCGCAGAATTTCGGCAGTATCTATACGGAAATCGCACATCAACGCTTCGATCAATCGGGCGCGCAAGACGTCTTGGCCTTTGAACAAGTGCCCACGGGATATTGAGAACCCGCCCTCGCGGATCGCTTTGGTATGTGCTGACGTCGCGGGTGCGTTCTGGGCGTATCCTTGCGGGAATCGTGAGATCGAGCTTGCACCAATTCCAATCAGAACGTCGGACTGATCGTCGGTGTAGCCCTGAAAGTTGCGTTTTAACCTTCCCGCGTTCAGTGCGTGCGTCAGCCCGTCATCCTGCGTGGCAAAGTGGTCAATGCCGATTTCGGCGTACTTGTCCCACAGGAACAGGCGCCGGGCCGTATCGAACAGATCCAGGCGGTCTTCAGGTGTGGGCAGGGCATCCGTTGGGATCAGCTGCTGCCGCTTTGCCATCCACGGCACATGCGCATAGCCGTACAACGCCACCCGGTCTGGGTTGAGCGACAGCAATTTCTGCACGCTTTCAGTCATCCGTGTCTTGGTCTGGTGCGGCAGACCATACAGAATATCGGCATTCAGGCTGGCGATACCGCGCGCACGGATCATTTCGATGGCGTTGCGGGTGGTGTCGTAACTTTGGATGCGTCCGATGGTTTTCTGGATTTCGTCGTCGAAATCCTGCACGCCGATAGACGCACGGTTCATGCCGGCCTCGGCCAATGCATCGAGCCGACCCTCGTCAATCTCATTCGGGTCGATTTCGACCGAGAACTCTGCATCCGGCCCCAGCGGGACAATTTCAAGAATCCGGGCGGCCAGATCGCGAATCAGATCGGGGTTCAGCAGGGTGGGTGTACCACCGCCCCAATGCAGGCGCGAAAGGGTTACTCCCGCAGGTAGGTGAGCGGCCAGCAGGTCCAACTCGGCCTTGAGGACATCTACATAGGCGATCACCGGGTTGTCGGTTTGGGTGCCTTGCGTCCGGCAGGCGCAGAACCAGCACAGTCTGCGACAGAACGGGACGTGGACGTACAGCGACACAGAACTGCCCGGCTTGATCCCGGAAATCCAGTCGCCAAAAAGACTTGGCCCCACATCGTTGCTGAAATGCGGGGCGGTGGGATAGCTTGTGTAACGCGGGACTTTCGCGTCAAATAGTCCAAGCTTTGATAATTGCGGTTTCACTATCATAGCGATACCGTTAAGGCACGGCCGTCTACGAAACCTTGACTGAGATCAAGTGAAAGCGCGAACGATGCTAAAAGCACAGATTGATCATACCAATTGTTCCGAATGCCCCATTCGGCATCGCGCCGTCTGTGCGCATTGTGATGCTGATGAGTTGGAAGAGCTTGAAGGCATTAAGTATTACCGTAGCTTCGAAGCGGGTCAGACAGTCATCTGGTCGGGCGATCAGATGAACTTTGTGGGCTCTGTCGTGTCGGGAATCGCCTCGTTGACCCAGACGATGGAAGATGGGCGAACCCAGATGGTTGGCCTGTTGCTGCCCAGCGATTTCGTCGGTCGGCCGGGCCGTGATTCTGCGCCTTATGATGTGCAGGCCACAACTGATCTGGTCATGTGCTGTTTTCGCAAGAAGCCATTCGAACAACTGATGAACGACACGCCCCATATTGCGCACCGGCTGCTTCAGATGACGCTGGATGAACTGGATGCCGCGCGCGAGTGGATGCTGGTGCTGGGGCGCAAGACTGCGCGTGAAAAGATTGCAAGCCTGCTGTCGATTATTGCACGGCGCGACGCTTCGATTGTGCCAAAAGCAAAACCTGGCCCGATTGTCTTTGACCTGCCGCTGACACGCGAGGCTATGGCAGATTATCTGGGATTGACCCTTGAAACCGTAAGTCGCCAGATTTCGGCCCTGAAGAAAGAGGGGGTCATCGAGTTGGAAGGCAAACGCCACGTGACAATCCCCGACATGCGGCGCCTGATGGACGAGGCCGGCGACGACTCCGATGGCGGCTTTCTGATTTAAGCCTATCCTGCTGCCTGCAGCCGTGATTTACTGAATACGTGAATGAACCACGCAGGAGTAAGGCATGGAATTCAGTAGCATTTTGGCAATGCTGGTCATCGGTGCGATTGCCGGGTGGCTTTCGGGAAAAATTATGGAAGGCCTCGGGTTCGGCCTGATCGGAAACATAATAGTAGGGATCGTGGGCGCCTTTCTTGCAGGTCTGATTTTCCCGGCGCTGGGCTTTTCGGTTGGCGGCGGCGTGTTTTCGTCAATACTCTTCGCAACCATCGGCGCGGTCATACTGTTGTTTGTGATTGGTCTCATAAAACGCGTTTAGGCCATCCGTTCGAACGGATGGCCCCCCTAATCGGAAACACTTACAGTCAGTGTGCCAGAAACACTGGTACCGAAGCTTGTTCCAACATGTTTCGGGTTGCCCCGCCCAGGATGGCTTCGCGGAACCTTGAGTGGCCGTAAGCGCCCATGACGATCATGTCCGCTTCGCTGTCGGCGGCGTGCCTGTTCAGGATGTCTGACACACGGGTCATGGTTTTGCTGAGTACGTCGATCTCACACTTGGTCCCGTGCCGGGCCAGCATCTGAGACAGCAGCCCACCGGGGTCAGAACGGTCGGGGCCGTGGCGCGGCGGGTCGATGACGACAATCCGGACCAGATCGGCTTGCGTCAGGAAAGGCAGGGCGCATCGGATGGCGCGCATGGCTTCGACACTTTCATTCCACCCGATCAGCACAGTACCGGGGCGCTCAAAGGGCGCTGCATTGTCGGGTGTGACCAGAATTGGCGCGTGACCCTCGAACATGGCGGCTTCGACAATTGGTTCAGCCTCGGCGCTGCGGTCTTTGCCATAAGGTTTAGGCAGGACAACCAGATCCGAGAACCGGGCACGATGCGCCACGTGGCGACCAATATCAGCGATCTGAGCGACCCCGCTTTCAGCAGACCAGCGAATACCGGATTTACCCATGTAATCCTGAGTTTGCGTCAGCAGTTCGTCGGCGTCTGCGTTGGCCCGGCTCAGCGTTTCTTGCAGGACCAGAGCATTTGCACCTGCGTAATAATAGCCCGCTTGGCTGCGATCGACGCCAAGGCATAGCGCTTCAGCATGCGCATCCTGTGCATTTGCCAGCGCAACCATTTGCGCCAAGGCTGATTGTGATTGTCCCGAGTCCGTTACGACTGTGAGAAGAGATTTGTACGCCATTTTGACCTCTTGTCTTCAGGGCTAAGTGGCATGCGGCCATGCAACTCAGTCTAAGGCTTAGGATTGTCACAGATTTCGGGCTATTGTCTTGATACAGATCAAAGCGAGGTTGGCCGCTGTCCGACAAAACAACGGCCAGTCAAAAGGGTTCCGCGACAAATAAGAATCGCGCGGGGCATGGCAAAGGGACGCAATATGTCAAATTACATCAAGCTGATCGTGCTTGGTCTGATCGCGATATTCGCGGCGATCGGAACCAATTACGCACGCGATTTGGCGTATCAGGTGCATGCAATTCTGGTGATGCTGATCGCCGGTGGATTGTTCATCTGGACGCTGAGAAATACGGATGAGCCAGATATCCTCGTCGACCGTTCGGCCGAGTACATGGATGACGTGATCCGCTATGGCGTGATCGCAACTGCCTTCTGGGGGGTGGTCGGGTTCCTTGCGGGGACCTTTATCGCCTTTCAGTTGGCCTTTCCGGTGCTGAACTTCGAGTGGGCACAAGGCTATCTGAACTTTGGCCGTTTGCGTCCGTTGCACACCTCGGCTGTGATTTTTGCCTTTGGTGGTAACGCGCTGATCGCGACGTCTTTCTATGTGGTCCAGCGCACAAGCGCTGCGCGCCTATGGGGCGGCAATCTGGCGTGGTTCGTGTTCTGGGGCTATCAGCTGTTCATCGTTCTGGCAGCAACCGGCTATGTGCTGGGTGGAACGCAGTCCAAGGAATACGCGGAACCCGAATGGTACGTTGACCTGTGGCTGACCATCGTCTGGGTGGCCTATCTGGCCGTATTCCTGGGTACGATCGTCCGGCGGAAAGAGCCCCACATCTACGTGGCGAACTGGTTCTATCTGGCGTTCATCGTGACCGTTGCCATGCTGCACTTGGTTAACAACATGACCATCCCGGTCAGCGTTTGGGGTTCGAAGTCAGTCATCGTCTGGTCGGGCGTACAGGATGCCATGATCCAGTGGTGGTACGGCCACAACGCCGTGGGCTTCTTCTTGACCGCGGGCTTCCTGGGCATGATGTATTACTTCATCCCGAAACAGGCCGAGCGTCCGGTATTCAGCTACAAGCTGTCAATCATCCACTTCTGGGCGCTGATCTTCCTGTATATCTGGGCCGGTCCGCACCACCTGCATTATACCGCGTTGCCGGATTGGGCGTCGACGCTGGGCATGGTGTTCTCGATCATCCTGTGGATGCCGTCCTGGGGTGGTATGATCAACGGTCTGATGACCCTGTCGGGCGCGTGGGACAAGCTGCGTACTGACCCGGTGATCCGGATGATGGTGATCTCGGTCGGCTTCTACGGCATGTCCACGTTCGAGGGGCCAATGATGTCGATCCGCGCGGTCAACAGCCTCAGCCACTACACCGACTGGACCATTGGTCACGTGCACTCGGGCGCGCTGGGCTGGAACGGCATGATCACCTTTGGTGCGCTGTACTTCCTGGTGCCGGTCCTGTGGAAACGTGAGCGTCTGTATTCGCTGCAGATGGTCAGCTGGCACTTCTGGCTCGCCACTATCGGCATCGTGCTCTACGCCGCGTCGATGTGGGTGACCGGTATCATGGAAGGCCTGATGTGGCGTGAAGTGGATGCAAACGGCTTCCTGGTGAACTCGTTCGCTGACACCGTGGCTGCCAAATTCCCGATGTATGTGGTGCGTGCTTTGGGTGGCGTGATGTTCGTCGCGGGTGCGTTGATCATGTGCTACAACCTGTGGATGACTGTGCGGAAAGCGCCGGCCAAAGAGGCCAGCCTGACCGTCGCGGTCCCGGCTGAATAGGAGGGCCGGAGCAATGGCAATTCTCGACAAACATAAGATCCTCGAGACCAACGCGACCCTCCTGCTGATCTTCAGCTTTTTGGTCGTGACCATCGGTGGCATCGTGCAGATCACCCCGCTGTTCTATCTTGAGAACACCATCGAGAAGGTGGAGGGCATGCGCCCTTACACCCCTCTCGAAATGGCGGGCCGTGACATCTACATCCGCGAAGGCTGCTATACCTGCCACAGCCAGATGATCCGCCCGATGCGGGACGAGGTCGAACGCTATGGCCACTACTCGCTGGCAGCTGAATCGATGTATGACCATCCGTTCCAATGGGGGTCCAAGCGTACCGGTCCTGACCTGGCGCGTGTAGGTGGCCGCTATTCCGACCAGTGGCATGTTGATCACTTGCGTGACCCGCAGTCGGTGGTTCCGGAATCGGTGATGCCGAAGTACGGCTTCCTCGAGCATCGCAAGATCGACGGCAAGTATATCGGTGACGTCATGGCGGCAAATGCTGTCGTGGGCACGCCCTATACGGAAGAGATGCTGGCAAATGCACAGGCGGATTTCCGAGCGCAGGCCGACCCGGACAGCGACTATGACGGTTTGCTGGAACGGTACGGTGACAAGGTCAGCATTCGTAACTTCGACGGTCAGCCCGAGCTGACCGAGGCTGATGCGTTGGTAGCTTATCTGCAGATGCTGGGAACGCTGGTCGATTTCTCGACCTTCACCCCGGATCCGAGCCGCTAAAGGAGGGTGTGATGGAAGAATACACAATCCTGAGGCAATTCGCGGATAGCTGGATGCTGTTGGTACTGTTTGTCTTCTTTGTTGGCATCGTGATCTGGGTTTTCCGTCCCGGAGCCAGCAAAGAATACAAGGACACCGCCAACATCCCGTTCCGGCACGAAGATGCCCCTGCGCCCCTCAAGGGTGATGAAACAGCTGCGCCCCGTGGGGGCGACAAACCCGCCACATCCAAGGAGGCGCGGCAATGAGCAAGATACCTGAAAAACAGCCGGGCGATCCGAATACCACGGGCCACAGCTGGGACGGCATCGAGGAATTCGACAATCCGATGCCACGTTGGTGGCTGTGGACCTTTTACGTCACGATCATCTGGGGTGTGATCTACACGATCATGTATCCGGCCTGGCCGCTTGTTCAATCCGCAACTGCGGGCGTCCTTGGCTGGTCTTCACGAGAATTGGTGCAGGAAGAGATCGTTTCCTTCGAAGAGGCCAATGCGCCGTGGAACGCCAAACTGGTTGAAACCTCGCTTGAAGATGTCTCGAAAGATCCGGAGCTGCAGCAATATGCGGTCAATGCGGGCGGCGCGGTATTCCGGACATGGTGCGCGCAGTGCCACGGTTCGGGCGCGCAGGGTGCGCCGGGCTTCCCGAACCTGCTGGACGACGCATGGCTCTGGGGCGGTTCGCTGGAAGATATCGAGACCACCATTGCCTATGGTATTCGGAATGAAGAAAGCGACGATGCACGTTATTCCGAAATGCCAGCCTTTGGCGAAATCCTCGAGAAAGAGGAGATCACTCAGGTCGTACAGTACGTCATGTCGCTGACCAATGCGCAGACCGACGACGCGGCGGCACAGGCAGGCAAGGTTGTCTTTGAGGACAACTGCTCGGTTTGCCATGGCGAAGACGGCAAGGGTGACGTCACTCAAGGTGCACCGAACCTTACGGATGCGATCTGGCTTTATGGTGGCAGCGAAGAGGCTTTGACCGAAACGGTACAGTATAGCCGCTTTGGCGTGATGCCCCCGTGGGAAAACCGCCTGACCGAAGCGCAAATCCGCGCTGTCACCGCCTATGTCCACCAGTTGGGTGGCGGTCAGTAACCTCAAAAGAATACCTTCGGACGGTTCGCCGTCCGAAGGTTGAGGCACCGGCTGTTCCATCTGTTCGCGCGTTTCCTGAACAGCCGGTGCTGCCTCTCTACCTTACAAATCACCAGCGAGGCGGTCCAGACGCGGGCTTCGGTTTGCTATTTGCATTGCGAAAAACTGGCACGTTTGTGTTGCTTCCACCAATGACTTTCCGGCAACCAGCGTTGCTTTTGTCTGTCAGGCCGATCCGATGATTTTGGTTCATCCAGCTCATGTGTCTGGGTGGCGATCATGAATGACTTTGCAAGAATTGAGAGCATCTGACATCTCCTGAGTTTTGGTTCTTCTGTCATCAGGATTGATTTTCAGACTGCAAAATGCGACTCAATTAGCATTTCTATATGTAATCAGGGCTTACATATGAACTGGATGGAAATGCCGCCGCTCGCATCGCTCAGAGCTTTTTCCGCTTTTGCAGCGACACGGAATGTTGTGGAAGCGGGCAACTCACTGAATGTCAGCCACGCTGCCATCAGCCAGCAATTGCGCGTGCTTGAGAAATTTCTTGGAGTTGCGCTGTTGGATCGGTCCGGCAAATCCATGACCTTGACGCCTGAAGGTGAAAGGTTGGCGCGCGCCGTGCATCTTGGGTTCGGTGCGATTGGCGATGCCTTGGTCGAACTGACCCAATCCAAACAGGATCGTCCGGTTCATGTTTCTTTGACGTCGTCATTTGCCGCGTCATGGCTGATGCCCCGCCTGCCTGCATTTCAGGCCGAACACCCGGATATCCAATTGGCGCTTGATCCGTCACCTGCACTGGTCAGCCTAGATCCCGGCGGTGTCGATGTGGCCATCCGCTATGGTGCAGGCACATGGCCCGGTGTCCGTACAGAAATGTTGCTGCAAAGCCCTATGGTGATCGTCGCGGCCCGCAATCTGGTGGGGGAAAAAACGTCGTGGACGCCAGACGAGCTCAGCGAACTGCCCTGGCTTGAAGAGTTCGGCACCACCGAGGCAACCAACTGGCTGGCCCGACGTGGTGTCGGGCACGGGCCAAACGCAGGGCGAATCTCATTACCCGGCAATCTGCTTTTGGAAGGGTTGCGCGCGGGGCAGGGCGTAACCGTCACGGCGCGGCATTTTGTCGAAGCAGAAATCACGTCGGGCCAAATCATCGAACTGTTTCGCGAGCCCGAAAACAGCGGATATCACCTTGTTACTGGTGATTTCCCTCTGCGTCCGGCGGCAAAAACTTTTATTGCATGGCTCAGGCGGCAAGCTGGTAAGATGTGACAAAAGGTGTCTGCACGATGCGCTTTTGACCCATGTCAAAGTGGCTACCTTTGTGTTCTGGAAAAAGACACCGTGATATAGCCACATCTGGAGCCAGCCCGTGAGCGATTCCGACCCCGCACCCAGCCTTTACGCCGCACGAGAACCCATATTTCCGCGCCGCGTGTCCGGGCCGTTTCGCAACCTGAAATGGATTATTCTCGCGGTCACGCTGGGGATCTATTACATCACCCCGTGGATCAGATGGGACCGGGGGCCCAGCCTGCCGGATCAGGCGGTGTTGCTGGATTTGGCCAACCGCAGGTTCTATTTCTTCTGGATCGAGATCTGGCCGCATGAATTCTACTTTGTTGCCGGTCTGTTAATCATGGCCGGGTTGGGGTTGTTCCTGTTCACCTCGGCGCTGGGGCGCGTGTGGTGCGGATATGCCTGCCCGCAGACTGTTTGGACTGACCTGTTCATCCTTGTCGAACGGTGGATTGAAGGAGATCGCAACGCCCGATTGCGTCTGCATCGGCAGGAAAAGCTAGACTTTCGTAAAGCGCGGTTGCGGCTGACGAAATGGGGTGCCTGGCTTTTGATCGGTCTGGCGACCGGTGGCGCCTGGGTGTTCTATTTTGCCGATGCGCCGACACTTCTGCGGGACCTTGTGACCGGGAATGCCCATCCGGTTGCCTATACGACAATACTGATTTTGACGGGAACGACCTTCCTGTTCGGTGGCTTCGCGCGCGAACAGATCTGTATCTATGCCTGCCCATGGCCGCGGATTCAGGCGGCTATGATGGACGAGGATACACTCGTCGTCGGGTACCGTGAATGGCGTGGTGAGCCGCGTGGCAAGGGCAAACGAACTGCGGATTCCGAGCTGGGCGACTGCATCGACTGTATGGCCTGCGTCAATGTCTGTCCGGTGGGGATCGACATTCGCGACGGACAGCAATTGGAGTGCATCACCTGTGCGCTGTGTATCGACGCCTGTGACGACATGATGGCCAAGATCGGCAAGCCGCGTGGTCTGATCGACTATATGGCCCTGAGCGACGAAGCCAACGAGCGGGCAGGTAAACCTCCCAAAAATGTCTGGAAACACATCCTGCGGCCCCGGACCATCCTGTACACGGCCCTTTGGTCACTTGTCGGCTTTGGGCTGCTCTTTGCCCTGTTCATCCGGTCCGACATCGAAGTTACCGTGGCCCCGGTTCGCAACCCGACCTTTGTCACCCTGTCCGACGGCACGATCCGCAATACCTATGACGTGCGCGTGCGGAACAAACATGGCGAAGAACGGCTGTTCAAGCTGTCTCTGTCCGGTGATCCCGCGATGCGGATCGTGATCGAAGGCACGCCACTTGATACCGTGAATGTCACGGCGGATACTGCGCAATTGCAGCGGGTCTATATTATCGCCTCGAAAGACACGGATCCGGCAGCGGCGGACGCGACACCGGTTCGGATCTGGATCGAGGATATTGAAAGCGGTGAGCGCGCCTACAAGGACACGACGTTCAATGGACGAGGAAACTGAGATGGCCGAGCGTCAATTTACTGGAAAGCACTTTCTGGCGATCTTTGTCGCTGCTTTCGGGGTGATCATTTCCGTGAATCTCGTGCTGGCCTACAAAGCTGTCCAAACCTTTCCCGGGCTCGAGGTCAAAAACTCTTACGTCGCCAGTCAGGAGTTCAACGAGCGCCTGAAGGTGCAACAGGCCTTGGGTTGGGAAATCCGGGCTGAGACCAATAGTGGTCTTTTGATCCTGCACATCACCGACCAAACCGGCGCGCCGGTCCAAGTGGCCGAGCTGCAGGCAGTTGTTGGCCGGGCGACGCATGTGAAAGAGGATTTCGCCCCGGATTTCACTTTTGACGGGACCGCCTATTCCACGCCCGCAGCGCTAGGCAAGGGGAACTGGAACATCCGTCTGGTGGCCAAAGACAACAGCGGTGCCGAATTTGCGCAGCGGGTTCCGTTGTATGTGAAAGGGTAGGGGATGACCGCTCAGCTCGGCTCAGGTACGGCGGCATGCCCCGGTTGCATCGCAGCACCGGCGGAACCAGCGCGACCCGTTCCTGAAGATGTGCAGATAGCCCTATCCCTGCCCGGCATTCACTGCTCGGCCTGTATTGCGAATGTTGAACGCGCGCTGAACGCCCATCCGGGTGTCGAGGACGCGCGGGTCAATCTGACGCTCAAGCGTGCAATGGTCAAAGCAGCCGCTGAGACACACGCTGCTGACCTGATCCCCGTTTTGGAGCGCGCCGGGTATGAGGCACATGAGCTGGACCCGGGCGCTTTGTCGGCAACCCAATCCGACAAGGCCGGGCGTGATCTGCTGATGCGATTGGCGGTGGCTGGTTTCGCGTCGATGAACGTGATGCTGTTGTCTGTGTCGGTCTGGTCAGGGGCTACGGATGCGACGCGGGATCTGTTCCACTGGATTTCAGCGGCCATTGCTCTGCCTGCGATTGCCTTTTCCGCGCAGCCCTTCTTTGCCAACGCCTGGAGTGCACTGCGAGTCAAACGATTGAACATGGATGTGCCAATTGTGTTGGCGATCCTACTGGCACTTGTCACGTCGCTTTGGGAAACCGCGCTTAGCGGAGAGCATGCCTATTTCGACGCCGCACTGACGTTGACCTTCTTCCTGCTCGCAGGCCGGTATCTGGACTATCGCACCCGCGCTGCGGCCCGATCAGCAGCCGAAGAACTGACGGCCCTGGAAGTGCCGCGTGCAATTCGCTTGGTGGACGGGGCGGAAGAAGAGGTGTCCGTCGCAAGCCTGGCCGTTGGTGATCTGATAATTGTTCGCCCGGGCGGGCGTATGCCTGTGGATGGTGAGATTGTATCGGGCAAATCGGAGCTCGACAGGTCATTGTTGACGGGCGAGACGTTGCCTGTCTTTGCCGAAGCCGGTCTTGCCGTCAGCGCGGGTGAGGTTAACCTGACGGGCCCGCTGACGATCCGGACCACAGCGGTCGGTGAGGATACGTCACTGCACCGTATGGCGGATCTGGTGGCCATCGCAGAATCCGGTCGATCGCGCTATACGTCGCTGGCTGACAAGGCGGCCAAGCTATACGCGCCGGGGGTGCATATTCTGTCCGCGCTCAGTTTCCTTGGGTGGTAC
This sequence comes from Ruegeria sp. YTSC003, assembly GCF_059609785.1. NCBI lineage: Bacteria > Pseudomonadati > Pseudomonadota > Alphaproteobacteria > Rhodobacterales > Roseobacteraceae > Ruegeria > Ruegeria sp. YTSC003. Next base: position 89,267 of record NZ_JBXWMK010000007.1, on the reverse strand, counting down.
ATCTATTCCGGCGATATCCGAACCGCGCTGAACATCGCTGCGGCGGTTCTGATCATCACCTGCCCCTGTGCGCTGGGGCTTGCTGTGCCCGCTGTGACGACGGCGGCCTCGGGGCGATTGTTTCACAAGGGGATGCTAATCAAACATTCTACTGCGCTGGAACGTCTGGCCGAGGTTGATACGGTCGTTTTTGATAAAACCGGCACACTTACATCCGGCACTCCGGAATTGACCAATCTTGAGGATCATTCCCGCGCGGATCTTGAGATTGCACTGGCACTGGCCGAGGCGTCTTCGCATCCGTTGTCGGTGTCGCTTGCCAAGTTCGCCAGAGATGCCGGGATCAAGCCTGCCAGACTTGAGGATGTGGTCGAGGTTCCGGGTTATGGCACCGAAGGAACCTACCGTGATCAGCGTGTGCGCCTTGGGCGCGCCGGTTGGACCGGCGCGACCGAAGGTGATCAGACGGCAGCTTGGTTGGCGGTCACGGGGCAGTCACCGGTTGCGTTTCTGTTCTCGGATTCTCTGCGTCCGGGCGCGGCCGAGGCTGTGCAGGCGTTCCGTGACGGCGGAAAGAGTGTCGTTCTCATCTCGGGTGATACACGAGGCGCGGTTCAAACGCTGGCAGACAAGCTTGGGATTGAAACATGGATTGCCGAGGCGCTGCCTCAGGATAAAGCCACCCATGTACAGGAGCTCAGCGACCAGGGCCGCCACGTCCTGATGGTTGGTGACGGGCTAAACGATACAGCCGCGCTTGCCGCGGCGCATGTGTCAATTTCACCTGCCTCGGCGCTGGACGCAGCGCGGGTGGCGTCGGATATCGTATTACTGGGCAACGATTTGTCCCCGATTGCAGATGCCTGTGACACAGCAGTGAAGGCGACCAAAAGGATTCGCGAGAACTTTCGCATCGCCACGGTTTACAATATCATCGCGGTACCCTTGGCCGTGGCCGGGTTCGCCACGCCACTGATCGCGGCATTGGCGATGTCGACGTCGTCCATTACCGTGTCCCTGAATGCCCTGCGCCTGAGGTAGTTGATATGGAAGTTCTGGCCTATCTCATACCGATTTCCCTGTTTTTGGGCGGGGTTGGCCTTGTGGCGTTTATCTACACGGTGCGGTCGAACCAGTATGATGATCCCGAAGGTGACGCGCGGCGTATCCTCAGCGATGAATGGGATGACAAACCCAAGTCCTGACCACTCTTGAAATTGCCGCAATGCCCGGTTATGTCCGGCCCATCCGCTAGCAGAGAGAACCAAGCCAAATGGCAACAATGAATCCGATCCAGTTCATTCAGCAAGTCCGCGCCGAAGTCGCAAAGGTCGTCTGGCCCACGCGTCGTGAGGTTCTGCTGACCACGGTCATGGTGTTCATCATGGCGGCACTGACCGCCGTGTTCTTTGCGCTGGTCGATCTGGGTATTCGCGGCGGTCTTCAACTGATCCTGGGCGCATTCGGTTAAACCGGATTGGGCCGGGCGGAAACGCCACAGCCCCCTTGCACAGCGCGGGATGTCAGAGTAGTTGACACAGTACTATTCGGAATGGGCGTGCGGCGATTCGGGCTGTGCGCCGCTTTTTATTCCGGGTGACGTGGCAGAATTTCAATGACGGTGCTTGCGGCATTCCGAACGCACCGAAGGCAAACAAGGACGACAGGTTCATGGCGAAACGGTGGTACTCGGTCAGCGTTCTTTCGAACTTCGAAAAGAAGATCGCAGAGCAGATCCGCACGTCCGTGGCTGAGCAAGGCCTTGAGGACGATATCGACGAAGTACTGGTGCCCACCGAAGAGGTGATCGAAGTGCGCCGGGGCAAGAAGGTCACGACCGAACGCCGCTTTATGCCCGGCTACGTGCTGGTGCATATGGAAATGTCGGATCAGGGCTATCACTTGGTCAACTCGATCAACCGGGTTACCGGCTTCTTGGGCCCGCAGGGCCGCCCGATGCCGATGCGCGACGCCGAGGTGAACCAGATCCTCAACCGTGTTCAGGAAGGTGAAGACGCGCCGAAACTGATGATCTCGTTCGAAGTGGGCGAGAAGGTCAAGGTCAACGACGGCCCGTTCGAGGATTTCGACGGTATGGTCGAAGGTGTGGACGACGAAGCCCAGAAGCTGAAAGTCTCGGTTTCGATCTTTGGTCGCGAAACCCCGGTCGAGCTGGACTTTACGCAGGTTACGAAGCAGGGCTAAAACCCACTTCAGCGAATTTTGGAGCGCCGCGATGCTAGGAGCAACGCGGCGCTTTTGCTTTTATGGCATCAGCTTTTCAAGTTCGCAGGCAAAAGGCAGAAGAAATCGACCGGAAAGTAAGAGCTTTGCAGCTAGGGCGGACCGGGAATTAGTTCTTGTTGTTGAAGAACTGTTAGGATGTCCAGAATTGTCGACGGGCTGACATCCACCGAACCGTCCAAAAATACACCAAGTCCACCTTCTCCGATCTCTCGTGGGCCACCAGAGTCATAAACCGGATCAAGAGACGCGAGCTCTGCCGGCAGTACCGGACACAAAGGGGTTTCGTTCAAAACAAGGTCTACGGCAGCCAACATCAGCTTCTTGACGGACTCGAGCGTATCGTCCTCAAGGAGTTTTTCGCGCTGCGCTTCGGGAGCCGTGAGTACGAGGTCGATAAGTTCGAAATAGGCACAGTTGTCCCGCAACTCTACAGTCGCTTCGGTGGACATGTTTGCCTGGATAGAGTTTTTTTGTTCACCCCGCTGAAAGTCGCGCTCACTGGTTCGGCTGCATTCAAAGATTGTGATGGTCACTTGCCCATCCAGATCGATCGCGTCGTCTTGAGCCTTAAAGCCGAATTCATCCAGTCGGACTTGCAGGCCGCAATTGTCGACTATTGCGTTTTCCGCCAGTCGCTCAGGTACAGTTTTCTGTACTTCGCGCAGATCAAGAAGGGCACCCACACCGATCCGGGTAGGGGCAACAGCGGAGAGGTTCAGATCAAGCGTATAAGGCAATTCCGTATCACGAACTGGCAGTGTCGCGTCGATGACAAAATCTACCTGTTGCGCGTCGGGTGCTCGGGCTCCCAGAACTACTGCCATTAAGACTGGAAAAATCAACCAAAGTCTCATTCAGCAAACTCCAATACGCCAAGCTCCTTCAATCCTCCAAGGACTTCGACAATTGTCTCAGCGCTGACATCGGCAGACCCGACAATGGCAGCACCCATCCCGCCAGGCGCAATTTCCCGAGTGCCCCCGGACTCGTAAATCGGGTCGAGTACAGTGAACTCCGCGGGCAATGGCGGGCAGACCGGGTGCGCAGTCAAAAATTCCCCGCCTTTTTCGAGGACGGCTTCGTTGATGCGGTTGGTCAGGCCGAAAAGATTGGAGACAGCGCCAATAAAACCGCGCGGATCTAGATCAACGCCTTCGATGCTGAATGTCAGGCATTGGCCCTTCACCTCGGCCTTGGCGACGGCCACCGCGTCCACTGTGGCCCCAAAATACCGAAAGCCCGGCTCTTCATGGCGGTTACATCTCGTAAACTGCGCACGGGCTGAACCCTCGATCTTTACGGTGTCGTCTATGGCGGTGACGTCCCGAACCTCAAGATAGATCTGGCGTTTACAGCTTTCTTCCAGGGGACCGGTCAGTATTTGAGGCGCTTTTTCCTGCAATCCGCGCAAATCCATAAAGGCGCGCAGTTGCAAACGGGTTGGGCTGGCTTCTTCAAGGCCACCATAGACAGTGAAGGGAACCGGAATATCGCGCAGTGGAACTTCTTTATTCAATTTGATCTGAAACCGACCGGCATAGGTGGCAGGATCAATTCCCGTAGAGGAGTATGAAGAAGAACTGTTGGACCCGCCGGTTTGGGTGACCGCCTCCGGCTCTGCGCCCTGATCCTGAGCCTTGCTACCACAGCCCGGCAGCATAGCAAAAAGAATGCAGACCAATAGTCCCTTATTCAGTCGAGATGATGCCATCCCTGACCACCTCTTCTGTGTCCAAGCCGTACCAAGATACCCGCCTGCGTTTCTTAAGCAACTTATGTATTCAATTTATTTATTTTGTTTCGCTGTTTCCAACTGTCACAGAGGCTCGTTCAGGACACAAACACGCCCTTTGTAAACAAGGTGTGAGCTACTTGCCAACCCCACCATTCCCCTATTCATGCCGCCTTTACCGTTTTCGGGCGAGATTCTCTCGTGGGAGGTTGCTGGGATCGCGGTCTCGTATCTGACCGCGCGAAACAAGTCGGGTGGGGCGTGCCGGTCAAGCTGCTGTTCTAACTTTTGGCGGTGAAGTCACGGTCGAACTAGGTTTCTAGCAACTTGCGAAGTAGAGCTAGGTTGTTTTCTGGCTACATTGATAACGCCGCGATGCAACACGCAACGCGGCGCTTTTTTGTTTCAGCTTGGTAGACGCCGATAGCGTTTAGTTTATCGACTTATCTCGCCTGCACCATAGCCGCACGCAAGAGTTGCGGGCGGTCTGATTGGGATGGCAGGAAGACAGCCTGCGATCCGGCATCCAGCGCAGAAAGGCTCGCATCGTACCATTGCATCGCAAGATCGCGGCGTTCTTGTACACCAAAGCCTTCGCGCAGGTGGTGCCCAACCAACTCTCCATAGGCTGGCTCGCCCATAGCGACCAACATTAGTGCAGAACCAACAGCGGTATCCATGTTGTCCTGCAGGTAACCCATTGCCAGGCAGACTTTGCTTGTCGCGGCAAGATCTTCAGGGCTGAGCCCAGAATCCAAAGCAAGCTTGCGCATCTGAGTTTCCGACTCTGTTTTTGAGTTTAGAGACAACGCAACAACTTGCGGCTCCAACATTTCACCAAATGCGTCACACTGAGCTGCGACCTGGTCTGGTGTCAGTCCCTGAATGTCCTGCATCAGATCCTCGCCCCGGGCCATGGCATAGCTTCGAGCCAGGCAAAACTGTTCGCTGAGTGCAAAATCAGGATCGGACATATTGGCCAAAGTCGTGTAGCCGCCATTGGTCGACGTCTGAAGCATAACCGCGCTGCAGCGATTGGCGAGTGACGGGCCTGTTGTGCCGCCAGAAAACAAGGTCGGTAGGGTAGTGGATGGTGCTTCGGCAACGTCTGTCGTGGGTTCGACCTCTTGCGCGGTTGCGACCGGGGCGGCCACTGCCGGTGGCTGCGGAGCCGCCGCCAGAGCGGTGCCGCTATGCACTTGCTGACGGTACGCTAACAAAAGAGGCTGTCCGGACAGTTGAGTCGATGCCTGTCCTCCGCTTGTCGCCCAATAGTAGGCCTGCATAAGGAAGTCGCGCTGATACGGCTGAAAATCATAGCCATTGATAGGGTAGCCCATTGAAACCTGATAACGTTCGATCGCAGACCGGGTTCCGCGGCCGACCTGTCCATCCACCCTTCCGGCATTGTAACCAAAGTAGTTGAGTGCGGTCTGAGTTTGCGCACCTTGTGTTGTCGACGGTATGCCGGGACGGTAGGTCCGAGTTGACCGCGTCGTTCTCTGGGCTTTTTTCTTCTGCTGGTCCTGGCCTATCGCGTAACCTAAGACCCCACCAACGACAGCGCCGCCGAGGAAGTCACCGGCGTCGGCCCGCGCCACCTGAGGAGCGGTTGCAGCAAAGGATAGGGCGAGTCCGAGCGTAACTATCAAACGAAAAAACATAACTTACCTCCAAAACAAAACGCCTGAATTTGATGAGTATACCACATTCATTGCTCAACGCGGACCTGGACATTGCAGTGACGCTCGAATCCCAGTCTTAGCGCGGTTGGTTGGCGGACTTTTGCCAATTTCAGGCTATTTTCCGATGGGTATAAAAGTCTTCTAACTCACGAAATGTGGACGAGCGGGTCAATTATGGTCCGTTCGAGGAATTCGTCGGTATGGGCGACGGCGTGGACGACGAGAACCAGAAGCGAAGGTCTTGGTTTCGATCTTTGGCTGCGAGATGTCGGCCGAGCTGGACTTCACGCAGGTTACGAAGCAGGGATACTTGGGCTTCGCAGAAAGTTTATGTTGAGGTGACCTGTTGGGCACCCTTTTTATGAATTTGCTGTGCGAACTTTCCAGACAGATTGATCCTCGCCAAACCCTTTTAGGGACGCCGTTCCGATCTGTTCGCACAGTTCTGGCAGAATTGCCGCAGCCGCGTCAGAGAGGACGTGATCAGAATCTAACTCTGTCGCCGCTGTAAGCAATCGGGCGGTTAGATTCACGTCAGGCCCAATCGCTGTAAAATCCAGCCGGTCGCCACCTCCGATGTTGCCATAATGAAACCGACCATAGTGGATAGCTGTGCGGACGCCCAGTTTATGATCGAAGCTTGCCGTGTCCAGCGCTTGCCAACCTTCTTGAACCGCCGCAATTGCGGCTTTGACCTGTGCGTCTGGGGGCATGTTTTCCCGAGTTGGGAAAATGGCAAAAAATCCGTCACCCATAAATTTCAATATTTCACCGCCCTGATCCATCACGGATGGGGCCAGGCAGTCGAAAGTATTATTCAGAAGCTTGACTAACGCGTCTCCGGAAACTGAATTCGAGAGTTGTGTGAACCCCTTAAGATCTGCGAAAAGAATGACGGCGTCGATTTCTCCTCCGTCGCCGCGGTGTATCTTGCCATCCAGAATTTGTGCGCCACTGTTCCGGCCCACATAGGTCGACAAAAGATAGGTTGCATCCAGTCGCAGCATATAGGACTCGGTCAGGCGTGCGAGCGGTCCACGGACCCTCTCCAGAATATTCAAGTCCCGTTCTGAGAATCCGCCCGGCGATGCGCTCGACCACGTGCACACGTGGGTATCGCCGTTGAGGTAGATCAGTGGCTGCGCAAGATAGTCTGTAAACCCTTGTTCGCGCAATTCGCCTATGATGATGTAATCTTCCGGGCAATCGGGGTCTTCCAAGTGCCGACGAATAGTTTCCTTACGCTCGATCACATGGGGCAAGGGATTGTTCGTGTAAATTTCGGTCGTAAACAACTGCAGCGGGGCATCAACCCTGTCCACTCCCTCACCCGCCTTCCATAAGAACCGGCGGCCTGTCAGATTGGGGTGAAGCGTCCAGATGAACAACCCGAACCGGTCGATTGCTACGCCAGCATCCACTAGACTCGTACAAATACCCTCAATGATGCCTATGGCATTTCCTGCCGAGCGGGCCCCATCGACCATCCATTCGATCAGGGCGTCAACTTTAGTTTGTTGCGGGCTGGGTTTTTGCGATGCGGGCAACATGCGTTTCTCGTTAGGCTGCGTGCTGTAGCGTATAGACCGGTATCATGAAACTCTGACTGTCTTGGGCTGAAACTGCAAGATTCGTACGTCAGGCAGATCGGCGATCAGAAATTCGGCTTGCCATTGGACGTTCAGACTAGTAAGGCGCAGCTCTGTCGTAAAATGCGTCAAGCACTGTGGAAGGCGAGCGTATCGCGATTCGCGGACCAGACCACACAACTGAATAGCCCTGATGACGCGTCAGAGGGGTGTTGGAAAAGGAGAAACCAAATGGCTAAGAAGCTTGCTGGTACGATGAAACTGCAGGTTCCTGCAGGTCAGGCGAACCCGTCGCCGCCAGTTGGTCCGGCGCTGGGTCAGCGCGGCATCAACATCATGGAATTCTGCAAGGCGTTCAACGCCAAGACCGCAGACATGGAGCAAGGCGCACCTTGCCCGACCGTGATCACCTATTATCAGGACAAGTCCTTCACCATGGACATCAAGACGCCGCCCGCGTCTTATTACCTGAAAAAAGCCGCTGGTCTGAAGCCGGTTGGTAAGCGTAACCGCCCCCGTGGCGCGGAAAACCCAGGTCGTGAGACCGTGGCAACCGTTACCTCGAAGCAGGTTCGCGAAATCGCCGAAGCCAAAATGAAAGATCTGAACGCCAACGACGTCGAAGGCGCAATGCAGATCATCCTGGGCTCGGCCCGCTCTATGGGCATCGAGGTGAAGTAAGATGGCAAAACTCGGTAAACGTACGCGCGCCGCGCGCGAAGCTGTCGCTGGCAAGGAAAACCTGTCGGTTGACGAAGCAGTTGCCCTGGTCAAAGCCAATGCAACCTCGAAATTCGACGAAACCATCGAGATCGCGCTGAACCTGGGTGTTGACACCCGTCACGCGGACCAGATGGTTCGTGGTGTTGTCGGCCTGCCAAATGGCACCGGTAAAACCATGCGCGTTGCTGTGTTCGCTCGTGGCCCCAAGGCTGACGAAGCGAAAGAAGCAGGTGCGGATATCATTGGCGCAGAGGACCTGATGGAAACCATTCAGGGCGGCACCATCGAATTCGATCGCTGCATTGCCACCCCGGACATGATGCCGATCGTCGGTCGTCTGGGCAAAGTTCTGGGCCCCCGCAACCTGATGCCGAACCCCAAAGTTGGGACCGTGACCATGGACGTGAAAGCGGCCGTGGAAGCAGCCAAGGGTGGTGAAGTTCAGTTCAAGGCAGAAAAAGGCGGCGTTGTGCACGCCGGTGTTGGCAAAGCGTCCTTCGACGAAGCCAAGCTGGTCGAAAACGTCCGCGCCTTTATCTCGGCCGTGGCCAAGGCCAAACCGACAGGTGCCAAAGGCACCTACATGAAGAAAATCGCGCTGAGCTCGACAATGGGCCCTGGCGTGACTTTGGATGTTGCTGCGGCATCGGGCGAATAAGCCCAATTGTAATACCGCGAAGATGAAATCCCGGGTGGTGCGAACCGCCCGGGATTTTCTTACTTAAAGATGATCAGGCTGTCCGCGTGAAGGCGGCATTCAAGTGGCCTGCGCCAGGCGGAAGCTGCAGTTTAAGACTGCGCGCGTCTGACCTCTACGGCTTAGATATATGCGCGCAATACACCGGCCTCACGCGCGCTGATTGTTGGGACTGCGGTGTGTCGAAACGCATCGCTGACATCTTCGATTGATGGGAATAGCGCCAGGATTTCAGATCGTTGCGGGGACGACAGTGCGTATTTTGCGCTTTCGCCATAATAGTAGCTTTCTGTCAGCGCGCCGTTGGATCGGACAATGTGGTGTCGGTCGAACATGAAGTGAGTGTAGGTGATGCGATCCGTTGGGCAGATCGAAACCCCTGGAATGCCACACAGGTTCTTGGCGGCCACGAACACTTCGGATGATCCAAAAAGCATGTCAGTGGCAGGAGAGCCGATCAGAATTCGATGCTGTTGCGAAACCACCAGCTCTTTCGTGTTCCCGATAGCGCCGGCCTCGATCACCACCGGAGCAAATGACCCATGACCATGAACCTCGGTCGTTCCGATCCAGAGGATCGGTTGAAATCCGCTGTCCCGTGTCCAGACGCGTTGACCTTTGATGAGGTCTTGAACCTCGACGATACCGTCTGCAGTCTCGATAAGGGTTCCCGGCCCAAAGCAGGTAACATAGTCAGCATACGCCGACGACCCGGCATTCGAACCGCCGGTTTTGACATACGACGTTCCGGGATCTAGCGGGGCAGATGTAGCATAGCCCCAAACGTCCTGCGTCACGCCGCCTTGGGAAAACACATAGATGGTGATTTCTGGACCGGTCGGGTTGAGATCGTCATCCAGGGCTCGCACAGTGATAATTGACTCGGATTCTACCTGCATGCCGTTTGTCACTATGCCGCCACCATCCGTGATGACGTGGCCAGCTGGCAGGTCATCGTCGAAAACGTCAGGGCTGCCAGCAGTGTCATCCAGTGTGATGGTGGTACCGGTGCCGCCCGAGTAGGTAAAGATGGTGCCATCCGGTGTGTCCGAATTGTTGATGATCGAGCCTCCGACCACGATATCGTTCGCGTCAGCTGTATCCGGGACGAATGTAGCGACCAGGCTGGAGCTGTCCTGAGCAAAAAAACTGCGGAGAACCATGTAAGCGACTTACCTTCTGTGTGGCGGTTTTTGTCGGCCTAAACTGACAAACGCCGCGTGGGTTATGGTTTGGGATAACGTTTCTTGGGATGGTTCGGTCAACTAAGATTTGCGCGATGTCGCTCACAATCTCGTCATTTACGCTGACCATCCATCCAGCTCAACGGTGTTGGAACGCGATCTGCAGGCGATCGCCCAGTCTTTGCCGCTTGTCTTTTTCGAAATCGCTGCATTCGTGGTCGTTCCGCCACAAGGCCAACCAGTCTTTCAATAGCCGTCCGCGGAGACAATAATCCAAGATTTCAACATTGACAGGATGTCGGTAAAGGCGAAAGAACATGTCTTTGTTTCTTTTAAGGATACCGCTTCGGTCGACACCCAATGTGCCGCCATTCCGAAAGATATCCGCCTTCAGAAAATCGACGATATCGTAGACCGCCAGCTTGTCGCGGGCTTCGGTGAAATCCAGTCCGATCGTTTTCCCCTGTCCCACAATAAGGTTCTGCCCGTGATAATCGCCATGTGAAAACACGCGCAGGTCCTCGGTGCCCTTCAGGCGGGTCCCTTCGGACAGCATCAGGTTCACCATTGTCCGGCTTTGGTTCGCGATTTTGTTGGGAACGGCCGTCATCAGTTCTTTCAGGCTGTCTGTCATCCACCTGGGGCGAAAGGCGTAACGAACAGGCGGGTTGCGACTGTGGAGATCGTTCAGCCACGACCCCGCGCGACGGTACACCTGGGCGACCTGATCATCGTCTTTGCTGTTGTAGATCAGATCAACGGCGGTTGGCCGATTGATGTATTCGGTCACCAGAAAAGCACCACCTGGCGAGAGGTAAACGGGTCGGACAACGCGCGAGGTCTCATTGCCCTCAAAAAATCGGTACAGTTCGACGAGCAGGTCATACTCGTCCTTCAATCGCCCGGTGTCTGGCGATTGCGTATCGATCTTAAGGGCGAAAGCCTGCGCTGCGGTATGCAGGATCACGACGGACCGCGTGTCGTCGAACGCGTGCGATCGGTAGATACATTCATAACGGCGGATGGGCTCTTTCAGGAACTGGTTTGAAAACTCGTCGATAAATAAGGCGACGCGGGCATCTTCTTCGTCTGAAAGGGGCAGCGTTCCAGCCAACGGGCCAAGTCCTGAGTGCTATTGTCCAGTCTCCGGACAGGATAACAGTGCGATGTCCATGTCAACGGAAAGTCGATGCTTGGGGCTGCTTGATTTGGCGTTTGCGCGTTGTGCTGCGCAAATCCGCGCCTATATACACGCTAAGCCCTAAACGGGGTGGAAATCGTTTTCGACAGGTGCTGTTGCGAACCTGCGGAAACCGCAATTTACCCCTTGGAAACCGGCCCCATCTGCCCTAAGTAGGGCTACGAAGTAAAGCGTGCGATTCGTCGTGCGCTTTATTTTGTTTCGTCCAAGACGGTGGGTGGTGCCATGTGGCCCCTTAATTCCCTGCCTGAGACGGGTAAGACCAAAGAATTCTGGGGGGTCCAACCCTCGGGCGAATTTTGGCCAATCCCGTAACAACGGACCTGAACGCCGGAGCGAAAGCTGCGGCAAATATGAGCCGGGGTGAGATATCGCCCCAAACTTGGAGAGAACTGTGGATAGAGCCCAGAAAGAGAAAGTGGTCGAGGAACTCGGCCAAATCTTCGAAAGCTCTGGCGTCGTAGTGGTTGCTCACTACGCCGGTCTGACAGTTGCCGAGATGCAGGACCTTCGCGCACGTGCTCGTGACGCGGGTGGCTCCGTGCGTGTTGCCAAGAACAGGCTCGCCAAAATCGCCCTTGAGGGTAAGCCGTGTGAAAGCATGGCCGACCTGCTGACAGGGATGACCGTTCTGACCTATTCCGAGGACCCTGTGGCAGCAGCCAAAGTGGCCCAGGACTACGCCAAAGAGAACCAAAAGTTCGAAATTCTTGGCGGTGCAATGGGTGAGAACGCTCTGGATCGTGCCGGCGTCGAAGCCGTGTCCAAAATGCCTTCGCGCGAGGAGCTTATTGCTACTATCGCGGGCATGCTGGGCGCACCTGCTTCGAACATCGCTGGCGCAATTGGCGCACCTGCAAGCAACATCGCAAGCATCCTTTCCACCATCGAAGAGAAGGCGGAAGCTGCGTAAGCGGTTGGCACTGAATGATCTGCGTAGGGTAACTACCCTGACGTTGGAACACACACTGTAAACGGAAAGAGCTGATAAAATGGCTGATCTGAAAGCACTCGCAGAAAGCATCGTGGGTCTGACCCTGCTGGAAGCACAAGAACTGAAAACCATCCTCAAAGACGAATATGGCATCGAGCCCGCAGCAGGCGGCGCAGTTGTCATGGCAGCCGGTGGCGACGCCGGTGGCGCAGCTGAGGAAGAAAAAACCGAATTCGACGTCGTTCTGAAGAACGCCGGCGCTTCGAAAATCAACGTGATCAAAGAAGTTCGCGGCATCACCGGTCTGGGCCTGAAAGAAGCCAAAGAACTGGTCGAAGCTGGCGGCAAGATCAAAGAAGGCGTGTCGAAAGACGAAGCCGAAGAAGTCAAAGGCAAGCTGGAAGCAGCTGGCGCCGAAGTCGAGCTGGCCTAAGCCATTCGACAGGTGCATCGCTGATGTGCCGCAGAAATTGGCTGGATCCGGAGAAATCCGGGTCCAGCCGAACCTGTCTTAGAAAGGGCCTCTGAAAATTGGGGTGTTTTCTAAGACGCGGTTCGCGGATCGGGAGGCTGCCATTCGGGACGGTGGCCACGAATTGATCCGGACGTGTCGTCTCTAATGTGCAAGGCACCGGGGCCCGACGGTGTCTTTGTCCGCTGAGAACATCGAAAGGTGACATCTGACATGGCTCAAACGTTCCTTGGCCAGAAACGTCTTCGTAAATATTACGGCAAAATCCGCGAAGTGCTGGAGATGCCGAACCTCATTGAGGTCCAGAAATCCTCTTATGATCTATTCCTGCGCTCCGGCGATGCAGATGTGCCCACAGACGGCGAAGGCATCAAAGGCGTGTTCCAATCGGTCTTCCCGATCAAGGATTTCAACGAAACCTCCGTTCTGGAGTTCGTGAAATACGATCTGGAAAAACCTAAATATGACGTCGAAGAGTGCATGCAGCGCGACATGACCTACAGCGCGCCGCTGAAGGTCACTCTGCGTCTGATCGTGTTTGATGTCGATGAGGACACCGGCGCGAAATCGGTTAAAGACATCAAAGAACAGGACGTGTTCATGGGCGATATGCCCCTGATGACGCCGAACGGGACGTTCATCGTGAACGGCACCGAGCGTGTGATCGTGTCCCAGATGCACCGTTCGCCTGGTGTGTTCTTTGACCACGACAAGGGCAAGACCCACTCTTCGGGCAAGCTGCTGTTTGCCTGCCGCATCATCCCGTATCGCGGCAGCTGGCTGGACTTTGAGTTCGATGCCAAGGACATCGTGTTCGCCCGTATCGACCGTCGCCGCAAACTGCCTGTGACGACCCTGCTTTATGCGCTGGGTCTGGATCAGGAAGCGATCATGGACGCGTACTACAACACCGTGTCCTACAAGCTGGACAAGAAGAAGGGTTGGATCGCTCCGTTCTTCCCGGAACGTGTGCGCGGTACCCGTCCGACTTATGATCTGATTGATGCGAAATCGGGTGAAGTGATTGCTGAAGCAGGCAAAAAGGTCACACCGCGCGCTGTCAAGAAACTGATCGACGAAGGCACTGTCACCAACCTGCTTGTTCCATTCGATCATATCGTTGGCAAATTCGTCGCCAAAGACGTCATCAATGAAGAAACCGGTGCGATCTACGTCGAAGCCGGTGATGAGCTGACGCTTGAATATGACAAGGACGGCGATCTGATCGGCGGCACTGTCAAAGAGCTGATCGATGCCGGCGTCACCGAGATTCCGGTTCTGGACATCGACAACATCAACGTCGGTCCGTACATGCGCAACACCATGGCGGCAGATAAAAACATGGGCCGGGACACCGCGCTGATGGATATCTACCGTGTTATGCGTCCAGGTGAACCGCCCACCGTCGAAGCGGCCTCGGCACTGTTCGACACGCTGTTCTTCGACAGCGAACGTTATGACCTGTCCGCCGTTGGCCGCGTGAAGATGAACATGCGTCTGGCTCTGGATGCGCCGGATACCCTGCGCACCCTGCGCCGCGAAGACATCGTGGCCTGCATCAAGGCGCTGGTTGAGCTGCGCGACGGCAAAGGTGACATCGACGATATCGACCACCTGGGCAACCGTCGTGTGCGTTCTGTCGGCGAACTGATGGAAAACCAGTACCGCGTTGGCCTGCTGCGCATGGAGCGCGCGATCAAAGAGCGTATGTCGTCGGTCGAGATCGACACCGTCATGCCGCAGGACCTGATCAACGCGAAACCGGCTGCTGCTGCTGTTCGCGAATTCTTCGGCTCGTCGCAGCTGTCGCAGTTCATGGACCAGACCAACCCGCTGTCGGAAGTCACCCACAAACGCCGTCTCTCGGCGCTTGGCCCCGGTGGTCTGACACGTGAACGTGCGGGCTTTGAGGTGCGCGACGTACACCCGACCCACTATGGTCGGATGTGCCCGATTGAAACGCCGGAAGGCCCAAACATCGGTCTGATCAACTCGCTGGCCACCTTTGCCCGCGTGAACAAGTATGGCTTCATCGAAACACCGTACCGCGTCGTCAAAGACGCCGAGGTGACCGATGAGGTTCACTACATGTCCGCGACCGAAGAAATGCGTCACACTGTGGCGCAGGCGAACGCGACACTGGATGCGGATGGCAAGTTCATCAACGATCTGGTTTCGACCCGTCAGTCGGGCGACTACACTCTCGCCCCGCGCGAGAATGTGGACCTGATCGACGTCAGCCCGAAACAGTTGGTATCGGTTGCTGCATCGCTGATCCCGTTCCTTGAAAATGACGACGCCAACCGCGCCCTGATGGGTTCGAACATGCAACGTCAGGCGGTTCCGCTGCTGCGGGCCGAGGCGCCGCTGGTCGGCACCGGTATTGAGGAAAAGGTTGCCATCGACTCGGGTGCTGCGATTCAGGCGAAACGTGCCGGCATCATTGACCAGGTCGACGCCCAGCGTATCGTTATTCGTGCTACCGAAGATCTGGAACTGGGCGACGCGGGTGTGGACATCTATCGTCTGCGCAAATTCCAGCGTTCGAACCAGAACACCTGCATCAACCAGCGTCCGCTGGTGAAAGTTGGCGACACTGTCACGAAAGGCGAGGTTGTTGCCGATGGTCCGTCCACCGATATCGGTGAGCTGGCGCTGGGTAAAAACGTGGTCGTCGCGTTCATGCCGTGGAACGGTTACAACTACGAAGACTCGATCCTGATCAGCGAACGTATTGCGCGTGATGACGTCTTTACCTCGGTCCATATCGAGGAATTCGAAGTCGCCGCCCGTGACACGAAGCTGGGCCCGGAAGAGATCACCCGCGACATTCCGAACGTCGGTGAAGAAGCGCTGCGCAACCTCGACGAGGCTGGCATCGTTTACATCGGCGCGGATGTTGAGCCGGGCGATATTTTGGTCGGCAAGATCACTCCGAAGGGCGAAAGCCCGATGACCCCGGAAGAAAAGCTGCTGCGCGCCATCTTTGGTGAAAAAGCATCTGATGTGCGCGATACTTCGCTGCGCGTGAAGCCGGGTGATTACGGGACTGTCGTGGAAGTCCGCGTCTTCAACCGTCACGGCGTCGAGAAAGACGAGCGTGCGTTGCAGATCGAGCGTGAGGAAGTCGAACGTCTGGCCCGTGACCGGGATGACGAGCTGGCGATCCTTGACCGCAACATCTACGCGCGTCTGCAAGGCCTGATCCTGGGTAAAACCGCTGTCAAAGGCCCGAAAGGCGTCAAGGCGGGATCGGTGATCACCGAGGAACTGCTGGACATGCTGACCCGTGGTCAGTGGTGGCAGCTGGCACTGGAAGACGAAAAGGACGCACAGATCGTAGAGGCTCTGAATGAGCAATACGAAGTGCTCAAGCGCGCTCTGGATGCCCGTTTCGAGGACAAGGTCGAGAAAGTCCGTCGTGGTGACGATCTGCCGCCGGGTGTGATGAAGATGGTCAAAGTCTTCATCGCCGTGAAGCGTAAGCTGCAGCCGGGCGACAAGATGGCCGGTCGTCACGGGAACAAAGGCGTGATCTCCAAGGTTGTTCCGATGGAAGACATGCCGTTCCTGGCTGATGGTACTCCGGTTGACTTCTGTCTGAACCCACTGGGCGTGCCTTCGCGTATGAACGTTGGACAGATCCTTGAAACCCATATGGGTTGGGCCGCACGCGGTCTGGGTCTGAACATCGACGAAGCACTGGGTGAATACCGCCGCTCCGGCGACCTGACCCCGGTTCGCGAAGCGATGAAGCTGGCCTATGGCGAGAATGTCTATGAAGAAGGCATTGCCGGCATGGACGAAGGTCACCTGATTGAAGCTGCGGGCAACGTGACCCGCGGTGTTCCGATCGCGACCCCCGTCTTTGACGGAGCCAAAGAGGCTGACGTCAACGACGCGCTGGTGCGTGCGGGCTTCTCGGAAAGCGGTCAGTCGGTTCTGTTCGACGGTCGTACGGGTGAGCAATTCGCGCGTCCGGTGACCGTGGGCATCAAGTACCTGCTGAAACTGCACCACCTTGTGGACGACAAAATCCACGCGCGTTCGACCGGGCCTTACAGCCTGGTTACCCAGCAGCCGCTGGGTGGTAAGGCGCAATTCGGTGGTCAGCGCTTTGGTGAGATGGAGGTCTGGGCCCTGGAAGCTTATGGCGCCGCCTACACCCTGCAGGAGATGCTCACCGTGAAATCGGATGACGTCGCCGGCCGGACCAAGGTGTATGAGTCGATCGTCAAAGGCGAGGATAACTTTGAAGCGGGCGTACCGGAATCGTTCAACGTTCTGGTTAAAGAAGTCCGTGGCCTCGGCCTGAATATGGAACTCCTGGATGCGGAGGAAGAGTAGGGGCGGCAACGCCCCACACTCATCCCATCCCAATTTGTAAGGACGCAAAATGAACCAGGAAATCACCAATAACCCGTTCAACCCGCTGACGCCGCCGAAAGTCTTTGACGAGATCAAAGTCTCCTTGGCGTCGCCCGAGCGGATTCTGTCTTGGTCCTATGGCGAGATCAAGAAACCCGAAACCATCAACTACCGGACGTTCAAGCCCGAGCGTGACGGTCTGTTCTGCGCGCGTATCTTTGGCCCGATCAAAGATTACGAATGTCTGTGCGGCAAATATAAGCGGATGAAGTATCGCGGCGTTGTCTGCGAGAAATGCGGTGTGGAAGTCACCCTGCAGAAAGTCCGCCGCGAGCGTATGGGCCACATCGAACTGGCCGCGCCTGTCGCACATATCTGGTTCCTGAAATCGCTACCGTCCCGCATCGGTCTGATGCTGGACATGACGCTGCGCGATCTGGAACGTGTTCTGTACTTTGAAAACTATGTAGTCATCGAGCCCGGTCTGACCGACCTGTCTTATGGCCAGATGCTGACCGAAGAAGAGTACATGGACGCGCAGGATGCCTATGGCATGGACGCGTTCACGGCGAACATCGGTGCGGAAGCTATCCGTGAGATGCTGGCTCAGATCGATCTGGAAGCCGAAGCCGAGCAGCTGCGCGCTGATCTGGCCGAAGCAACCGGTGAACTGAAGCCCAAGAAGATCATCAAACGTCTGAAGGTTGTTGAATCTTTCCTCGAGTCGGGCAACCGGCCTGAGTGGATGGTGATGACCGTGATCCCAGTCATTCCGCCGGAACTGCGTCCGCTGGTTCCGCTGGATGGTGGCCGTTTCGCGACTTCGGATCTGAACGATCTGTATCGCCGCGTCATCAACCGGAACAACCGTCTGAAGCGTCTGATCGAACTGCGCGCACCTGACATCATCGTCCGCAACGAAAAGCGGATGTTGCAGGAATCCGTGGACGCTCTGTTCGACAATGGCCGTCGTGGGCGCGTGATTACCGGTGCCAACAAGCGTCCGCTGAAATCGCTGTCGGACATGCTGAAAGGTAAGCAGGGTCGCTTCCGTCAGAACCTTTTGGGTAAGCGCGTCGACTTCTCGGGCCGTTCGGTCATCGTGACCGGTCCGGAACTCAAGCTGCACCAGTGTGGTCTGCCCAAGAAGATGGCGCTGGAGCTGTTCAAGCCGTTCATCTACTCGCGCCTTGAAGCCAAGGGTCTGTCTTCGACCGTGAAGCAGGCGAAGAAACTGGTCGAGAAAGAGCGTCCCGAAGTGTGGGATATCCTCGACGAGGTGATCCGCGAACACCCTGTTATGCTGAACCGTGCGCCGACGCTGCACCGTTTGGGCATTCAGGCGTTCGAGCCGGTCCTGATCGAAGGTAAAGCCATCCAGCTGCACCCGCTGGTCTGTTCGGCCTTTAACGCCGACTTCGACGGTGACCAGATGGCGGTTCACGTGCCCCTCAGCCTTGAGGCCCAGCTGGAAGCCCGTGTTCTGATGATGTCGACGAACAACGTTCTGTCGCCTGCAAACGGTGCGCCGATCATCGTTCCGTCGCAGGATATGATCCTGGGTCTGTACTATGTGACCTTGGAACGCGAAGGCATGCCCGGCGAAGGTAAGGTGTTTGGTTCGATCGACGAAGTTCAGCACGCGCTGGATTCCGGCGAAGTGCACCTGCACACCAAGATCACCGCGCGGATCACGCAGATCGACGACGAAGGCAACGAAGTTCAGAAGCGTTTCGAGACAACTCCGGGCCGTCTGCGCCTGGGTGCGCTGCTGCCGATGAACAACAAGGCGCCGTTCGAGCTGGTCAACCGTCTGCTGCGGAAGAAAGAAGTGCAGCAGGTGATCGACACTGTCTACCGTTACTGCGGTCAGAAAGAGTCGGTTATCTTCTGTGACCAGATCATGTCGATGGGTTTCAAAGAAGCGTTCAAGGCGGGCATCTCGTTCGGTAAGGACGACATGGTCATCCCTGATGATAAGTGGGGCATCGTTGATGAGACCCGCAGTCAGGTAAAAGACTTTGAACAGCAGTACATGGACGGACTGATCACACAGGGCGAAAAGTACAACAAAGTTGTCGATGCCTGGTCGAAGTGTAACGACCGCGTCACCGATGCGATGATGGGCACGATCTCGTCTTCGGATCGGGCAGAGGATGGCTCCGAACAGGAACCGAACTCGGTCTACATGATGGCCCACTCGGGTGCGCGTGGCTCGGTTACTCAGATGAAACAGCTGGGCGGTATGCGTGGTCTGATGGCCAAGCCGAACGGTGACATCATCGAGACGCCGATTATCTCGAACTTTAAAGAAGGTCTGACCGTTCTCGAGTACTTCAACTCGACCCACGGTGCCCGTAAAGGTCTGTCGGATACCGCTCTGAAGACGGCGAACTCGGGTTACCTGACCCGTCGTCTGGTGGACGTGGCTCAGGACTGCATCGTTCGTGAGATCGACTGTGGTACTGAACGTGCGATCACCGCCGAAGCCGCGGTCAACGATGGTGAGGTTGTTGCATCGCTGGCCGAACGTGTGCTGGGTCGTGTTTCGGCCGATGACGTTCTGCGTCCGGGTACGGAAGAGGTTCTGGTCGCTGCGGGTCAGTTGATCGACGAACGCATGGCCGACACCATTGACGAGGCCGGTGTTGCTTCGATGCGCATCCGCTCGCCTCTGACCTGTGAGTCCGAGGAAGGCGTTTGTGCCACCTGCTATGGTCGTGACCTTGCACGTGGTACGCGGGTCAACACGGGTGAGGCTGTCGGCATCATCGCCGCCCAGTCCATCGGTGAACCTGGTACACAGCTGACGATGCGGACCTTCCACATCGGCGGTGTTGCCCAAGGTGGTCAGCAGTCGTTCCAGGAAGCCAGCCAAGACGGTGTGGTGTCGTTCGAGAACCCGCAGGTTCTGGCCAATTCCGTAGGCGAAATCCTGGTCATGGGTCGGAACATGAAGTTGGTGATCAAGGACGAACACGGCGAGGAACGTGCCAGCCACAAGCTGGGCTACGGCTCCAAGCTGTTCGTCAAGGACGGCGCCAAGGTTGCCCGTGGCGACAAGCTGTACGAGTGGGACCCCTACACCCTGCCGATCATCGCCGAGAAAGCCGGTACCGCGAAGTATGTTGACCTTGTTTCGGGCATTGCTGTCCGCGATGAGACCGACGATGCAACCGGCATGACCCAGAAAATCGTGATCGACTGGCGCGCCGCCCCCAAAGGCAGCGACCTCAAGCCCGAGATCATTCTGGTTGGTGAAGATGGCGAGCCGGTCCGCAATGATGCGGGCAACCCGGTTCACTATCCGATGTCGGTGGATGCTATCCTGTCGATCGAAGACGGTGAAAAAATCGAGGCTGGTGAAGTCGTTGCGCGTATCCCGCGTGAAGGCGCCAAGACCAAGGACATCACCGGTGGTCTGCCACGTGTGGCCGAACTGTTCGAAGCCCGTCGTCCGAAAGATCACGCGATCATCGCAGAAGCCGATGGTTACGTGCGCTTTGGCCGCGACTACAAGAACAAGCGCCGCATCAGCATCGAGCCGGCTGACGAGTCCATGGAGACCATCGAGTACATGGTACCCAAGGGCAAGCACATCCCGGTCGCCGAAGGGGACTTCATCCAGAAGGGTGAATACCTGATGGACGGTAACCCGGCTCCGCATGACATCCTGTCCATCATGGGTGTTGAAGCGCTGGCGGATTACATGATCGACGAAGTGCAGGACGTTTATCGTCTGCAGGGCGTGAAGATCAACGACAAGCACATCGAGGTCATCGTGCGCCAGATGCTGCAGAAGTGGGAGATCCTGGATTCGGGCGACACCACCCTGCTGAAAGGCGAACATGTCGACAAGCAGGAGTTTGACGCAGCCAACGAAAAGACGTTGGCCCGCGGCGGACGTCCGGCTCAGGGCGAACCGATCCTTCTGGGGATCACCAAAGCCTCGCTGCAGACACGTTCGTTCATCTCGGCGGCGTCGTTCCAGGAAACCACCCGCGTGCTGACCGAAGCTTCGGTTCAGGGCAAGAAGGACAAACTGGTTGGCCTGAAAGAGAACGTCATCGTTGGTCGCCTGATCCCAGCCGGTACCGGTGGGGCCACTCAGGCCGTGCGCCAGGTTGCGCAAGGCCGCGACAACGTCGTGATCGAAGCCCGCCGGGAAGAGGCCGAAGCGGCCGCTGCTCTGGCTGCGCCGGTCATGGATGACGATATGGTCGGTGACGAGCTGGACGTTCTGGTGGAAACACCGGAAAGCCGCGAGTAACTTCCTCATCATAGAAATACGGAAAGGCCCTGCGATTTTGCGGGGCCTTTTCTTTTGCCCTTGGTGCGCTTTCGCCCAATCGTGATACAACTGAATAGTCTCGAAGACAGCGACCCACTGACCAAGGGATGCATGATGCATACAATCAAAGGTGATTTGATACAGCTTGCACTGAATGGTGAGTTTGATGTCATCGTTCACGGTTGCAATTGCTTCCATGCGATGGGGGCCGGGATAGCACGGGCGATTGCGGTGGAATTCCCTGATGCGCTTGAGGCCGACAAGCAGACGGACCTTGGGTCCCGATCAAAACTCGGAACGATTTCTTCGGTCCAGATCACGCGGGGTACGACCGAGTTTGCGGTGGTTAATGCCTATACCCAGTTTCATTGGGAGGGGCCGGGGCCGCTTGTGGAATATGACGCGATCTCGGGTTGTTTTTCGAAGATTGCACGCACATTTCCCGCATCGCGGATCGGCTATCCGATGATTGGCGCAGGATTGGCTGGGGGTGATTGGGTTGAGATTGCCCAGCGCATAGACGCGGCCCTTGCCGGTATAGACCACACACTGGTGATCTTGCCCGACTGACCGACGGGTCCGTGGTTGCATATTGACATCTCACAAGGACTTACGGCCAATGATCCGTGTTTCTTTTGAGTATTGGATTCTGCGACTATGAACCCGAATGTGAAGGGCGCTATGCTGATGATGGGCAGCATGGCAGCCTTTACCGTTAATGATGCATTGATCAAAGTTGCGGGGGCAGACTTGCCGCTGTTTCAGATGGTTGCGATGCGTGGCCTCTTGGCGACGTTATTGGTGTTTCTGATGGCGCGTCATCTTGGGGCGCTGCACCTGAACTTTCCGCGCCACGACAAGTGGCTTGTTGCTGCACGCTGCCTGGCCGAGTTGTCGGCCACATTCTTCTTTCTGACAGCGCTTTTGCATATGCCGCTTGCAAATGTAACGGCCGTTCTTCAGGCGTTGCCACTTACGGTGACATTGGGGGCTGTTTTGTTCTTTGGTGAACATATCGGCTGGCGCCGCATTCTAGCGATCGGGATGGGCTTTGCAGGAATGTTGCTGATTGTACGGCCGGGGCCTGATGGGTTCAGTCTTTACGCGATTTACGCTCTGATTGCCGTGGCATCCGTCACCGCACGCGACCTGATTACCAGGCGTATGTCCACCCATGTTCCGTCCTTGACGGTCACATTGGCGACGACGGTTTCCATTACAGTGGCCGCAGGGATCGCAACTGCAGTCACAGGGTGGGAGCCGGTAACGCCGGGCGCAGGCATAATGGTGGCCTCAGCCGCGGTCTTTGTTCTGACCGGATATCTTTGCAGCGTCATGGTCATGCGCGAAGGCGACGTCGGTTTTATCGCGCCGTTCCGGTATTCCAGCCTGATCTGGGCTTTGGGGCTGGGTTGGGTCATTTTTGGCGATTGGCCTGATACGATCACGATGTTGGGCGCTGTTCTGGTCGTGGGTGCGGGGCTGTTCACGCTGTTCCGGGAACGGCAGTCTCAACCTGCCGAGTGAGCCCGCCGCACCTTGTCCTGTTCAATGGCAAATCGCGCAATGAACTCGCCTTCTTGTTCCGGTGTCAGTGGGGACAGCCCGGTCTTGCTGGCGCGGGCATGGGGGGAGTCGTTGAAGTTGTTCAGCGTACGCACCCACATGGGCGCGTCGGGATAGCTGATCACGGGCATGAAACGACCGATCTTATGGTGCGTGAAGCTCATGATCGTGTGTTTGCAGCCGCCGGCAATATACATCCCCAACCCTACGCCCAAAAGGGACCGGAACACCTGGGTGGCGCGAATGCCATCCGGTCCAAAACGCGCCAGAAACCCGCTGTTGAAATCCAGCCCGACCGTTTGGCTATTCCTGGTCAGTCCTTTAGCGTCAATCGCCGCAAGGCGCAGACGTTCGACAAAGTCGACCGAGACGGCGTCATCGTCATCATGCCGGAACTGGAGGCACGGCTGATCCGGGTCGGTGCGGGCGCTGTGCAGAACCTCTTTGACAACTGGGCGATGCCGGGCTGGTGTGCGCTTGACGATGCGGATCTGCCTGATGCCCGAGGTTAGATCATACAGTCGGTCCATGGACTTTTGGGGAAGGCATTCACCGGTTAGCACCACCAGTTCAAAGTCCTCGTCTGTCTGTTCCCGAAAACCGGGCATGGTGGTGGTTTCGAACAGACGAAACCGTTCTTCCAGCCGCTCTGGATTGTACAGGTATTGACGACGCTCTTCGACAGTTTCGTGTTCTACCTGATAGCCGCCGATCGCGGGGTAGGAAAAGCGGCACAGGCCAATGACTTGCATGTTTCGTCCATCAAAAAGTTTCGTGGCCACTATGCAGAAATCCGCAATTGCCGGCAACGGGCGAGTAGCGCTGGAAGCTGCAGCTAAGTCTTGATAAAACGCTGCCAATCGGCTTGTCGGGTATGTGCTGTTGACACTCGGGCCGACTCCCCATATACGCGCGTCATCTCGGTGCCGGGGGCCGCCCCACAACCGATTCCAGTAATGAACTGGTCAAGGCCCGGACACTTTTATCGTTCGCGCCCTCTGATAACAAACCGCGACGTTCACCTCGGAATGGGAACGCTCGCGGGTTTTGCGCTTGTGGACGCACGAACGCAGCAAGTTTAGCCGCACGCAATGCGCGTGCATGTCATGTGTGTTGCAAAACGGGGAAGAAACCGGAATGCCAACTATTCAACAGCTGATCCGCAAGCCGCGTCAGCCCAAAGTAAAACGCTCGAAGTCCATGCACCTGGAGCAGTGCCCGCAGAAGCGCGGCGTCTGTACTCGTGTGTATACGACCACACCGAAAAAGCCGAACTCCGCTATGCGTAAGGTTGCCAAAGTGCGCCTGACCAACGGGTTCGAGGTCATCTCGTACATCCCCGGTGAAAGCCACAACCTGCAGGAACACTCGGTTGTTCTGATCCGTGGCGGCCGTGTAAAAGACCTTCCCGGTGTCCGTTACCACATCCTGCGCGGTGTTCTGGATACCCAGGGCGTCAAAGACCGTAAGCAACGTCGTTCGAAATACGGCGCGAAGCGTCCCAAGTAAGAAGGAGAGGCTGATATGTCACGTCGTCACGCCGCCGAAAAACGCGAAGTCCTGCCTGACGCCAAATTTGGCGACAAGGTACTGACCAAATTCATGAACAACCTGATGATCGACGGCAAGAAGTCGGTCGCAGAGCGCATCGTTTACAACGCCTTTGACCGCGTTGAAGGCAAGATCAAGCGCGCTCCTGTCGAAGTGTTCCACGAAGCACTCGACAACATCAAACCGTCGGTCGAGGTTCGCTCGCGCCGGGTTGGTGGTGCAACCTATCAGGTTCCGGTCGAAGTGCGCCCCGAGCGCCGCGAAGCACTGGCCATCCGCTGGCTGATCACTGCTGCGCGTGGCCGTAACGAAAACACCATGGAAGAGCGCCTTGCGGGCGAACTGCTGGACGCCGTACAGTCCCGCGGTACTGCCGTGAAAAAGCGCGAAGACACCCACAAGATGGCCGAGGCGAACAAAGCCTTCAGCCATTACCGTTGGTAATTCCAGAGGCTTATCAAAATGGCACGCGAATATACACTCAACCATTACCGTAACTTCGGTATCATGGCGCACATCGATGCAGGTAAAACCACCTGCTCGGAACGCATCCTGTATTACACCGGCAAATCCCACAACATCGGTGAGGTGCACGATGGTGCAGCCACCATGGACTGGATGGAGCAGGAGCAGGAACGCGGCATCACCATCACTTCGGCGGCGACCACCACGTTTTGGGAACGCACCGAAGACGGTGTAACTGCTGACTCGCCCAAGCACCGCCTGAACATCATCGACACCCCCGGCCACGTTGACTTCACCATTGAAGTTGAACGTTCGCTGGCGGTTCTCGACGGTGCCGTCTGCGTTCTGGACGCAAACGCCGGTGTTGAGCCCCAGACCGAAACCGTGTGGCGTCAGGCTGACCGCTACAAGGTTCCGCGTATGGTGTTCGTCAACAAGATGGACAAGATCGGCGCCGACTTCTTCAACTGCGTTGCAATGATCGAAGATCGTACCGGCGCACGTGCTGTTCCAGTTGGTATTCCAATCGGCGCAGAAACCGAGCTGGAAGGCCTGATCGACCTGGTCACCATGGAAGAATGGCTGTGGCAGGGCGAAGACCTGGGCGCAAGCTGGGTAAAAGCACCGATCCGTGACAGCCTGAAAGACATGGCTGACGAATGGCGCGGTAAAATGGTCGAAGCGGCCGTCGAAATGGACGACGACGCGATGATGGAATACCTGGAAGGCAATGAGCCCGACGTTCCGACCCTGCGCGCCCTGCTGCGCAAAGGTACTCTGGAAATCGCGTTTGTTCCGGTTCTGGGTGGTTCGGCGTTCAAGAACAAAGGCGTTCAGCCGCTGTTGAATGCTGTGATCGACTATCTGCCCAGCCCGCTGGACGTTGTCGATTACATGGGCTTCAAACCCGGTGACGAAGAAGAAACCCGTAACATTGCCCGCCGCGCGGATGATGACATGGCGTTCTCGGGCCTGGCGTTCAAAATCATGAACGACCCCTTTGTTGGCTCGCTGACCTTTACCCGCATCTACTCGGGTACTCTGGCCAAGGGCGACACGCTTCTGAACTCGACCAAGGGCAAGAAAGAGCGTATCGGCCGGATGATGATGATGCACTCGAATGATCGTGAGGAAATCACGGAAGCATTCGCAGGTGACATTATCGCACTGGCAGGTCTGAAAGACACCACCACCGGCGACACTCTGTGTGCGACCGGCGATCCGGTGGTTCTGGAAACGATGACCTTCCCCGATCCGGTGATCGAGATCGCGGTTGAGCCGAAAACCAAGGCTGACCAGGAAAAAATGAGCCAGGGTCTGGGCCGTTTGGCCGCAGAAGACCCATCCTTCCGCGTGGAAACTGACCTGGAATCTGGTCAGACCATCATGAAGGGCATGGGCGAACTTCACCTGGACATCCTGATTGACCGTCTCAAGCGTGAATTCAAGGTTGAAGCGAACATTGGTGCGCCGCAGGTTGCCTATCGCGAAACCATCGGTCACGAAGCCGAGATCGTTTACACCCACAAGAAACAGTCGGGTGGTTCGGGTCAGTTCGCTGAGGTGAAGATGATCATCTCGCCGACAGAGCCGGGTGAAGGCTATTCGTTCGAATCCCGCGTTGTTGGTGGTTCGGTGCCCAAGGAATATATCCCGGGTGTCGAAAAAGGCATCAGATCCGTCATGGATAGCGGCCCGCTGGCTGGCTTCCCCGTGATCGACTTCAAGGTTGCCCTGATCGAAGGTAAATACCACGACGTGGACTCCTCGGTTCTGGCGTTTGAAATCGCGGCTCGTATGGGTATGCGTGAAGGCATGCGCAAAGCCGGTGCGAAACTGCTTGAGCCGATCATGAAGGTCGAAGTGATCACCCCGGAAGAATACACCGGCGGCATCATCGGCGACCTGACATCACGTCGGGGTCAGGTTTCCGGTCAGGAAAACCGTGGCAACGCCATCGCGATCGACGCGTTCGTTCCGCTGGCGAACATGTTCGGCTACATCAACACTCTGCGTTCGATGTCGTCGGGCCGTGCCCAGTTCACCATGCAGTTCGATCACTACGATCCGGTTCCGCAGAACATCTCGGACGAGATCCAGGCGAAATACGCATAAGCGAAGATTTGAGGGAGCTCTGTTCAGGGGCTCCCTTCATTACCGAAAAAGGAGGCCATCATGGCAAAGGAAAAGTTTGAGCGTAATAAGCCGCACGTCAACATCGGCACGATTGGCCACGTTGACCACGGCAAGACCACGCTGACCGCAGCAATCACCAAGTATTTCGGTGACTTCAAAGCGTATGACCAGATTGACGGCGCGCCTGAAGAAAAAGCACGTGGCATCACCATCTCGACCGCCCACGTGGAATACGAGACCGACACGCGTCACTATGCGCACGTCGACTGCCCCGGCCACGCTGACTACGTCAAGAACATGATCACCGGTGCCGCACAGATGGACGGCGCGATCCTGGTTGTGAACGCTGCTGACGGCCCGATGCCGCAGACCCGCGAGCACATCCTGCTGGGCCGCCAGGTTGGCATCCCGACCATGGTCGTGTTCATGAACAAAGTGGATCAGGTTGACGACGAAGAACTGCTGGAACTGGTGGAAATGGAAATCCGCGAGCTGCTGTCTTCGTATGACTACCCCGGCGACGACATTCCAGTCATCGCAGGTTCGGCTCTGGCCGCGATGGAAGGCAACAAGCCGGAAATCGGCGAAGAATCGATCCGCAAGCTGATGGCGGCCGTGGACGAATACATCCCGACACCTGAGCGCGCTGTTGACCAGCCGTTCCTGATGCCGGTCGAAGACGTATTCTCGATCTCGGGCCGTGGTACTGTTGTGACCGGTCGTGTTGAGCGTGGCGTGATCAACGTTGGCGACGAGATCGAAATCGTCGGCATCCGTGACACTCAGAAAACCACCTGTACTGGTGTTGAAATGTTCCGCAAGCTGCTGGATCGCGGCGAAGCGGGCGACAACATCGGCGCCCTGCTGCGCGGTATCGACCGTGAAGGCGTTGAGCGTGGTCAGGTTCTGTGTAAGCCAGGTTCGGTTACACCGCACACCAAGTTCGAAGCCGAAGCCTATATCCTGACCAAGGAAGAAGGCGGTCGTCACACTCCGTTCTTCGCGAACTACCGTCCTCAGTTCTACTTCCGTACGACTGACGTGACCGGCACCGTGACCCTGGCAGCTGGCACCGAGATGGTTATGCCCGGCGACAACGTGTCGTTCGAGGTTGAACTGATCGCACCGATCGCGATGGAAAACGGCCTGCGTTTCGCCATCCGCGAAGGCGGCCGCACCGTCGGCGCCGGCGTCGTGTCGAAAATCGTCGAGTAATCGCTCTCGAGATATCAAACGAAAAGGGCGTCCCTCGGGACGCCCTTTTTTTGCATTCCTGCTATGGTCAGCACGCGTTGCGCGGAAAGGAATTAGTCGTAGGCCGCTCCCTCGGGGCGGCCTTTTTTTGGGAGTGGATTTTGTGCTTGGTTTATCGCGTCAATCAAACACCGGGACCCACAATCCTTCTCCTCCTCCCAAGTACCGTTTGTATACACGGTCCACGCGTTTGGTCGGGCAGCAATTTGAATCGTCTTCGTGGTAGTCATATCCGGTCATGCGAATGTGACTCGCATCCAGAGCTTCTACAGATTCCAAAGATCTTGCTGGCATGTTGACGAAATCAACTTGCGCAGTAGCCCACAAGTCTACGTAAGTTGCCTGAGAGCCAAAATCTGAGACCCGCAGTACAACCGGTGTGAAGTAGATAGTTCCGGATCCTTGTGCGCAACCAACATCAACCATTGGAAATGCTATGTAACTGGCACCGTCCATTTCTTCTGTGCCCAGATCGGCTACCAAGAGATCATCTTGATTGTCCGCTTCGTATGCGCAACCGATGGCTTCAACAAATTTACCTACACTCTCAATGATTTGGGCGCGCTGATTGAGATCCAATGACATCGCTGCCGAGGTAGTTGAAAGAACAACTGCGCCACTCAAAACGGCTGGCGCAAGAATGGTTGCAAATCCACGCATGTATTTTCCTTCTTGCTGTATGAAATGCTTGTGTTCGGTGTACTGCTAACAGTCTTGAATTGAGTCTCAATCTAAAAGTGACAGATCAAAGCTGCAGTCACTCAAAAACTGTGTGTTACTATATTTTTGGCGTTCAGGTTGAGCTCACTAGTGGTGGGCTTGCATTCGCGTGCTCATGCGAAGTACATTTCCCCCTTGCCAATCCCCCCACACCCCTGTAAGTCGCGCGAGTTCTCGATAAGAACGTCAAGGCGGGGTGATTCCCGCCTTTTGGGTTCGAAGAGGGTTGGCGATGCGCGCTTGTCCTCCTCTCAACCTCAACGCCTGATAAAAGGCTGTTATTATGCAAAGCCAAAACATCCGTATTCGGCTGAAGGCATTTGACTATCGCGTTCTGGATGCCAGCACGCAAGAGATCGTCAATACTGCCAAGCGGACCGGCGCGAACGTGCGCGGCCCGATCCCGCTGCCGAACAAGATTGAGAAGTTCACGGTTCTCCGTGGCCCTCACGTTGACAAGAAATCCCGCGACCAGTTCGAGATCCGCACGCACAAGCGTCTGCTCGACATCGTTGATCCGACCCCCCAGACCGTTGACGCGCTGATGAAGCTCGACCTCGCCGCTGGTGTGGACGTCGAGATCAAGCTGCAGTCGTAAGATCGGAGGGTATAGATTATGCGCTCTGGTATTATCGCAAAAAAAGTAGGCATGACCCGCCTGTTCATGGAAGACGGCAAGCAGATCCCTGTGACCGTTCTTCACCTGGACGGCCTGCAGGTCGTTGCACAGCGTACTGCTGACAAAGACGGCTACACCGCCGTTCAGCTGGGCGCTGGTGCTGCCAAGGCAAAACGCACCTCGAAGGCCATGCGCGGTCACTATGCCGCTGCAAAGGTCGAGCCTAAGCGTAAGCTGGCCGAGTTCCGCGTCTCCGAAGATGGCCTGATCGAAGTGGGTGCCGAGATTTCGGCAGAACACTTCCTGGAAGGTCAGAAAGTTGACGTTTCGGGCACCTCGATCGGTAAAGGCTTTGCCGGTGCAATGAAGCGCCACAACTTCGGTGGTCTTCGCGCCTCGCACGGTGTTTCGATCAGCCACCGTTCGCACGGTTCGACTGGCCAGTGTCAGGATCCGGGCAAGGTTTTCAAAGGCAAGAAGATGGCCGGTCACATGGGTGCTGCCCGTGTAACCACCCAGAACCTGGAAGTCGTCAAAACCGACGCCGACCGTGGTCTGGTCTTCATCAAAGGCGCCGTTCCCGGACCGAAATCGGGCTGGGTCACCGTCAAGGACGCCGTCAAGAAGAAAGCACCGGAAGGCCTGCCTTTCCCGGCAGCCGTAAAAGGTGCTGCAACTGAAGCACCTGCGGAAGAAGCTCCCGCGGAAGGTGGTGAAGCATGAAACTTGATGTAATCAAACTGGACGGCGGCAAAGCCGGCAACATCGAGCTGGACGCCGATCTGTTCGGCCTTGAGCCGCGCGCGGACATCCTGCACCGTGTGGTCCGTTGGCAGCGCAACAACGCTCAGGCTGGCACCCACAAGGTCAAGACCCGCTCGGAAGTGTCCTATTCGACTAAGAAGATCTATCGCCAAAAAGGCACCGGTGGCGCACGCCACGGCGCTCGCTCGGCACCGATCTTCCGGGGTGGTGGCGTTTACAAAGGTCCGGTCGTGCGTTCGCATGGTCATGACCTGCCGAAGAAGTTCCGTAAACTCGGTCTGCGCCACGCGCTGTCTGCCAAAATGGCAGCTGGTGAACTGGTTGTGATCGAAAACGCCGAAGCCGAAGGCAAGACCGCTGCACTGGCCAAACAGGTTGCAAACCTGGGCTGGAAACGCGCTCTGGTCATCGACGGGGCGACCGTGAACGAAGGTTTCCTGAAGGCGTCGCGCAACATCGAAGGTCTGGATATCCTGCCGTCGATGGGTGCAAACGTTTATGACATCCTCAAGCGTGACACTCTCGTGCTCACCAAAGCGGCTGTCGAAGCACTGGAGGCTCGTCTGAAATGAGCGCGAAGGCAGAACACTACGACGTGATCCGCAAGCCGATCATCACTGAAAAGTCGACCATGGCGTCTGAGAACGGCGCGATTGTCTTTGAAGTGTCGATCGACAGCAACAAACCGCAGATCAAAGAAGCGGTTGAATCGCTGTTTGGTGTCAAGGTGAAGGCGGTCAACACCACCATCACCAAAGGCAAGGTCAAGCGGTTCCGCGGCCAGTTGGGCAAGCGGAAAGACGTCAAAAAAGCATATGTGACCCTGGAAGAGGGTAACACCATCGACGTAAGCACCGGTCTCTGATCGGACCCGTCTTTGGGAAAAGAACAAAGGGCCCCTGTTGATGCAGGGGCTCTTTTTTTGTTGGCGCAGCTCGTTTGGCCGCGTTGAACTTGGCCCGGACCTGTGCACAGTGACCTCTAGGCAGTGAGACGGGTGATATGCAGGCTGAACAGCAGGTTCGCGATTTCGGGAAAACCCGGGATGGTCAGATCGTCAGAAGCATCGAAATAGGGCAGGGGGCGCTTTCTGCGCGTATCTTGACTTATGGCGCAACGCTGCAGGATCTGCGTGTGCAGGATTTTGAGCATCCTCTGATATTGGGGTGGCCAGAGATTGCAGGCTATGAAGACAGCACGGCTTACCTAGGAGCCATGGTGGGCCGTTGTGCCAATCGGATCGCGCGTGCGTCATACAGTCTGGATGGCGCTGGCTACCAGCTGGATCGCAATTATTTGGGTATTCATACGTTGCACGGCGGAATGCAGGGTATGGATTGTCTGGTCTGGGAAATTTCCAGCGTTACATCGGGAGCGGTCACTTTGCAGCTGACCCTGCCTGATGGCCATATGGGCTTTGGCGGCGACTTGGCAACGACAGTGACCTTCCGAGTCGAGGCCGACGCTACATTGAGTATTGAAATGGAAGCGCGGACAACGTCGGCAAGTCTCTGCAATCTGACCCCGCATATCTACTTCAACCTCGACGGTGGCGCAGACATCCGCAAACACGAACTAATGGTGCGCGCTGAACGCTACACCCCTGTTGACGGGGACCTCATTCCCACAGGTGAAGCGCTTAGCGTTGAGGGCACGCCCTTTGACCTACGGTCACCGCGACCTTTAGGAGGCTGGGCATACGATCACAATTACTGCCTGTCCGATCAGCGTCTGCCTTGTCGTCCTGTGGCGACGTTGACCGACCTGTCCTCGGGTCTGACGATGCAGCTAGAGACGACCGAGCCGGGTTTGCAGGTCTATTCCGGTTCGTCTTTGGATGAAGGTCCACGCATTGGCTTGGGCGGCCAACCCTACGGCCCTTATTCTGGCGTCGCTTTGGAACCACAGGTCTGGCCCGATTCAATCAATCAGCAAGGGTTTCCCAGTGCGGTATTGCGCAAGGGCCAAACCTATCGCCATGTTTCACGATACATGTTTCAGGGCGGGGGGTAAAATCAGGAGGTTCCGTGATCAGTTGGGCCGCCGCAAAACGTCAATAAAGCAAATTTGACCACATAAGAGGGTTACACCATCGACGTGAATACCTATCTCTGATCGGGTCCAACTGTGGATAAGTAAGAAGGCACCCGCGAAAGCGGAGGTTTCCCGAGCAACAACACCAAAGAAAATGAGCGCGACGCAATCGCCTCAGCCAGAATTCGCTTGCTATGCCGGAACGGTAGTCTATGCGGTTTCTACAAACAGAAGTGACATGGCAGGCGTATGACAAAACCCTATCTCTCGACCCCGGACAAACCGGATGTGACCGCCGCGCGGGATTGGGTTTCGACACTTGCCAAATACCGCGAACCGAACCAGTGGCGCAGCTCCTTTGAGTTGGGTGTCAGCATTATCCCCTTTTTCGTTTTATGGGCGCTGTCCTGGATGTCGCTTTCGGTCAGCTATTGGCTGGCTTTTGCGATTGCCGTTCTCAACGCGGCCTTCCTGCTGCGCCTGTTTGCGATCCAGCATGATTGCGGGCACGGAGCGTTCTTCAAGAACCGGTCGGTCAGCGACTGGGTTGGGCGGGTCATCGGTGTTTTGACCCTGACGCCGTATGACGTCTGGCGCCGTACGCATTCCAACCATCACAACAGTTCGGGCAATTTGGACAAACGGGGAATGGGCGATATCCACACGTTGACTGTTGCCGAGTATCAGTCAAAGACGCCCATGAACCGGTTTTGGTATCGCGTGTACCGCAACCCTATCACACTGTTTGTCCTAGGCCCCGGCTATCTGTTCCTGTTCCAAAACCGCCTCCCGCTGGGTTTGACGGGCAGCGTCAGGTTCTGGATCAGCGCGATGGGCACAAATCTTGCCATTCTGGCTGCCCTCGTCGCCGTTTACTATTTTGGCGGCCTGATGCCGGTGCTGCTGATCTTTCTGCCCTCAACCCTGATTGCCGCGACTGCGGGTGTGTGGCTGTTCTACGTGCAGCACCAGTTCGAGGACACACATTGGGATACCGATGAGGACTGGCAATTGCACGAGGCCGCCCTGCACGGAAGCTCGCATTACATCCTGCCGTCCGTGCTGCAGTGGTTCAGCGCGAATATCGGTATCCATCACGTGCATCACCTCTACAGCCGCATTCCGTTCTATCGCCTGACCGAGGTGCTGCGCGATCATGATGAACTGGCCAACAGCAACCAGATGACCATCCGTGAGAGCCTCGCCAACGCGCGCCTGCATCTGTGGGATGAGAAGGGCCGTCGCCTGCTGTCCTTCGCCGAGGCGCGCGCGCTTTATGGGTGAGGGGTAGGTTCCTCGACCAGCTGGGCCGTCGGAAAGACGTCAAAAAAGAAAATGTGACCCTGGAAGAGGGTAACACCATTAACGTTCTACCGGTCTCTGATCGGATCCGTCTTTGGAGAGAGATAAGGGCCCCCGCGAAGGCGGGGGCCTTTTTTTGATTGACGGGGCTCTCTACTTCAAATTGTTGAGTGTTTGACTGGTGGGCTCAAACCGCTATCCTTGAGACGATAGTCAATTGGAGGGATTTGATGCTTTTTCGAACCATTTTTGCCGCGTTGGCTGCTGCAACAACTCTGCATGCACAAGGCCAACCGATTGTACATGATGGCGAGTACAAATTCCTTCGGGCGCAATTCGGTGATCAATGGGACGCGCAGGATCTCGAAGTCGATGCAAAGCTTGCAGCTATTCGATCTGCCAATAATGACCGCCCACCAAACATATTCTTTGTCCTGATAGACGATGTGAGTTTCGGCCTGATGGGCAGTCGGCCAATGAACTATGTGACGGGCTTTGATACCCCGGAAATCAACGATTTTGCCGCAGAGAGCCTTTCTCTTATGCGCATGTATACAGAGCCCTCTTGCACTCCGACGAGAACGGCTTTTTTGACGGGTCGCCACCCGGTTCGTGCCGGGCAGGAAGAAGTGAAAGTTGCCCTGGTTGGCGAAGGACTGTCGGCAGATGAGGTGACGCTGGCTGAGGTTTTAAAGCAATCCGGTTACAATACTGCCCATGTAGGTAAGTGGCATCAGGGAGATATTGAGCAGTCGTTCCCGCACAATCAGGGGTTCGATAACGCCTTTTTTCCTGTCCATCAGCAAGTGCAGCTGAGTTTGATGACACCTGAAGCCGCAGCAGCGAGCAATCTAAACGGTTGGCACCGATCTACCCAGTCCGGTGAATTTGCCGTTGACCAACTGTTTAAACCCTATGGGCTTGTGACGGGGTTGGAGGCTAAGGCGGGAGGATTGGCCCGAGAAGTTGACCTCGCTCCGGGTGAAGAATGGACGCAGGCGCATTACGAACGAATGAATGAACGCTACCAATCCCAAGCCCTGGAGCAGCTCGAACTATTGTCGAAAGAAGACTCTCCCTTCTTCCTGCAATATTGGCCGCTCTATCCGTTGAACTTCACCTATTCCGATCAGCAAACGAGTCGGAATGGTGGCTTCATGGCAGACAAGTTGGAAGTTGTAGATACATGGTTTGGTGAATTGCTGGCCAAGATTGATGACCTCGGTATGTCCGAGAACACGCTGGTCATTTTCATGGCGGACAACGGGATTTTCAAACAATACTCGCCGGATTCGGGGATGATGGAGTTGATATATCGCGGTGGTAAAGCCGAACACCTTGAAGGTGGTGTGCGGGTTGATGCTTTTGTCAGATGGCCAGCCGCTGTCGAAGCCGGAAGCTATGCCGGTGACATTATTCACGTCTCAGATCTATACACCACGCTGGCTCGGATCGCGGGAGGCAGTGAATATATTCCGCGCGATCGTGTGATAGATGGGATAGACCAGACCGCATTGCTTTTGGAGGGCGAAGGGAACTCACGCCGAGACTACGTCTATATCTACGAGGGCCCTGTTCTGCGTTCGATTGTTAAGCAGGAATTCAAAATGCACTTACCGCCGCCCGGTGTGCCCGGCGCTGCAGCGCCGGTTTATAACGTGTTGCGTGACCCTCGTGAATCCACGCCCGATATCGGTGGCTCACTCTGGTCCGGCGCGTCCTTTCAGGACATGATGAAACGGCACCAGAAGATGATCGAAAAGTATCCTCACCTGCCACTGGGCAAAGGTGTGCCCTATGGGGGGATCGAAAACCTGCGGCCCGAGAGTGAAAAGGCCCGCGAAGTGTTTTCAAGCTGGCAGTAGGTGCTGCTTGAGGCGATCGCATGTTTGGAAGATGAAATTCGGGTTTCTTCTATAGACACCCACCCCCAACACTGCTAAACGCTCCCAATCTTACGGCCTCGGATTCGTTCCGGGGCCTCTGATATTTGTAACCGGGGACCTTCGGGGCCCTATACCCTTGGCACCTACGGGGGCCTATCACATAGCGGGGAAATCCCCTGCACTTGCTAAACGGAAGACAGAAAGCATGGCACTCAAGTCGTACAAGCCGACGACGCCGGGCCAGCGCGGGCTGGTGCTGATCGACCGTTCGGAGCTTTGGAAAGGACGTCCGGTCAAGTCTCTCACTGAGGGTTTGACCAAATCGGGCGGCCGGAACAACACCGGACGGATCACTTCACGCCGCCGCGGCGGTGGCGCAAAGCGTCTCTACCGGATCGTTGACTTCAAACGGAATAAATTTGATGTCGCGGCAACCGTCGAACGGATCGAATATGACCCGAACCGGACCGCATTCATCGCACTGGTAAGATACGAAGACGGCGAGCAGGCATATATCCTTGCTCCGCAGCGTCTGGCTGTTGGTGACAAAGTCGTGGCATCCGCCAAGGCTGACATCAAGCCGGGCAACGCAATGCCGTTCTCGGGCATGCCCATCGGTACCATCGTCCACAACATCGAGATGAAGCCTGGTAAAGGCGGTCAGATCGCACGTGCGGCCGGTACTTACGCTCAGTTCGTTGGTCGCGATGGCGGCTACGCTCAGATCCGTCTGAGCTCGGGCGAGCTGCGCATGGTCCGTCAGGAATGCATGGCCACCGTCGGTGCCGTGTCCAACCCCGACAACAGCAACCAAAACCTCGGTAAAGCCGGTCGTATGCGCCACAAGGGCGTTCGTCCGTCGGTTCGTGGTGTTGCAATGAACCCGATCGATCACCCGCACGGTGGTGGTGAAGGTCGTACCTCGGGTGGCCGTACACCGGTTACTCCATGGGGTAAGGACACCAAGGGTAAGCGTACCCGCAACAAGAACAAAGCGTCCCAGAAGCTGATCATCCGCTCGCGGCACGCCAAGAAGAAGGGACGTTAATCTATGTCTCGCTCTGTTTGGAAGGGTCCTTTCGTCGATGCTTACGTGCTGAAAAAAGCCGAAGCAGCGCGCGAGTCGGGCCGCAACGAAGTCATCAAGATTTGGTCGCGTCGTTCCACCATTCTGCCCCAGTTCGTGGGTCTGACCTTTGGTGTGTACAACGGCCATAAGCATATCCCCGTCAACGTCTCGGAAGACATGATCGGTCAGAAGTTCGGTGAGTATTCGCCAACTCGTACCTATTACGGTCACGCCGCTGACAAAAAAGCGAAGCGGAAGTAAGTCATGGGCAAGGAAAAGAACCCCCGCCGCGTGGCTGAAAACGAAGCAATGGCGAAAACACGCATGCTTCGCACTAGCCCGCAGAAACTGAACCTGGTTGCGCAAATGATCCGCGGCAAGAAAGTTGAGAAGGCTCTGACCGATCTGACTTTCTCGAACAAGCGTGTCGCGCAGGACGTCAAGAAGTGCCTGCAGTCCGCAATCGCCAACGCCGAGAACAACCACAACCTGGACGTTGACGAGCTGATCGTCGCCGAAGCATGGGTTGGCAAGAACCTGGTCATGAAGCGCGGTCGCCCGCGTGCCCGTGGTCGGTTCGGCAAGATTATGAAGCCGTTCTCGGAGATCACCATCAAGGTGCGTCAAGTTGAGGAGCAAGCCTAATGGGTCATAAAGTAAATCCGATCGGCATGCGCCTGCAGGTGAACCGCACCTGGGATAGCCGCTGGTACGCCGACACCAAGGACTACGGTGATCTTCTGCTGGAAGACCTCAAGATCCGTGAGTTCATCAACAAAGAGTGCAAGCAGGCCGGTATTGCCCGTGTGATCATCGAACGTCCGCACAAGAAGTGCCGCGTTACGATCCACACCGCGCGTCCCGGTGTCATCATCGGCAAGAAAGGTGCAGACATTGAAGTTCTGCGCAAAAAACTTGCTCACATGACTGACAGCGAACTGCACCTGAACATCGTCGAAGTGCGCAAGCCCGAGCTTGACGCGCAGCTGGTTGCCGAGTCCATTGCTCAGCAGCTGGAACGTCGTGTTTCGTTCCGTCGCGCAATGAAGCGCTCGGTTCAGAACGCCATGCGCATGGGCTCTCTGGGTATCCGGGTGAACGTCGCTGGCCGTCTGGGCGGCGCTGAAATCGCACGGACCGAGTGGTACCGCGAAGGCCGTGTGCCTCTGCACACGCTGCGCGCCGACATCGATTACGCACATGCCGAAGCGATGACCCCCTACGGGATCATCGGGATCAAGGTCTGGATCTTCAAAGGTGAGATCATGGAGCACGATCCGCAGGCACGTGACCGTAAAGC
This sequence comes from Ruegeria sp. YTSC003, assembly GCF_059609785.1. NCBI lineage: Bacteria > Pseudomonadati > Pseudomonadota > Alphaproteobacteria > Rhodobacterales > Roseobacteraceae > Ruegeria > Ruegeria sp. YTSC003. The sequence continues at coordinate 51,477 of NZ_JBXWMK010000007.1, read as the reverse complement.
ACAGGAACTCCAGGACGGCCCTGCACCTCGTGGTGCTGGTGGCGGTCGTCGCTAAGGAGGGAAAGATATGCTTCAACCAAAGCGTACTAAATTCCGCAAGATGCACAAAGGCCGGATCAAGGGTGAAGCCAAAGGCGGCTCTGATCTGAACTTTGGCACCTATGGTCTGAAAGCTCTTGAGCCTGAGCGTGTAACTGCACGCCAGATCGAAGCTGCACGTCGTGCCATGACGCGTCACATGAAGCGTCAGGGCCGTGTCTGGATCCGCATCTTCCCCGACACTCCGGTCACTGCAAAGCCGATCGAAGTTCGTATGGGTAAAGGTAAAGGTTCGGTCGACCGCTGGGCATGCAAAGTCAAGCCTGGCCGCGTGATGTTCGAGATCGACGGCGTCAATGACGACATCGCCCGTGAGGCCCTGCGCCTGGCCGCGATGAAGCTGCCGATCAAGACCCGCGTAGTGATCCGCGAAGACTGGTAAGCGATTGGGCGAAAGCCCTTCGTAACAAGATTAACCCCCGTCGGGACACCGGCGGGGGTTTTCTTTTTCGTCAGCCTATTGTGATCCATCCCATCGTTTCGTGAAAGAAGTCGACGATTGTCCATGGCCCCCATAGGCTGACAATTGTGAATGGGAGGATCATATGTTTCAGCTGCGCAAGAAGGTATTCATCAAAGAGGTCATAACCACCGATCAATTGGGGCAACTATGTGCTCCGGTCTGCCGGGTTGCAGCTTTGGCAGTAATACAGAACCCACTCGCCGGTAAATTTTCGGAAGACTTGTCCGAGCTGTTTGAAATAGGTGGTGCGCTCGGCGCTGACCTCGCGGCCGAGGCTGTTTCTCAACTCGACGGTTCTCCGATTTCGTATGGTAAAGCAGCGATTGTTGGCGCGAATGGCGATCTCGAACAAGGCGGCGCACTGATCCACCCGAAACTTGGCGCTCCTATGCGTGCTACAGCGGGTGGGGGCGAAGCTGTCATTCCGTCTAATGCCAAGCTCGGGGCACCGGGATGTTCAATCGATCTGCCGCTTGGGCACAAGGACAACCCGTGGTCCTTTGACCATTTCGATACCATGACTTTGAATATTCCGGATGCGCCGAAACCGGACGAGATCGTCATGTGTCTGGCCTACGCAGATGGCGGACGCCCGATCCCGCGCTGCGGTTCGGGACCGGTCAAAAACTGAAGGCTGGTCGGGGCTGGTCTTGGGTCAGGGCTTGGGCTATGCCCGGCCCATGGCACAGATTGAATCACTCTTCGTTACCCGTCTTTATCGCGCAGCCCTTTCCGAATTCGATCCCAAGATCGATCCCGAGGAAATGGAAAATTCTTGTCTTGTCATCGCCGAGGATGATGAGGCTGGGCAGGAATGGTGCGAGGAAAACGGCTATCCCGGCTACACCAGCTATGCCTCGCTGACCGATCTGCCCTGGCGGTTCCCGATCTTTGCCGATCTGGTCAAAGCGTTGGATCAGCATGTGGCAGCCTTTGCCAAGGATCTGGAGTTCGATCTGGGCGAGGGTGAACTGAAGCTTGAAGACCTGTGGATCAACATTCTCCCCGAAGGTGGAATGCACTCCAGCCACCTGCACCCGCACAGCGTGATTTCCGGCACGACCTATGTGGCGATGCCCGAAGGGGCAAGCGCGCTGAAACTGGAAGACCCCCGCTCGGCCCGTATGATGGCGGCACCGACGCGGCTAAAGGGCGGGCGGCGGGATTTGCAGCCGTTCATCTATATGAAGCCGCAGGTGGGAGATGTCTTACTGTGGGAAAGCTGGCTGCGACATGAGGTGCCAATGAATATGGCTGAGGATGAGCGCATCAGTGTCAGCTTTAACTATAAGTGGGAGTGAACCCCGGTTCACGACACGGTAATTGTATCAGTGTAGCGAATGCGGGACGAAAGGGCGGTGCCGCCGCCAATCACTTTTCACTTCGAGTTGTCGAAAAACCTTGCAATATGTGTCGTCATGAACCATGTGAGGCACGCTTACGTTTTTCTTTTTCGACCACTGTCTCCCGAATCTTCGGCGTTCAGTCTCTCGATCCAGACCTACAACGCCGCGCTGTCGCAATTCCGCGGACAGCAATTTAATAGGAGACTACGGATATGGCCAATGGCACCGTAAAATGGTTCAACACAACTAAAGGTTTTGGCTTCATCGCACCGGAGACCGGTGGCAAAGACGTGTTTGTACACATCTCTGCTGTTGAGCGCTCGGGTCTGACCGGCCTGGCCGACGACCAGAAAGTAACATTCGACATCGAGCCCGGCCGTGACGGTCGCGAGTCGGCTGTGAACATCGCTCTGGCGTAAGTCACTTAGACTTAGACAGTTGAAGACGCGGTCTCGTGCAAACGAGGCCGCGTTTTTCGTTTGTGGAAGGTAGTGCCAAAATTGCGATTGACTGCACTGCGACGCACTGATGAAGATCGCCGCGAAGGAAGTGATCGGTGTTAGCTTTGACAACAAGTGGTATAAACCCGTGTCTCAGGCAGGCCATGGAAACTGCTACTCCAGTATTTTGGGGGGGCGTGTTGGTGCTGTTTCTGCTGATACTTTATCGAACGGGTTGGAACGTGAGAGAGAGCATTCTGGCGATCATAGGTTTGCGCGGAATGCGAAACATCACCCCGGTTGAATTGGTTGTTTCGGCGGTGACGATCAGCGCAACGTTTTATGTCCTGCTTCAAGCTTTGGAAGCCTGCAAACAAATATAGTTTTTACGTGGCTAGTTTGCTTACATTCTCATGCGCCAAACTTTCCCTTGCCACCCACTGCTGAACCCCCTATAGAGCGGCATCTTGCGTTCCCCTGGCCGAGTCGGGGGATTCGTATGTCTATCATTCATCCACCAGGTCAAAGGTGACCCTGTAAGGGGCCTTCTGGTGTTTTGAGCAAAGGAAAAAGGCGATGAACGCCCAAGAACTGCGTGACAAGACCCCGGACCAGCTCCGCGAGGAACTGGCCAACCTGAAGAAAGAAAGCTTTAACCTGCGCTTTCAACAGGCAACCGGTCAGCTGGAAAGCACCGCCGGCATCAAAGCGGCCCGCCGCAACGCTGCCCGCGTCAAAACCATTCTGAACGAAAAGGCCGCTGCTGCGGCATCGGAGGAGTAATCCTATGCCCAAGCGTATCCTGTCCGGCACCGTAACCAGCGATGCCAACGCACAAACCGTAACCGTGTCCGTCGAGCGCCGCTTTACGCATCCGGTTCTGAAGAAAACCATCCGTAAGTCCAAGAAATACCGGGCTCACGATGAAAAGAACGCCTTCAAGGTCGGTGACTCTGTTCGCATCATCGAATGCGCGCCGAAATCGAAGACGAAACGTTGGGAAGTTCTGGAAGCGTAAGCTTTCAGGATTTTTCCATTTGTCGAAACCCTGGGGGATCTAACCAGACCAGCCCCCACAGGTCGGGAGAAACCACATGATCCAGATGCAGACCAATCTGGATGTCGCTGACAACTCCGGCGCACGCCGAGTTCAGTGCATCAAGGTCCTGGGTGGTTCCAAGCGTAAATACGCCTCCGTCGGCGACATCATTGTCGTCTCGGTGAAGGAAGCCATCCCGCGCGGCCGCGTAAAGAAAGGTGACGTCCGTAAGGCCGTCGTCGTACGCACCGCCAAAGAAGTCCGTCGCGAAGACGGCACCGCGATCCGTTTTGATCGCAACGCCGCCGTCATCCTGAACAACAACAACGAGCCCGTAGGTACACGTATCTTTGGCCCGGTTGTTCGTGAACTGCGTGGCAAGAACTTCATGAAAATCATCTCGCTCGCTCCGGAGGTGCTGTAATCATGGCTGCTAAACTCCGCAAAGGCGACAAGGTCGTCGTGCTGGCCGGCAAGGACAAGGGCAAAGAGGGAACTATCACCTCGGTTAACCCATCTGCCGGAAAAGCTGTTGTTGACGGTATCAACATCGCCATCCGCGCCACTCGCCAGACTCAGAACTCTCAGGGTGGTCGTCTGCCTCAGGCAAACCCGATCGAGTTGTCGAACCTGGCTCTGCTGGACAAGAACGGCAAAGCAACTCGCGTTGGCTTCCGCATGGAAGGTGACAAGAAAGTGCGCTTCGCCAAGACCACGGGGGACGTGATCGATGCTTGATAACGCAACCTACACCCCGCGTCTGAAAGCTCAGTACGCTGAAACCATCCGTGCCGCTCTGAAAGAAGAGTTCGGCTACAAGAACGACATGCAGCTGCCCAAGCTGGACAAAATCGTTCTGAACATCGGTTGTGGTGCCGAAGCGGTTAAAGATTCGAAGAAAGCAAAAGCTGCTGTCGAGGATCTGACTGCGATTGCTGGTCAACAGGCTGTTTCGACCAAGGCGAAGAAGTCGATCGCTGGCTTCCGCGTCCGTGAAGACATGCCGCTGGGCGCGAAAGTGACCCTTCGCGGTGACCGGATGTACGAATTCCTGGATCGTCTGATCACCATCGCGATGCCACGGATCCGTGACTTCCGCGGCGTGAAGCCGTCTTTCGATGGTCAGGGCAACTTTGCCATGGGCATGAAAGAGCACATCGTGTTCCCGGAAATCGACTTCGACAAAGTTGACGAAGTCTGGGGCATGGACATCGTAATTGCCACCACAGCGAAAACCGACGCTGAAGCAAAGGCACTGTTGAAAGCTTTCAACATGCCGTTCAACGCGTAAGCGCCGGGAGGATTGAGACATGGCTAAAAAAGCAATGATCGAACGCGAGAAGAAGCGCGAACGCCTGGTGGCCAAATATGCCGCAAAGCGTGCCGAGCTGAAAGAAATCGCGAATGACGAGAGCAAGCCGATGGAAGAGCGCTTCAAAGCGCGTCTGAAACTGGCGAAACTGCCGCGCAACAGCTCGGCTACTCGTCTGCACAACCGCTGTCAGCTGACCGGTCGTCCCCACGCTTACTACCGTAAGCTGAAGGTCAGCCGTATCGCGCTGCGCGAGCTGGGTTCTGCTGGTCAGATCCCCGGCATGGTGAAATCGAGCTGGTAAGGGAGAGAATGATATGAACGATCCTATCGGCGATATGCTCACCCGTATCCGCAACGCGCAAATGCGTGGCAAGTCCACCGTTTCCACCCCGGCTTCCAAGCTGCGCGGTTGGGTTCTGGACGTGCTGGCGGACGAAGGTTACATCCGTGGCTACGAAGCGACGACCGGTGAAAACGGTCATCCGGCCATCGAAATCAGCCTGAAATACTACGAAGGCACCCCTGTCATTCGCGAACTGAAGCGGGTCTCGAAGCCCGGTCGTCGCGTATACATGGGCGTCAATGACATCCCGCAGGTCCGTCAGGGTCTGGGTGTGTCGATTGTCAGCACTCCGAAAGGTGTGATGTCGGACCAGAACGCACGCTCCAACAATGTTGGTGGCGAAGTGCTCTGCACCGTCTTCTAAGGAGGTCTGTCAATGTCTCGTATTGGTAAACGTCCGGTCGAATTGCCCAGCGGCGTAACTGCCTCGGTTTCCGGCCAGACCATCGAAGTCAAAGGCCCGAAAGGCGCCCGCAGCTTCACTGCGACCGACGACGTTACGCTGTCGGTCGAAGATAACGTGGTTCAGATCAACCCTCGCGGTATGTCCAAGCGCGCGCGCCAGCAGTGGGGCATGAGCCGCACAATGGTCGCAAACTTGGTGACCGGTGTGACCGAAGGCTTCAAGAAAGAGCTGGAGATCCAGGGTGTTGGTTACCGGGCTCAGATGCAGGGCAACACCCTGAAGCTGAACCTGGGCTACAGCCATGACGTTGATTTCGTCGCTCCGGAAGGTGTCACCATCACCGCGCCGAAGCAGACCGTGATCATTGTGGAAGGTAACGACCAGCAGCAGGTGGGCGAAGTCGCGGCGAAAATCCGCGAATGGCGCCGTCCCGAGCCCTATAAGGGCAAAGGCATCCGCTATAAGGGCGAGTTCATCTTCCGCAAAGAAGGCAAGAAGAAGTAAGGACGCAAACAATGGCAAACAGCAAAAGAACCCTGTTTCTGAAGCGCCGCCTGCGCGTTCGGAACAAACTTCGCAAGGTCAACGCGGGTCGTCCGCGTTTGTCCGTACACCGTTCGAACAAGAACATCTCTGTTCAGCTGATCGACGACGTACGTGGCGTGACCCTGGCCTCGGCCTCGACCCTAGAAAAAGATCTGGGTGTTGTTGGCAAGAACAACGTCGAAGCGGCCACCAAAGTGGGCGCGGCCATCGCCGAGCGTGCCAAGAAGGCAGGCGTCGAAGAGGCCTATTTCGATCGTGGCGGCTTCCTGTTCCACGGCAAAGTGAAGGCTGTCGCCGACGCTGCGCGTGAAGGTGGTCTGAAGATCTAAGACTTGCGGGCGGGTTTCGATCCGCCCCGATGATCCGGGGGCCTTGGCAATGCCGAGGCCCACTTGGATTGAACAAACGACGCCGCAAGCGTCACCAAAAAAAGGGATGCCAAAATGGCAGAACGTGATAACCGCCGGGGCCGTGGACGTGACCGCGACGAAACTCCGGAATTCGCAGATCGTCTGGTAGCGATCAACCGCGTATCGAAAACCGTAAAAGGTGGTAAGCGCTTTGGCTTCGCCGCTCTGGTGGTCGTAGGCGATCAGAAAGGCCGCGTCGGCTTTGGCAAAGGTAAAGCGAAAGAAGTACCTGAAGCCATCCGCAAAGCGACTGAACAAGCCAAGCGTCAGATGATCCGCGTGCAACTGCGCGAAGGTCGTACCCTGCACCACGACATCGAAGGCCGTCATGGCGCCGGTAAAGTGGTTATGCGCAGCGCACCTGAAGGTACCGGTATCATCGCCGGTGGTCCGATGCGTGCCGTGTTCGAAATGCTGGGCGTAAAGGACGTTGTGTCCAAGTCGTTGGGCTCGCAGAACCCGTACAACATGATCCGCGCCACCATCAACGGCCTGCAGAAAGAGCAGAGCCCGCGTTCGGTTGCCCAGCGTCGTGGCAAAAAGGTTGCTGACATCCTGCCCAAGCGGGACGAAGCACCAGCTGCTGCTGAAGCAGAAGCATAAGGAGAGCGACCCATGGCAAAAACCATCGTCGTCAAGCAAATCGGTTCCCCGATCCGTCGCCCCGCTGAACAGCGCGCAACTCTGATCGGCCTGGGCCTGAACAAGATGCACAAAACCCGCGAGCTTGAGGATACCCCCTCGGTGCGCGGCATGGTCAACAAGATCCCGCATCTGGTTGAGATCATCGAAGAGCGCGGCTAAGCGCCTTGCTTCTAAGAGCTAGAAACGCCTCCGATCAGTTCGGGGGCGTTTTTTTGTCTAAGGGCAGTGTTGACTGTCGCCTCACCCGATGTGGTTTTAGTTCAACTTGTACGTATTCCGCTTATTACCCGCCGCATATAGTCCATGAACTGCGCCCGCTCAGGCTCAGTCAGAACTTGCAAGGCTTGGGAATTCACGTTCTGGGCCGACTCATAGGCGCTGTTTCTAAGCGCGACGGCCTTTTCGGTTAACCAGATCAACTGAGCCCTGGCGTCAGCGGGGTTTTTCGTTCTTTTGATCAAGCCGTCGCGCTCCATACGGTTGAGCGTGTTGGCCAGGGTCGCCTGTTCGACGTCAATCTTGGCCAGCAGATCCTTTTGGGTGACCCCGTCTTTGAGCCAAAGCTCCAGTAAGACTGGGAACTGTCCAACAACGATGCCCAAAGGCGCAATGTGGTGTTGCAGCTCTTTCGCGAACAATCGCGCCATGTGATTGACCAGATATCCGGCCGAGTTCTCTTTTTCGAAATCCATGCTTGAGATTTACACTTGAATAGCAAGCTATGCAATAATATATAGCAAGCTATACAAGTGAATGAAAAGGAATCGAAATGGCTCATATCGAAGAGATGGATAAAGTCGTCACACTGGCTGATCAGATGCAGGCCGAGGAAGGCCCCGTGGTCCTGATCAACGTGTTTACGGTGGACGCGAAAGACGAAGAGGAGCTGTTGAAGGCCTGGGCACACGATGCGGACTTCATGAAATCCCAGCCGGGATACATCTCGACCCAGCTTCATCAGGGTATCGCCGGCAGTTCGACCTTTGTGAACTATGCGATCTGGCAGGACGTCAAAAGCTTTCGCGACGCCTTCACCCACCCAGAGTTCCAGCGCCGAATTGCAGACTATCCCGAAAGCGCGGTGGCACGTCCACATCTTCTAAGAAAGCTCACAGTCGAAAACCACTGCGTCGCCTGATGCCAAAACCGGAGTAGCCGCATGTTAAGAGTAATCCACCCCATCGCCGGAGTAATCGGTTTTCTTACAATATTCGTGTTCTGGACGTCCACTTTGTACAGCGAGTTGTTTGCGACCCATGCGACTGTCGCAGCTGTAAAGTCCATGATCGTCAGTGGGCTGTTTATCCTTGTGCCCGCGATGGTGATCGTAGGTGCATCCGGCTTGTCCCTTGGGCGTCGACGCAAGGACGCACGGGCGCTAGCCAAGAAGAAGCGAATGCCGATCATCGCGATGAACGGCCTGTTGATCCTTGTTCCTGCCGCAATCTATCTCAGCTCAAAAGCAAACGCAGGGGACTTCGATGCCAGTTTTTACTCTGTGCAGGTCGTTGAGTTGCTCGCGGGGGCAACCAACCTGACGCTGATGGGGCTGAGTATACGAGACGGCCGGGCGATGACTGCCCGCAGAAGACGTGCGGGAAAGTAGCTGGACCAGGCTTTGACCGTAGCCGCCGTTTCATCGCATGCTATCGGTCTCGCAGCATCGATCCCTGCTGCTCAGCTATTCAATAGATGCATAACGGCTAGACCGAAACTTCGGTTGTTAGCGATATCGCCTGGACCTATCTCAGCCCTGTCCAAACAAGGAACGCAAACAGTATCCGGGGAATTCGCCCCGGGCAGAGAAAGGAAATAAACTATGGCACATACAGCAACATATTCCCGCGACGGCTTTGGCCTGAGCGCCCGCATCGCGAACTTTTTCCAGCGCGTCAAAGAGGCAAATGCCCTGCGTGCTCAGTATGATCAGACTTATTCGGAATTGCAGAGTCTGACAGATCGTGAACTGGACGACATCGGTGTTCGCCGCTGCGATATAAAGGACATCGCTCGGGACCACGTTTATTGTTCGTGATCTTCCCGACAACCTGACCAAGAGACGCCCGCGGGCGTCTCTTCTGATTCCGGAGTGCTCTTGGCACAGTCGACAGGAAATTAGCTCCAACCGTTGCGACCCTGCGGGAAATGGGCCAAACACGCAGTTGGGCGCCTGTCGGAGCCGCAACCAAGAACAACATGAAGGGTCGGATCCGGTGAAAGAGTATCAGGTTGGCATGCTTTGGATTGAAGGCCCTCTCAGCTTTCTCGAGCAGTTGTGCATCAAATCATTCCTGGATGTCGGTCAACATGTTCGCCTCTATACTTACGGGCCGGTCACAAACATCCCCGAGGGTGTCGAAGTGCGTGACGCGCGGGAGGTACTGGCGGATGATGAGGTGATCCTACACAAGCGCACGGGCAGTCCCGCGCTGCATTCCGACAAGTTTCGCGTGCAGATGCTGGCGAAAGTGCCGGACATAATCTGGGCCGATACCGACGCGTATTGCGTCAAACCCTTTACAACTGAAAACGGTCATTTGCATGGTTGGCTAGCCGCGCACGAAATCAACGGTGGGGTGTTGGCTTTGCCTGCGGACAGCGCAACGCTGTATGATTTGATCGATTACACCAATCACCCTTGTCGCATTCCGCATTGGCTGTCGCCCAAGCAACGGCGGCCGCTTATTGACATGGCCTTGGCTGGTGAAACGCCGCACGCAAGCGATATGCCGTGGGGCATTTGGGGCCCACGCGCCCTGACCTGGCTTTTGCGGGACAATAATGAGGCGCGATTTTCCCAACCCCAGGACGTTTTGTACCCTGTAACATACAAGGATCGGCGGGCAATGATGCGGCCCAACGGAAATGCCGAGCGGTTCCTTACTGAGAACACCATGTCGATCCATTTCTACGGACGGCGCATGCGTTCGTTCATACGCAATAGGTTCAATGGAATCCCGCATCCGGAAAGTATGGTTGGCCGGTTGGTCGAAAAGCATGGGATCGACCCGCACGCAGCGCCCCTGCAGACAAAAGCCGCAACAAACGACCTTGTCGACGTGTCTGACGAATGACGTCTAGGGGCTGTGGGCTTGCCAACTTGTCCCAACAGTCCTATACGCCTGCGGTGGCTTTGCGCCATACGAATCAAAACCAAGAAATGCCGTGTCTGACCCATCACGCTTCGCGGGTCATTTCCGGCTAAGGAGAAGCGAAATGAAACTGCACGAACTGCGCGACAATCCTGGCGCCACACCGAAACGCACTCGCGTTGGCCGTGGTCCGGGTTCCGGCAAAGGTAAAATGGGTGGCCGTGGTATCAAAGGCCAGAAATCCCGTTCGGGTGTGGCCATCAACGGTTACGAAGGCGGCCAGATGCCTTTGTATCAGCGTCTGCCCAAGCGCGGCTTCAACAAGCCGAACCGCAAGGCATTCGCCGTTATCAACCTGGGCCTGATCCAGAAATTCGTCGACGCCGGCAAGCTGGACGCCAAAGCTGCGATCACCGAAGATGCACTGGTTGCATCCGGTCTGGTCCGTCGCAAACTGGACGGTATCCGCGTTCTGGCAAAGGGCGAAATCAGCGCGAAAGTGAACCTGGAAGTCACCGGTGCTTCGAAAGCTGCTGTTGAAGCAGTTGAGAAAGCGGGCGGCTCACTTACGGTCACAAAAGCTGCTGCGGCAGAGTAAGCGCTTGTGAGCGGGCGAAGACCCGCTTACATAGACCTCAGAGTTTTCCAAGACGCCGCCCGAGCCGGAAAACGGTTCCGGGCGGTGTTTTCATAAGAGAGACCGATTTATGGTATCAGCAGCAGAACAAATGGCAGCCAACACAAGCTGGTCTGCCCTTGGTAAAGCCACCGATCTGCGCAACCGCATCCTGTTCACGCTTGCATTGCTGATCGTCTATCGTCTGGGCACCTTCATTCCGGTGCCGGGGATCGACGGACAAGCACTGCGCGAGTTCATGGAACAAGCGGGGCAGGGCATCGGCGGCATGGTTTCGATGTTCACCGGCGGGGCGCTGGGGCGGATGGGTATCTTTGCCCTCGGCATCATGCCTTACATTTCAGCCTCGATCATCGTGCAACTGCTGACATCCATGGTTCCCGCGCTCGAACAGCTCAAGAAAGAGGGCGAGCAGGGGCGCAAGAAAATCAACCAGTACACCCGTTTCGGCACCGTGGCCTTGGCCACTGTTCAGGCCTATGGTCTGGCGGTTTCGCTGGAATCGGGCGATCTGGCCACCGACCCTGGGCTTTTCTTCCGCATGTCGACCATGATCACTCTGGTTGGCGGTACGATGTTCCTGATGTGGCTGGGTGAACAGATCACCGCGCGCGGCATCGGCAACGGTATCTCTCTGATCATCTTCGTCGGCATTATTGCCGAGGTTCCGGCCGCTCTGGCGCAGTTCTTTGCGTCGGGTCGCTCGGGTGCAATCAGCCCCGCCGTGATCATCGGTGTGATTGTCATGGTTATCGTGGTCATCACCTTCGTGGTGTTCATGGAACGCGCGCTGCGCAAGATCCACATTCAATACCCGCGCCGCCAGGCCGGCATGAAGGTATACGAGGGCGGCTCCAGCCACCTGCCAGTCAAGGTGAACCCGGCGGGCGTTATCCCGGCGATCTTTGCCAGCTCGTTGCTGTTGCTGCCGGTGACGATCTCGACCTTCTCGTCGGGTGCCACAAACGGGCCGGTCATGTCTTGGCTGCTGGCCAACTTTGGCCCCGGTCAGCCGCTGTATCTGCTGTTCTTCGCGTCGATGATCGTATTCTTCGCCTATTTCTACACGTTCAACGTCTCGTTCAAACCGGATGATGTTGCGGACAACCTGAAAAAGCAGAATGGTTTTGTGCCTGGCATTCGCCCCGGCAAGAAAACCGCCGAGTATCTGGAATACGTGGTCAACCGCGTGCTGGTTCTGGGTTCGGCCTATCTGGCGCTGGTATGTTTGCTGCCTGAAATTCTGCGGAACCAATTCGCCATCCCGTTCTACTTCGGCGGCACCTCGGTTCTGATTATCGTCTCTGTGACCATGGACACGATCCAGCAAGTCCAGAGCCATTTGCTGGCGCATCAATACGAAGGGCTTATCGAAAAGTCCCAGCTGCGCGGTAAAAGCAAGAAACGCGGCAGGAAGGGACCCGCTCGTCGATGAACATCATTTTGTTGGGCCCGCCGGGTGCGGGCAAAGGAACGCAAGCGCGTCACCTGGTTGAAACGCGCGGCATGGTGCAACTGAGCACCGGTGACATGCTACGAGAAGCCAAGGACAGCGGGACCGAAATGGGCAACCGCGTGGCCGAGGTGATGGCCAAGGGTGAGCTGGTAACCGACGAGATCGTCATCGGCCTGATCCGTGAAAAGCTGGAACAGGGTGCCAAGGGCGGTTTCATCTTCGACGGTTTTCCGCGCACGCTGGCGCAGGCTGACGCGTTGGGAGATCTGCTGAACAGCACCGGCGAAACGCTGGATGCGGTCATCGCGATGGAAGTCAACGACGACGCGCTGGTCGAACGGATCACCGCACGCTCGACCTGTGGTGGTTGCGGCGAGGTCTACAATGACGTCACCAAGCCGATCCCGGCGGACGGAAAATGCACCAACTGCGGCAAGGAAAACGACTTCAAACGCCGCGCAGATGATAATGAAGAAAGCCTCAAGACCCGTCTGATGGAGTACTACAAAAAGACCTCGATGCTGATCGGCTATTACTATGCCAAGGGCAACCTGTCCTGGGTTGACGGCCTGGGTGAAATTGACGCCGTTCAAAACGAGATTTCGCAGGTTTTGGATGGTGGCGTCGACGTCGGAAACGGCTGATCCATTTCTGCCCTTGACCTGAGCGGGAAAAGCCCATATCGACCCCCATCCCTAACGGGAATCACGACCGCATGCGGGATTCGTTCCGGATGCCCCGACCACCTCGAATAATACTGGATCCTCTGGCGTCACTGCCAAGATCGAGTGTTGTGAAAAAAGGTTCCGGAGCTACGGAACCGCAACAAAAAAGGAAAGTGACACGTGGCACGTATTGCCGGCGTAAACATCCCGACTGCAAAGCGGGTACCTATCGCCCTCACATATATCACCGGTATCGGAAACACTTCGGCCAAAGCGATCTGCGAAGCCGTAGGCATCGACGCGACCCGTCGCGTCAATGAACTGTCCGACGCCGAAGTTCTGGCCATCCGCGAGCATATCGACGCAAACTTCACCGTTGAAGGTGACCTGCGCCGCGAAGTTCAGATGAACGTCAAGCGCCTGATGGACCTGGGCTGCTACCGCGGTCTGCGTCACCGTCGTAACCTGCCCGTTCGCGGTCAGCGTACCCATACCAATGCTCGTACCCGCAAAGGCCCCGCAAAGGCCATTGCCGGTAAGAAGAAATAAGGAGGGTCTGACTGATGGCACGCGAAAAGACTCGTACCAAGAAAAAAGAGCGCAAGAATATCGCATCGGGCGTCGCCCATGTGAATTCGACCTTCAACAACACCAAGATCCTGATCTCGGACGTGCAAGGCAACGCCATTGCATGGTCTTCGGCAGGAACCATGGGTTTCAAAGGGTCGCGTAAATCGACACCCTACGCCGCTCAGATGGCTGCAGAAGATGCAGGCAAGAAGGCGCAGGATCACGGTGTCAAGACGCTGGAAGTCGAAGTTCAGGGCCCCGGTTCGGGTCGTGAATCGGCTCTGCGCGCGCTGGCTGCTGTGGGCTTCAACATCACGTCGATCCGTGACGTGACACCGATTGCTCACAACGGTTGCCGCCCGCCGAAGCGCCGCCGCGTCTAAGCGATTTTGAATTGAGCTGGGGCTGTGTTTTCGCACGGCCCCAGCACGTCATTTTGAACCTCGGGCGTCTGCACCTTGTTGGTCATGGGGCGCGGACAGGAATGGAGGGATTACATGATCCATAAGAATTGGGCTGAATTGATCAAGCCGACACAGCTGGATGGCAAGCCGGGCAACGACCCAGCGCGTCAGGCAACCTTGGTTGCTGAACCGCTGGAGCGTGGCTTTGGTTTGACCTTGGGCAACGCGCTTCGCCGCGTTCTGATGAGCTCGCTGCAAGGTGCGGCCATCACCAGCGTCCAGATCGACAACGTATTGCACGAGTTCTCGAGCGTCGCTGGCGTTCGCGAAGACGTCACTGACATCATCCTGAACCTCAAGCAGGTTGCCCTGCGGATGGAAGTCGAAGGCCCCAAGCGCCTGTCGATCAATGCCAAAGGTCCCGCCGTTGTTACCGCAGGTGACATCAGCGAAAGCGCTGGTATCGAGGTTCTGAACCGCGATCACGTCATCTGTCACTTGGACGATGGCGCCGACCTGTTCATGGAACTGACCGTCAACACCGGTAAGGGCTATGTTTCGGCTGAGAAGAACAAGCCGGAAGATGCGCCTATCGGTCTGATCCCGATTGACGCGATCTATTCGCCGGTCAAAAAGGTTGCCTACGACGTTCAGCCAACTCGTGAAGGTCAGGTTCTGGACTATGACAAGCTGACCCTGAAGATCGAAACTGATGGTTCGATCACGCCGGAAGACGCGCTGGCCTTTGCCGCCCGTATTCTGCAGGATCAGCTGTCGATCTTCGTCAACTTCGACGAGCCCGAAGCGGCTGGTCGTCAGGACGAAGACGATGGTCTAGAGTTCAATCCGCTTCTGCTGAAGAAAGTAGATGAGCTGGAATTGTCGGTGCGTTCGGCAAACTGCCTGAAGAACGACAACATCGTTTACATCGGCGATCTGATCCAGAAGACCGAAGCCGAGATGCTGCGCACCCCGAACTTCGGCCGCAAGTCGCTGAACGAGATCAAGGAAGTGCTGTCCGGCATGGGTCTGCACCTCGGCATGGATGTCGAGGATTGGCCGCCCGACAACATCGAAGATCTGGCGAAGAAATTCGAAGACGCGTTCTAAGCGCGTCTTCCCCAATGCCCGGGCTTTCCGGGGACAATACGGGCACTTCCGCCCCAAGGAGAGCCGGTGACACGCATCGCCGGCCAGACAAAGCAAAACGCTGAAGAAGGAACTAGAAAATGCGTCACGCACGTGGTTACCGCCGCCTGAACCGTACTCATGAGCACCGCAAGGCTCTGTTTGCGAACATGGCTGGCTCGCTCATCGAACATGAGCAGATCAAAACAACTCTGCCCAAGGCAAAAGAACTGCGCCCGATCATCGAAAAGCTGGTCACT
The DNA here is from genome assembly GCF_059609785.1 of Ruegeria sp. YTSC003. Lineage (NCBI taxonomy): Bacteria > Pseudomonadati > Pseudomonadota > Alphaproteobacteria > Rhodobacterales > Roseobacteraceae > Ruegeria > Ruegeria sp. YTSC003. The sequence goes on along the minus strand of NZ_JBXWMK010000007.1, from coordinate 36,213 downwards.
CTGGGCAAGCGCGGCGACCTGCACGCCCGCCGTCAGGCCGCATCGCAGCTGAAAGAAGACAAAGACGTCGCAAAGCTGTTCGAAATCCTGGGCCCCCGCTACGTCGAGCGTCAGGGCGGATACGTCCGTATCCTGAAAGCAGGCTTCCGCTATGGCGACATGGCACCGATGGCGATCATCGAATTCGTTGATCGTGATCTGGACGCCAAAGGCGCGGCTGACAAAGCCCGCGTTGCCGCCGAAGAGGCCGCAGACGAAGAATAAGAAAGCCCGGCTTTCTGAATTCAAACCCCCGCGTTTCGGACGCGGGGGTTTTTTCTTTTTGGCCCCTTGGCGTCGCGGGTAGAGCATTTTCGGCGATATCCGTTGATGAATCCCCGAACCTCACAGATCATGCTGCATGATGAGCGTGGAGGACGGATGATGGCAATCCCAACTAAATTACCGAACGAACTCACGGGACCGTCTGTCTGGACCGGTCAGGACATGCGTACGCGTCGGAGTGAATGGATCATTGATCTGACGGCGGACGACGTCGAGGATCTTGAGCGAGCTGCCCGTCACTACCTGAGCCTCGAAAGAGATATCGGTGAGATCACAAAACCCGCTTTTCCCCTAAAAAGGTTTGACCGGCATCTGGCAAGCCTGCGAGAGAAGCTGATCAACGGGATCGGTTTCGAAGTGATCCGTGGCCTTCCGGTGCAGAATTATACGCAACAGGTCGCGGCCACGATTTTCTGCGGCGTCGGTGCTCATCTAGGCTCGGCCCGGTCACAGAACGCGCAGGGACACATTTTGGGGCATGTGCGCGACATCGGGGCAGATGCGAACGATCCGAAAACTCGGATCTATCAAACGCATGAGCGCCAGACATTTCACACCGACAGCGCCGATATCGTCGGTCTGCTGTGCCTGCGCGAGGCTAAGGAGGGCGGAGATTCGCTGCTGGTCAGTGCCGAGACGATCTTTAATAGGATGCGGTCAGAATGCCCGGAAATGCTGGAACGGTTGTTTGACCCAATAGCGACCGACCGACGAGGGGAAGTGCCGGACGGCATGGAACCTTTTATGTCGATCCCGCCGTTCTCCTGGCACGATGGTAAGCTGACGGTGTTCTACCAAAGGCAGTATATCGACAGTGCGCAACGATTTCCTGAAGCGATGCGGCTGACACCGGATCACATTGAGGCGCTGGATCGGTTTGATGCGCTGGCGAATGATCCCGACCTCTGTCTTTCCATGCGGCTGCAACCGGGTGACATGCAGTTCGTGTACAACCATTCGCAACTGCACGACCGGACCGGGTTCGTGGACTGGCCTGACCCGGCAGAGCGACGCCATTTGCTGAGGCTTTGGCTGTCGCCGAAAGGAGACCGCGAATTGCCCGAAGTTTTCAGGCAACGTTATGGCACGATTGAGGTGGGCCAGCGTGGCGGGATCATCACGGAAGGCACGCGGCTGCACGCTCCGTTGGATTGACGCCTCCAACGCGCTGAACGGATGCTTGCATTACGGCCCATGTAGACGCATATCCGATAGGCGATTAACCGACGGATGGATCATGCGGAAAGTTCTCTGTTCTCTGATGCTGGCGACGCTTGCAGTGTCAGCAAATGCTGAAACAAAGGTGCCAACATCGCAGGCCGAAATCAGCCTTGGTTTCGCGCCGGTGGTGAAACAGGCCTCACCCGCAGTCGTCAATATCTATGCCAAGATCGTAAGGCAGGGCCGGGCCAATCCGTTTTTCTCGGACCCGTTTTTTGAGGAGTTCTTTGGCAGGGGATTTGCCGAACCGCGCCCAAGGGTTCAGAACTCGCTGGGCTCTGGCGTCATTCTGTCTGCGGACGGCTATGTGGTGTCGAACTACCACGTTGTTGGAACTGCCACCGAAATCCGCGTCGTGACAACCGATCGGCGTGAGTATTCGGCACAAGTGGTGTTGGGGGACAAGGAAAGCGACATTGCGATACTGCGGTTGGAAGAGGCCAAAGACCTGCCGCATCTGAACTTTCGCGATTCCGACCATGTCGAGGTGGGAGAACTGACACTGGCGATTGGCAACCCGTTTGGTGTCGGCCAAACCGTGTCTTCCGGGATCATCTCAGGTCTGGCGCGGACTGGGACGGCAACGGGTAATGCACGTGGGTACTTCATTCAGACCGACGCCGCGATCAATCCTGGCAATTCCGGCGGGGCGCTGATCGACGTGAATGGCGATCTGATCGGGATTAACACCTCGATCCTGACGCGATCAGGCGGCTCCAACGGTATCGGGTTTGCGATCCCGGCAAATCTGGTGGCCGAATTTTTGCGCCAGGCCAAGGCCGGGAACGACAGCTTTGTCAGTCCGTGGGCCGGGGTCGCTGGTCAGCACATGAGTGCGGATATCGCCGAATCTCTGGGGTTGGTATTCCCTATGGGTGTTGTGATCTCGGACCTGCACGCCCTGAGTCCACTGGGTGAGGCAGGGCTGCGCGTGGGGGATGTGGTGACCCATGTGGATGGGGATGAGGTGAATTCCCCAGCCGAGATGAAGTTCCGCATGTCCGTCGCCGGCGTCGGTGGCACTTCGGTGCTGACCCGGCTGCGGGGTCACGACAGTGCGGATATCGAGGTTGCCCTGATCAAGGTCCCGGAAACTCCACCGGCTGATGAAACCGTTCTGAACGATAGCACCGTGATGCCGGGCCTGAAGGTGTCGCGCATCAACCCGGCGATCATTACCCAGATGGGACTGTTGCTGTCGCAAACTGGCGTGGTGATTGTGGATGCAGACCGGTACGGTGGACGATCCGGATTGCGCGCGGGTGACGTAGTCATAAGCATCAACGGAACGGAAGTTCGACATCCTAAAGACGTGGTGGATGCGATGACTGATCCGGGGCGTAGATTGAATTTGGATGTTCTGCGGGGCGGACGGGCCGTATCTCTGCGGTTCCGGCTGTAACCGCATGAGCGATCTGTTCGATTCCGGGGCGACCGCGCCCGCGCCAAACCCGCACCGCCCTTTAGCGGACCGACTGCGCCCGCAGTCGTTGGCCGAGGTCATCGGACAGCAGCAGGTACTGGGCCCGGACGCCCCGCTGGGGGTCATGCTGGCCTCGGGCAGTCTGTCCAGTTTGGTTTTCTGGGGCCCGCCGGGCGTTGGTAAAACCACCATTGCACGCTTGCTGGCGCAGGAAACCGACCTGCATTTCGTTCAGATCAGCGCGATTTTCACCGGTGTGCCGGACCTGAAGAAAGTGTTTGAGGCGGCAAAGATCCGTCGGCAGAACGGGCAGGGCACGTTGCTGTTTGTCGACGAGATTCACCGCTTCAACAAAGCGCAACAGGACGGGTTCCTGCCGCATATGGAGGATGGGACTATCCTGCTGGTCGGGGCCACGACCGAGAACCCGTCCTTTGAACTGAACGCCGCTGTGCTTAGTCGAGCACAGGTTCTTGTCCTTGAGCGGCTTAGCCTTGCGGATCTGGAACGTCTGACCCAGCGCGCAGAGAAAGAACTCGACCGCGCCCTGCCACTGACAGGCGCGGCTCGAGAAGGTTTGCAAGAGATGGCGGATGGTGACGGTCGCGCGCTGTTGAACCTGATCGAACAGGTGGCGGCTTGGGCAGTGGATCCACCTCTGGACCTCGACGCGCTGTCCACGCGGCTGATGCGCCGTGCGGCCAAATACGACAAGTCGGGGGACGAGCATTATAATCTGATCTCGGCCCTGCATAAGTCCGTACGCGGATCTGACCCGGATGCGGCGCTTTACTGGTTTGCGCGGATGCTGACAGGTGGAGAAGATCCACGATATCTTGCACGGCGGATCACGCGGATGGCGGTCGAAGACATCGGTCTCGCCGATCCGCAGGCGCAGTCGATCTGCTTGCACGCGTGGGAAACCTACGAACGCCTGGGCAGCCCCGAAGGTGAGCTGGCCATCGCGCAGGCGCTGGTCTATCTGGCTTTGGCTCCTAAATCGAACGGCGCTTATGTGGGCTACAAAGCCGCCATGAGGCTGGCTAAGCAATCGGGCAGCGAACCGCCACCAAAGCATATCCTGAACGCGCCGACGTCGATGATGAAAGATCAGGGTTATGGCGCGGGCTATGCCTATGATCATGATGCAGAGGATGGGTTTTCGGGTCAGAACTATTTTCCCGATGGAATGGAACGGCCCGAGCTGTATCAACCTGTGGAACGTGGTTTTGAGCGGGAACTAAAAAAGCGGCTGGACTACTTTGCCAAGCTTCGGTCGCAGCGGAACAGATCCTAGCGCTGGCTTGACTCTTGCCGTGCGGCACGCCACAGACGCGCATGTTTTCTAAGGCACCTGAGGGTACACAATCCGCGCGGAACCGCCGCGTGAAGGGGATATCGGTATGAGTGGCGTACAATTGATCACCGTGGCAGAGGGGGATGGCGACCAGCGGCTGGATCGGTGGCTGCGCCGCCTGTTCCCGCATGTCAGCCAGGGCCGCATCGAAAAGATGTGCCGCAAAGGTGAGGTGCGCGTGGAAGGCGGGCGGGTCAAAGCCTCGACTCGGCTTGAGGTCGGGCAGGTTGTACGTGTGCCGCCGTTGCCGGATGCCGATCACAAACCAGTCGCGGTCAAACGTGGCATCTCGGATGCCGATGCCAAGATGATCCAGTCTTGCGTGATCTATCGCGACGATCATGTTCTGGCCCTGAACAAGCCACAGGGTCTTCCGGTGCAGGGCGGCAGCGGCCAGACCCGCCACGTGGACGGTCTGTCCGAGGCTCTGCGCTTTGGCTATGACGAAAATCCGCGCCTCGTGCACCGCTTGGACAAGGACACATCGGGTGTATTGCTGATGGCCCGCACCCGCGAGGCCGCCAAGGGGCTGACAGCTGCCTTCCGGCATCGCGATACACGCAAGATCTATTGGGCGCTGGTTGCTGGCGTGCCGACCCCGTATCTGGGCGAGATCAAGACCGGACTGGTCAAGGCATCCGGTCACGGTAAACAGGGTGAGGGCGAGAAGATGATCGCCGTACATCTGAACGAAATCAACGACACGCCGGGCGCGAAACGGGCGCATACGCTGTATGCAACGCTGTATCGCGTGGCCGGGCGCGCCTCGTGGGTGGCGATGGAGCCGATCACCGGACGTACGCACCAGCTGAGGGTGCATATGGCGGCGATCGGTCACCCAATCGTTGGCGATGGCAAATACGGTGGCTCGGGGCAAGAAAACCTGGGCGATGGCTGGGGCGCGCAACTGGGCGGGGTCATCAGCAAGAAGCTGCACCTGCACGCGCGGCAGGCCTCATTCCAGCATCCGGTCACGCGCAAGACCATAACCGTCAAAGCTCCGCTGCCTGAGCATATGAAACACAGCTGGGACACGTTCGGCTGGACCGAAGATCTGGCCGCGGAAGATCCGTTCGAGGAACTGCAATGAGCGCACCCTTGCGTTTGGTGCTTTTTGATGTGGACGGAACCCTTGTCGACAGCCAGGGCAGCATTGTCGCGGCGATGACCGCCAGTTTTGGGGCCCTGTCCCTGACGGTCCCTGACCGCAAGGCGATTTTGTCCATCGTCGGTCTGTCCTTGCCCAATGCCATGGCTCGGCTTGCGCCCGAGCAGAGCGAAACGGTTCAACACAATCTGGTTGAGGGCTACAAACAGGCCTATCACGCAAATCGTTTGGAGCAGGGGGCCGCAAGCTCACCGCTCTATCCCGGTGCGCGGGACGCAATCGAAACCCTGCATGACATCCCCGAGGTGCTGCTGGGTGTGGCCACCGGAAAATCCCAACGCGGTCTGGATGCCTTGATCGAAGCACATGACCTGGAGCGCTATTTCGTTACCCGGCAGGTTGCGGACCATCACCCCTCGAAACCGCATCCGTCGATGATCGACATGGCCCGTTCTGAAACGGGCGTTGATGCGGCGGATACGGTGATGATTGGCGATACCCGGTTCGACATGGATATGGCACGGGCTGCCGGAGTAACAGGGATCGGCGTATCCTGGGGATATCATGACCGATCAGCCTTGAATGGCGCGGCCTGTATAATTGAAACTTTCGACCAGTTGCCCCGTGCGCTGGATGATATCTGGACTTGAAAACATGAGCGACTGGAAGCCCAAGCGATTTTGGACCGCAAGCGTGGTTGTCCAAGCGGAAGACGGATACACGGTCGAATTGGACGGTCGCCGGGTCAAGACACCGGCCAAGGCCGCATTGATCTTGCCGACGCAGGCGATGGCCGACGCGGTCGCGGCAGAATGGGACGCGCAGGAAAAAGAGGTCGATCCGACCCTGATGCCGTTTACCCGGTCTGCAAATGCGGCCATCGACAAAGTGCGTCATCAGCACGCCGAGGTTGCGGACATGCTGGCCGATTACGGCGATTCGGATTTGTTGTGTTACCGGGCGACACACCCGCAAACGTTGCAGCAGCGACAGGCAGATCAGTGGGACCCGGCCCTGGATTGGGCAGCTGAAACCCTGGCCGCGCGATTGGTTCCTGTGGTTGGTGTGCTGCATCAGCCACAGTCTGCAGAAGCGCTCAGCACACTTCGAGGCCGCGTACACGAATTCAACGACTTCCAGCTTGCCGCCTTTCACGATCTGGTCAGCCTGTCCGGCTCACTGGTGCTGGGATTTGCCGCCGCCATGGACTGGCGCGCGGCGGACGAAATCTGGGACATCTCAAGGCTCGACGAGGCCTGGCAAACCGAACAATGGGGCCACGATGACGAGGCGCACGCGGTTGCCGAGATCAAAAAAGCTGCGTTTCTACACGCTAAACGGTTCATCGAAATCTCTATCTGAGCCTATTGGGCATTAATTTTTGACACAGATCCGGTCATCGCTGAATTGACTCATCGTTTTCCCTGATCCGACCCTTGACGTTTGTTTATGAATGCGAGCAAACTCATGCCCACTAAAGGGGAGACACCTTTGGAGTAACCTTTCTGGTGCCAGAGGTGCCGGACAGAGCCGTCCCGGAATAGGGGCGGGTAAACAGGAAGAGGTAAAAATGAAAAAATCCGTAATTTTGGGCGTGGCCACAGTCGCCGGTCTGGCTGCTGCGGCAGCGACAGCGGGCACTGTTGACGACGTCAAAGCGCGCGGCAAGCTGAACTGTGGCGTGTCCTCCGGACTGGCCGGCTTTTCGCTGCCTGACGCGAATGGCGAATGGCAAGGTTTTGACGTCGCAGTCTGCCGTGCCGTCGCTGCGGCCGTTCTGGGCGATTCCAGCGCTGTCGAGTTTGTGCCGACCACTGGTAAGACGCGCTTTACTGCGCTGGCTTCGGGTGAGATCGACATGCTTGCACGTAACACCACATGGACCTTCAGCCGCGATGTCGACCTGAAGTTCGAATTTGTGGGCGTCAACTATTATGACGGTCAGGGCTTCATGGTTCCAAAAGCACTGGGCGTAAGCTCGGCCAAAGAACTGGACGGCGCGACCGTCTGCATCCAAACCGGCACCACCACCGAGCTGAACCTGGCCGATTTCTTCCGTGCCAACAACATCAGCTACGAGCCGGTTCCGATCGAAACCAACGCCGAAGCGCAACAGCAGTATCTGGCTGGCGCATGTGACGTTTACACCACCGACGCATCGGGCCTGGCTGCAACCCGCGCCACGTTTGAAAACCCCGGTGATCACGTCCTGCTGCCTGAAATCATCTCGAAAGAGCCGCTGGGCCCGCTGGTCCGTCATGGCGATCACGAGTGGGGCGACGTTGTCCGCTGGACTCTGAACGCACTGGTTTCGGCTGAAGAGCTGGGCGTGACCTCGGCAAACATCGACGAGCTGAGCGCTGGCACCGACAACCCGGAAGTAAACCGTCTGCTGGGTACCGAAGGTACTCTGGGCGAGATGCTGGGTCTGAACGCAGATTGGGCAGCAAACGCCATCAAAGCGGGTGGTAACTACGGCGAAGTGTTTGCCAAGAACATCGGTGAAGAAACTCCGATTGGTCTTGCGCGCGGCCTGAATGCCCAGTGGACCGATGGTGGTCTGCTGTATTCGCCGCCGTTCCGCTAAAATCCACGGGAAAGGGCGCGGGGCAACCTGCGCCCTTTTTCCATAAATAAGAAACACTCCCGGATGGATTGAGCGAAGATCAACTTCGCCGGCAAAAAACGGGATGCACGGGGAAATACATAGGTCATGACGACTCTCACTGACCCGCCGAAGGAGCAGTTCCGGCTGTCCATGCTCCTTTACGATACGCGGTACCGATCAGCGACCATTCAGGTCATTGCATTGATTGGTTTCATGCTTCTGGCAGCCTGGATCATCTCAAATACCATTCAAAACCTTGAAGGGTTGGGAAAACCGGTCGAATTCGGTTTTTTTGCAGAATCCGCAAGTTATGACATTAACCAGCGATTGCTGGAATACACCTCACAGGACAGCCATCTTCGCGCCGCCTTCATCGGTTTGCTGAACACGCTGGTTGTTGCGGTTCTCGGGTGTATCACGGCGACGATAGTCGGCGTTTTTGTCGGCGTGCTGCGTCTGTCGAACAACTGGTTGGTCGCGCGTATCATGACCTTCTATGTCGAGATTTTCCGTAACGTGCCTGTCCTGCTGTGGATCGTTCTGGCCATGGCCATTTTGATCGAAGGCTTGCCCGCACCTAATGCGTTCCGAGGTGATAACCCCACGGCAACGATGGATCTGTTCAACACCGTCGCCGTTACCAATCGGGGTGTGTATATCCCGGAGTTCCTGTTCTCGCGTAGTTTGGGCGATATCCACTTGTTCGGAACATCAAGCCTTCGGTTTGATATTTCGCTGGATCTTGTCGCGTTTCTGGTCGTTTTGGGTGGCAGCATCTTTACCATGCGCAAAGTGTCCGCCTGGGCCGCCGCCACACAGGAATCAACCGGCGATCGTCCTAAGATCTGGCATATCCAGCTGGGTATTCTGTTCGTCCCGATGATCATCCTGATGACTGCACTGGGCTTACACCTTGGATACCCGGAATTGAAAGGATTCAATTTCAAAGGCGGCACGCATATGCGCAACTCTCTGATCGCGCTATGGCTGGCTTTGTCGCTATATACGGCGGCCTTCATTGCCGAGATCGTACGCGCCGGCATTCTGGCTATTTCCAAGGGTCAGACCGAAGCTGCGTCTGCGCTGGGCTTGCGTCCGGGTCGTACCATGCGGCTGGTTATCCTGCCTCAGGCGCTGCGGGTGATCATCCCGCCGATGATCTCGAACTATCTGAACCTGACCAAGAACTCATCGCTGGCGATTGCGGTCGGATACATGGACATCACGGGGACTCTGGGTGGCATCACCATGAACCAGACCGGCCGCGAGCTGGAATGCGTTCTGCTGCTGATGCTGGTCTATCTGGCCATCTCGCTGAGTATTTCGGCGGTGATGAACTGGTACAACAACCGTGTCAAACTGGTGGAGCGGTAATATGAGTGATGTTTCATTTGTCCGCACGGAAATGTTGCCGGAACAAGCCCCGCCAGCGTCCGAAGTCGGAGCAATAGGGTGGATCAGGCACAATCTCTTCTCGGGCTGGTTTAACTCGATCCTGACGTTGGTTTCGCTTTACGCGATCTGGTACGTGTTGTCGGGCGTTCTGCCTTGGATCTTTCAGTCTGTCTGGAACGCCAACTCGCTGAACGAATGCCGCGAGATCATGATTGCCACCTGGGGTTCAACCCATGGCCATGCCTGCTGGGCGGTGATCAATGACCGCTGGTTGCAGTTGCTGTTCGGGTTCTACCCGAGCCACCTGTACTGGCGTCCGATTGTATCGCTGATCCTGCTGTTGGTCGCATTGGCGCCGGTCCTGTACTCGGATCGTGTGCCGTCCAAGATGCTGATCGTCACTGCGATCTATCCATTCTTGATGCCTTTCCTGATGTGGGGCGGCACCATTTGGGGACCGATCGCGGCAGCGTTGGGATTTGTTGTCGGCTGGGGTGCTTACACACTTGTCAGCAAACAACTGAGCGGTCTGTTTGGCATGATTGCGGGTGTCGCAGCGTCGGTTATCTGGTGGCTGGTTCTGTCCAGCTATTTCGTCGGTGCCCTGGACTCGATCCTGCCAATCGGTATCGAAGCCGTACAAAGCCGCCAGTTCGGTGGCTTCATGCTGGCGATCCTGCTGGGTGTCGTGGCCATTGGTGTCTCGTTGCCGATCGGAATTGTACTGGCGCTGGGCCGTCAGTCCGACCTGATGATCGTCAAGTACCTGTGCGTGGGCTTTATCGAGTTCATCCGCGGTGTGCCGCTGATCACGCTGTTGTTCGTGGCCTCGCTGCTGCTGAACCTGTTCCTGCCGCCGGGCACCAACTTTGACATCATCCTGCGGGTGATGATCATGATGACCCTGTTCTCAGCCGCCTATATGGCCGAGGTGATCCGGGGTGGTTTGGCTGCCCTGCCACGCGGTCAGTATGAAGGTGCCGACAGTCTCGGCCTGAACTACTGGCAAGCACAGCGACTGATCATCATGCCGCAAGCCCTGAAAATCTCAATTCCGGGCATCGTGAGCACATTCATCGGGATCTTCAAAGATACGACACTGGTGTCGATCATCGGATTGTTCGACGTGATCGGACTGGCATCTGCCATCCGCGCCGACACCGCCTGGAACGGCATCTACTGGGAACTGTTCGCGTTTATCGCTGCGCTGTTCTTCGTCGTCTGCTTCTCCATGTCCCGTTACTCCATGTATCTGGAGCGCAAGCTTCAGACTGGCCACCATTAAGGAGTTCAACATATGTCTGAACTTGCAATTGACCGTCAAATCGATCGCTCGAAGATGCAGGTGAGCGACGAGGTCGCCATCGAAATCAACAACATGAACAAGTGGTACGGATCTTTCCACGTGCTGCGCGACATCAATCTGACCGTCAATCAGGGCGAGCGGATCGTGATCGCGGGGCCTTCCGGTTCCGGAAAGTCCACACTGATCCGTTGCTTGAACGCGCTGGAGGAACACCAGCAGGGCACGATCATGGTGGATGGGACCGAGCTGTCGAATGACCTCAAGAACATCGACAAGATCCGGTCCGAGGTTGGCATGGTGTTCCAGCACTTCAACCTTTTCCCGCACCTGACCATTCTGGAAAATTGCACGCTGGCCCCGATCTGGGTGCGCAAGACGCCTAAGAAAGAGGCCGAAGAGCGCGCGATGCACTTCCTGGAAAAGGTGAAAATCCCTGAACAGGCGGATAAGTATCCCGGTCAGCTTTCAGGTGGTCAGCAGCAGCGTGTGGCGATTGCCCGCTCGCTGTGCATGATGCCGCGGATCATGTTGTTCGATGAACCGACATCGGCGTTGGACCCAGAGATGATCAAAGAGGTGCTCGACACCATGATCGAGCTGGCCGAGGAAGGCATGACCATGCTGTGCGTCACGCACGAGATGGGCTTTGCTCGTCAGGTCGCCAACCGCGTGATCTTTATGGATGCCGGTCAGATCGTGGAACAGAACGAACCGGAAGAGTTCTTCAACAACCCGCAGAGCGAGCGGACCAAGCTGTTCCTCAGCCAGATTCTGGGGCACTGAACCCGGTTACCAATTCAGGAAAAGGCGGGGCTTTGGCCTCGCCTTTTTCTATTCCAGCAACTCGCGAGGAATAACAAACCCCTGCACATCGCCGCTATGCCACCGGACGCCGGACCAATCCGCAATGTCAAAGCGGATCACAGCTGTTGCACAGGTTGGGTAGTCGTAGAACCGGGCGTGATCCGGCGGGTGCTTAACGATTTGGTTCGCGAAAGCGGCAATGCCGGGATTGTGGCCCAGCATTAATACGGTTTGTTTCGTTGCGCCCGATAATTCAAGCAGCATATCTGCGGGGTCGGCATGATAAAGCGTTCGCTGAAAGCAAACGGTATCTGCCTGCAGACCCATCCTCTCCCACGTCTCGCGGGTTCTGACCGAGCTTGAGCTGAGAACTTCATCCGGCAGCCAGTCGTTTTCACGCAGCCACGTCGCAATCGCCGGGGCCGACCTGCGCCCGCGCTTGTTCAGCGGGCGATCATGATCGGCAAGGGCCGGACTGTCCCAACTGGATTTCGCATGGCGTGTCAGGATCAGAGTGCGGGTCATGACGGGTGAAACGCTCTCATGTGATGCGCAGATTGTTCGGGATCACGCGCGGCGCCCGAGCTGAGAGGACAGGACAGCCGCACAAGACAACCGCCGGTCATGCAGGTTTGCCCTTCAGGAGTGGACAGGTGTCCATGGCACGTCGACACATCATAAAAATCCCGACTGTTCAGAGCGCCGACAGGGCATGTCTGGGTGCAGGGGGCGGCGCAGGTGGTGCAGGGGGACGCGTCAGGTGGAGCGGGTATGGGAATTTCGTTGATGAAATGCAACGCACCCCGGAACGAGATCATCATGCCGACCTCATCGTGCACCAAAGCGCCCACCGGGCTGCTGAACGTGCGTCCCGATTTCAATGCCCAGTCGATAAAGGGCGTATAGGGCGGGCCGCCAAACGGAAAATAGGCTGTTGCGGATAAGTCCTGTGCCATCTGCCCCACCACACGCGACGACCAGCGGTCGACCGGGTCCTTGCCTTGCCATTCAGGCGAGGATTTTAGGGCAGGCCAGAAAGCCCCCCCTGCACCCAACAGGATCAGCGTGCCGTCTTCCAACTGCTTGGCGTCTGTAACGCGAGGGTGCAGCACGCCCATGATGATCAGGCCAACGTCCTGTGCAGCCTTTTCGATATCAGCATAGCTAAGCGCTGCCGGGTCAGAGGAGGGGGGATGGCGTTTGGTCATGTCTCCTCCGCCAAAGGCTCAGTCCGGTCGGATCAGCGACCCTGCGCCGTGTTCCGTATAAAGTTCAAGCAAGACGGCATTGGGCGCGCGTCCGTCAAGGATAACCACGGCACGGACCCCGCTGTGCAGCGCGTCCAGAGCCGTTTCGGTCTTGGGTATCATGCCGCCCGCAATGGTGCCGTCCAGCGTCATCTCGCGGATCTGACCCGCCTTTAGTTCGGTCACGACGTCCCCGGCTGCGTTTTTGACGCCCGAGACATCGGTCAACAGCAGCAGTCGATCGGCCTTTAGCGCGGATGCAATAGCACCAGCGGCAGTATCCCCATTGACGTTGAAGGTTTCCCCGTTCCGGCCCGCACCCAGCGGGGCGATGACAGGAATTACATCATGGGCAAACAGGTCATGCAGGATTTTCGGGTTCATCTCTGCCGGACTTCCGACAAAACCCAGGGATTCATCGGTCTGATCACAAGTCATCAACTGCGCATCCTTGCCCGACAAGCCCACGGCCGAGCCGCCCTGGCCATTGATCGCCTGCACGATGCGCTTGTTCACGAGGCCGGACAACACCATCTCAACTACTTCAACGGTTGCTTTGTCGGTGACACGCTTGCCGTTCACGAATTCGGACTGGATATCCAGCTTATCCAGCATCGCGTTGATCATTGGACCGCCGCCGTGCACGACAACCGGGTTCACCCCGACCTGACGCATCAGGACGACATCGCGTGCGAAGCTTTCCATGGCTTCGTCACTGCCCATGGCGTGGCCGCCAAGTTTAATGACGACAATAGCGCCGTCGTAGCGTTGCAGGTATGGCAGTGCGCTGTTCAGCGTTGCGGCGGTGGCGATCCAGTCCCGGTTCATGTCTCTTGTCTTCATGGCTGCAGTCCCTCTGGGAACCCGTGTTAGGGCCTTTGCGCAGTTCTGCCAAGACCGGATCGCGCATAGGGCCGCGCCGGTTGCCCGGATGCGGCTGTCTGTGTGTCAGCTTATCGCGCGTTTCATCGCCGGGATGTTGCTGATCAGCAGCAAATCGACGGCCAGTACAGCCAGCAAGGTCAGGCCCACTAGAGGGAAGGCCATCGCGGTGAACAAGCCGATCAAGACAGCCCCTTTCCACAATGGCAGCTCGGCAGGCATTGGCGGTGCAGCCAGACGCCCGGCTCGTTGAGGCCGGCGTTTAACCCACATCACAACGCCTGAGACGCAGACAAAGATGACGGACAGGCAGAACACCAGGTTCAGGACAAAGTTCCACATGCCCATCAAGCCCATGTGAAACGGGATCCCAATGGCCATGGATTTTCCCATCACCGAGTAATCCCGATACCGGACATCCGCTAGAATCTTGCCGGTAAATTGATCCACGTGGACAGTGCGGTCATTCACCGGATCGGTCGAGTCGCTGCTCATGCTGTCGCGGTTCAGGGTCCAGACACCATCCTCACCGCTGGGATAAGCCACACGGAACCGGCTTGTTATGTCCAAAGCGGTGCCAAGGGCCACAAGCGCGTCGATATCGACCGGCGTGCCTTGTGGGACACCGTCGATCCCGGCCTCGGACCCAGAGGCGGGCATGGGCGTTTGCTCCAACGCCCATGGGACGTCATTCTGGTGGCCGTGGTTCATGCTGGCGTGGACGTCATCTGACAGGGGCACATTGTCCCATTTCTCGGCCGGAAAGCTGCTCCAGGGTTGGACGATCATGCCGCCCCAGACGCCGGCCCAGGAGAGGCCCGAGATCAGGAAGACCACCAACAGCCCGGACATCCAGAACCCAATCACAGCGTGCAGCGACCGCCACAATGCGCGGCCGCGGGCGCGCAGATTGGGCACAAAAGCGGCCAAGGTGTTTCCACGCGGCCACCACATGTAAATACCGGTAAAGACCAAAAGCAGGCTCAGCCCCGCTGCGATTTCAATAATGCGGTCTCCGGTTGTGCCAATCAGAAGGGTCGAGTGGATGTTGTCGGCCAGATCATACCATCCGGCGCGGCGATCCCAGACCTGCAGAACCTCTCCGGCATAAGGATCGACGGCGACAAGACGCTGACCTTCTTCGGTTTTGATGCGAAACACAGTGGCCAGATTATCGGCTTTGGGGCCGATCCATTCGACGACCGTGCCGGGCACCTCATCAAGCGCGATAAGGGCCTGTTGTGAGGCCGGTAGCGCTTGCCCGTGGACGTCCACAGCGATTTTTTCGCCGTCGCGACCGTCCAACTGGGTGATGAACATCATCATTAGTCCGGTTATTGCCAGAATGATCAGGAACGGGATGACGAAGATCCCGGCATAAAAGTGCCACCGCCAGGCGGCGAAATAGAATTTTTGCGCAGCAGCGTTCTGCGCCGGGGTGTCCCCCAGGTTTTGGCTGTCCAGTGCCATTTTTGTTCTCCGGATTCGACTACTGCCCCGCGCAGCGCGCGCACGGGTTCAAAAGTGTTGAGGTGAATCAGGAGAAGAAGGGTGGCCCCCGCGCATCATAGCGGGCGTAGAACCCGGCACTGCGATGGGTGAAATCACGATGGATCCAGCGTGGCTGGATTTTCACCGCAAAAGGGACAATCTCACCGACTGACGGCAGGTGTGTATCCGCCGTTAGACCCGCGAATGGGCACATTGCGCGCGAATCCGTGTCGTCGTGCACAGGATCGCCGGGGTTCAGGTCAACCCATTGTTCGACTGTTCCATCGCCAGTACAGATCACCAGCAGCACTTTCCCATCATTACCCATCGCGGGCATCCAGCCCTGCGGGATCATGCCGGTCAGCACAACTGCCAGCAATGTAAGGATTGGGAAAGTGCGGCCGATCCGGATCATTCCAGATGTGCGATGATCGAACGAAGGGTTGGAATACCGTCACCCTTTTCGGCCGACGTCAGCACGATTTCCGGATATGCCGCCGGGTGCTTGGACAATGCGCCGCGTACCTGATCCAACACCTTCTGCCGGTCATTGGCCTTGACCTTGTCCGCCTTGGTCATCACGCATTGAAAAGTAACAGCGCTGGAATCCAGCAGCTTCATGATTTCGGCGTCGACCGGCTTCACACCATGACGCGAGTCAATCAGGACAAAGGCCCGGCGCAGAGTCTGGCGGCCGCTTAGATACTGTTTCAGCAGCCGTTGCCATTTTTCAACGACCTTCACCGGGGCGTTGGCGTAGCCGTATCCGGGCAGGTCAACCAGATAAAGCTCGGGACCTTGTGTGAAAAAGTTGATCTCTTGCGTGCGGCCCGGAGTGTTGGACGCGCGTGCCAGACCCTTGGAGCCGGTCAGCGCATTGATCAGGCTGGACTTTCCTACGTTTGAACGTCCGGCAAAGCAGACCTCAAGCCGGTCAGGGGTCGGCAGGCCGTTCATGGCGACCACGCCTTTGACAAACTCGGATTGTCCCGCGAACAATTTTCGACCACGTTCCAGCGCGAACTTGTCCGGGTCTTCGACCAGTGGGAAGGGTAGGGTGCTCATAACGGATGAACCTTATCGCCAACTGAAATTGCGCCGCCTCGGACAACCTCGGCGTAAACGCCGAAATCTTGATGGCCCCAGCTGTTCAATGTGCCCAGCGTATCCGCATCGCGCACGCCGGTTTTCGGATTTGCCGTTGTCGCCAAACAGCGTCTGATGCGTTCTTTGACATGGAACACGGCCTCACCGATTTGTACTTCGCGATCCAGCCAGTCGAATTCTTCCCACAGGGGCAGACCGTCGAACCAGATGTTGCCACGCCAGCGCTGGATCGACAGATCGCTGCCAAGCTTTTGCCCGACCGCGCGGTGCGATGCCATGTTGCACAGGCTGATCGAAGGGTAATCGCTGTCAGTCATGCCGCGACCCGGCACTCGGATGATCCGGGCTGACGCCGCCCGATCCGCAGGCATCAACGGCTGGACCCAGTCCAAAAAGACCTGCTGTTCCCCATCCGGATCAAAGGTCAGATCCGGACGATCCGGATGTGTCAGAGTTATCGTGTCGTTATTCAGCCGGGCCGAGATAGCCATAAGTTGCGGTGCTTTCGCCCCACGACTGAAATTGGCACAAGGCACCCATTGAGAGCCATCCGCTTTCGACGCCTCATGCGCGACCGCCCAAACGCGATCCCCGGGCATGGTCTGCCCGGGGGTCACTAAAACGGTCTGGAGGGCCTCGCGACCATGACTTTTGATCGGATGCCGCCAGATATGGGTTACCTCTGCATTCATTTGTCGTCCGTTTTGGGCGTCCGCTTGAAGCCGGATTTGATGTTGCCGAACACGTCAGGCTTATAACCCTGACTGCGCATGATCAGATATTGCTGCGTGAACGTGATCGTGTTGTTCGCGATCCAGTAAACGACCAGCCCGCTTGCAAAGCTGCCCAACATGAACATGAACACCCAAGGCATCCAGGCAAAGATCATCGCCTGAGTCGGGTCAGTTGGTGCCGGGTTCAGCTTTTGCTGCAACCACATCGAGATCCCCAACAGCAACGGCAGGATACCGATGAAGATCAGCGCCATGAAGGTTTCGGGCTGCGGACCGGCAAAGGGCAGCAATCCAAACAGGTTCATGATCGAGGTCGGATCAGGTGCGCTGAGGTCCTGGAACGGGCCAAACCAAGGGGCCTGACGCAGTTCGATGGTGACGAAGATCACCTTGTACAGTGAGAAGAAGATCGGGATCTGCAAAAGGATCGGCAAACAGCCCGCAGCCGGGTTTACCTTTTCCTTCTTGTACAGCTCCATCATGCCCTGCTGCATCTTTTGGCGATCGTCGCCTGCGGCTTCTTTCATAGCCTCCATCTGCGGCTGAAGCTCTTTCATCTTCGCCATCGAGACGTAGGACTTGTACGCCAGCGGGAACAGGATCGCCTTGATGATCAGCGTCAGGCCAATGATCGACCAACCCATGTTTCCGATCAGGGCGTTGATGTTGTGCAGCAGCCAGAAGATCGGTTTTGTCAGGAAATAGAACCAACCCCAGTCGATGCTGTCGACGAACTTCTGTACACCGTCAGCCTGATACTCGCGGATGGTTTCCCATTCTTTGGCACCCGCGAACAGTTGGGTGGTGACTTCTTCAGTTGCTCCGGGCGCAACAGTCAGCGTCGGCAGAACCGTTTCGGTCTGATAGATCTTGCGGCGCGCGTCGTATTTTGCTGCAGCCTTGAAAGCAGATCCCTCTGCAGGGATCAGAGTGGTCATCCAGTAGTGATCGGTAAAGCCGACCCAGCCGCCTTCCTTGATCTGGAAAACTTCGGCCTGCGCACGTTCATTCGGGTCAATGTCAAAGTCGCGCACATCGCCATAGTCGATCTCGTCTAGAACGCCGTCAGCCATGACCATAACGCCTTCATGCAGGATGAAGAAGTTCTTCAGATCGGGCAGGTCGCCGTCTTCACCCATGCCGTGACGGGCCAGGATGCCGTATGGGGCCATACCGACCTCGGCCTGGGTATTGTTCTCAACCGACTGGGTGACGGTGAACATATAGTCCTGGTCCACTGCAATGTTGCGACGGAATGTCAAGCCCTTGCCGTTGTCCCATTTCAGAGTGACCGGAGTATCGACCCCCAGGGTTTCGCCGTCTTCGACGGTCCACAGCGTATTAGGGCCGGGGACGTCAGCGCCAGCAACACCTGCGCCCGGTGCCCATCCGTACAAGGCATAGTAAGCCGATTCTGAACCAACGGGCGACAGCAGCTCAACAATGGGTGCGCCTTCTTCTATCGAAACTTTGTAGTCTTTCAGGAACAACTCATCGATGCGACCGCCGGACAGGGATAGGCTGCCTTTCAGGCGCGGTGTTTCAATCTCGACCCGAGGTGCTTGGGCATCGGGCTCAATCTCGGTGGCGTCTGCGGTTGCTTCACCAACTGTGTTGGTGCCAGCAGCGCTTGGGGTCTGAACGTCTGTACCATCAGTTGCGCTGATCTCGGCAGATTCCGGTGCGGTCGTCGGCTCGGGAGGTGGAAACAGCACGAACCAAACCAGGATCACGAGAAAGCTGAGCGCGGTTGCGAGGATGAGGTTCTTGTTCTGATCGTCCATCGGGGACAGCCACCTTAAGCAGTGAAAGACACCCGCTGGGTTCAACAGAGTGCGGGCCCAAAGGTCAAGCGGAATCGCCCTGTAATTCATCACCGATTGGGGTTCTGTGGCGTTAATTCGCGCCTAAGGACGTGCCTGACGCCCGATTTTTGGCATTCCGTTGAGTTTGTTTTGATGTGCGGCCATCCAGTCCAACGTCTTTTCAAAGGGCATGGGTCTGCCAATTCCAAACCCCTGCACGTGGTCGCAGCCCAGTTGCGCCATGAGGGCATGTTCGCCTTGTGTCTCGACCCCCTCGGCCAGAGTTTCGACATTCAGCCGTTCCGCCATGGTCAAAATCGCGCTGACCAACTGCTGCTGGCTTGCGTCCCGATCCGCCTTTGCCACGAAGGACCGATCGATTTTAATGCGTGAGACGTCAAAGCGTTTGATCGACGCAATGGAGGCGTGGCCGGTGCCAAAATCATCGAGGTCAATGTAGCAGCCGAGCTCGGACATGCTTATCACGTTGCGGGTGATCACGTCATCGGGCCGCCTGGAAAACACTGTTTCAAGAATCTCGACGGTCAATCTGTCGGGCGTCAGGTCATTTTGATCCAGCTCCCATTTCAGACGGTCGATCAACGCCGGGTCGCGCAATTCCTCTGATGAGAAATTTACGCCAATCCGGGGCACGATGACACCGGCACGGTTCCACTGGTGCATGGCGGCGAAAGCGTGATGGCGCATCACCTGGCCCAAGCGTTCCATCAGATCGGCTTGTTCGGCAAAAGGCAGGAAAACCAGCGGTCCCAACACGCCTTTCTGCGGGTGTTCCCAACGGGCAAGCGCCTCGAACCCGGTAACGTGGCCGGTGTCTGTGGAAATCTGCGGCTGAAACCATGGGCGGATTTCGCCACTATCCAAGGCCGCAATAAATTCATTGCGCAGGTTGGCGCGCACGCGTGCCCGCCGCTGCGTTTCAGATGAAAAGGCGCGGATGGTTGCAGGACCGTTTCTTTGCGCTTCGGCCAAGGCCGCGTTGGCAGCATCGATCCATTCGGCAAAGGTGATGTCGGGCACCGTGGATTGCAGGCAAAACCCGATAGAGCATGACATGTAAACGCTGGTTCCATTCAGTATGATCGGCTCATCAACGG
Source organism: Ruegeria sp. YTSC003 (assembly GCF_059609785.1). Lineage (NCBI taxonomy): Bacteria > Pseudomonadati > Pseudomonadota > Alphaproteobacteria > Rhodobacterales > Roseobacteraceae > Ruegeria > Ruegeria sp. YTSC003. The sequence goes on along the minus strand of NZ_JBXWMK010000007.1, from coordinate 16,283 downwards.
CGGCCTGAATGCGCCCGGACATCTGAATGCAAGCCTCCAGATCCAGATTCTGTGCGGCGCGCAGGCCGATTGCAATCTTGCCTTGGTCCAGACCTGCGGCAATGTCATGTGAGCGGATGACAGAGAGAACGCGGTCGCGGAACTGCTCCGCCATCAGGTTTCCTGCCGCATTGCCGTGCAGATCAAGACACTCAGAAAAGCCGTCCAATTCGACAACCATGCAGGCAGCCTCGTGACCGGTGCGTTGGTTTTCCGCGAACAGCGTTTCCATCTCGGCGGCAAACCTGTCGAGAGACATGAGGCCGTTATCGTCTTTTTCCCGGTTGCTGGCCTTGTGCGCGGTTGAAACCGCGGCAAACACAAGCGGCAGGGCAAGTGCCACGACAACCAATGCCTGCTCTCCACCAATCCAATACGCGGCCAGACTGATCGCAGGCGCGAAGGCTAAGGCGGGCGGGCCGCTTAGCACCATGGCAAGAGAGTCAAAAATTCTGCTGACTGAGATATGTTTCCACATCGGATCTTCGGGCCTCTACCTTGCGTTTGAAACGCTCAGGTCGACCCTAGGAAACCAATCTGAGTCACTCGTTAACGGAGCTGAGGAATTTCGCCCGAATTTTCGTCATTTTCATTTGGACTGAGTGCAAGATTTTGAAAATCAAACAATTTTGGGTCCAAAAGATGCGACGGACGCGCATTTGTCAGAGCCCGGAACATCACTTGACGGCGTCCGGGGCTGTTCTTTTCCCACTGATCCAAAATCTGTTTGACCTGCTGACGTTGCAACCCATCCTGACTGCCGCAGAGGTCGCAGGGGATGATCGGATAGTTCATCGAGGTCGCGAATTTCTCGCAATCGGCCTCTGCCACATGGGCGAGGGGGCGGAAGACGAACAAATCGCCTTCTTCGTTCACCAGCTTGGGCGGCATGGTGGCCAAGCGCCCGCCGTGGAACAGGTTCATGAAGAAAGTCTCGAGGATATCGTCGCGGTGATGGCCCAGTACGACGGCCGAACATCCCTCTTCCCGCGCAATGCGGTACAGGTTGCCTCGGCGCAGGCGCGAACACAGGGCGCAAAAGGTGCGGCCCTGCGGAACCTTGTCCATGACGATGGAATAGGTGTCCTGATATTCGATGCGATGCGTAACACCCATGCGTTCCAAAAACTCGGGCAGAACGGTAGCCGGAAATCCGGGTTGACCCTGATCCAGATTGCAAGCCAGCAAATCAACGGGCAGCAGACCGCGCCATTTCAGTTCGTACAGAATCGCCAGCAGGGTATAGCTGTCCTTGCCTCCCGAAAGGCAGACCAGCCAGCGGGGTGGTTTTCCGTCCTTGTTATGCGCTGCAGCGTCCACCATCCCGTACTGCTCAATGGCCTCACGGGTCTGGCGCACGATGCGTTTGCGCAGCTTTTTGAACTCGGTGGTCGAGGGCGCGCCGGCAAAGAGCGGGTGGATATCGTCAGCTTCGTCAAACATGCGCAGCCCCTACAGCAGTTGAGGCAACCGGGCAAGTGGCCGGGTCAGCCCAGGCGTGCCAGCAAGGCGTCCGTATCCAGCCTGGACACGGATCCGGGGATACGGCCGCTGTGGCCTGACAGGCGCGTTGCAATGAAGCCGTCCGCAACTGCCGGGGGCGCGTGGCGCAGCAGTTGAGAGGCCGTTAGCAATTGTGCTGTGTTCTCAGCAAACCAGCGGGCCTCGCCTTCCGGGGGAATTCCGGGCCACCGGTCGCGATGTGCCTTGAGAGCGACGTCGTAACCTCGGTCGCTGCCCGCGGCTGAATCCAGTTCAGCCTGCAGAACCTCAGCGGCTAGCGGGTCGCGGGACAACGTTCGCAAAATATCGAGGCAGATCACGTTTCCCGACCCCTCCCAAATGCCGTTCAGAGGGGCTTCGCGATAAAGCATGGGCATGGGCGTGTCTTCGACATAGCCCATGCCGCCCAACACCTCCATCGCCTCGACCACAACGACAGGGCACCGCTTGTTGTTCAGGAACTTGGCCAAGGCGACACTGATGCGGGCAAAAGCCCTATCCTCGGGGGATTGGCTGTCGAACGCTTGCGCGACGTGCATCCCCAAAGTCAGGGCACCTTCCCAATCCAACACGAGATCAGCCAGCACAGCGCGCATCAAGGGCTGATCAATCAACCGGCGCTGAAAGGCGCTGCGATGGGTGACCCAATCATGCGCCTCGATGAGTGCTGCGCGCATCAGGCCTGCCGGGGCCACGGCCGTATCCAGCCGGGTGTGATGGACCATCTCGATAATTGTCCGAACACCCGCGCCTTCGTCGCCTAATTGGTAAGCCAGTGCATCGTGATATTCGATCTCGGACGAGGCATTGGATCTGTTGCCCAGCTTGTCCTTGAGCCGCATCAGGTGAATGGCGTTGCGTTCACCGTCCAGCCAGCGTGGGACGAGAAAACAGGTCAGCCCGCCCGGCGCTTGCGCAAGGGTCAGAAATCCGTCCGACATGGGGGCCGAGCAGAACCACTTGTGCCCGCGCAGACGCCAGTGCTCGCCGTCTCGAGTAGCGATGGTGGTATTGGCGCGCACGTCCGAACCGCCCTGTTTTTCGGTCATTGCCATGCCCAATGTGGCGCTGGCCTTTTGTTCGATCGGTTTCGTCGCCGGATCATAGCTGCGCGCCATGAGCTTGGGTCGCCACACGGAGGCGATCTGTTCATTTGCGGCAAGCGCCGGGATGGCCGCGTAGGTCATGGTCAAAGGGCAGCAATGGCCGGGCTCGACCTGGCTGGCCAGATACATCATCGCGGCGTGGGTCGTGTGGCCGCCCGACTGACCGTCCCAGGCCAAGGCGGCATAGCCGGCAGATTGGCTGATCTGCATCATATCATGATAGGCGGGATGAAATCGTACCTCGTCCAGGCGCCTACCGCCCTGATCGAACAATCGAAGTTTGGGGAGGTGCCGATTGGCCTCACGCCCCAGCTCACGGGTTTTCACCCGACCCAAGGTATCCCCATATGCCGCCAGAGGCGCTTCGCGACCGCCCGTGAAATGCACGGCGTTTCGCAGGACGGGATCTGAAGACCAGAGGTTAGAATCCCCGCGCACAGGCGGCTGATTCAATACGTCATGTGTCGGCAGGGAATGGCGGGCGTCGGATGTCATCTGAACCTCGGGCAGTACGGGTTCAAGTGTTCAGCGCATGTCCGAATGGGTCAAGGCTGACGGAGGGTCATAAAGATCAGCTGTCGTCTTCCTTGTGGTTGGGTACGGGGTCATACCCATCACCGCCCCAGGGATGGCATCGGCCAATCCGCCGTGCCGCCAGCCAGCTTCCCTTGATGGCCCCATGCTTTTCCAGTGCTTCCAGCGCATAGGCCGAGCAGGTGGGCTGGTATCGGCAATTGAAGCCAACCCAAGGGCTGAATACAAGCCGATAGGCCCTGACGGGCATAGCCAGGATATGAGAGAAGAGAGTCATTTCCGCGAGTTGTGCACTTTGCGAAGCGCATAGCGCAGATCGTCCAGAAGTGCCTCATAGGGTCGCGCGGCTGTGGTTTCGGCCCGACCAATCAGGACGTAATCCCACCCGTCATTGCCATTGACGGGCAGAACAGCCCGGGCGGCCTCGCGCAACCTGCGTTTGGCGCGGTTGCGTGCTACGGCATTGCCAACCTTTTTGGAACAGGTAAAGCCAACCCGAATTCCTGCTGCTTCATCCGGGGTACGTTTGCGAGCCTGCACCATCATCGAGGATGTGCCCTGCCTGCGGGCACGCGCTGCCTTAAGGAAATCAGATCGTTTCCTGAGAACGGTCAAAGATTCAGGCGCGCAAACGGACGCCGCCGGGGGCGTTTCCCCGGGCTGGTTCTTACCATCCACGAGGGCCTCCGGCGGCGTCATGTTCAAAACCTGATCGGTGAGCGGTCTACGCGCTCAGCGACTTGCGACCGCGTGCGCGGCGCGAGTTCAGGATTTTGCGGCCGGCCTTAGTGGCCATGCGCGCGCGGAAACCGTGGCGGCGTTTGCGAACCAGGTTCGAAGGCTGATAGGTGCGTTTCATCGCTCCGTCTCCAATCTATGCGGTCGGGTGCAGCGCGGATTCGCCTGCCCGTGGTGTTCGAAGCCCGTCCTCTACTGGGTAGTGGGTGGTAAGTCAAACCCCTAGGTGGGGGTTTTCGCGGCTTTTGCAACAATTCTGTAATCGGGTCGGGCAAAAGGTTTCAAAACAGCGGGATTATCGCCCCAAACCCTCACATTCCCTACCAAAAACATCAAGGCAGCGTGAGCCCCCTGTTGCGTAGGGCGCAAGCAGCGCATGTTGGGGTCAGAATGAAACGTAACAAACCGGACAGCCTTATGAGCGAAACGACTCAGGCACCGCGCAACGGGTTGGCGCGGCATATTCCATTGCTGGTGATTCTCGCCGTCGCTGCGGTGGGATTCTTCACACTGGGCGACTACCTGACTTTTGAGACCCTGCGCGACAATCGTGAGGCGCTATTGGCCTGGCGCGACGCCAACTACTGGGCGATGGCGGCAGCTTTCGTTGGCATTTACATTGTCATCGTCGCGTTTTCGCTGCCAGGTGCCGCAGTGGCGTCAATGACCGGCGGGTTTCTTTTTGGCTTGTTCGCCGGAACCGTATTCAACGTGTTTGCGGCAACCATCGGAGCCTCTGCAATCTTTCTGGCGGCGCGCTGGGGGTTGGGCGAATCCTTGACCAAACGGCTTGAATCCTCGGAAGGGACGATCAAGAAACTGAAAGACGGGCTGCGGGAGAATGAGATCTCGGTGCTGTTTCTATTGCGTCTTGTTCCCGTTGTGCCGTTTTTTGTGGCCAACCTGGTGCCTGCGCTGGTTGGCGTGAGGTTCCGCAACTTCCTGATCACCACCGCGCTGGGCATTATCCCGGGCGGAATCGTCTACACATGGATCGGCGTCGGGCTGGGTGGTGTGTTCGATCGGGGCGAAACACCTGATGTATCGCTGTTATGGGAACCATTTGTGATTGGCCCGATCATCGGCTTGTGTGTGCTGGCCACGCTGCCAATTGTCATCAAATCCCTGCGTGGCCGAAAGGACCGCTGAAATCATGCAAGAATTGAAAACCGACATCCTGGTGATTGGCGCCGGGTCCGGGGGGCTGTCAGTCGCTGCTGGCGCCAGCCAGATGGGGGCCGATGTGATTCTGCTGGAAGGTCACAAGATGGGTGGCGATTGCCTCAACTTCGGCTGCGTCCCTTCCAAGGCTCTGATTGCCAGCGGCAAGGCAGCTTACGGTCAGGCACATTCTGCCGCGCTGGGCGTGGCTGACGTGGTACCGCAGGCCGACTACGCCGCCGCCAAAGACCACGTTCACGATGTTATCGCTCAGATCGAGCCGATGGACAGTCAGGAACGGTTTGAAGGTTTCGGCGTAAATGTGATCCGGGAATTCGGCAGCTTCGTCTCTCCGACACAGGTGCAGGCGGGCGACAACATGATCACCGCACGGCGCATAGTGATCGCGACGGGCTCTTCGCCTTTGGTGCCTCCGATTCCGGGATTGGATCAGGTGCCATTCTATACCAATGAGACGATCTTTGACCTGCGCGACAAGCCTGAACATCTTTTGATTATTGGTGGCGGACCGATCGGGATGGAGATGGCGCAAGCGCATGTCCGACTGGGCTGTAAGGTCACGGTTGTCGAAGGCCTGAAGGCGCTGGGCAAGGATGACCGCGAGGCCGCCGCGGTCGTTCTGGACAGCTTGCGCGCCGAAGGTGTGGTTATTCATGAACAGGCTATGGTCGCCCAGATTCGCGACAACAAAGGGGCCATAGAAATTGTGACCGAGGCGGGTGAGATCTATTCGGGGTCTCATTTATTGTTGGCCGCCGGGCGTAAGGCCAACACAGACCGTTTGAACTTAAAGGCTGCCGGGATTGAACCAACCCGCAACGGGATCAAGGTCGATGACGCGCTGCGCACGACGAATCGCAGAGTTTACGCCATTGGCGACGTCGCTGGTGGTCTGCAATTCACTCATGTCGCTGGATATCACGCGGGCATTATCATCCGTTCCGCTTTGTTTGCTTTACCGTCAAAGGCAAAAACCGCACATATCCCTTGGGCGACCTACACCGACCCGGAATTGGCGCAGGTGGGCCTGACCGAGGCTCAGGCCCGCGAACACCATGGTGACAAGATCGAAATCGCGCGCTTTGACTATCACCATAACGACCGGGCAATCTCTGAGCGGAAAACCAAGGGGTTCATTAAAGTCATGGTCGTAAAGGGCCGGCCTGTTGGGGTCACGATCGTGGGGCATCAGGCCGGAGAGCTGATCAACTTGTGGTCGCTTGCGTTGGCCAATAACCTGAAGATGGGGCAGATCGCTGCGATGGTTTCGCCCTATCCGACGATTGGAGAGCTTAACAAACGGGTGGCGGGTGCCTATTTCTCGCCAAGGCTGTTTGAGAATCAAACGGTTAAACAAGTGGTCAGGTTCGTCCAGCGCTGGATGTCCTGACCAGGAAGGGAGAGCAGATTGAATTCGCTGTCGGGCCGATTTCTGATCCTGACGACGGTCTTCGTGATGTTGGCCGAGATTTTGATCTTTGTTCCTTCCATCGCGCGCTTTCGCGAAGACTTTCTGCTGAACCGGCTTGAGCGCGCGCAGATCGCGTCCTTGGCGCTGCTGGCTGACGATATGCTGGCCGAAGACCTCGAGACCGAGCTGCTGGCCAACGCTGGTGTCTATAACGTCGTGTTGCGTCGCGATGAGATGCGCCAGCTTATGCTGTCTTCGCCGATTCCGGAACAGATCACCAAGACCTACGATCTGCGCGACGCAGGGCCTTGGGTGTTGATCCGCGACGCGCTGGCGCGACTGTTCACCACAGAGAACGAAGTCATCCGCGTTATTGGCGAGCCGGTCAAAGGGGCAGGACTGCTGATTGAAGTCACCATAGACAGCATGCCACTGCGAATGGCGATGACCGATTATGGCCTGCGCATTCTGGGGCTGTCTTTCGTAATTTCCATTATCACCGCGTTCTTTTTGTTCTTGGCCGTGCGCGTTGTTCTGGTGAAACCGATCAAAAGTGTTGTTGGTTATATGCAGCGCTATGCAGGGGCACCCGAAGACGCGAGGGGAATCATCTCCCCCAACTCCAAAGTGACAGAACTGCGCGAGGCTGAAGAAGCGTTGCAGCAGCTGCAGACCGAACTGACTCAGGCCCTGAAGCAACGTGAACGCCTGGCGCAACTGGGCGGCGCGGTGGCCAAGGTGAGCCACGATCTTCGGAACATACTGACTTCGGCACAACTGTTTACCGACCGGATCGAAACCAGCGATGATCCTCTGGTAAGGCGTATGGCGCCCAAGCTGGTGAATTCGATCACGCGGGCGGTGTCACTGTGCGAAAGCACGCTGGCCTTCGGGCGCGCGGAAGAGCCCGCGCCAACCCTGACAATGGTACCCTTGCACGATATCGCGGCCGACGTCGTGGCCAGCGAACAGCTGGCTGTTGCGGATGCCTGCGTCGAGATCGTGAACGATGTGCCCAAAGACCTTGTGGCCCGGGCAGACCCTGAGCAGATATTCCGTGTCATGATGAACCTTGTGCGCAATGCGCGGCAGGCCCTGGTGGCATCCGGGACGCCGGGAAACATCACGATCGCCGGCTGCGAGTATAAAGACGATTGGTGTGTTGAGATCAGGGATAACGGACCTGGATTGCCGCCCAAAGCACGCGAGAAGCTGTTTACGCCATTTCAGGGCGGGGTGCGTAAGGGAGGCTCTGGGCTGGGGCTTGCCATCTCGCAGGAACTGGTGCGTGGGCACGGCGGGGACCTGATATTGGCCCATAGCGGGCCCGAGGGGACGACCTTTGAAATCAGGCTTCCGCGGGGCGATGGGACTTTTTGAAAACTTTTTGAAGAATCGACTTGCGTGTCCCGAACACCGGGTCTAAATACCGCCTCACCAACGCGGACCGATAGCTCAGCTGGATAGAGTACTTGACTACGAATCAAGGGGTCGGGGGTTCGAATCCTCCTCGGTCCGCCACTGGTTTACTGTTGAACGTCACACGAACCTGACCCAACCGTCACAGTTGGACCAGAAACGGGTGAACGTTCGACACCGGAAGGCACCCCCCGATGTTGGCCATAAGTTGAATTTGGCCTTTGCGTCTAAACTGATCCAGAATCCCCATTTTAATACTCCCGCAATGACTTTGTTTGACCTGGCTTCCCTTTTTTGAAAATCAGGGCTGATTTGCAGATCAGACAGCGAAGCTGCCTGTTCCTGCTGATCTGCCACGTGGCGAACGCGGGAGGGGGCGAGGCAATGCTATTCACAGGGGTGGTGCGGACCGGAGGCGCAGCCGAGGACACGGCCCTGTCTAATAGGGTTGCCCGAGGGCGAGGGCTGCGCCCTCACCCTGACGGCCAGGGGTGTTTGGCTTGTCCAAATCCCGCTGACCTAGGAAAGGAAAGCGGCGGGGAGGATGACCCGCCACCATTGGCGATTGTTAAATTCTGTCAAACCGCAAAAGTGACAGCGGCCCATACCGGTCACTCGACACGGTACCGATATTCTGCATTTGCAGCCCGCATTCCGGTCATTCGCTGCGCCCGCAAAATCTGTGGTTGGACGAATTCACAGATTGCGGACAAAGCGGCCTTTGGTTCTCCAAACAAATCGGACATTTTTGGTTTTAGACTAGGCGGTTGTGTAGAGTGACAGGATTACTTGTCTTCTCTTCCGTAAGCACAATATCTCAATTGGCACCCTCATTGGATGCTGAGGAGGCCGCTACCAATCGAATTTCCATCATATCTTTAGGTCCAAGCGCGGCTTCCAAAATGGGCGGAAGAGTTCAATCTTGGGGCATCGGTTCATCACGACTTTAAGGCCCGCCGCTTCTGCGAGTTGCGCTGCTTTGTCGTCATACACACCGATTTGACCCCAAAGAACTTTTGCCCCGATTGCGATAGCCTTCTCGGCAAAGGCATATAACTCTTCCTTCGGGCGGAAAACGTCTACCATATCAACATGTTTGTCGATCTCTTCCAATGAGTGGTAGACTTTGAGCCCTCTAATTTCCGAAACATTCGGGTTAGGATTCACCGGTAGAATATCATAGCCGATTTCACTCAGCTGTCGCAGAACGCCATAGCTGAATTTCGTTTTGTCCGCGCTAGCCCCCACCATTGCAATGGTTTTAACCGACTGCAGGATGTCGGCGAGGTAATTGGGGTCGTAATCGTAGATGTGGTCGATATCTGCTTCGGGCATCGGTTAACCTTCCTTCGGCGTCGCAATGTCAGCCTTGAGTTCGTGGGGTTTGAGAGGGTCGAGAAACGGATTGCGGTACAGCTTGCCATGGCTCTCGACCCCGATCTCAAGCGTGATGTCGGATGTCGGACGTGCCACGCAAAGGATCACATAGCCGTTCGCGATTTGCCGATTATTCAGCGCAACCTGTCGGCGTTGATCGATCGCGCCAGTCTTTAGTTTTGCCGCGCAGGTAATGCAGCCGCCATACTTGCACCCAAAAGGCAAGTCGACGCCCTGTTCTCTCAGCGTTTCCAGAAGTGGGCGCCGCGCATCCACACAGTATTGCGCGCCATCTCTGTTCGCGATCGTCACGGTATACATAGTCATAGCCAGATGTCGCTTGTGCAATCACCGCCCGGATACCGGCTCTCGTGACAGCGCGATGGACCATTCGGTTCTTTGCCAAAGTCCACAATGAAATCCTCGTTGATCTTCATACCACCGTTTTCAGGGTCGCAATCGATCATCACCATAACCCCGCCCTTTTCGCGGATCTCGGGATAGAACTGGTTATCCCAAGTCGAGAACAGCGAGGTCGTGACATAAAGCCTTCGCCCGTCGAGAGAGAGCTGGAACATTTGCGGACCACCCGCGACCTCGACCCCGTTAACGATCGGAGCTTTACCCAAAAGGCCCCCCATAAACACTTGGCCGGTCAGCTTGGGATTATGCGGGTCGGTGATGTCATACTGGCGCATATCTCCATGCAGCCAATTGTTCAGGTACAAGTATTTGTCGTCCATCGAAATCAGGATCGCCGACATAACCCCCGGCAACGGGATCGGCCATTCGGGGTGCATCTCGTTTTCCACGTCGATGATCTTTTCCCACTGCCACTTTTTTGCATCGTCTTGCCACCAATGGATCACATTGGTCGAAAGAGCTGCGCCACAGAACCCATGCGTGCTGTCGGGGTCATGGTGGAACTTGACTTCCAGTGGCAACAGCCCGTCTTCACCCAGATAGAAGCTTTCGACCGGTTCGCGCCTTTCGAAATCCCAAAAATGCAGCTCGCGCCCATATTTCAGATGGCCCACTTCTTCCAGATCGAAGCCCGGCATGAAGGTATTGGGCGCAGCCCATTCGGAACTGACCATCACGTTGTGGCGTGGTTGGTACCAGAAGTCATAGCCGAATTTGATCTCGCCCATCGAGGTTTCCCAGCGACCGACGATGTTGAACTCTTTATCGAGATGCAGATAGCCTCCAGGAGCTTCACCCTTGGCATTTCCAAGGAAGGAAATGATGATTTCCGAGCCCAAACAATGCACCGTATGCGGGCCCGATAAATCTGTCTTGGCCTTGATTTCCGCCCCGTCGATGACCTTATGCAACCGCGGCGCACGCGGGTCAGTGGCTGTATCAACGATATGAAGGTTGTTAGAGCGTACGCCCGGCAGGATCAGGTATTTGCGGGACATCGAGCCGTCGTCGTGACAGGACGAACAGGCGTTCCACCCCATGTGGTGAAGCTCGTCCCCAATCCCCGGCATTTCCAGCCTATGGATTACCTGAGAATAGGTCGAGCTGTTAGGGTCGACATCCACTGTAGCAAGGTAATCAGGTTTCTGAATCCCTGTCCCGGTGTAGATGGCGATCGTGTAGAGTAGCTTTTCTCGGGGGGCTTTGATGGCTTCTTGCGGACTCTTGAAGCCCGGTCCACAGCATTGTCCATCCATCGTATGCTCCTCCCTTGATTCCCTAAATTGTATCGTATATCGAAAACTTAGTTATCATAAAGTGAGAAAAATGCATCTCGAACGATTAGCGCTGATTTTGGAAATCGTGGGTCAAAAAGGACGTGCGTCCGTAGCGGATATCTGTGCCCAGTCCGATATACCTAAACCGACGGCCTACAGGCTGGTTCAAGACCTTGTTTTGTCCGGCCTACTTGAATCACCAACCCGCGGTGAGTTCGCGATTGGGATTAGGCTAAAGCGTATCACGTTGAGCGATCACTCTGATCCCGCTCTTTTGCAGGTGATTGCGCCTGTCCTCTCTGGCGCCGCTAATGACTATGGCGCTGCGTTTTTCTTGTCTCGGCTACGGGGCAATTGGGTTGAGATTATTCATGTGGAGACACCGCAGACGGGCGTGTCTTTTCTTCATCCAGGTATGGGCAAACGACCAATGCACGCTTGCTCTTGCGCCAAGGCAATCGCCGCCGTGTCGCCTGAGCTGCTGTCTCAAGACCGATTGGATGGGCAGCTTAAGCGGTACACAGATCGCACGATTACAGACCCTAAGGATCTGGCCGCGGAACTCGATGTCATTCGAGCCAAAGGGTATGCCGTATGTGTTGAAGAGCTCGAGCACGGGATCAGTTCTGTCGCAACAACGCTGACCAAGACAGGTGTTGGTGCGACGCTTTCAATCGGCGCTACGGCGTCTCTTCGGGTGTTTACACCTTCGAAGCGAGAAAAGATTGGCCATACACTTACCACAATGTCACACGAACTTGCACGCGCGCTAGGATGGGGTGAAGCAGATAAAGAAAGGATACCCGCTTAGGTTCGTGGGTATCGCAGTGCTGTAGGTTAACGCTATCCAGCAGGACAGGTGTGTTTTGCGACCTTCGCCGCTTTTAGGTCAATGAGGGAGACAAATATGGACGATGCAATGTTTGGTGGGTTCTTCGTGATCAACGTAAAACCTGAGTATCGGCAGCCATTTTTGGACGCCAGCATCTTCCAAGCGCAAAATGTTGTCAGTGAAGAACCCGATGTTTTCCAGTTTCATATTATGGTGGATGAGACAAACCCAAATCGTTTCTATTTCTACGAAGTGTTCAGAAACGAAGCCGCGGTCCAAGATCATTGGGAATCTGAAACCTTCAATAACTGGTTGAACACTGTCCGAAAGATGCTGGATGGTGAGATCGAACTTGTTGCCAGGATGCGCTCGCTTTTTCCGACGCCAAAAGGTTTCGAGGCGCAAAAAGCAAGCCTGCTACTATGGTAAAATTGACCGACGTTTGAGATTTTCGTCCGTGCGAGAACATTACGGGTTTCGGTGCTGGTCCGCTTTGGACTCGATGCGATCATGCGATGATATTTCGAGAGCGTCTTCGATGCGCTCGAAGCTGATACCCGACAGATTTGACTGAACAGCTGCCAGCCTATTTTAGAGAAAAAGGGAATTTCGTATGAACGGATGGATCTATTTTGGGTTTGCGTTGCTGGTTTCAGCGTGCAGCCCGCCTACGCAGGCTCCATTGGTCACTGACGCGAACGGTCAGACTGCCATCCAAATCAACACAAGCGGGCTGACATGCTACTTGTCGACCTGTCTGGAGATCACAAGAGGCAGCGTTCGCGCGATCGGACACAAGAGAGCGCGGATCCCTAAAGGTATCGATGTCAGCAGCGGAACCGTCACCCCAGACGAGTTCAAGCGGATGCGCCAATCAGCGATGCTGGCGGGGGGACCCGGTTCTGGCAATAGGTAAAGGAAGGAGAGGTCGCGATATGTTCAACGATGACGTCCAGGCACGATGCCCGGAATGCGGATCGCTGGATGCGGTGGTTACGGGTGAGAAGGCTGCCTGCAATGCATGTGGGTACGAGGAGCCTTTTCTGTTCGATGAGGCGGTGCGCGACGGAGCGCATGAGGTTGTGGCCAACGCGCAGAAAATGGCACGGGCGAGAGACGTTCTGCAGCGATGGGATTTTGCAGGGTAAATGGGTGGCTGAGGGGGCCAGAAATCCAGAAGAGTGAAAACGCGCTGTGCGGACCCCTCAGGGACGAAACGAGGGCCGCGCCTGTCACGAGATGAAAAAATCCGTTAACCCCTTTTTGAATGGGCGTAGAAAGGGTTACTATGCTGCGACTTGCTCGGTAGGGCTCAAACGCTTCATTCTGCGCGGGCTGTGCTGTAATCCTCGTCCGAGACATGCTCCATCCAATCCGCAGTCTTGCCCTCGACAGACGTCTGCACAGCCAGATGGGTCATCGCACAGTCTGGCGACGCGCCGTGCCAATGTCGCTCTCCTGGCGCGAACCACACCGTATCGCCAGGGCGCAACACCTGCACTGGCTGCCCCTCAGACCCAGCCAGGCCCAAGCCCGACAAAACATGCAGCGTTTGACCGGCAGGGTGCGTGTGCCAAGCTGTCCGTGCGCCGGGTTCAAAAGTCACCGTAAGAATCTTGACCGGCGAGGGATCATTCCCTGTCACAACGGGATCAAAGCGAACCGTACCGGTGAAATACTCATTGCCAGGAAATTGAGAGGGCCGGTCCCCGGCGCGGTGAATCTCCATGATGTGCTCCTTCGATGCGCTTCTCTCAGCGACTTAGCAGAGTTCCGATTTCAAACCCAGAGGCGCGCCGGGTCGACGCGGCCATCAGAGCGCCATTGTCGAATGCCCAGAATGCGACTGGAACCGGTCATCGGTTTGAACAGGACCTACGGCCGAGTTGCGGACATTGCCGACAAAAAAGACAAAACTAAAACTCTGGTTTGCGATAGGATAAACCGTTGCCTAGACGGCCAGTTTTTGATCTCAACCTTGTTCAAGCGCTCTTGGTTTTTTGCGCGACCAACTTAATCTTCAGGGATACTTGAACCGAGGAACTCGAACTTTTGAGTGCTACCCACTGTGATTGGTTTCTCGTTGGCAAAAAGACTGCTATCAAATGAGAACGAATTATCGGTTCCGATCATCTGAATGTGAGAATAAATGCGCTTAGCTCTTTTCATTCTCTTTCCGATTATGTTTATCGGGTTGCTTGTTTTTCTGATCTTTGGCTTGAAACCGCCCAACAGTATTAAGCTGGCTGCTGGCATTAGCGGCGGCGGATATTGGCAAGTTGGACAGCTCTACAAAGCAGAACTTGCACGTGACGACATTCAGGTAGTTTTAGTTGAAACCGAGGGGTCCGTTGAGAACATTCAGAAACTTGTTTCTGGCGAAGTGGATGCCGCATTTGTTCAGGGTGGTCTGGAAATACCTCAGGACGAAAACTTACAGTCTTTGGGCGCCATTTTTCTTGAACCTATGGTGGTGTTCCGCGGAAAGTCGAGTCCAGTCGGGGCCAATGCAGGAGAATGGGGAGACATTCGCTTAGCTGCAGGAACCAAGGCGTCCGGTACTCGCGCCGCCGCTTTAGCGCTAATTGAGGCCGCTGGGTTGCAAAATGTCGACATAGACCTCGTCGATTTCGGGGGCAATGACGCGATAGAGGCGTTGTATGCCAACGAAGCGGATGCAGCGTTGTTTGTCGCTCCACTCGATGCACCTTACCTTATGGATGCGATCTTTGATCCAGAAATCATTTTCGTCCCTATGGCTTTGGTCGATGCCCTTGCATTGAAACTTTCCGGAGCGAATTCGGTAACTGTACCGGCAGGATCAATCACACTTGACCCTCCGAGACCACCAGAGGACGTCAAGATCTTAGCATTGCGAGCTTCACTTATCGCCGCATCCGATCTGCACCCTGCAGTAACCGATAGGTTAGTGAATGCAGCAAAGAACATTCATAGCGAACCTAATATTTTGCAAAGTGCGCGCGAGTACCCGAACACGGCTTCACCGCCTGTACCACTGAACAAAATTGCCACAGAACTCATAAACTCTGGGCCAAACTTTTTGCATGGCGTCTTGCCATATTGGATCGCAGCGCAGTTTGGCAGCGTACTGTTATTGCTGTTGCCTTTGTTGTTCTTAGTACCGTTTTTGCGGATAGTCCCGTCCAGTTACGTGTGGTTTCAAAAGCGCCGGGTCTGGCGTTTTTATCAGCGTATCATGGCGCTTGAGGAGGAACTCAGCAAGGCACAGACCTCAACTGAGGTTGAAGAAGTCGCCAAAAATATCGAAAACGTGGACACCGCCCTTGCAAATCTGAATCTGCCGCTCGCATACCGCCAGGGAGCATATGATGCACGTTTGCACGTAGACCTAATTCGACAGGAGATTGCGCGTCGTCAAACTGCAAAAAGTTGATGAAACCTCAACGTTCGCAAGCAAACCACGCTAAAATACCTTTTTAATTTGAGACTTCGATACAGGTGTGTGCTTTAGTTATTGCGTGTACGCCGCTTTGGGGTCGCAGCCATCGTTCGCAGAGATTTATTTAGCGGCGGCTGTGCTGAACGAATAGAGTTCAGATTATGCGTCATAGTTACTTGTATTGAGCGTTGTTAGGTTTGAACAAAATATGAGGTTAGGAAATGATCCGTTTAGCATCTATTCTGACTATCGCGCTTGCGGCTGGTGCGCACGCCGAGGACGTCCCAAGCACTCAACCTGGCGACAGAGAGTATTCCCCCTACCCACAACAAAACTTCCCTAATCAGGTCTTTTTCGGCGATACCCATTTGCATACATCATACTCTGCCGATGCCGGTATGATCGGGAATGTACTTGGCCCTGATGAAGCGTACAGGTTTGCCAAAGGCGAAGTCGTTATATCCAGCACCGGTGTCGAAGCGAGGTTGCGCCGACCATTGGATTTTCTGGTTATTGCCGATCACGCCGAAAACCTTGGTCTTGCGCCGCTGCTCTCAGTCAAGGATGCCACGCTGCTCTCCACGGAGTTTGGCCAGCAACTGAACACGGCTGTCGAGGCAGGTGATCCCGTTGGCGCATGGTCGATTTGGAGCCAAGCCAAGTCCACTGGCACAGACCCATTGGCGGATTATCAGGAGATCTACCAGACAGCGTGGAGCAACATTACCTCCGCCGCTGAGGCACACAATCAACCGGGTTTGTTTACTGCGCTTATAGGGTTCGAGTGGACCTCAAACCCACAGCGGAACAACCTGCACAGGAATGTCATATTCAACGGTGGCAAAGAGGGCGCGGACAAGATCATCCCGTTCTCGAACTTTGATAGCTTCGACCCCGAAGACCTTTGGGCATGGATGGAACAAGCCGAAGAAACAACAGGCCAATGTCTGACGTCAGCACCAATGGGACAGTTTAAGTAGATTTGATAAGAGAGGGTTTCTGGCTCATCGTAACCGCCAAG
>NZ_JBXWMK010000006.1:0-267055 GCF_059609785.1 Ruegeria sp. YTSC003 | reverse complement strand
GCAGATCGCCTTGGCCCTGGACAATCTGGAAGCCGTAATCAAAGGCGCCGGCATGGATCTGAGCAATGTCGTCAAGTAGTCAACAATAAGGAGGGCCGATGTCCGCTATGCGGAGAGGCTGTGTGAAAACTCGGGCCCACGAACTCTCTCGTCGCGCTCGTTTTCAGCGCCTGTGCGAATGGTCTCTCATAAGCGCGAGAGAATGCACATAAAAGGAGTTTTCGGCATGTTTCGCCGAACGGTCAGAGTTTTCACACAGCCTCCGGACTAAGCAGTCATTTGTCGATCAAGCGAATACTGTTAGACTTAAATCCATGCGGCCATCCGGGCAACACGTACGCCTAGGCATCATTGTTTTTAGAGGTCATCAATTGAAGAGGCTATTTCCATCCCTTCCCGAGGACGCAACGCTTGGCAGCGTCTTTCAAATGTTTCCGGACAAACTTTCACTCTGGTGCCAGTACGAGAGCCTTGTGATGCGAGGAGCGAGTGAGCTTTCCGCCTCCGAACGAGAGTTAATTGCTGCATACGTTTCCGGGTTGAATGCCTGCTCCTATTGTCACGATGCGCATACTGTATTTGCCCACGCCTACGGCATTGATCCAAAACTGGTTGAAGCGCTGATGGAAAACCTTCATTCAGCGCCCGTCGATCAACGATTCAAGCCCGTCCTGGCTTTTGTAAAAAAGCTCACGCTATCGCCTTCCCGTATGACCGAGGCGGACGCACGGGCAGTCTATGAAGCCGGGTGGTCGGAGAGTGCGTTGTTTGATGCGGTACAGGTTTGTGGTGTGTTCAACTTGGTGAACCGCCTAGTTGAGGGGACAGGTATAAGCAAAGTTGCTCGGGACCCTGAAACGATTGATGGGGAAACCGTCGCAAAGTTGACCAGTACGTCATTCTATACTGACTTCGGCAGGGCCAACGGGCTCGATGTGTGACCAAATGGGTTGGCTTGGGGCTCCGAACCGGAGCTTTGAGAAAACCCAACCGTACGTGATGCGAGTCCAGCAAAGGATGCAAAGTTCGGTAGTGCCGATGGTTCAGAAGTTTATGTCTCTGGTTCCAACCAATGTGCCGCTGTTAAACGGACCTCGTCTGGAATCTCAGCAGCTCTCCGGGTCTCTAGGCTCAATAGAACACATTTGAAAACTGTCTAGAAAGCGATGGTTTCTCCTTCTGACCTGATAAGCTGATGTCTAAATGTCATAGACTTGGAGCCAATCTCGATGACAGATGTCTCCAACCTTATCGCATCACCTGCAGACAGTTCGGCACGAAAGTCGCTTTGTGCGTTGACGACGGCAAATGAAAGTCGTCGACCGTCTCGCATATCATTTGCCGTCAGTCCCATTTCCGATTGGATGGCAAAAACACCGTCTGAGCAAGCAGCAAAGTAACGGGACACGTTCATGTGACCGAGAGAATCACAGTCAGACGGGTCAACTACAGAGCGAAAGGAAATCATCGCTGGCATCAACTCACTCCCAGATATAGTTCGGGGATCATACAGTCCTGGAGGCCTCCGACAAAGATCAGTTCTGGGCTCACAGCAGACATTCGATAGTCAACAATGAGGAACACCGATGTCCGCTGTGCTGGGCAATCCTCTAGTTCAAGAGGTGTTTTCTTATGTTCGAATTGAATCAAAAGTTCAAATCGAGATGTCGCTTCTTTCCCTTGCACACGTCGTCAAAGATCGTCTCTACTTTCTTTTACGACCTCAACAAAAGCGACCGCCGCAGGGGATGGTGTTGCGTGCGGATGCATCGCTAGCCCAATCTTTCGTGTCCTGACTGAATTGAGCGGTTTGCTGACCCAGCCCTCTTTTCCGTTCGTTGGCGGCAAGGCCATCTCGGCCACGACCGAGACGCCTTGATTGCGTGCCACCATGGTCAAAGTACTTAGCATCTGCGATGTCCGATACCGCACATTTGGGCTAAGACGGGACTGCGTGAACAGACGACGGATGATCCGGGCAGAACCAGAACCCGGCATGATGAATGGCATTTCGCACAGTTGCTCCAATCGGATTGAGGATTGCTTGGCCAAAGTATTATCAGCAGCAACCAAGGCGACAAACTGGTCCTGTGCCACAGGCCAGGTCCGGAAGCGTTCATCTGGTAACACGACAAAACCAAGATCAATGCGCCGGTCTTCGATCCAACGGATAATCTCATCGTCAGCGGCTTCTTCAATCAGTACTTCGATACCGGGATGGGCAGCATGAAATGCTTCGAGAAGGCGCGGCAATATCTGCAATGATGACGTTGCACCAAAAGACCCAATGCGCAGTCTGCCGGTCTGCACTCCACGATATTCCGAGGCCTCCTGATGCATAGCGTCGGCTAGCCCAAGAATTTCGCGTGCGCGGGATAGAAGTCGTTCGCCCAACGGGGTCAGTTCGATTGGGGAGACGGTGCGATTAAAAAGCGTGATGCCAAGCTCATCCTCAAGACTCTTGAGGGCATGAGACACTGCGGGCTGACTTATCCCAAGTCGCAATGCAGCAGCCGTAAACCCGCGCGTTTCGGCAAGAGTGACAAAAATATCAAGCTGGCCAAAAGTCATAAGTAAATACTCATTTGACTATAACATAGTATAACTGAAATTCGGCATGGGCAATCCGATGTTTTAGGTGTTTCCATGTCCCAAGCCCTGTCATATCCCATAGCGTCGCAGAGCGCTTTGCTTTGCGTCCGGCTCTCAATGGTGGCCTTCCTGTGGGGCGGCACATTTGTTGCCGGCCGCGTCGTTTCGGGTGAAATGCCCCCTCTGGTCGCGGCAACTGCTCGGTTTGGCCTGGCGTCTCTGGTATTGCTTTATCTTGTCTGGAAAGCGGAAGGTGGTTTGCCCCGCCTCACCTGGCGGCAGAGCGTGTTGATGGGGCTTCTGGGACTGTCCGGCGTCTGCCTTTACAACCTGTTCTTCTTTGCCGCTCTAGCTGAGATGCCAGCTTCGCGAACGGCACTGTTTGTTGCCTTCAATCCGATAGCCGTGGCTCTAGCCGGGGGGCTGATTACGCGACGGCTCCTACCGATTGCGCAAGTTGCCGGGATTTGTGTGGCACTAGCCGGGGCCGTGATCGTGATTAGCGGAGGGGACGTTGCCGGACTGATGACTGACGTCCGGCAGAGTTTTGGGCAGGGAGAATTGTTCATGCTGGCAGCGGTGGGTAGTTGGGTGGGCTATACGCTTCTTGGACGCAAAGCCTTAGGAAGCCTCTCGCCACTGGCGGCAACCACCTGGGCTGCACTAATTGGGTTTGTGTTTCTGGTATTGGGGTTGCCGCTCGCCGGTCCCGTGCAACTGTCGCAATTGCCCACGTTCACCTGCACTTTGGCCATCATCTATCTGGCCATTGGTGGAACAGTCGTGCCATTTGTTTGGTACTATCGGGGGGTACACTCGCTTGGACCTGAGCGTACGGCAGTATTCACCAATCTCGTCCCCGTCTTCGGGGTAGCCCTTGGGGCGGCTATCTTGCGCGAACCGGTTGAGGTTTCCATGCTGGTGGGCGGTGCGCTGGTGATAGCCGGAGTTTCACTCACCAACCGAGGATGACATTATATATGCCAAGAAACAGGCGGCTAGACAGTTTTTCGTAGATTGATTGCTGGCTGTCGCAGCGGACCTCAACGTGTTCAAACATCCGGGGCAATAACGGTAGATCGTTGCTTGGCCGAGGGCCGAAATCTCCCAAAGGGTAATTGGCAGAAGAAACGATCAGATTTGTGTCGCTTCAAAGGGCAGCTTAAATCCCGACGCTTTTCTATGACGAAAGCAATCCCGATAATTTGCTTGCTCCAAACTGCAAGAGCGACAGAAACTGCACTAAACTTTGCATTTCGTGACGCTGGGTTGGCGCGTGAACAGACAATGTTGCCACAAGCCGATTGTGTTTATCCAGGACGGGGACAGCTATTGCGGTCATCCCGGGCATGAATTCCTCGTCGTCCGTTGAGTATCCTTTTTGGGCGATACCCAAGATTTCTGCGCGCAATGCTTCTGGGTCAGTTATTGTTTTTTGGGTGTTCGGGTTCAGCTTACGGGCGGAAAGAAACCCATCCAGCGTGTTTTGACGAAGCGTGGACAGGTACATCTTTCCGCTGGCAGTGCAATGAAACGGAACCTGAGTGCCAATCGGCAATTGAATCCTCAAGGGCCATTCCGTTTCCACCCGGTCCAGATAAATCATTCCTTCCCGATCCGGGATGGCGAGGTTGCAGGTTTCGCCAATTTCGTCGGCGACGCCCCGAAGGATCGCGAGACGAGCAGTTCGAAGATGCTCCGATGACACCGTGTTTACCGAAAGCTCTCGCAACCGTGGTCCGGGTCCATACGATCGGCCATCGAGGTCTCGTTGAAGGAACCCTTCGGCCTCGGCCGTTTGCAGCAACCGATGGACCGTTGGTTTTGCCAGACCCAATGATTCAATCAGGTCTGACGGTTTGACTGCGACACCGCGCCTTGCAACCTCTTCAAGGAGAAATAGCAAACGCAGGTTCGTCGGGATTTGGGTTTCTTTCTCTCGTGTATCTGCGTTTGCCATTCCGCTAAACTCTAGTTGTTTGGCAGAAGTATCAAGGCCAGATCAGGCACCAGAGAAACCAAAATCCATACAGAGAGCAGAGCCACAAGGTACGGAACGGTGTAGCGCAGCAACCGGAAGTACGGCACGCCTGTCACACCTGACGCAACATAGAGGTTCAGACCATAAGGCGGCGTGATAAACCCAATCGATGCACCCACAAGGAAGATCACCGAAAAGTGGATCGGGTCCACACCCACCGACGCAGCAATTGGTGCGAGGATCGGCGCAAGGATAATCGTCACGGGCAAGCTTTCCAGCACCATGCCTGAGAAGAAGACAATGACCATCGATGTGAACAGAACCGCGTAATATCCCCCCATCGAAGTCACGAAATCTCCGATCGTTTGTTGTGCGCCAAGCAACGACAAGATCTGTTGCATGACAACCGAGATCGCAATCAGAGGGGCCAGAATGCCGGTGATCTGGGCCGAACGGATCACGATCGAAGGTATCTCAGGGATCGTAAACCCTTCTACGACGAACATTTCAGCAAAGCTCTTTTCGGTGGGTGAAACATCGTCGCGCGCACCCATTATTCTGTTGATCGGATAACTGACCAATCCGGCGATCACACAGAAGCCAACTGTGACGCCCGCAGCCTCGGTGGGGGAGAATTTGCCAGTATAAATGCCCCAAAGCACAAGCCCGATGGCAAAGAACCCAAGCCAGGCGCCAAAGGCGGTTTTTAGGATCCGGTTCAGTTGCAGCGGGATCAAGTGGCCCCAGCCGTTGATCCGGCAAATGATCCAGCATGCAAACTGCATGCCAAAGACCATCAGCGCGCCAGGCAGGATACCGGCGACAAACAGCTCGGAAATAGGAAGGTTCATCAAGAACCCGTAGACGATAAAGATGATGGATGGCGGGATGATGATCCCGACCGTACCGCCCGCCGCCGCCGTGGCCGCGCTAAAGCGTTCGTCGTAGCCGCCTTTAACCATCTCAGGGTGCAGCATTGAACCGATGGTTGCGGTCGTTGCAGAGTTCGACCCGGAAATCGCCGCAAACAATCCACATGCCCCAAGCGATGCCATAGCCAGCCCGCCGCGTATCCAGCCTAAACAGGAATAGGCAAAATCACTCAGCCGCCGCGCGATCCCCGACTTGTTGATTAGGTCCCCGGTCAGGATGAACAGCGGCATCGCCAACAGGGCGAAGCCTTTGTTGAACACGTTCAGCAGCTCTGCACCCATGTTGTCGAGTGTCAGGCCCAGAACGAATGAGCATCCGATCACCCAGTATCCGATGACAAGCAGTACCGGTACGCCCAACATGAACAGAAACGTCACGCCCAGCGAAATAAGTGTAACTAAAGTTCCGTCTGTCATCAGTCTGCCCCTATCACGGCCTGCTTGATCAGCGGCTCTCCGGTTTTCCAGTTGTGCAAGTCGTCAGCAAGGTTTTGAAACACTCGGCCAACCATCAGAAAGAAGGACACGGGCGCGGCCAACAGAAACCACCACTGCATGATGTTGTCTGTCCCAAGCACGATCTGGAAGTTCGAGGCCGACAGCGCCACGAGGCGTGTTGTGGTCACGATGACGATTACTGCAAAGATGAACCACAAAATGGCATCCAAAAACAAACACGCCAGTTGACCGCCGCGTGGCATCGCGGTGCGAAACTCGCTGAAGCTAAGATGCGTGCGCAAGCGGACATTATAGGACGCACCAAACCAGGCCATTATCATGAACAGAAGCGGAGGAATGGTGGTGGACCAGGGTTCCTGATCGTTGAAGACAAAGCGATCAATCACACCCCAGAAGATGATCAACGCAATGGCCAGATAGGAATAGACCATGATCGACCGTTCGAAGTGGCGTTCAACAAAGGGCACTTTGCGATAGATCAGCATCACGAGAAAACCGCCGAGCGCAGCGGCAACAGTGCCGACAACCCAGGCGGCGTCAGATTCCAATGCGGATTGGATTTCGAATGAATCGCGAGTGAGCAAGGCGCTGAAAATTGCCCCGATATCTGCCCAAAATGACATGAACCCCGTCCTCCCAGTCGGTGTTTAGAGAAACCGGCCCACGAGGGGCCGGTTCGAAATGTTAGATCAGGCCGCGCCTTTCCACCAACGGCGGGGCTCAACGTTTTCGGGCAGTGTGTCTGCCGGAATTTCGCGCGCGATGTCGTAGATTTCCTGATAGGTGTCGATGCCACCTGCCCATTTGTTCAGTCGCTCACGCCACTGCGCCCATGGTTCAGGATTGAAGTTCGGCGCGCACATCTCTTCGGCCAGCTTGATCTGATCGTCAGCCAGGAACGCCGCACGAACACCGTTTTCGGCAAAGATCGTGTTGGGCAGCTGCGGATCCGAGAAACCGACCGTGTTCAGCAGTGCAGCTTCGTTCGCACCCTGAATAAGGGCCTGTGTGAAATAGGACGATTCCATAACGGCGTCCTGCAGCTCTCCACCTAGTCCGTCGAACACCTTGGCTGACATCGACGTGTGTTCGGTTCCGCAGAAGAACTTGAGGTTCACAGATTGGGAAACGACCGGAGCCATGTTCGCGTATGCAACGGCTGATGCCCAGGTCTCCGCCCCGTCAATCAGGCCGGTTTTTAGGGCATCCAGGGTTTCTTCCCACGCCACCGGTACCGGATTCAGGTTCAGTAGCTGCATGGCGATCCGGCCTAGCTGTGTCCCTGTCACACGGTTCTTTGTCCCGAACAGTTCTTCCAGTTTGGTGACTGTAGGTTTGTCAGAGAAGGTCGAGCCCATTTGCAGGCCGCGCAGTTCACAATGGGTGAACAGGAACTTCAGCCCGTGGCGCTTTTCGAGGGGGTCTCGCAGAATGCGCTGGCTTTCGGGACTGTAGAAGAAATGATATTGGGCCGCCCTGCTGGGGAACATATAGGCATAGTCCAGCACGTTCAGATATGGCGCACCGCCCGCAGAGTTCTGGGTCGACGCCGCATAGATGTCGACGATTCCCTGCTGCGTCTTCTCAACACAACTCAGCTGTCCGCAGATCTGGTTGTCGCCAATGAACTCGATCCGAATCTCACCGTCTGTGCGTTCTTCCAGATCTCGGGCGAATTCGATGGCCCCTGCCCGTTCGATCAGCAGGTTGCGCGTATTGAAACCTGATGCACCGAATTTCAGCGTGTGCTTGGGTTCTTTCGAGAACCTTTTTTCATAAGTTGATTCTGCAGCTTGCGCCAAATTGGCCAAACTCATTGCGCCGCCAAAGCCACCCGCTGCCAGCAGCGTTGAACTCATGCCATAGCGCCCGGCTACACGGAAAAAATCCCGCCGTGAGACACCGCTTAGTTTCTTACCGATCTCCATTGCTTACCTCCCTGATCGCAATTATTGAGACGTTTTGTATCAAAAAATGCTAGTATAGTTCCAGCAATTTGCATAGTGTTTTTTTCAGTTACCTTGGGAGGAGACCGTCATGGAGGTGGATTATGCAGTCGTCGGAGCAGGCTCTTCGGGCTGTGTCATTGCCAATCGGCTAAGCGCTGACCCCAGCACAACAGTGGCATTGTTGGAAGCTGGCGGACCTGACACCAACCCGTGGATTCACATACCGGTTGGATACTTCAAAACCATGCATAACCCTTCATTGGATTGGTGTTACCGCACTGAACCAGATCCGGGTTTGAATGGACGCTCGATCGATTGGCCGCGCGGAAAGGTCCTTGGTGGATCATCCTCGTTGAACGGGCTTTTATATGTTCGCGGTCAGAAAGAGGACTATGACCGCTGGCGTCAGATGGGCAACGTTGGCTGGGGATGGGATGACGTCTTGCCTCTGTTCAAACGCAGCGAGGATCAGGAACGCGGCGAAGACGCGTTTCACGGTACGGGCGGCCCGCTGTCGGTATCCAACATGCGCATTCAGCGACCAATCTGTGACGCCTGGGTCGCCGCCGCCCAAGAGGCGGGTTACCCGTTTAATCCTGACTACAACGGGGCCGATCAGGAAGGCGTTGGCTACTTTCAACTGACCACTCGTAATGGTCGTCGTTGCAGTGCCGCCGTTGCATACCTCAAACCGATCAGGAACAGGCCGAACCTGAACATCATTACCCGAGCATTGGTGACCAAGGTCGAACTGGACGGAAAAAAAGCAACCGGACTTCTTTATCGCGACCGGTCGGGTGAAGTGAAGTTGATCAAAGTGCGCCGCGAAATCATCTTGTCCGGTGGTGCCATCAACTCACCTCAGATTTTGATGTTATCAGGCATCGGAGATCCAGATCATCTGAAGGCCAACGGCATTGAACCCGTTCACTCGCTACCCGGCGTCGGCAAAGGGCTGCAGGATCACTTGCAGGCACGCCTGGTTTTCAAATGCAACGAGCCAACGCTGAATGATGAAGTGCGTAGCCTGTTCAATCAGGCGCGGATCGCGCTGAAATACGCACTATTCCGGGCCGGACCCATGACAATGGCGGCCAGCCTGGCCACCGGATTTCTGAAAACCCGCCCCGAAGTTCAGACTCCTGACATTCAATTCCACGTTCAACCCTGGTCTGCCGACAGCCCCGGAGAGGGCGTGCACCCGTTTTCAGCCTTCACAATGTCCGTCTGTCAGCTGAGGCCGGAAAGCCGCGGAGAACTGCGTCTGGATGGCCCCGATCCGGCCAGTTACGTCAAGATCATTCCAAACTATTTGTCGACGGAAACTGATTGCACAACGATCGTCGACGGCGTGAACATCGCGCGGGACATCGCCCGGCATAATCCACTGGCTTCTAAGATTTCTGAAGAGTTCCGACCAACCTCGGATCTATCGCGCGATGACTATGAAGGCACTCTAAATTGGGCGCGCTCGAATTCTGTCTCAATTTATCACCCGACAGGCACCTGCGCGATGGGCACCTCGGAAAGCTCTGTTGTGGACCCAAACCTGAAGGTCAAAGGGATCGAAAATCTGCGCGTCGCCGATTGCTCAATCATGCCGGAAATCGTCAGCGGCAATACCAATGCGCCAGCGATTATGATCGGAGAAAAAGCCAGTGAGTTGCTAAGCGCAAACAAGTGAGTTTTGGGCACTACGTATCGTTATGCCGGTCCGACATAGGTAAGTTCCGCAAGTTGGGACACGTCGCAGAAATTGGCACAAACACGCACGTTGATCGCGGTACAACGAAAGTCTGCTTTGAATCGTTTAGCTATACGGATCAAAAAGCGGCTTACTTGTTGGACAGAAATACAGAGATGGCATTGAGAATGCCAAGGTCGGCCTTTTGACCAATATGATTGGAAAGTTAGTCACGCTGTACTGCTCAAGATCGACGACAATGGGTAATGGCTGTCTGCAACCGGCTGAGACTTATTTCTTTGGGCCGCGACCGTAGGAAAAGAGCGCGGTTGGAATGTAACAGTTTTTGAAACAAAAGCTGGTGAAACCGAGTTGCGGAATTTCGAGTTTCCTTAACAAGATCAGTATCTGAAATGAGTGAGTTATCGCTGAAGTCAGATTGCAAAATTGATATCGCACAAACTTTACGGTAGGGATGACTACAATAATTGAATGAGGTCTGCAGGTGTCGGGAACCCATCCATCTCCGACTGGTCTCATAAAAAAATTTCCAACAGTCCGGACTATCGAGGGCTGAGGCTTCCGTAAACGTTGCACTCATTTTGACGACGATCCGCAAACATCGTTCAGCTTTGCTTTACTTGGTTTTTTGAAGCCCAGTTCCCAACCAGCATCAGATTGAGTGCCGGAACCAATGGGACATTTGACCTTTGGATATGGCTTCGCTCTCACCGGTTTTTCGCCTCGTTGATAGGTCCGGAGGCAATAAGAAGTAGAGTATTGTCATGTCTGGCATGGTTCGTGTTCTCGGCCGCGTAGAGATACAAGCTCAAGGTGGTGAAAACCTACCAATTACCAGTATCCGCTCGAAAGAGCTGATTGCGGCCTTGGGGAACCGCCCGGGGCATCCGGTTGAGCGCCGTCAGGTGATGTCCTGGATCTGGCCTGACAAGGATCCAGACAAAGCACGGCGCGCGTTGAACACCGAGGTCTGGCGCCTGAAGAAAGTAGTGGAAACGGCAGGTACTGACCCTTCTGCGCTTATTGATTCAACACCTCGAACACTGACTTTGCGCAATGATGCCGGCTATATCGTTGATATCGACATGCTGGCCCAGGGCGGGAACACTGCGCTTGAGAGTCTTCTTGCAGGTGAAATCCAGATCGGGCGTTTTGCAGAAGGGGTGGAAGCTGAATGGGTAGAAGAGTTGCGCCACGAGACGCAGGCGCGGATATTCAGGTTTCTGAAAAAGACGATCGAGGCCGCGTTGGAAACCAATCGACTGGCAGAGGCTCGATGGGTCGCAGAGAAGTTCCAGCGCGACAATCCCTATGACGAGGCCGCGACGCGCTGGCTGATGAAGATTGACATGATGTCTGGCCAGAATGGCAACGCGATCCAGCATTTCAACATACTCAAAACCGTTCTGAGCGATGAGCTTGGTGTCGTCCCGTCACCGGATACGGTGGCTTTGGCGCAAAAGCTTCAATCGGCAGATCTACCGGTGCCCAGGCCAGGTTTCAGGTTTGAGCCGGCAACTGATCCGCGCATCAGAGCGGCCTTGCGGCGCGTTGATGCGCTCCACGGGTTGGTGAGCGAGTTACGGCTAGAGTTGTCAGCGTTGACAGACGAGTTAGACCGCTTGGACGAGTGAAACTGCCCTAGCATACTTTCCAAGCCTCTTTTGCTGCGAGATATCGCCCCCCACTCACAAACTAAACAACGTCGTCCCGAAGTCGCCAGTGTTGAGGCGATGCAGGCCAGTCCCGAAAAGGCTGATCTACCTGCTCTGAATGCCTGTGCCAGCGGCCGTGTCCTTTTTTCCGCCCAGCTCCTTCGCTCCCACTAAGGTTTTTTCTCAAACCTCCTTTTGTGATCGTTTGCTTGATTGCGTCGTGATTGGCCTGTGATTGCGCCATGCAATGTCTGGGAAGAACGGCAAATGCTGCGCAAGAGAGCAAGGATGATCAACATGTCCCGCGATGCACGAAACCGGTTTTGGAATGCACCGGCTGAAGACGATTTTGAAGACTTCTTTGACGAAGAGTTCGCGCCAGAGTTTATCGATGCTGATAGCGCGTTCCCGGAGGAAATGGAAAGCGACGCCGAGTGGGGCGCGATTTTCGACGCAGGCTTCTCGCCGGAAGATGTCGCGCGCGAGGCTTTTGCCGAGATTGCTGATGCCCACGACACTGAGGTCAACGAGTTTCTTTTTCAGATGACCGAAGGCATGAGCCCCGAAGAACTGGAGAGCTTTTGGCGGGGCCTGGCCCGGTTCGGGCGCAAGGCGCTCAAGGTTGCGGCACCAGTCGTACGCACCGTCGCCCCGGTGGTTGGCACAGCGATCGGCGGCCCGATCGGCGGTGCTGTTGGTGGATTGCTTGGTCAGGGCGTAGGCGCACTTGCCGGGCAGCTCGGATCGCGTGGGCGGTCCAGACGTGGGCGCAGACGGCCTTCGCGGCGTGGGCGTTCGGTGATGACGCGCAGACCTGCGCGTGGTCGAGTCCGTCGCGCACGTCCCAGAAGACGCGGACGCCGCAGAGCAGGGTTGGCATCGATCGGTCAGCAGGCAGGAGCCATTCTACGAAATCCACAGATTCAGTCGATTTTGGCGGGCCTCATTGGCGGGCGCTCGCGCGAAGTCGTAGGCCGTTCGGGCGAGACGATGTCTGGACCCGTTGCAATCGCAGGGCTTATTGAAGGGTTGACCGAGGCGCTAAGCGAAGCAGAAGCCGCTGGAATCGACCTTGATGATTTTTCCGCAGATTTCGAAGCGGAGGATTTCGAAAGCGCTGCAGATGCATTTGCGCTTTTGGTGGAAATGATTGGAATTGACGAGGACGCCGGCGAGCGTGCCGGCCCCTGCCCCGAGACCGGTGAAGCCATTTGCCGGTGCAACACATGACCGCGCTCAACGAAATACTGCTAAAGGCGCTGACGAGTTCGGGTGAGATCGACCAGGCAGAGATTCTGGCGCATCTCACCGGGGCTGCTCAGGCAGAACAGCCTCACGAAACGCCTGCAGCTATTGATCTTGATGCTTGGCGCGAAGAGGCTGCCCGATCCGAGAAGGTGATCGAAAGCATGAGTGCACAGCTCGACATGCTGGCCTGTGCCTTAGGCGCGTGCCCGTCATGTTGGGGCGACAGCGAAGACTGCGAAGACTGTGGCGGGCAAGGTGCCGGAAGCCCCGGCACATTCCTACCCGACCCTGATTGTTTCAGGGCTTTGATTGTCCCGGTTCTCGAAGTGATGGTGGACCAAGGAAACCGTCGCCGCCGTCCCAGACGGCGTGCGAGGCGGCGTCCTTCGCCTCACGTCTCCGACAAGGTGGCGCATCCATTGACCATAGACGCCACGGTCATTCAACAGAAGGAAAGGTCTGACCCATGAGCTCATCAGGATTGATGGAACAGGACGATCTTTTGCGATTTGCGCTCGCTCAGAGCCAAGTCGCGGAGTTCGACGACGATGATGATGAAGATTTCGACGATGATGACGAAATGTTCGAGTTCGACGACGACGATGATGAAGATTTCGACGACGATGACGAAATGTTCGAGTTCGACGACGACGATGATGAAGACACCGACATGCTGGACATGGCTGATGACTTCGAAAGCGACGGCGAGGACTTTCCTGAACGCCGTCGCCGCCGTCGCCGCCGCCGTCGCTCCTTCCGTCGCCCGCGATTTCGCAGGTTCAGCCGCCGGCGTCGCATGGGCAAGGTCAAGGGGTCACGCTCGACCACAATGCGTGGGCGAAATGGCCGCCGCATGCGGGTGCGCTTTGGCAAGAGCTTTGCCACATCGGCAGAGGTAAACAAGCTGATCGCTTCTACCAACAAACGGTTTGCAGCCGCCATGAAGGAGCGAAAGGCGAACCACAACGCTCTATCCAAGCGAATAGCGTCTGCCACGAAGAACTTAGACGGCAAGGTTTCGTCGCTGCGCAAGTCGGTCAAGACACTTGAGCGGCAAGCCCAGACTTCCAGCCTCTTGGGGCTGTTAGGTGGTGCACCAAAGGCCGAAAAGATCAAGCTTTCGGGTGCAGCGGCAGGGGCTCTTGCTGGTCAGGAGATCGATGCCGAGATCACGTTCAAGAAGCAGGACATCCTGTTGCCGATCCTGGCTTCCGGCGCGTTTGGCAAGTCAGGCGGCGGGGATGACACGCTGATGTACGCCCTTCTCTTGGGCCGGAACTAAGGGGGTGAACAAATGCGACAGAAAGCACTACTGAATATCGTAGCCACACGCGATCTGATCCCGGATCTAACGACCGAGGCATTTCTGGCCTCCCGTGATGGGGTGCTCGGTGTCATGGGGCTCCAGCGTATCGCAGAAAGCCACGCCGAAGTGACCAAGGCGCGCGACACCGCCCTTGGAGAGGCTTCCAAATGGTACAAGGCATTGGAGAATGGCGTGAGGCTGCTTGAGCAGATGCCCGGTGGCACAGCGGTCACGCCAGCTCAGGTAGATGCGCTTGTTCAGCGGCTCGCTGAAACAGTGGCGCTGGATCCCGACAAACGGCCTGACGGTGTTGGAGATCCAGACGACGACGATCCTCAAAACCCACCTGCTGGTGGCCCCGGAGATTTATCCAATCCCGATCCTGATTGATTATCAAATGCTTTCAGACAGGGCGGCGCTGTCGCCCTGTCTTTCTTTTACGCAGGAGGACCGGCCATGTGCGGGTGTCAGTTGATACGTCTGGAGGATGTTAAACCGGTTGCACGGCACAAGCCCCTGAAACCTGGTGACTTCGGCGGGCCTTTGAAATCGTCGCCGCCAGTGCCCAAACCGCTTCCAAAAGGTCGGTTCTTTAGCTCGGGAAAATTGCCCAGGCCGCGCGCGACGATCGAGGCAGTGGCCACCGCTTTTCGTGCGCGAGAGGCCTTCGCGCGGGTGATGCAGCTTTTTCGTCAGCACAAGATCGAAAACGATGATGTTGACCAGGTGGCCCGCGCCATTTTGGCGGTGCCCGAGATGAGCCGCGACGAGATTGCAAAGACTCTTGGTGTTTCGGTCGATCAGATCGAAGAACTAAGCGCGGGCCTGAAAGCCCACGAAACTGCACTTCATGACGCATTAAAGAGTTTGCGAGCGTCAGAGCATCAGTTGACGACGATTAAAGGGATAGGCCCGAAAATTGCCAAACGGCTTCGGGAACATGGTGTCAAAGACTTGCGCCATCTCGCAGGCATGGACGATGCCGCTGTCGAGGCATTGGATCGGGATATCGATGCGCCCACTCAGGCCAAGAGCTGGCGCAACGAAGCACAGCAGATCCTCGAGGAACCCTAGCCATGGACCCGGCGCTGCGTGAACTTCTGGGCAGCGGGCGGCGGCGCGACAGCGTCGAGGCGATCCTCCGCCTGCACCCTGGAGCCAAAGTGCCAGAGAAATGGGTCAGACCGGTGACACGGTTCGGCGACATTCTGACGGTTCGGCTCAGGCGCGGCGACATTTTCCAAGTTTGGTCGCACCCATCGGTAAAATCACTGAAAGCAGCGCGTGTCTTTGGGCAAAGTCGAGAGACACCTCCAACGCCTGAGGTGTTTTCGCGTACGCGCGCGCCCACCCGTCAGGCCCACCCGCGCCACCGTGGGCAAGGTGTTGTGCTTGGAGTGATCGATTGGGGGTTTGATATTGCTCATCCGGCCTTTCGAGACGCCGCAGGTCAAAGTCGGGTACTGGCATTGTGGGATCAACGTGAACCGTCGCGCGGCGTGCAGCCGAAGCCATACGGATACGGTCGCGTCATTACCCGGCGAGAGATCGACCGAGCACTTACAACGTCTCGGCCCTATGAACGCCTTGACTACCATCCCGGTGACGCGGATCGGGGGCGGGGCGCGCATGGAACGCACGTTGCGGATATTGCTGGCGGTTCGCCGCGTTCAGATGGTGAAGGCGGATTGGCCCCAGAGGCTGATCTGGTGTTCGTACATCTCTCGGCGGCGCGTCTGGGCGGGCTTTCAGATCTTGGAAATTCTGCGCGGATCATCGAAGCGGTGGATTTCATTCGTCGCCTGAGCCGGGGGAGAGGTTGCGTCATTAACATGAGCCTCGGTCGACAGGGAGGAGCAAAGAACGGCACCAGCCTGGTGGAACGTGCACTTGATGCCTTTGTCACTGAGCGGGACGATGCAGCTATTGTGCAATCTGCAGGCAATTATTTCCTGGCCAATTGTCATGCCGCAGGAGTGCTGCCTCCGGGCCATATGCGCTGGATCGGGTGGGATATTTCCCGTCACGACCCAACCGACAATGAGATGGAGATTTTTTATTCGGCGCGCGACCGGATGCGTGTAAGTCTGCGGCCGCCAGGACAAGAGGCGATTACGGTCCCCTTGGGTGACACACGCAGCCTTCGCGACGTATTTGGGCGCGAAATTGCACGGGTTTATCATCGCGCGCTTGAGCCGAACTCGGGTGATCATCACTGCGATATTTTTGTCTACGCGAATGCACCCGGCGGGCGCTGGACAGTGGAAATCAGCGCGGATGTCGTAACCGACGGGCGCTATGACGTCTGGATCGAGCGGGACGGCTCTGGCCCGCGCCGTCAGTCCCGATTGGCCCCCGGCGAGGCCGATCAGACCTGCACCATCGGGTCGATCGCTTCGGGCTACCACTCAATCGTAGTCGGCGCCGCGCAGCAAGGCCGGGTGGGCGCTCGGCCTGCGCGTTTTGCCTCGGCTGGTCCCACCCGCGATGGCCGGACAAAGCCGGACGTTGTGGCACCTGGTGTGGCGGTGCGGGCCGCCCGCAATACACCGCTTGGCGAATCCCACCCGCGACCACGTCATACCCATATGTCTGGCGCAAGCCAGGCTGCCCCGTTTGTCGCGGGTCTTTTGGCAGCCTGTTTATCGGCTGCTGGCCCGGGGCAAGGCATTCACGATTTACGCAGAATGATCATTGGTACCGCCCGCCCGCAAGCGGCGCACAAGCTGGTTGACCGTCTGCGTCTGGGTGCGGGTCTGGTCGATCCGCAAACCGCGCTTCGTGTTGCTGAGCACAGTTCCTCACACCCCATAAGAGACAGAGGATTGGTACGATGAAATATGACAGAAGTTCATTCGGACATCGCAGACGCACCTATCGGCGCGGACGAATGGGAACTGCTGAGGCCGGTGGCCATGCTCATCATGGGGGGCACTCCATGACCTTTTGGGTTGATCCCAATCTTATGCGAGACAGGCCAGCGGAAGTGCGTGGATTTGAAGAATCCGGGCCACGCCAATTTACCCATTCGCGATTCAGAAACGATAGCTTTCTGACCCAGGTCCTGAATGGTCGACGTACCATGCGACGTGGGGCACGAGGCGCGTCTGTTCGCAAGGTACAGCAAGCGCTGATCGATCTTGGTTTCCAACTTAGGTTCGGCGCAGATGGTGATTTCGGGCGCGAAACAGATCGAACTGTCCGGGCTTTCCAGACAAATGTCAGAGCGCACAATTCCAGCTTCCTTGTCGATGGAATCGTGGGCGAGAATACCATTGCGGCCCTTGATGCGGCAATCAATCGCTTGCGGTTGCGAAAGGATGTCACTGCGCTGACCGCGACGGAGCAGGCCGCACTTGCTGGAGCGCTTCAGGCGCTGAATGCTGCGGATGAACGCAGGCAGTTCGTCGTTGACCATGCAAGGAGGGCTATCCATGGAAACGCAGGGTTCCTGCCCTGGCACAGGCAGTTCATCCTGAATTTTGAAAGCCGTCTGCGCCGCTATGATGACCGCGTGTCGCTGCCTTACTGGAACTGGTTCACTGACCCCGGGCAACGCGGAGGTGTGCGTATGTGGAACCGCGCGATGGAGCGCATATTGGGTGGCGATGGAGATCGGACCAGACCGGGGAATCGCCGCATCGGCTTTCCTGTCGTGTCAGGACCAATTGGGAGTGGATGGTCAAGCTTCACCGCGACTGGATCAGTCGATGAACCTTTTCTGCGAAGGGTATTTGGGGAACATCGCGGACGACCAAGCGGAGGCGTAACCCGCGCCCGTGTGATGCGGGAAAGAGTGTACGACGTGACGCCATTCGACTCGAGCGACCGACGCGGCTTTCGGCATGTTCTTGAATTTGGCCCGCATGGCGCCGGGCATATGTGGACCGGCGGGCAAATGGCCGATATCACACTGTCGCCAAATGACCCGGCGTTCTTCTTCCATCACTGCATGGTGGACAAAGTCTGGGCGGACTGGCAAGCGGGGAAACCGGCGGCTGCGGGCTATTTACCCAATACTCCTGTGGGTTCGGTGCCGGGGCGGAACACTTCTATGGAGGTGTTTGAAACCAATCGGCCAAGCCCTGGCAGCGTGACGCCTGCAGCGACACTGGATCTCACCAACCAAAGCGATAATCTGGGAAATACAGGGCTCTTGGTTCGGTACGTGTGAAAGCCGCATTGAGTTCTTGGATTATGTATTGGAGGCGAATGGCAACCCGCTATGCCCGGTGCACCAAAACCTTCTTTTCTGCTATCGCTCTCGCGGCAACCGTCATCTATTGGGCATGACGATTGATCGTAGTACGTCGAATGTGTCTTGAGTTCAGGATGCTGCACCGTGGGCCAACGTTCGACATGGAAACAAAAGCATGGGTCCAAGCCTCCAGTTGAACCCTGCCGCCTCTTCGGACACGCCCCACAGCTTTGTTATGACCGCTTATTCGTCAGCGTGGGGATGCAGAGTGCCTTTACCCTCTTGAAATCAAGCCGGAAAGCGATGCGGTGCGATTTAGCTTTTTTGATTTCGTTGCATATTCAGTAACCGATGAAATGTTTGCTCAACATTGCGATCATGAAGATTCTGAGGGTGATTGGCTTCAAATCTTTTCGAAGTCGTTCTTCATAGAATTTGTGGAACGAAGTACTTGGGCGACGCCAGAATTCCCCGGCAAATTGACACACTATCAGATCAATACACTTGATCACACGATTAACATCGCAACGCGCTACTCTCCTGAAATTCTCAAATTTGCACATTGAGGCAAGGTAAGTTCGGACCCGGTGCAGACGTTCACCAAATTTCGCTCACCATCTGATTTGCGGGCAACGTTGTTTGGCGTACCAGCGGCGCGGTTACCAGATCGACCGTCGCCTATTACAATCCAATTTTGGCTGTACAAATTCGGGCGGGCCGAATTCCTAGGACAGTTTGGAGTTTTTTTGCTACCCTAGCTTATTGTCACTGCACTTGGCTTTGCGTGGGGGCGCTGGTCTATTGAAAAAACCAATTTTTACAGCAGCGGTCATTTTGAGTACATTTTGTCCGCTTAGTTCAGATGATGTAGCGGCGGAAACCGCAGAAGAAGTTGAGACGGGCAACCGACTAGCAGCGGTGTTGCGAGCCGGTAGAAGTGTCGTGTCGAACAGTCAGGACCTAATCAACAATCCGGATGTCACGGACAAAGGGCTGTCCGGTGAAGTGTTTTACGAGAAAGTTATTGAGGCCTACTCGGAGGCTAACGGTGAACCACCGCTGCATGATGGGCTGGACCCACTAGAGCGTAAACTTACAGAAACGCAGCTGGACGCTATGGTCACGGTAATCGACGCAAACCAAGAGATAATAAATGCCGAGGGAGTGGCATTTAAAGGATTTATTCCAGCCGTATTTGCGCGGCTGGTAAATGAACAGTTCGCAGATGAAATTGGCACGTCTGCTGTGGTCAAGGTAACGGCGCCCTCGGAACTTGTCCGCAATCGCATGGCCCGTCCGGATTCCTGGGAAAACGCGATCATCGAGGAAAAGTTCAAGGACTCCTCTTGGGCCGAAGGGCAGCCATTTTTCGAAGAAACTGACGTTTCAGGAACACCCGCTTTCCGTATGCTGATCCCCGAATACTACTCTGAGTCCTGTCTTTCATGCCACGGATCGCCAGCGGGTGAAACGGATGTGACCGGTTTCCCAAAGGAAGGTGGGCAACTTGGGGATCTGGCAGGTGCAATCAGCATAACCCTTTTTAGATGAAACAAGATTCTGGTTTGAGTAACAATTGGAAGTGGGTGTCCGAAAACACTATTCCGGTGCGCATTGGGTCACTGTCAGCGCTATTGTTAACCGCTTTGGTCGTGAGCACCATTGTGATGGTCTACGATCTGGCGCGTAACCAAGCCCGCATACAAGACGCAAATACTGAGTTTCACCGGCTGGAAGTAGCTGGCCAGGCCGACCGTCATTTTGGCGAGATGAGGTATTGGCTGACGGATCTTTCTGTCAGTTTACTGACCCTTTCGGAGCGGCGCGCCAACGAAGCAAGGACGATGCTCAATAGCAGCCTCGAACAGCTCGCCGCTTTTGCACCAAAGTCCGCAGCCAGTGTACAAGAGCAGGCAAACTCCTACTACGAAACTTCTATGCAAGCAGCCGATGCTTACACAGATGGTAACCGGGTGCTGGGAAACACTCTACTGGCACAGGCCCGAGTGGCCAGTGATGCCGTCGACAAGACGTTGACGCAATTGGTCGATGACCTATCTGAAAGCGCCGACCGAACCAGAAATGAAGCAACGGTTGCCGCCAAGGCTGCGATGAACCGAGCGATCATTGCGTGTGTCGTCATTGTGATATTGGGAGCGCTTCTTACGTGGCGCGCTCTGAGGTCGATCGTTGTGCCGCTGCATGCAATCAACATCGCGATTTCAGGACTGATCCGGGGTGAACGGGATGTTACTCTGCCGCCCGAAGGCCCTGATGAGCTGGGCCGGATGTCCCAAGCGCTAAGAGCGCTTCGCGACAGCCAGGACAAACGGCGCGAACTAGAAGAAGAAGCGCGTGCGCAGCGCAATACGATTCTGACAGCAATTGAAACAATTCCAGACGGATTTGCGTTGTTCGACAACGAAGACCAACTCATACTCTTCAATGACCGGTTCCGCAGCATTTTTGCACATGTAGACGACATACTTGGGCCGGGCACGCGGTTCGAGGATATCTTGCGGCTGCAACTGGAACGAAAATCGGTTGATACCGATGGTGTGCCTGACGAAGAGTGGATTAGCAGCCGGCTTGCACGACATCGCAGGCCTGACGGAGATCGCCAAGAAGTCTTGCTGGGTGGCGCATGGATTCAGGTGTCAAAACGCCAGACCCCCGACGGGGGCACGGTCGCTGTTTACAGCGATATTTCTGACCTTAAGTCCAAACAGGAACAACTTGAAGAAGCCAACGCGCAGGCGATCGCTGCCAGCTCTGCAAAAAGCCAGTTCCTGGCTTCCATGAGCCACGAGTTGCGCACTCCTTTGAACGCGATCATCGGTTATAGCGAAATGCTGTCCGAGGATGCGCAGGACATGGGATTCGAGACTGCGACGGATGACCTGGAGAAGATCATGGCATCCGGGCGACATCTGCTCTCGCTCATCAATGACGTTCTTGATCTGTCCAAGATCGAAGCGGGCAAAATGGAAATGTACCCGGAACGCTTCGCACTGCGGCCCTTGTTGGACGAAGTCGCGTCGACCGTGGTTCCCTTGGTGAGCAAGAACAGAAATGAACTGGTTCTCTCTTGTGATCTCGCAGACACTGACGAGATCGAAACTGATAAAACCAAGCTCCGGCAGAACCTTTTCAACCTGTTGTCCAACGCGGCGAAGTTCACCGAAGGTGGTAAGATTGAGCTTCTCGTCTCTAAACTCCGGAAAAATGATACAGATTTCTTTCGATTTGCGGTGCGAGATCAAGGTATCGGAATGACGCCGCAGCAACGCGACAAGCTGTTCCAAGCGTTCGTGCAAGCTGATCAGTCTACTACGCGGAATTTCGGAGGCACAGGGCTAGGGCTCGCCATTGCGCAGGAATTTACGCGTATGATGGGCGGGCATATTACTGTCGATAGCAAAGAGGGTGTTGGATCGACCTTCTCTTTCGAAATCCCAGCCCGCTACGATACCATTTCTACGTCGACTAACGAATACAGCGAAACGTCACCGGACACTGCTTTGGGCCGCGTTCTGATAGTGGATGATGAAGAAGACGCACGGAACGCGGTGGCAAAAATCGTGCGCGAGGAGGGGTATGATGTCTTGCTGGCATCGAACGCAGCGGCGGGCATGGAAATCGCGCGCTCGCAAAAGCCTGACGTCATTCTTCTGGACGTTATCATGCCTGAACGCGACGGCTGGTCTATGTTGAAGGAACTCAAGGCAGACTCGAAGCTGTGCGAAACGCCCGTTGTCCTAGCCACGATTGTCGCGGATCGCGACATGGGCCTTGCCTTCGGAGCGATCGAACACCTAATTAAACCAATTGATCCAGCGCGGCTGATCGCAACGTTGGATGCTATCGCCTCCGGACGCGACAAGGACGTGCTGATCGTTGACGACGATATGTCAACGCGAAACCTGTTTCGCCGCATCCTAACGCGCAACGGATGGACGATACGCGAGGCGGCAGACGGTCACGGCGCGCTCAGCCAATTGAAATCCAAAAGACCGACACTGATGGTATTGGACATTATGATGCCGAATGTGGACGGTTTCGATGTTCTCAAAACGGTTCGCACAACTGATGAGCTTGCAGATTTGCCGGTTATCGTAGCCACGTCCAAGGACCTGACGCGGGACGAACTGGATTGGTTGAAAGCCCATTCAGATGAGGTCATCCGCAAAGGAGATACCGGTCGAGGTGATCTGATTGCGGCACTGAAACGCCAGTTACAAGATTATTCATAAGTCGGAAAGATTAAGGCGATGGCAAAGATACTTATTGTGGAAGACAACGATATGAACCTCGATATGCTGTCGCGCCGGCTGCAGAGAAAAGGCTACGAAACCGTATCTGCCCGCGATGGTCAGGCCGGCGTTGAACAAGCCCTATCGGATAAACCGGATCTGATTTTAATGGACATGAGCCTGCCCGTAATCGACGGGTGGGAGGCGACCAGACAGATAAAAGCAAACCCAGATACAAACGCTATCCCAGTTGTCGCTTTGACCGCCCATGCGATGCAGAGTGATCGTGACAAGGCCATGGATGCCGGTTGCGACGAATTCTATACCAAACCGATCGAACTGCCCGGGTTGCTGGAAATTATTGAAAAACTGCTGGACGGGTAGCGCGGCATGGTTTCAGAGACCCGAAAAGACAAGTTGGCATTAGCCACCCGCATTTCCCAGAACCTCAATGGGCCGTCAGAAGCGATTGTTGGGTTTCATAATCTGCTGATCGAGGAAGTACGCAGATCAGGACCAGAGGCTGCGCTAGAGGATTTGCAAAAGATTGGCGCCGCCGCCAGCAACCTTGTTCAGTTGGTCGAACTGTTAGGGAAAAGTGCGCACCAAGTCACCGCCGACAAAGACGCGCAGGCAAAATTACGGCATGATTTACGCTCTCCGATCAATGCGATCATTGGGTATTCGGAAATGGTTCTGGATGATTTCGAGGCAGATCTGAAGCCTTCCGCTTGCAGCGACATAAACGCGATCCTGAGCGAAGCGCGCAAGCTGGCGCTACAGATCGACAGCACCATCAGTGATGCAGACATTCAGAATAACGCTGAGGACAGTGACCGGGATCAGGAAATTGCGGCCAACCTTGAACGCAGCCTTGCGAACTCTGATGCCGGTCGCGAAGCCCTGACCGGACGTATCTTGGTGATTGATGACGAGGCGGCCAATCGGGAAATCCTGACCAGGTTACTAGAGCGCAGAGGGCATAGTGTGCGGTCCGTCGGCTCGGCCAGGGAAACTTTTGAGGCACTAAACCGCGAGGGTTTCGACCTTGTTCTGTTGGATATTCTTATGCCAGAGGTGAATGGCATCGATGTCCTCGAAAATATGAAAAAAGATTCGTCTTGGCGCGAAATACCCGTAGTCATGGTTTCCGGTCTTAACGAGACCGACGCAATCGCCAAGTGCATTAGTGTCGGCGCCGAGGACTATTTGCCAAAACCTATCGACCCAGTGTTGCTGCATGCGCGCGTCGATGCCTGCATGGAACGCAGCCGCTGGCGCGCTAAGGAATTGGCGCTCGCAAATGAGATAAAATACGAACGTGACAGGGCAGACAAATTGCTACACTCGATGCTGCCCGCGCCAGTTATCAAACGCCTAAACGATGGTGAGACGAACATCGCTGATCGCTTCGCTGGCGCAACCATAATATTCGCGGATATCGTAGAATTCACTCCGCTGGTTGCCCGCATGGACGCTGGTGACTTAATCCGGGAATTGTCAAAATTGTTTACTGCATTTGATGACCTGGCAACCCTGCACGGCATCGAAAAAATCAAGACAATTGGAGACGCCTATATGGCGGCATCGGGGATCCCCGTGCGACGCGAAGACCACGCGCTGGCGGCAGTAGGCTTTGCACGTGACATCCTAAGGAAGATGTCTGACAGCACAGTAAGCAGCGCGGGGCTGCAAATCCGCATAGGTGTCCATACCGGACCAGTCATTGCCGGTCTGATCGGGCGAAAACGGTCAATTTATGATGTATGGGGAGAAACCGTGAACCTTGCCAGCCGTCTCGAGGCCACAGGCAGGTCGGGGCACATCCACATCTCTGCCCAAACCAAAGATGCGCTGGGTGACCATTTGCCCAACGCGGAAGCGCAAACTCATTTTGTCAAAGGAGTGGGTGAGATAACATCCTACTTCGTATCCTAAGGCTTGTAATGCAGCATTGCGTCCTAATCGTTTCGGCGGTTTGATAGTTGAAAACGTCGAATTGGAACTTCGCCGTTCGGCCCAATTTGTGCTGCTAAAATGGGATGATTGCGGTCCAAAACCCTATACTCAGTATCCACTGAATACCGTTAGGCTTCATTATCCCCGCTTCGAATTTCGAGCGGTGAACATGACTGATCCTGCGATCCGCCTTACCCGCCCACAACGACAACCCGACAGTGACGCGAGACACTTTCACTGAATGCTTCCTCACCCCTGAGGCCCGCTTTGAGTCCAAACTAACGGCTTCTACGGTGTGAACGAATTGGCGCAAACCATTACGATTCAGACATTCAAACCTTTAGCCCTGGCCGGGAGAACACCCACTGTTAAAATGATACAGTTCCATTTATTCGCCGCATTTCTGCGCGTCAGTTCAGGGCGCTCCAGGTACCCCAAGTTTTTGTACTTTTCAGCGATGTATTGCCATCCATTCACCCGAATTTTTCGACCTCTATTATCCGTTCTTATTAGTTCCATTTGTTGCGCCGACGATCCCGGTATTCTGACGTACATCTTGCGCAACGAAATTTTTCGTCTACTCGATCGTCAGTTTCCCACTGTCGGAAGTTGTAGATGTTGGGCAAGACGCTGCCATGCCCGTTCAGCATGCTCGGACTGCGCCTCGCGGAGACGTACCAGGCGAATGATCAGAAGTTGCGACGGTAAGACGTCGTCGATCCGCACCAACCGCCCTTGTGAAAGGTGTTCGACAATCAAGGAGTGCGGCAGCCAGGCAACCCCAATATCCGTTAGCACGAGTTGCAACACCGCCAGTGTCAGGGCGGTTTCGGCGACCATTGACACGGTGGTGTCCTTGGGCAGGCGCGGATTGATCATCCGGGCGAAAACCTGCCCCAAAAAGACCTCTGACGGGTAGCTAATCGTTGGAAGAACCGCTGAATTGGCCTTGTTGCGGCCGTACGGCGTTGCGACCGGGATCAAAAGGTCCGTTCCAAGATCCACCGTTTCAAAGGCATTAACCGGTACGGGTGCATCATCACCCGGAAGCGCATACATGATCGCAAAATCGACCTCTCTGGAGATCAAATGCATCAGACATTCATCCTGGTTGCCCGAACGCACCCGTGTCAAAACGTTACCATCCGTACTCAACGCCAGAACCACCTGCGGCGACACTGTGGTGGTCAGCGCATGCTGGCAGACAAAACCCAGTGATTTCGAAGCCTGATCGCTGGCGGTCTGCATGGTTTGGCGCAATTTGTGCATTCTTGCACTGAGATCACGTAACTCGGGCTCAAGCGCCCGTACGCCGGGCAACAGGGTAACCGGTTTGCGGCGGCGATCAAACAGTGCCGCGCCTATGCTGTCTTCAATGAGCCGCACCCGGCGAGTAAAGGCCGACTGCGTCAGAAACCGTTTTTCTGCCGCACGCGCCAAGGAGCCGCCATCAAGCACAGCTAAGATATCGTCTATCCATTCAAGCCGCATGGAACACAGATAGAGCAACCCACAATAACTTGCAATTCTTGCAATATATGGTCGGTATTTCGCATTAGGAGCCGCAATTTTAGACCGATATGTTGAGGAAAGCCAAAATTAGGAGTCTTCTTATGCATCTCGCCCGCTTTCCCCGGCTGCATCTTGCCCATCTGCCCACACCGCTTGAGCCGATGAAACGGCTTTCCAAAGAGTTGGGTTGTGAAATCTGGATCAAACGCGACGATTGCACCGGCATGTCAACGGGCGGCAACAAGACCCGAAAGCTTGAATTCCTAATGGCCGAGGCCGAGAAACAGGGCGCCGACATGGTGATGACGCAAGGCGCGACCCAGACAAATCATGGCCGGCAGACCGCTGCTTTCGCGGCCAAACTGGGTTTTGATTGTCATATCCTACTCGAAGACAGGACTGGCTATCAGGACGGGAACTACAACACCAACGGCAACGTCCTGTTGGATCACCTGCATGGTGCCACAACCGAGAAGTTTCCCGGTGGTCACAACATGGTTGAAGAAATGCAGAAGGCCGCCGAGAAGAAGCGTGCCGAAGGACGCAACGTTTACGTTATCCCTGGCGGTGGCTCAAACCCGACTGGTGCGCTTGGTTACGTAAATGCAGCCTTCGAACTTTTGTCTCAGGCTAATGAGCGGGGTCTTCGGATTGATCGGCTTGTACATGCGACAGGGTCTTCAGGCACTCAGGCCGGGCTGGTCACGGGCATGTGCGCGATGAATTCCATGGTTCCTGTTCTGGGCATAGGCACGCGGGCACCGCAAGCCAAACAGGAACAGATGGTTTATGATCTTGCCTGCAAAACAGCAGAAAAGCTGAGCTGCGCCGGCATCGTCAAG
Source organism: Ruegeria sp. YTSC003 (assembly GCF_059609785.1). Taxonomy (NCBI): domain Bacteria; kingdom Pseudomonadati; phylum Pseudomonadota; class Alphaproteobacteria; order Rhodobacterales; family Roseobacteraceae; genus Ruegeria; species Ruegeria sp. YTSC003. The sequence goes on along the minus strand of NZ_JBXWMK010000006.1, from coordinate 240,464 downwards.
CGTGAAGACGTGATGGCCAATACCGATTATGTTGGCGAAGGCTACGGGTTGCCGACGGAAAGCGGCATTGAGGCGATCCGGATGTTCGCCGAGTTGGAAGGCATACTGCTTGACCCCTGCTATTCGGCTAAGGGCGCAGCGGGCCTAATCGACCTTGCTCGCAAGGGAGAATTCAAGGATCAGCGGGTTGTATTCCTTCATACCGGTGGCGCGGCGGCCCTGGGCGGCTACGAATTTGCCTTCGACCACGCAAATCGCTGGGTTCATATCTAAGCCATGGGCGCGCTACGTCCTGTAGGCATACTTGGCGGCATGGGCCCCGAGGCGACAATCCTCCTCCAACGCAAGTTGGTGGAGGCCGTCCCGGCGCGGGATGACAACGACCACATTCCCCTTTTGATCGATATGAATCCGCAGGTCCCGTCGCGGATTGCCCACCTGATCGAGGGGACAGGCATTGATCCAGGGGACACTCTGGCAACTATGGCGCGTCGGCTTCAAACCGCCGGGGCCAAGGCTCTGGCGATGCCCTGTAACACTGCGCACCACTATGCCGGGGCAATCACAGAAGCAGTGGACATCCCCTTGCTAAACATGGTCGAGCTGGCGGCGGATCACGCCGCACAAAAGCTTGGAACCGGAGGTTGTGTCGGCATGCTTGCCTCACCAGCGGTACGCCACACCCGACTTTTCGATACCGCTCTTTCAGAACGCGGGCTGTCTGTTGTCTGGCCTGCGAAAGACGATGCCCTGCTGGCGGCCATCCGTACGATCAAGGCCAAGGGTCCCTGCACATGTGCCCGTGACTCGGTGTTCGCAGCTTCGAAAGATCTTGTCAGCGCCGGAGCGGACCTGCAAATCATCGCCTGCTCAGAATTTTCGCTTGTTTCCGACAGTGTCGCTTGGGATGCCAACGTCAGCGATACAGTCGACCTCTTGGTCCAGGCTATCATCGAGGCGGCAACGGCCGACAGCTCCAAAGACATTGGGTAGCGAACGAATGCCTGCTTGATTCCAACCGTTCACCGGGCGCCGAATTCGCCTGCGTCGAAGCTGCATGAGCGCGTCATGGGCTCAATGTTGAAATTCTCATCTCCTCCGCAGCCCGCCGAAACAACAGCGCGTAATATGCAGTTCCGTTAAAGCAGGTCCCACAATTTGCGTGCGGTCGCATCAAAGGCGTCAGGGTTAGACAGGGCAGATATGGTTAAAGAGGTGCACCACGTATCGTCGCCAACCGGCACCAGTACTCCATCGGCAAGTTCGGTCGAAATCGCAGTTTCTGGCATCCAGGCAAATCCACTGCCTTTCAAAAGCCGCCGCTTGATCGTTTCGACCAATCCATCGACATAGATCGTCTCGGCATTCAGCATTTGCCGTTCGACTGTGTTCTCAACCACCATTCCCAGAAACGATGATCGCTCATACGCCAGATGTGGAATGGGCGGGCCGTCTGTCTTGCCAAGATCCCACCCGTTGGCCCGGGTTGTTTCAGCGGCGGCGACAGGGACAAGGCGGTCTATTAGTAGGTCTTTTTTTTCGAATGCCGCCTCATCGATCAATGGCGAGACTGAATGGTGATAGTAGCACAGCAAAACGTCGACCGCTCCTTCAACAAGAAGCTCGCAGCAAGTGCTGAGGGAATCAGACACCACACGTGTGCGCAATTCGGGGATTTGCAGCTGCAGTTCTTCAATTCGCGTTGCGAGATAATTGACCGAAATTGTGTGAAGTACCGAAAACCGGATGAACCGGCTGTCCCCGCGATCCGCATCCCGTAACAATTGACGGGTCTCGGACAGTTGTGAAATCGCAGCCAAGGCCACCGGCAGAAACTGTTCTCCGGCGTCGGTCAGACGCACAGGATAGGTGGCACGATTAACCAAAGGAAGTCCAACCCAGTTTTCCAAGGCTCTGATTCTTCGGCTGAAAGCCGATTGCGTGATGTTTCTCTCGTCCGACGCCCGGGTAAAATTCAGGGTTCGGGCAAGGCATTCAAAGTCACGGAGCCAATTCAAATCCATTGTGCGTCCCAGTCTGTCTGCTGTGGTTGACGAGTGTAATCATAACTATGCAATGTTGGAATAGTTTGATGAAATGTTCGAATTGGCCTGCGGAATTCGCTTTGCTCTAGACTTTCAAGCAGGAATCGAAGGCCCGGCCTTGCATCGGACCACTGTCCAACAGCCATGAGGAGGTAATTGCTTTCCGGTCAAAGCCATGAGTTGGAGGCACAAAGAGATCAAAAAACTGACGTCGGAACACGGCGCATCTCAACAGAGGAGACTACCATGAGAACCAAACTGAAAACACTGGGTCTGGCGGCTGCAGTCGGCGCGTTTGCGATACCTGCTCTCGCCGCCGAAGAGGTCAAAATCGGCGTGCCCTCCTGGACTGGCGCACAGGCGATTGCTCATCTTCTGGGTGCTGTGGTTGAAACGCGCATCGGTGGTCAGGTTGAATACGTACCGGGCAACAACGCGACGATTTTCCAGGCGATGGATCAGGGCAAGGGAGACATTGATGTGCACCCCGATGTCTGGCTGCCGAACCAGGAAAGTTTCACCAAGAAATACGTTGACGAAGCGGGTACCGTAACCTTGTCGTCCAACCCCTATGAAGGAAACCAGGGCTTCTGCGTTTCGCAGGACTTCGGCAATAAGATGAACATCACCGATATTGCTGATCTGGGCCGCCCGGACGTCGCCTCAGCGATGGATAGCGATGGCAACGGCAAGGGTGAGATGTGGATTGGCGCCCCCGGTTGGGCTTCGGCCAATGTCAACGAGGTTAAGACCCGTGACTATGGCCTTCTTGATTTCATCGATCCGATCCGTGCCGAAGAAAGCGTCAAGACCGCGCGCATCAAGGACAGTATCGCCAAAGGCGAAGGTTATGCTTTCTACTGCTATAAACCACACGCGGTTTGGTACATGTTCGACGTCCAGATGCTGACCGAGCCGACCTTTGATCCGGCCAAATACGTGATGGTACAGCCGTCGGATGACCCTGATTGGTACAGCAAATCCTCGGTTGCCACCAAGGACGCTCTGAAGAACGTTCAGATTGCATGGTCAAATTCGCTTGAAGATCGCTCGCCTGCGATTGCGGAATTCTTTGCCAACTTTGCTCTGACTGCTGATGACGTCAGCGGTTTCGCCTATGAAATCAGTGGCAAGGGCCGTGATCCAGCAGAGGTTGCCCGTGAGTGGGTTGAAGCCAATCCCGACCGGGTCGACGCTTGGTTGGGCCTCTGATCCGGCGTCTGTTAATCATGCCGACACCGTTGATACCATTCGGTGTCGGCTTCTTTCCCCTTTCGCTTTTGCCCCTCAAACTTTGAGATGTCTCGCATGTCCTCTGAACCTGCCGATACCGTTGTCGAAATTTCGAATGTCTGGAAGATTTTCGGCGCGAACCCTCAAGTCGCTTTGCAGGCGATCCGTGACCGAGGCCTCAGCAAGGCCGAGATTCTGGCAGAGTTAGGCGCGGTGGTTGGCGTCGCCGATGTCAGCTTGTCGGTGAACCGTGGCGAAATCTTTTGCATTATGGGGCTGTCGGGCAGTGGCAAATCCACGCTGGTCCGCCATTTCAACCGCCTTTTGGAGCCTACGGCAGGTAAAATCGAAATCGAGGGCACCGATGTCATGGCCCTTGGCCCGAAAGAGCTTCAGGAATTTCGTAACCGAAAGATCGGTATGGTGTTCCAGAACTTTGCCCTGATGCCGCACCGTTCGGTTTTGGACAATGTGGCGATGCCTCTGGAAATCCGCCAGATCGCCAAGAACGAGCGTATGCGACAGGCGGCAGCCATTCTCGATATCGTTGAGCTGGGCGCTTGGGGATCAAAATTTGCTCATGAATTATCAGGCGGCATGCAACAGCGTGTCGGCTTGGCCCGCGCCCTGGCAGCAAACCCAGATGTTCTATTGATGGACGAGCCATTTTCGGCTCTTGACCCTCTGATCCGGCGCCAGTTGCAGGACGAGTTTATTCGCCTGTCCAAAATTTTGAAAAAGACCACGATCTTCATCACCCATGATTTGGATGAAGCGGTTCGTATCGGTGACCGGATAGCAATCATGCGCGACGGCAAGATGGTGCAGATAGGCACCGCTGAAGATATCGTTATGAATCCCGCAGATGACTACGTTGCCGATTTTGTCGCCGGGATTTCGCGGCTTAAAGTCGTGCATGCCCACGCCGTAATGCAACCGCTTGAACAATATACCGCCGCCAACGGACCGGTTCACAGAGATGCTCCACGGGTCGAAGAAGGCGAAACCCTTAGCAATCTGATCAACATGGCGATTGACGACCAAAAACCCATACTCGTGCAGGACGGCGACAGGGACGTTGGCATCATCACACGCGCCGACTTGCTGCGCACCGTGATCGAAGGAACAGAAGTATCATGAGCGAGCTCAACGATCTTGGCGTCAACCCACTTGAAGACACAGAAAGCGAAGCTGCCCTTGCCTATGCCGAGGAACGCCGCGACAACATCCGTGCCTTTGTCCGCACCAGCCCGGATTACTATATACGGAATTTTGATAAGATCGGTGCCTCATCCCGCTTCACACCGACCTTCAACATTATGGCCGGATTATTCGGTCCTATCTGGTTCGGCGCGCGTGGATTGTGGAGCTGGGCGCTGCCGTTCCTGATCATTGAAACCCTGGGCTTTGTTCAGATCGCGCGTGGTTTGTTTGGGGAACTGGCCGCCGACGCCATGCAGCGTATAGCATCCATTGAAGGCACACTTGAGCTGCGCCGCAAACAGCTTGCCGCAGCAATCGAAAGCGGCTCGGACAAGATCGACGTCTATCAGCGCACGGTCGAATCCCTTGAACAAAACATCGGTGGCATTCGGGCCGAAGCCGATGCGCTTGCCGCCCAAGGCCCTATGATCGTTCTAACCGGGATCGTGATCTTGTTGCTGGTTAAAGCAGTGCAATCCATAGTGGCCAATTGGGCGCTTGAGGCGCGGTTTTCCGATTGGCTGTCGGATCGTTCGATCCGGTCGGCAATGCCAATCACTCATATTGTGTTTAGCGCGGTTTTCATGTTTCTGATCGTCACCGCCGCAATGCTGCACTACAGCTTTCCGGGCCGTTTTTCCCTGCTCAGCCATTTTCCCACCGATCCGGCAATTCGCCTGACCAGCATCCAAGGGGTCGAAGACTTCATCGCATGGTGTGTACGCAACAGCGAGGCGTTTTTCGACGGGTTGACCTTTGGCATTCGCGCGCTTCTTGACGCGCTTGAGGTTATCCTGGTTCAGACGCCGTGGATCGTGATTGCCAGCCTGATCGTGCTTTTGACATGGCTCACGGCAGGCATCCGCACGGCCATCTATTCAGGGGCTTTTCTGGCCTATATGGGGCTTTTGGGGTTTTGGGAGGGGGCGATGACAACGCTGGCCCTATTGGGTACGGCGGCCTGTCTGTCCATTGTCATAGGGATTCCCTTGGGCATGTTCGCCGCACGCCGCCCACGTTTTTACGCCTTTATCCAGCCGATCATGGATTTTATGCAGACTATGCCTGCCTTTGTCTTCATGGTCCCGGTAATCGCATTTTTTGGTGTCGGCAAACCGGCAGCGGTGGTTGTCACCATGATTTTTGGTGGCACCCCAGTAGTGCGTTTAACCGTCCTGGGCTTGCGGGGTGTGCCCGAAAGCGTGCGTGAGGCGGCAATCAGCTTTGGTGCTAACAAATGGTATCTGTTGACCAAGGTTGATCTTCCTCTGGCGTCCCCATCAATCCGCGCCGGGATCAATCAGACAATTATGCTGTCACTGGCAATGGTCGTCGTGGCTTCGTTGATCGGGGCCAAGGGATTGGGTGAAGATGTCCTAGAAGCATTGCAATATGCCAATGTCGGACAGGGTATACTCGCTGGCTTCTCGATCCTGTTCTGCGCTATGATCCTTGATCGTATCGTGCAGGGCGGGCGCAAATGACACCGGTCGTTTTTGTGCATGGCTTCATGGGCGGAAGCCGACAATGGCAGGGGCAGGCCGATTCAGCAGTCGGGCACGAGATCATCAGCTTAGATTTGCCGGGATTTGGCGAAAATGCTTGTTGGAAAGCGCTGGACAGTATTGGCGACTATGCTGAATGGGTCCTAGGCCAACTGAGCACGCGCGGCATCGGGCGTTTTAACCTGGTCGGCCATTCGATGGGCGGGATGGTCGTGCAAGAAATGGAGGCGCGCGCGCCAGAGAGAATAGGGCGATTAGTGCTCTACGGTACCGGCGCCACAGGAGTCCTTCCGGGCAGGTTCGAGACCATCGGTACATCCAAACGCCGCGCTCAATTGGACGGACCGCAGGCCACCGCCAGACGGATCGCAGCGACCTGGTTTCTAAATCGGGAATATGCCGATGGCTACAAAGACTGTGCCGCCATCGCCGAGCAATGCAGATTGCCGACCATGCTAAATGGGCTTGACGCGATGGAGAATTGGAGTGGTGTCAAGCACCTGGAGAACATCGAGGCCAGAACACTGGTAGTCTGGGGTGACCGTGATCGAACCTACTCATGGAGCCAGACCGAACAATTGTGGCAATCCATTCCCAACGCCAACCTTCTGGTTATGCCGGAATGCGCCCATGCTGCGCATCTGGAAAAGCCTTGGCTCTTTAACAGTGTATTAAAGGATTTCTTTTCGATCTGATGTGGTGTCGATGTGGACGCTGTGTGTAATCAAGCTGTCATTGACGCAATCACGGCGAAAGTCTGTTTCGTCTGCATCGAGTGTTCGACCTTTCTGGCTGTTACGCCTGCAGCCAATGTTCGGTTTGACCGGCCGCAGCGCGTCGTGGGTTTGGTGTGGCAAAGGTATGAAAAGGGCCGCATGTTCAACAGTGCGAAGCGTCTGGAAAATTTACGAAGGTTAGATACGGCATTTAGTGTTAAGGCGCTCGCTTCAACACAGTCCTTTGCTTCCGCCTAACAGTTGCGTGAGATTTCGGGTCTGGGTTTAAGAAAACTTTGCTCTCTTAGCTGTCTCAACTCAATACTGAAACAAGTAGCTTTTCGGCGGAGATTTAATTGCGATTTAGTGTAGGCATTGCGGTGTCAATTCTGGTGGCTGTGTCTATCGGAGTGTCGACGTTTATTGTCCATTCCCTGTGGTGGACGACAGCGCGCGACAATAGCCGCATGCTTGCGGCAGAAATAAACGGCCAGATCGCAAACACTGTCCGTATCGAGGTGGGCGTGACACTCAGGTCGGCCGAAGCCGCCTGGGCGGCCGTTCGTACGATCTTTGTTCAGAACGTCATCGCGACGCGACAGGCCGACAAGCGGGAGTTTGTTTTTCTGTCACAATTGCAGGCGCAGCCGAATATTTCATGGATGTTCTTCGGCTGGCCTGACGGGAATTTTTTCGCGTCACATCGCCTGGGTGACGGCGGGCTTGAGATGATTGAAATCGATGAGGGAATCCGCGACCGAATGCTGCGGAAAGACCGCTACATCTTCATTCCCGGTGACATACAGTTCGAAGAGCGGACCTTTACCGAAACATCCTATGATCCGCGCGAACACGCCTGGTTTAAAAACTTCATGGGCCTCAATTCCTCTGGGTGGATCGAAGCGCGCGACCTTCCGGATAGTGACAGAACCGTTTACGCCTTTGCCGGTCCGATAGACGTCAATAGAGCGCGACAAGGCGTTCTGGCAGTTGCGATCGAAACGGATCGTTTGTCACGGTTTCTTGCCACGCTTGCGCCCGGCGAATTTGGCGCGGCATTTATCTTGAATGCCGATGGAAAGGTTATTGCGGTCCCCGATGCCGAAGCGGATGAGGTTACTCCGGCGCGCATGGGCGAGGGCAAGCTTTATGAAGTCGCAATGATCTCGGGCGAAAGGCTGTTGGCTGACCCACAAGCAAATGCCTCTGGTACATTGACGAAACGTGTCGTCATTGACGGCGTGCCTTATGCGGTGGCGCTGACGCCTTTGGGGTTTTACGGCTGGCGCGTTGCCACAGTCATACCTGAAGCGGCCTTTCTTTCGGGGATCGACGAGACGCTGATCAATCTGATTTACGTTTTGATCATTGTGGTAGTTGTCGCAACCGGATTAGCGATCTGGCTGATCCGCAAAGTCGTGGCAAATCCGTTGGCCCGCATCGCCGAAGACCTCGGTAAGATTGAGCGCTTTGACGTCGAACAAATTGAGCGCAGACCGTCCAAACTGTCTGAGCTTGCCAATCTTTCTGCGGCCACTGCTAGCATGGCAGCAGGTTTGTCGGCATTCCGAAAATACGTACCTACGGATCTCGTGCGCATGCTGCTTGCTGAAGGTATCAAGATACAGCCAGGCGGAGAGATGAAGCAGATCTCTGTTTTGTTCTGCGATGTCACGGGCTTCACTGGGCTGTCCGAAAAACTTGGCCCCAAGATTGCCCAACTGATGGAGCCCTTCTTCAGCGCAGCCTCGACGGCTATCGCTCACAATGGTGGGACGATCGACAAATTCATGGGTGATGCTGTGATGGCGTTTTGGGGGGCGCCGCGTACGGATGTGAACCACGCTGAAAACGCTTGCCGCGCAGCATTGGACCTTGTCGCTGCAGTGGACGCGTCCGGAATTGAAGATGATGCCGGCAATCCGTTACGTGTCAGGATCGGGCTGAACAGCGGCGAGGCTCTGGTCGGAAATATCGGATCAGAGCAGCGGTTGAACTACACCGCGATTGGCGATGTTGTGAATGTTGCCAGCCGGTTGGAAGGAGCCAACAAAGATTATGGCACGCTGATCCTCATTGGGCCGGAAACGAGACAACAGGCTGCCGGCACAATCGTGGTGCGCGAACTGGACACGCTTACCGTATTCGGACGCATTGAAGAGCTGGTGGTCTACGAACTGATAGCGATGGCAGATGGGTGTGAGGGATCATTTGCCTGGATACAGACCTATGAACAAGGCCTTGCGCACTACCGGGCAGGGCGGTTTGAAAAAGCTGTTGCTGCATTCGAGGTTGCGGACCGAACACGAAACGGAGATCCCGCCTCAGTCGCCATGATGGCCCGCGCCCAGAGCCTGTTAGACAGGCCTCCACCGGAAGACTGGCGCGCAATTACAAGTACCAAAAAATAGTAGTAGTCAGATCCGATCAAATTAAGATGTTCAAGTCCTGGGCTTTTTTGCGGAAATGATACCACCTGATTGCGCGCATGAGCGGCAGTGATTTGGGCCGCGTTCGGGAAAGTCCGACAAGCCGCGTGTTTTATGAGCTCAGCACGCCGCGGACTGCACAGTTGCTGCGAATGTCCGGAATACGGGACACGACCGCAGCATAGTTAAACTTGGCCGAGTAACCGGTATGGGCCAAAAGTGAATTACAACACGTTAATCAGCGTGCACTCGGCAATTAGACTTAAACCACCGAAAGCGCGTCATCCTCAAGCCTGGTTACGTCGACCACGACATCCTCGAAATCGGAGTCGCCCCCTCCCGTCAAGTCCTCGAAACCGATGGTCATTGACTGGCCACCCGACACGACACCCGAAAGCGCGTGTTGCTGATCGTCACTGTTCAAGGCCGCCTTTTCGGCATGAAACGTGGTCACGCCAGCAGAGTTTCCGTTCACCGTCAAAACAAAATCAAATTCGTCGTCCACGTCTGCCATGCCACCGTTGCTGGCAACAAAATTCAAGTCATCGCTGTCTGAAAGTGAATTAGCCCAATCTGCACCATCCTGAACGATGAAGAACCCTAGGCGGTTTCCGTCCGCCAAATTACTTAGCTCTACCGCGCCATTCGCTTCATTGGCGTTTTCAAACAGCAGGCGCACATTCGCGATTTCGCCGTTACTTAGAATATCATAAACGCCCAGGACATTGTTGAAGTCAGCTGTTCCGAGGTCGACCATCTGTATCCGAAAATCCGTCGCGCCATCGCCTTCGAGAAAGGATTTGTTCACGATGCCGTCGATCACGCTGCTGTCGACGCGGACCCCGGGCGCAAGGTCAGGCAGAAATTTAGCATAGCTGACCACGGTGTTTCCATCCTTGGTGATGGCAAAAAAGTCGCCGCCCGACTGCCCGCCGTCCAACGAAATCGTCAGATCCGTCCTACCGTCACCATCAACATCGAATTCAACGTTCGAATTATCGGTCAAGCGAATGTTGGACCGACTAAGCTCAACCCCTTCGATGACGAGGGACTTGCCCACTCCAAACCCGCTGATAACACTTTGATCCAGTTCTTCCGGCGTCACTCTAAGGGTATCCCCGTCGCCAAATGACAGATTCTCTTGCGAAGATGTCGAAACCGGATCTGCCGGTTCGCCCGGATCGGGAACGACCGGTATCGGATCGGAACCGCCGGCATCCGATCCTGCGCCAGTGTCCAACTGGACACTCGCCGTGGTGCGGGCAAAATTCTGGGTCACAACGACGGCAGGAATGCCACCAAATGAACCAATCTCAATCCCGATGCCGATGTATGCCAAGTTCGGATTCAGGATGTTTGCGCGGTGATTGGGGCTGTTCAAAAGCGCGTTGTGCAAATCGACGACATCGTCTGAAAACCCCGGCTCTCCGCCCTGACTTTGCCAGGCTATGTTCTCGGCAGTCGCCCAAGATCCGGACAAAACAAAACCCGCATCGCGCATACGCTGGGTGGCCGAGCTACCACCCTCACCCGTGTGCGAGAAGTTACCGGATTCCAGCATCCACTGGCTATGCTCTTCGGCCGAAGCGTTCAAGCGGAGTTCCAGTTGCACAGAATCAAGGCCACGCGATGCACGTTCTGCATTGATCAAATTAAGCATTTCACGCTCAAGCGTGCTGGCTTGCGACATCGTCCATCCCCTGATTCAGCGCAATCGTCGAAGCAAACTCGTTCAGATTTCCACAAACTGCAGTCGAAAAAACGCGCGCAAGCCTTAAACGGCAGAGTTTCGCTCGACGGGGTAGTGCGAACGGCGATATTTTGCGGAACGCGCGTCCGTTGGATGCAGAAGGTTCCCACGTTTACATTGATAGCTGCCCACGAAAGGCGGCTTAGATCAGGCGATCGATGCGGCGATGGTGCCGGGAATGGGGATAATGGTTGGCGATCCCGGAAGGACTCGAACCCTCAACCTGCTGATTAGAAGTCAGCTGCTCTATCCAGTTGAGCTACGGGACCGCTGGGCCCTTCTTGCTGTTTTTACTTCCGGGGTTCAAGAGCCAAGCGCATAAAGGCGCTGTTTGGGTCGCTTTCATATCCAAAAATCGGACCGCAATAGGAATACCCAAGCCGTTCATACAGCTTACGGGCGGCCGCGTATTCCGGCAGATGTTCCGCACCTGTTTCCAGAACCAAAGCCACCATCCCTTGGATACGGGCCTCATCTGTCAGGTGGTTCATCATCCGACGCGCCAGACCGCGTCCACGCGCCTGCAAAGCGATGTGAACAGATTTCACCTCGGCCGTTCCGTCAGGTAACGCCTTTAACGCTCCGCAGCCGACGGGCTGTCCGTCGTCAAACATGGCCCAGAACCTGATGCCCTCGGCAGCCAGAGCCTGTGCATCCATGGTATGGTTGCTTTCCGCAGGTCCGGCAGTTTCGCCATGGGCGAAATGCGCCTCGATCAATGGGCGCAGCGCGTCCGAGGTCGGGTCGGCCTCATGGATTTCGATCATTCAGTGGGTCCAAGGCGCGCGCCGATCGGTGGCGAAATTCTCACCATAGCCGCGCGAACGCAGGTTGGGTTTGCGTTTGTGCGGTTCGCTAACCTGGACTTCGATGCCATTGTCTTTGGCATAATCCAGGGCCTCTTCTTTGGTGTCGAACTTCAGGCGCACTTGAGTTTGCGTATCGTCGGAAGATGTCCAGCCCATCAGCGGATCAACCTCACGCGACGACGCGGGCGCGTATTCCAGAACCCACTTGCAGGTCTTGGCCATCCCCGAAGTCATTGCGTTCCTGGCAGGCTTGTAAATCCGTGCGCGCATGTCGCCTCTCCGTCCTCAATTGGCTGAGATTATTTATGCGTCAGAGCGTGCGCTGGGACAAGAACGGAATTGTCGCGGCCGCGCACGTTCTGATGTCAAAAACTGTCATCAGCGCCCTGTATTGATCGCGCAACCCCACAAAGAGGACAGCAACATGATCCACTACGAAAAAAGCCTGGAAATCGACGCCCGGCCCGAATCCGTTTGGGCCATTCTAAGCCGTTTCATGCATATCGACGAATTCGCGCCACAAGTCGCCTCGGTGGATGCGCTGACGACTGGGCAAAACGGCGTCGGGTCGAAACGGCGTTGCCACTTTGAAAACGGCACCTCGCTGGTCGAGGAAGTGACCGATTGGCAAGTCAACAAAGGCTATCGCGTACGCTTGTCAGAGATGCCGGCGATGCCTTTGACCCAAGCACATGCGGCCATCACCATCGAACCCCTCGCGAATGGCCATTCGCGAGTCGTCTGGAGCATGGATTACCAGATGAAATATGGCCTGCTGGGCTGGCTGATGGGTCAAACGCTGATGAAGGCGATGATGGGCCGGGTTCTGGAGAGCAATCTGAAAGCGCTGGCCGACAAGGTGCAATCGGTTCAAATCCCCGATGCACAGTATGCCTATTACTGAAACTGAGTTTCTGAACCGGATCAGGCCTTGCAGTTGGACAAAATAAGAACAAATGTAAGGGCCTGACCCGGAGCCTGCCTATGCCCTATGCCCATTCCGACAAGACACAGCTGACCGCTGATGACGTTCGCGCGCGCCTGAAACTCGAAGGCGGCAAGCAGTTCGTCATGCATACCGAGTTCGCGCCTGCTGGTGATCAGCCAACTGCGATCAAGGAACTGACCAGCGGTATCTTTGACGGCGAAAGAGAACAGGTTCTGCTGGGCGCGACGGGGACCGGTAAGACGTTCACTATGGCCAAAGTGATCGAAGAAACCCAACGCCCTGCGATCATCCTTGCGCCCAACAAGACGCTGGCGGCCCAGCTTTATGGCGAATTCAAAGGCTTCTTCCCGGAAAACTCGGTCGAATACTTCGTCTCTTACTACGACTATTACCAGCCCGAGGCCTATGTCGCGCGGTCGGATACCTATATCGAGAAAGAATCCCAGATCAACGAACAGATCGACCGGATGCGCCACTCGGCCACCCGCGCGCTGCTGGAACGCGATGACGTGATCATCGTGGCCTCGGTCTCGTGCATCTACGGTATCGGCTCGGTCGAAACTTACGGGGCGATGACGCAGGACCTGAAGGTCGGCAACGAATACGACCAGCGCCAGATCATGGCCGATTTGGTGGCTCAGCAATACCGCCGTAACGATCAGGCGTTTCAGCGCGGCTCGTTCCGCGTGCGCGGCGATTCATTGGAAATCTGGCCTGCCCACCTTGAGGATCGCGCCTGGAAGTTCTCGTTCTTCGGCGAGGAGCTGGAAACCATTACGGAATTCGACCCGCTGACCGGCGAACGTGCTGCGTCGATGGAGCAGGTGCGCGTCTATGCGAACTCGCACTACGTGACGCCGAAACCGACGATGAACCAGGCGATCATTGGGATCAAAAAGGAACTGCGCATCCGGCTGGATCAGCTGGTGGGCGAGGGCAAGCTGCTGGAGGCCCAACGTCTGGAACAGCGCACCAACTTCGATCTGGAAATGCTTGAGGCCACTGGCGTCTGCAACGGGATCGAAAACTACTCGCGCTATCTGACCGGCCGCGCACCGGGTGAGCCGCCCCCGACGCTGTTCGAATTCATCCCCGACAATGCCATCGTCTTCGCCGACGAATCCCACGTCTCCGTGCCGCAGATCGGCGGCATGTATCGGGGCGACTATCGGCGCAAGTTCACGCTGGCCGAACACGGCTTCCGCCTACCGTCCTGCATGGACAACCGCCCCCTCAAGTTCGAGGAATGGGACGCCATGCGCCCGCAATCTGTCTTCGTTTCCGCCACGCCTGCGAAGTGGGAGATCGAACAGACCGGCGGTGTCTTCACCGAACAGGTGATCCGCCCAACAGGCCTGTTGGACCCCGAGGTCGAAATCCGCCCTGTCGGCATGCAGGTCGACGACCTACTGGACGAGGTGCGCAAGGTCGCCGCCGATGGCTATCGCACGCTGGTCACCACCCTGACCAAACGCATGGCCGAGGATCTGACCGAATACATGCACGAACAGGGCATCAAGGTCCGCTACATGCACTCGGATATCGACACGCTGGAACGTATCGAAATCCTGCGCGACCTGCGTCTGGGGGCGTTCGACGTGCTGATCGGCATCAACCTGCTGCGCGAGGGGCTCGATATCCCCGAATGCGGGCTGGTCGCCATTCTGGACGCGGACAAGGAAGGCTTCCTGCGATCCGAAACCTCACTGGTTCAAACCATCGGTCGCGCCGCGCGGAACGCCGATGGCCGTGTGATCATGTATGCCGACAAGGTCACCGGCAGTATGGAGCGCGCCCTGAACGAAACCAACCGCCGCCGCGCAAGACAGATCGCCTATAACGAGGAAAACGGCATCACGCCTGCGACGGTGAAGAAAAATGTCGAGGACGTTCTGGCCGGTCTCTATCAGGGCGACGTCGACATGAACCGCGTCACCGCCACCATCGACAAACCGATGCACGGCGCGAATCTCGAGGCCCATCTGGACGGGTTGCGCGACCAGATGCGCAAAGCCGCCGAGAACCTTGAATTCGAAGAGGCTGCCAACATCCGGGATGAAATCAAACGTCTGGAAGCGGTCGACCTCGCCGTCGCCGACGACCCCATGGCGCGCCAATGGGCGGTCGAGAAAGCCTCGGAGGACGCGGTGAAATCGCGCGGACGGTCAACGGCTGGCAGGCCGGGGCAGCGGGGTGGGAATGTGAAGCGGCGGAAGCAGTAGCCCTAAAGCGAACAAATTGTGAGCTGTTTAATCGAAACATTTAACTAAAAGTTGTTCGATCTCATGGGTGCTATAGTCGCCATCTGCCTGTTTTTTCTTCTCGCGCTCAGCATAGGCATAACAACAATTTGGGTATGGCTCAGTGTTTTTACCGGGAAGCGAGAACCGACAATCGTTCGATCCATTTTTTTGCTGGCATCTGCGTTTTCAATTACTGCAATACTGTGCTTTGGCAACCCGATAGGCGATCCATTTTCGCACCTACTGACACTGTTTTTGTGGCCCTTCGTCTGGTTTTATGCGCTTCCAGATCTCGTTGCCGCAAACCTTAACTACTTTTTGGTGGGCGCCCTAGTAGTCTTGATGGCAACACTGGTTCTCGCATTCATGACCGCAAGGATTACACGAGTTTTGGTCACTTTTGCAGGTTCTATCTTGGCCGTTTTTGTACCCGCCTCAATTGAGAACTCAATTGTGAAAGAGCGAATGGCGTCACAAGCAAAAGAAGCCGACTTACTAGGCTTCGAGCAATACTCTTTTTTTCGATCCGCCAGAGAAGGTTATTCGGACAACAGAAATCCCCATGGTTACGCATGTGATTCTAGCGACTGGCCCTATCTTTGGAGCTATAGGCAGCGGGACTGGGTTTCGTTGCCGCCTGACTCTCGGTTTGGTCGGGGCAATCCTGAATTGGCCAGGTTCTACTGCAAGCAAAGCCGACGCAATTTAGTGGATAGTTCTTAAGGCAACCGTGGACCGAGCTTCCGATACATCCATCGCGCTCCCCCACGCTTCAAACTTGCAGCCCAGCGCGCATTCCTCCACGTTTGAAATCACAAATTGTGATTCCAATCGGTTGCCATGACGAAACCCAAAAATCTGCCCAGCACGCATGAGGTCCAAAGCGCCATTCACCGGGTGCGCGGCACCCGCGTGGTGCTGGCCGAGGATCTGGCGCAGTTCTACGAAAAATCCGTCAGCGCCTTCAATCAGGCCGTGTCGCGTAACAAGGACCTATTCGAGGGGTATCGCTTTCAGCTGACCGATGCCGAGGTCGCCGATTTGCAATCACAGAATGTGATCTCAAAACCCAAAGGCCGTGGTGGGCGACGGGTCAATCCGTGGGTCTATACGGATTACGGCGTGGCCATCGCATCCGCCCTGTTCAAGGACCCGCGCGCGATCAAGATCACGCGGATGATCACCGAAGCCTTCGTCGACGGCGCAAATGCTCTGGCCGAGACCCCGCGCAGCGTGCCGGAAATTCTGCCGCCCGAGGACGCCCCCGCCCCGCTGCTGCCCAATGGCGATCAGCTGCGCGATCTGGCCGAAAACATCCTCGATTCCGGGCAACAGAGCCTTGTCGACTATATCGCCAACCCCACCACCAAGCGTCAACAAGCGGTGGCGATGATCATGAAAACTCTGGCTGAGACCGCAGGCGAAGAGGTGCGCACCCAGCAAGAACGCCTGCGCCTGCGCATTGCCGAGCGTCTGGCCACCGGTGACTACACGGATGACGGCGACCGAAAACAACTGCTGGAATTGCTGCAGGCGATGAAGGGCTAAACACCCAATTCCGCCCGCAATTTCTTGGTCAGCTTCGCCACGACCAACTCGTAGGACGTCACGATATGCTCGCGCAGCGACGCATCGCTCATTCCGCGTTCGTCATAGACCTGCAGCCATTTCATGCCCCGCGACGCCAGATAGGGCGCTGGGCGGATGCCGTGTTCGCTGCCCAGCACCTCAAAAGCCAGATCGGTTGCTTTGAAAGTGAAAGCATCCTTGCCGTCGTTCCAGCCACAGAGCGCAAAAACCTTGCCGCCTACTTTCCATACATCCGCATTACCCCATTGCACCACATGGCTGGTGGCTTTGAGGTTGGCACAAAAGCTGTTGAATTCATCGCGGGTCATCAGCCCAATTTTGGCGATTGGGTGTGGTTTGGCAAGCGCTGGGCGAGGTTTTATCCCTTGTCCCAGTGGACCACGACGTCATACCCCGCAGGCGATGGTGGGCCTTCCAGAAACTCGGCGAAATGACCCCAAAGCTTGGCCACTTTGGATGCGTTGGCGTTTGATGTTTCCTCGCTTTGGACAACTGCGACGACAAATCCAGTGCCGTCTTCATTCATGACATTGGTAAAGCTGTGCATGCCTTCCATGCCCATAATCTGGTCTTTCAATTCATTCATTTTGGCCTCGGCAGCATCCCGCATGCCAGGCTTCATTTTGAACTGCGTAATACGTGCAAACATGACTTTCCTCCCTTTCAGGGCGAAATCCCCCACTGACGGCCGAAGCGGCGCGTCACGCGCACTATAGCATAGATTCGAATGTTTCGGATCGAGGTGATCAGGGCCGGACGAACTTGGCCGAACCCACCTGCCGTTGAGGCGCCGTCGCAGCCGGTTGAGGGTCCGCAGCCGGTTGGGGGATTGCGAACTGAGGAGCCGTCGCCCCGCAGGCCACACCATCTCCATCCGTATCGTTGCGCGTGTGGTATCCCGGCTCACCGTCCCAGTACGGCCCCGGCACCAAGGCTTCGGCGGCCTGGCAGCCAGCCAAGGCCACCAGATGCAACAGGGCATCGGGGCCTTCGAATTCTGATGTCCG
This sequence comes from Ruegeria sp. YTSC003, assembly GCF_059609785.1. Taxonomy (NCBI): domain Bacteria; kingdom Pseudomonadati; phylum Pseudomonadota; class Alphaproteobacteria; order Rhodobacterales; family Roseobacteraceae; genus Ruegeria; species Ruegeria sp. YTSC003. Next base: position 222,985 of record NZ_JBXWMK010000006.1, on the reverse strand, counting down.
CAAAAAAACACCCACCGCGATCGCCGCAGTGGTCGCGGGCAACATAAGGATCATGATAATAATACGAAAAGGCGACAGCGCCCGTCTGCGCTGCGCATCCGCGCGCCGATGTCGCGCTGCGGCTCTTGAGTTTTTCTTATTCGAGCCTTGCTCGGAATCATTGAGCGCCATACCGGACACCTAACCCGGATTTGTGGCAAAACCGAGACCCGAATGTCCCTCTCGCGTATAGGTCGCTATGCGGATAATGTTGCATCCGGATGTACCCCCAAGGCTAAAATACCGATGACCAAAACCGACCCGTATCGCCCGGTTGATGAAACAGCCTGCCAAATGGCCCGCGACCTGATCGAAAACGCGACGTTCGGCGCGCTGGCCGTGTTGCACCCTGATACGGCGTTACCTTCTGTGTCGCGCGTAGCCCTTGCAACGGATGATCGAGCGCGGCCGGTCACGTTGATCTCAACCCTGGCCGACCATACCCGGGCACTGACCACCAATCCGGCCTGTGCGCTGTTGATTGGTGAGCCCGGTGATACAGGCGATCCGTTGACGCACCCAAGGCTGACGCTGCATGCCAACGCGCAGCTCGTCGCCAGAAAGACAGAGAAACACGCCGCGCTGCGCGCCCGGTATCTGAGCCTGAGGCCCAAAGCCAAGCTTTATGCGGACTTCACCGATTTCGGGTTTGTCACGTTCACCATTTCCGATGCCGTTTTGAACGGCGGCTTTGGCAAGGCATGGCGCCTTGCCCCAACCGATATCTGGACCGATCAGCGCACCACATGAACGGCGCAGGCCGCATGGCGCACCACATGGTTGGTCGTAGAACCCAGCAACAAATCCTGCATCCCGGGACGGTGAGACGCCATGATGATCAGGTCGGGCTTATGTTCGACCGCCCAATCAAGAATTGTCCGGCCCGAATGACCCTCGACCAGAACACCATTGGCGTTGGGCAGTTTTTCGGCAAGCGCGTCCAGTTCCATCTGCAGCGCCTTGCGTGCCTCGGCCAGATACTCTGGCGGCATGTAGGAAATGGCGTAACTCGGGATGTGTTCGACCACGTGCAGCAACGTGACCTGCGCATCCGATGTCGCCAGTATTTCGGCCAGCTTCAACGGCCCCGAGATATCCCTTTCGGCATCAAAGGAAATGGGGACAAGAATATTGTGATACATGACGCGCACCTCCGTTTTCACGCCTGAATCCTGCACCATCTCAGGCTGTTAGGCATTGATTCAGATCAGGCTCCACCAAAAGTCCCGGCCACCTCATACATCACCGGCTCAAAACTTTTGCACAGCTCGTTAATCTGCCGATTGCGGTTTCGCATTTCCGTGGTGCGCAGCATGGCCAGAAAATCCTCGCGGCGTTCCCATTGCGAATAGTTCGCGATCCGCGTCTGCGCGTCATTCACGTGCAGTCCCGCAGCGACAAATCCGGGCTGTTTCGAGATGAATTCCGCATAAGCGTCCGTCAGAGCTTCCAGCAAGTCCTGGCAGGTGCCGGGCGTCATCTCAAAGGTCGTGATAACTGTCTGGACGCTGGCGTCTTTGGCAATCTTCGGCATCTGGATTCTCCTCTATCTGTTTCAAACTTAACATAGGTTTTGAAAAGGTCTTGTGTTTCCTTTGTCATTCAGCGGCATAGAATTCCTGCAGAATTCGGCCAAATCCTAACGATCCGTTAACCATGCTGGCGGATGCTGCGCGCATGCGCCAGGTTTCAATCCTTCTGATTTTGTTGTTGGCAGCCTCACCAGCCTGGTCTGGCGCTTGGTTGCGGGACAAGGGCGCAGCTTTTGTATCGACTGCCGTAACGGCGTTTAAGGAACCGGATTACGGATACGACTACAAAGGGTCATTTTATGCCGAGTACGGGTTGCGGGAGAAGCTAACGCTTGGCCTGGACGTTGAAGAGCACCGCGACATTTATGGGCATGCTCTGGTGTTTGCCCGCTTGCCTGTCGCCGAATTCGAAAAGTCAGGGCGCTTTGCTGCCGAGATTGCAATCGGTGCCCATCATCGCCAGATGCGAGCCTGGGCCTTGTACAAAGCCACGCTCTCGTACGGCAAGGGGTTTCAGACCGGCTGGGGCAATGGCTGGATCGCCATTGACGCTGCACTGGAATTTCGAACGCATGATGCGGTATATCGCAAGTTGGACCTTACTGCAGGCCTGTCATCCCCGCGCCTTATTAACCCCCTGCTGCAGATCGAAACCGCGTACCAAAGCGACCACCCCCTGCACTGGAGGATCAAGCCCTCAATCATGATCCGCACCAAGGACAGCCCCACCACATGGGTTCTGGGCTTGGAACGCAATGATGCCCGCAAGAATACGGGCATCAGGCTGGCTATCTGGAATACATTCTAAGACGCCCGTGATGGGGGCCGCTTAGTATTCCATACGCATGATGGCCGACACCGACCCACTGACGGGCAAAGGCCAGCGCATTTGGATGGTGTCCTGATTTGCGCCCTGCTCTAGCTCGACATAGGGCGTGGCATGAACGATCTGCCCGCCCGCATTTCTGAGCGGCCCCAACACCGTAACCGCATCGCATCCGCGTGCCTTGCCGCCAAAGGGCAACCGGCCGTCAGCAGGAATGGTCCAAACCGAAGATGCCGATTGTTGCGAGCGTCGGATCCGCAACGGGTTTTCCACCTTTGCGTTGATGCCATTGAACGTGTTGTCTTCGAAAATCACGTTCAGATGCGCCGAATGGTTCAGATCGGCAAAGCTGGTATCGACGCGGTCGGCCCGGTCGATACGACCGCTGCTTGACCTGAATTTGTTCCCGGTCACGACCACTCCGTTCAGATAGTGCCCGGCCCCATGAGGGCGAATGACGATCTGACTGAACCACGGCGCGACTTCGCTGGCATAAAAGATGTTGTCCGAAATTGTCATCGAACTGAAGGAATATCCGCTTGTGTAGACCGGGTTTGCATCCCGCTCGTTGGTCCATTCGACAAAGCAGTTGTCGACATAATTTTCGGAAATGGTCGAGCTGTTATAAGTCCCGGTCATGATCAGCCCGGCACTGCGGATACCCTGCGGAATGCTGTCACCCTGGAAAAAGTGGTTGCCTAAGATCAGGTTGTTGGATCCGGCCAACACAGCAAAATGCAGAAACCGCACGGCGCGATTGTGCCGTAGTTTGATATCGTTTGCATTGGCATTCAACGCGATGGATTTGCGGTCGGACACGTTGAAGGATTCTTCGGTCGACAGGAACTGGCAATTGTCGATCAGCATCCCCTGACATCCGGTCCCGTGCGAGCTGATGCCGCGATCTTTGGGCCGGCTGATAAAGCAATTCGTCACCGCGAAGGTACTGCCAGACGGCGCAAGCCGGATCGCACTGCTGCGGCCGTTGCACTGAAATTCGATCTCTTCCATGCCAAATTTGCGCAACGTACTGAAGCCGCTGAAGTCCAACAGGTATTTGAACGACTGGAACGTGAAGGTTTGCGTCCCCGCCGCATCAAAGAGCGGGTCATTCAGCCTGATCTCTCCGGCACCGACATCCTTGGAGCGCACATAGATTTCACGCCCAACACCATTGCCCTGCACCAGCGCGCCAACCGGAATGTTGGCGATGTTCTCCACATTGGTCAGCTTGGTCGAATCCGCCGGGTTGTAGGTTGCGACCGAGGTGAAGGTCTCGGTATCCCAGGCCGCGCTGCTTTTGACATCGAACTGCCCGTTACGGACGATGCGCCGGGTCGAAAAACCGCCCTGCCGGTTCGGAACGGCAGCGGCCATGTCAATTGGCGCTGTGACCGAGATTTTGCGCCCGCCCATATCCAGCGATTCATGATCCGAATTGTTCAACAACGCCTGAAACGCTTTTTTGAACGCAAGCTCCTCGTCCCCGAATGCTGCGATGTAAGCCGGTAGGTCGAAATTCTTTGTCAGCAACAGCATCTTGTCGTCGGGCATGTTGATAGTGCCCTCGAAATCTATCTCGGACGACATCGACGTGTTCTGCGCCAGAAAATAAGTGCCTTTCGGGACATAAATCCTGCGACCGCCAGCCGCCTGATCCGCTGCTTCGAACGCTACGGAATCGTCGACCACACCATCGCCGATTGCACCATAGTCACGCACGTCGACAGTGCTGATCATTTCGCGCAAGAAGATACTGGTGACATCGGTAATCTCGATATCATCGACCCGAATGACCGAACCATTGGCACCATCGATATTTAAGCCAAAATGCCCATAAAGCGCAGCAACGCCCCAGGGCATGTCGACGCCCGAGCGTTGACCATTGCCAACGATAGCTGTGATTTCATGGACGGTGCCATAGCCCGATAGCTGCGTGACCGGTCCCTGTTCGACCACACCGTTTACCTGCAGGTCACCTGCCCCGCCAGCCCAGGCCGCAATACGAACCTGCGGCAAGGGACCGCTGATGGCTTTGACACGTGCTTTAATTTGCAAATAGCATCCCGGGATCAGGGGCGTCTGTCCCATATAGCGAAGCTGTTGCGTGGCCTGCACTTTCAGGATTTCCAGACAGCCGCCGAAATCCGGGTCTGCCGGAACGAATGCCCCATTTGGTGCCCCGTTATAGGTTGGCGAACCCGGTGTCCCGTCGCCTCTGGACCAGACGCTCAGACCATTCGCAAAAGCAGGCGGCATGAAGACGATGCCGTCGGTGATTGCCTTGTTCATAGAAATCCCTTTCCCAATTGCGCGCAGCAGGTCACCGCGCGCACAAACCCAGTGTCCGGGGCTGCCCGAACGCAAAAGTCTGAGTACCGAATAGGGATTAACCGCCGCTCATATCACCGTGACGGTGGTGTTGCATCAAGCGGCCGGATCTGAGTTTCCCAGAAGTTGCACACCATTGATCTTCCAGCCGTTTTCCTGCTGAATCATCTGATAATCCAAAACGTGCAATTGCCCATTGCCATCCGTAATCATGACCTTCTGCCACAATGCGCCAGCAACCTCTCGCAGTTCCAGAAAGCGAACTTCGGCAGGTCTCCAAACCATGGGATAACCATTGCGGACCATGGCTCCGAAGTTCTCGGGCGTCCCAAAAAAGTTCTGGATGTTGGGACTTGCAAAGGTAAAGGCCGTGACAAAGTCATCCGCCTTAAACGCCTGTATTTGCGCCGCAATATTTGCCTCGATCTCGGCACTTTGGGCGAACGCGCCCGTGGCCAGTCCGGCACTGAGCGAAACAGCAAGTAGTAAACGACGCATGGGGCCACCTCCTGTTGAAAGAGTAGGCCCATGCGGTTTCAGGTCAAATCAGGCCAGATCCCCGGCCAAAGCCTTGTCGATCAATGCGATGGTTTCCGGCACGCCGTAAAGGGCAATAAACCCGCCAAAGCGTGGACCCTGCGAGGCACCCAGCAGCACCTCATAAAGCGCAGTGAACCAGCCGCGCATCGGGTCGAACCGTTCCCGCCCGATGGAATACACCACCGATTGCAGCGACTCGTCCTCGACCGGGCCATCGTACGCCTCAAGCGCGGCTTTCAGAGCCTCCAGCGCTTCGCGTTCCTGATCGGTCGGCGCGCGGTGCTGGCGGGTGGGTTTGACGAAATCGTTGAAGTAACGCACGGCAAAGCCAGCAGCCTGATCCAGATCCGGGTGCGTGTCGGGCGTGGCCTCGGGCGCATAACGACGGATAAAGCCCCACAGCGCCTCTTTGTCCTCGGCCCCGGACACAGACGCCAGGTTCAGCAGCATCGCGAATGGCACGATCAGGGTGGATTCCGGAACGTTCCCGCCATGAATGTGCCAGACGGGATTGTTCAGCTGTGCTTTCAGATCCTGTCCCGGATACGCCCTCAATTGCTGATGATATTCATCATATGCCTTCGGGATCACGTCGAAATGCATCCGCTTGGCCGTCTTGGGCTTTTGATACATGAAGTAAGTCAGGCTTTCGGTCGGCGCATAGGTCAGCCATTCGTCGATCGACACACCATTGCCCGAAGATTTGGAGATCTTCTGACCGTTTTCGTCCAGGAACAGTTCATACGAGAAATGCTCGGGCGCGCGGCCACCCAGCGCACGACAGATCGCGTCATAGATCTTTTCGTTCGTGGCGTGTTCCTTGCCGTACATCTCGAAATCAACGCCCAGCGCAGCCCAGCGCGCGCCGAAATCCGGCTTCCACTGCAGCTTGACGTGGCCGCCTGTGACAGGAACCGTCCATTCTTTACCGGTCTCATCGTCAAAGGTCACGGTGTAGGTCTCAGCACAGACCTTTTTCATCGGCACATACATGACCCGCCCGCTTTCGGGGTGCAGCGGCAGGAAGATCGAATAGGTCTGCTTACGTTCGTCCCGCAGGCTTTTGAGCATGATCGCCATGATCTCGTCATAACGCTCAACCGCACGCTTCAGGATCTCATCAAACCGTCCGGACTCGTAGAATTCCTTGGCCGAGTAGAATTCATACTCGAAACCAAACGTATCCAGAAAACGGCGCAGCATCGCGTTGTTATGTTCGCCAAAGCTGTCATGCGTGCCGAAGGGATCTGGCACCGAGGTCAGCGGGCGCTGCAAGTGCTGTTCCAGAATCTCGGGGTTTGGCACATTGGTTGGCACCTTGCGCATGCCGTCCAAATCATCCGAGAAACAGATCAGCTTCGTCGGGATGTCCGACAGCGCCTCGAACGCGCGTTTGACCATCGTCGTTCGCGCCACTTCGCCAAACGTGCCGATATGCGGCAGACCTGAGGGACCATAGCCCGTTTCAAACAGCACGTATCCCTTTTCCGGAGCACCTTTCTGATAGCGTTTGAGCAACCGGCGCGCCTCTTCAAAAGGCCAGGCCTTGGACGACATCGCGGTTTCACGCAGTTCAGACATCAGATTTGCTCCATCGGGAAAAACAGTGTCGGTCGCCCGATGCAACCGACCGACCCCTCCTATTGTGCCGGTGCAGCATGAGTCAATAAAGCGCGCTGTTTTTCCTGATGGAAAGGACGATTTAAGCTGTCAACTGGTCCAGTTTCGCAGCCCAGATAAAGTCATTTTCGCTGAGGCCGCCGATTTCGTGGGTCGTCAGTTTGACATCCACATATCCCCACCCGAAGCAGACATCCGGATGGTGCCCCTGCTGATCGGCCAACCAAGCGCAGAGATTTGCAAGATAGGTCGCCTTGGCAAAGCCTTTGAACTTGAAGTGCCGGCTCAGCATCTTTGCATCCACGTCCAGTTGCCAGTCGGACGAGAGCTCCGCAAAATGGGTGTTGGCCTCATCGCGAGTCAAAGCCGGGACGCCGCCGGAACAGGGCACACAAGTACGGTCCGACAGACTGCAGGTTTCTCCTGATGTGGTCATGATCCGTTTACTCCGCTGCGGTTGCTTTTTCCGGAAACTTGTTCGGCAGCAATCCAAGGGATTGAGCTTTGCGCACGTCCTGCAACAGGTCGCGCTCGGCAGCTGCAAACAACTCCTCAGGTGAGTTTAACACGAAATAGCCCATTTGGTGCATGTCGATCCGATAGGGCGTGCGCAGGATTGCCATAATGTCGAACGGGTCCCGATCGGGGATATCGCTCTCGACAGCATAGACAAGCTCGGTCGGCGAAGACGCAAGCCCTGAGCCCAGTGCCCTGATCTCACCATCCTGACGACGCAGACCAAATTCGATTGAGAACCAGTACAGTCGGATCAGCCAAGAGTAATCCTTGTCGCTGGCCTGTACCCCGGCCTTCCCAATGGCATGGCTGAAAGCCGCAAAGCGGGGATCGCTCAGCAGGGGCGTATGACCGAAAATCTCGTGAAAGATGTCAGGCTCTTCGATATAGTCGAAATCTTCGCGCGAGCGGATAAAGGATGCGGCGGGAAAGACCCTGTCCGCCAGCATGCCGAAAAAAGTCTTGAACCCGATCAGCGCAGGCACCGGTTGGACCCGCCAGCCGGTCATATCCAGAAGCCGTTCAGAGATATCGGCACAAGACGGCACGGTGGTTTTGGGCAGATCCAGTCTTTTCAACCCGTCCAGATAGTCCTGCGCCATATAGCGCTGAACATTTTCCTCTTGGGCTGCGTAAAGGTCGGCCCAAACCGCATCCTCTTCTGACGTGTACGCGATATGGCCGCGCGCATCGGCGATCTTGGCGATATATTTGGTCGACTTGGGCATCACTTTTTCTCCTTGTGAAGAGTTTACCCCCTTGGATTGAGAAAATTGGTTTATAGTCGCACATAAATCTGAAAGTTTTGGCAAATACATATCGCGGAGTGATTTTTTATGAAACAAACGCTTCAAGTTGCCGACATCGCCATTTTGCAAGAGCTTCAAATGGATGGCCGCCAGTCCATGCAGGACCTAGCAGATCGCACAGGGCTATCCGCGTCGCAGTGCTGGCGGCGAGTGCGCGACCTTGAGGCCACTGATATAATCTCTGGCTACACAGCGCAGGTGCGCGCCAAATCCGTTGGGCTGAACGCCATCGCCTATGTCCACGTGGCTTTGCGCGAACATCAAGAGGACAGCATCAATGCGTTCCTGCGCCTGATTGAAACCGAACCTCAGATCGTCGAGTGTGCCTCGATCACCGGAGATCATGATTTCATTCTGAAAGTCTACGCCAAAACCCCAGAGGAACTTGAGCACTTCATTATGCAGCGACTATTGAAATCCGGCCTTGTGCGCGACACACGCAGCAATTTTGTACTGCGGCAAACCAAAACGCGCGGTCCTTTGCCCATTCTCTAGCCTCGCCGAAGCGAAACCCGTTGAACCTGCCCGCTTGCCCACCTATCGTGCTGACGCAGAAAGCCTAATCAGGACGACACCATGACCGAACAAGTACCCCATCCAATGTCCCCACAGGATTGCCTTGTAGCGATCATGGTTGCAATCTCTGCGTCTGATGAGACCATCCGCACCGCTGAGCTGGTCAAGATCGAAGGCGCGGTCAATATGCTGCCGGTTTTTGCCGAGTATGACATCGACCGAACCCGCCGCGTTTCGCAAACTGTGTTTGACCTGTTTGAACAAGAAGACGGGCTGGATGCGCTGTTCGGCCTGATCCGTGACAACCTGCCCGAACGGCTGAACGAAACCGCCTATGCGCTGGCCTGTGATGTGGCCGCCGCCGACGGCTCGTTGGCGGAATCCGAGCTGCGCCTGCTTGAAGAAATTCGTTACGAGCTGAGCATTGATCGCCTGCATGCCGCCGCGATCGAACGCGGCGCTCGGGCACGTCACACTACCTGATCTTAGCTTCCGGCCATAGACCCCCAGCGCTCGATCAGTGCGCGTTGGAGTTTGCGCGAGCGATTGTTCCAGCTTCGCGCGCCTTGTGGTCGTTCGCGCTGCGCGCGCGGAATCGTGGCACGGTGGTCGACATCTGCAGTAAAAATCGCAAAGGCAAGTTCGGAACCGCCCGGCGCTGTGATGAAACCTCCAAGGCCGGATACGAAGTTCAACGTACCGGTTTTAGCATCAACCTTGATCGGGTGGTCTTGAACGGGCCGTCCCTGACTGTCCGCAAGGGTGAATTTTTTCAGCAAGGGTTTCAATGCGCCCGCCTGTTTCGCAGCAACCAGAGCTGTTACCAAATCTCCCGGTGCCATTCGGGACGCATCACCCAGGCCCGAGTGATCCACCATGGCGATCCCAGTCACACCGTATGTCTCGGTCGCCCAACGGTTCATCTCGGCCGCAGAATCCGCCAATGATTGCAAGTTGGCGCCGCGCGCTTGCGAGGCCGCCATACCAACCATCTCAGCCGTCAGGTTGGTCGAATACTTCAACATGCCGCGCAGTATACTATCCAGCGGGTCACTGTGATGCACCACAAGCAAGGTTCCCTTCGGTGTTTCGCGCATGACCTGCACGCGACCCAATTGGATCCCATTCGCGCGCGCCAGCGTCCTGAACACATCCCCCGCATAAAGCGCAGGCTTGCGCACCGGCAACCACCGCGCCCCACCAGTACCAAGCGCCCCTTGCGCCACGGTCCAGCGGTCCTGCCGCGCGCTGGATTCATAGGTGTAGATAGGCGCTTTTCGTTTCTCAATCTGCATAGAGGCCACATCGACCGACGGTTTGTACCGCGCGCTGCGCGCATCCATGGACACGTCATAGCGGGTACCATCACGTTTCCACTCAAAGTGCACCCGGTTGAAATTCAACGATATGCCACTGATTGAAGGACTATAGCCCAGATGATCCGGCTGCCCCGGATCGATACTGAACACATAAGGCAGCGCCCCCTCATAAACCTTGAACGCACCCTGAACTTCGGAAATCCCAGCCTCGCGCAAATTCGCCGCCAAATTGGCCAACGCATCGGTGTCCAGCAGCGGGTCGCCACCTCCCACAAGGATCAAGTCACCTTTCAGGATACCATTTTCGATCGGTCCATCCGCCATCAGGGCGGTCTCGAACCGGTAGTCCGACCCCAAGACATCCAACGCATAAAGAGCTGTCAGCGCCTTGGCCACGCTTGCCGGCGGCAGCCCCTGATCGCCGCTGAACTCTTCCAGCTGCGTGCCCGTTGTTGCATCCGCCACCGCGAACACCACCTCACCACGTAACCCGGCCGCTTGGACAAGTCGCTCGACCCCGGTCGGTACGTCGCCTCGCAATTGAGGGCGCAACGAGACCAAAGGCGCCTCGGCCAGCACAGCAGAAGGGATCAAAGCTGCCCCCAGCCCTGCTAAAAATCCACGTCGAGAAAATCGATCAGTCATAAGTCGAATAAAATCTCACAGATTAAATACGCACAACCACAGATATAGATTATGCGCGCATGGGGCTATTCCGGCAACACCTCAGCGCCCCAGCCACCGCGCTCCCGGATTTGGCTGGAACTTACATCGACCATCGGTACGTTCACGAAACACCACGCGGGCGCATCGGCGCGCCCCAGCAGACGCCGCGCCTGCCCATCTATGCGGTACTTGGCGTAAAGCCGCGCAGCAGGGGACATTCGCGCAGAAATCCGGTCGCCGGGGCGCGCAATCACACCGACAGGCACGCTGTCCATGATCAACCGCCAATTCTTCCACTTATGGAACTGCGCCAGATTATCCGCGCCCATGATCCAGACAAACCGCACTTTGGGATAAAGACGCCGCAGTTCGGCCAACGTATCCGCCGTGGCCCGCGTCCCAGTCTGCGCTTCGATATCCGTCACCTCGACCCCAGGGTGTTGCATCAGCCCACGCGCCGCCGCCATTCGCTGCGCAAGCGGCGCAGGCCCCCGCGCCTTCAAAGGGTTGCCCGGAGACACCAACCACCACACCCGATCCAGTCCAAACGCCTTCATCGCCTCAAGCGTGACATGCACATGCCCCTGGTGCGGCGGGTCAAACGACCCTCCGAACAGCCCGATGACCTGCCCGGGCCGCGCGTATGGAATACTAAAACGATCCATGCCTTGCTGATGTTCAGAACTGGACAACGTTGTCAATCAATCGGTCGAACCTCATCGCCCAGCTTGCCCCGCCCGGGCCGCAGCACTTCGGCGCACCATCCCCCATGGCCGCGCACGGCAGAGTACCCGCCTGTGCCCAGCGCCTCTTCCATCCGGCTGCAAGGCGCACAGATGATGGTGATGCGTAAAACGGCCTCCCCCACCTGCACCTCGCGCCCCTTGAGCGCCGCCAGATTGATCCCTGACACCACCAGATTGCGCCGTAGGATGTCCGGGGAGACGGCACCCCGCCCAAGATAGGATCCGATCGCCGCCAGATGTTCTTGCTGAATCAAAGTCACCGCCCGCTTGCCCGCGCGGCTGCGGTCGCCGTCGAGACCGTCATTGGAAATCACGACCTCGTTCACAACAACCATCTCCGACCGCCGCTCAGACCGAAGACCGATCCATTCAATATGACCCGGCTGCGACCAACCGGCAATGAGATCTTTTAAGGACAAAAAAGGCTCCGAGAATTTCACACCTCCCCTCATCTAGCAGTCTGGCCGTTCCCGAGGCAGCCGCTAATAGCAGCGCTGATTGATTTGTGAATTGGAGCCAAACATGCGCCCGACCATTCCCGAACCCAAAATCAAGCTTTACAAAGATGGGTTTGACGAACACGACAAACTCTCACGCAAACCCACCGGCGAAAAACTATCGGAACTGGTTGAGCGCGTCGACGACCCACTTGTGATTGCTTTGGACGGAGCGTGGGGGGGCGGCAAATCGTTATTCCTAAAGTGTTGGGTTGGAGAGCATCTGAAACGTGACGGGAACACGACTCAAACCGTTTATTTCGACGCGTTCGAACATGACTTTCTGGACGATCCTTTGATTGCGCTGACCGGAGCGATTGCCGAACGGTTCGAAGAAGCAGATGACAAAACCGCTCAGAAGGCTTGGAAAAAAGCCAAACAAGTCGCCCCCGCCCTCGGCCGCGCGCTTGTGCGCACTGGGGTTTCAGTGGCAACGGCGGGCCTCGTAACTCAGGCAGACGAATTGGCAGATGCCGCTATCAACACCGTTTCCAGCGAGCTAGACGGCGAAATAGCCGAGTTCTGGAAAAGAGAGAGCGGAAAACGCGTAGCTATGGAAGGTTTCCGTCAAGCACTTATTGATTTGACAGAACCAAACGAGGATGAAACCCCAACACGAAAACTCATCGTTGTAATTGACGAGTTGGACAGGTGCCGCCCGGACTATGCACTTTCGCTGCTGGAGATCATCAAGCACTTCTTCAACGTATCAGGCGTTCACTTCGTATTGGGGGTAAACCTATCGGAATTGGAGAACAGTGTTCGTGTACGGTATGGGAGCAAAGTAGATGCGGCGACTTATCTTCAGAAGTTCTACTCTATCGTTATGAAACTGCCGCGACGCATTCAGTACACTCAGGACTATGAACTCTACTTCCTTCACGCGTCTGGCCAAATGCAGATACCCAAATCCATTCACGAAATAACAGGTGCGTTGCTAAAGCTTTACAAAGGTCCGACACCTATGACCCCAAGGACTATTCAACGGATCCTGTCAGTTCTTGCCTTGCTTCCACCAAACAGGCCGCAACACATTTCAGACGAGATATTGGTCACTGCAGCAATCGTGAAGGTTTGCGCTCCTGGCGTGTACGAAGCGATGAGACGGAACGAGGTAACGGTACAAAACCTGCAACAGGTTTTTAGCTTTGGTTCGGACGAACAGCACCTGTGGAACCTTGTATTGAAGGCTGCTTCTGGAAGCCAAGTGGAATGGGGACCAGGCCAGCTATTGATATCCGAGTATCTCCTTCCAGAAACATGTGACGAATATCTGGAGGTCTTTGACTCTAGCGCACTGGAAATCAGATAGTGCCGTTGCAATCATCCGCGATTGCCCCCACCCAAAGCATCCGCTATCACACCGCCCAACTTGATTTCCCCGACCCAGAGGACGCGACATGGCCGCCTATCAATATGTCTACCACATGCAGGGTGTCTCCAAGACCTATCCCGGTGGCAAGAAGTGCTTTGAAAACATCCACCTGAGCTTTCTGCCCGGTGTGAAAATCGGTGTTGTAGGCGTCAACGGCGCGGGTAAATCGACGTTGATGAAGATCATGGCGGGCCTCGACAAGGACTTCACCGGCGAGGCCTGGGCCGCCGAGGGTGCCAAGGTCGGCTATCTGCCGCAGGAACCGAAACTGGATGAAACCCTCAGCGTTCGAGAAAACGTCATGCTAGGCGTGGCCGAAAAGAAGGCGATCCTTGATCGCTATAACGAACTGGCGATGAACTACAGCGACGAAACCGCTGATGAGATGGCCAAACTGCAGGACGAGATCGACAGCCAAAACCTGTGGGACCTCGACAGCCAGATCGACGTCTCGATGGAGGCGCTGCGCTGCCCAGCAGACGACGCCAACATCGCCAACCTGTCGGGCGGTGAGAAACGCCGGGTCGCGCTCTGCAAACTGCTGCTGCAGGCCCCCGACATGCTGCTGCTCGATGAACCGACCAACCACCTGGACGCCGAAACCATCGCCTGGCTGCAGCAACACCTGATCGACTACAAGGGCACTATCCTGATCGTCACCCACGACCGCTATTTCCTGGACAGCATCACCGGCTGGATCCTTGAACTCGACCGTGGTCGGGGCCTGCCTTACGAGGGCAACTACTCCGCATGGCTGGAACAAAAGGCCAAACGATTGGAACAGGAAGCCCGCGAGGACAAGTCCAAGCAGAAAACCCTGCAGCGCGAACTGGACTGGATGCGTCAGGGCCAAAAGGCCCGTCAGGCCAAATCCAAGGCCCGGATCAACGCCTACAACGAGCTGGCCGAACAGTCCGAACGCGAAAAGCTGACCCGCGCCCAGATCGTCATCCCCAACGGCCAGCGCCTTGGCGGCAAGGTGATCGAGGTCGAGGGTCTGTCGAAACACATGGGCGACAAGCAACTGATCGAAGGGCTGGACTTTGCCCTGCCCCCCGGCGGCATTGTCGGTGTAATCGGCCCCAACGGCGCCGGTAAATCGACCCTGTTCAAGATGCTCACCGGTCAGGAACAGCCCGATAGCGGCACCATCACGCTGGGCGACACGGTCGAGCTGTCTTATGTCGACCAGTCCCGCGACGACCTTGCCGACAGCGACACCGTGTGGGAGGCGATTACTGGCGGTGCCGAGATCATCCAACTGGGCGACGCGCAGGTCAATTCTCGCGCCTATTGCTCGTCCTTCAACTTCAAGGGCGGCGATCAGCAGAAGAAAGTCTCGTTGCTGTCCGGCGGTGAGCGCAACCGCGTCCACATGGCCCGCCTGCTGAAAGAGGGCGGCAACGTCCTGCTGCTCGATGAACCAACCAACGATCTGGACGTCGAAACCCTGCGTGCGTTGGAAGACGCGCTGGTCGATTTCGCCGGCTGCGCCGTGGTCATCTCGCACGACCGCTTTTTCCTGGACCGGATCTGCACGCATATTCTGGCGTTCGAGGGCGATGCCCATGTGGAATGGTTCGAGGGCAACTTTGAGGATTACGAAGAGGACAAAAAGCGCCGCCTTGGACCGGATGCGCTGGAGCCCAAGCGGTTGAAGCATAAGAAGTTTGCGCGGTAAGAACTTAGATTGAAGCCCGGAACCAACGTATTTGATTCCGGGCCTCAAATAGCCTGATTGAAATGAGTAACAACGTAGATATCGGTAATACGGTTTGACTGGCGTGTGCGGCTGTTATTCTAAGCTTCTCCAGACCATTTGTGAGCCTTAAGCAGCCGGTCGGAGTTCAGCCTCTCACAACACAAGTCACGTTGTCCGCGCGTTCTCGATCTGTGCCTTACAACAGTCTACGGAAGTCAGTTACTTTTGCGACTGGCCGACTGGCTGTTGGTTTTCACCACTCCGAACCTGCTTCTCGTTCAGAACATCTCCAAAAAGCACAGTCAGTTCCTTTTTGTTAACCGCTCCAGAGTTCGCAATTTGCGTTTTCCCGGCAAGCTCTTTTGGCACCGAATTTTCCTGCTCCGCTGATTTGAAAATGTGGTCTAAGATCGACTTGAAAAACATATCTTTCACCGTGCGTGTTGGGTTTCTCGAAATTGTTAAAACTGAATATTCGTTGCAATGTTCCGCTGCGGGCCGATCCGAGCGTGCGGTGGACGTCGGCTCAAGGACCGTGTTTCCGTGAGTGGCCACCCGCAGCGGTGCAGCGTACATATGAAAGAATGATCAAGTGCCAACGGGGAAGAAATCCGCGTTCTGCGTCATTTTTGAACAGCCAGTCAAAAAGTCTTTTTGTGATGTGGCTTTGCGAACTAAAGCTCATGCCACCGCCCCTATCGTGACGTTACGGCACTATTTTTTGCTGATAGTTTTAAGTGCTTCTTTTGCGGATTGTCGGGGTTCTAAACTTAGGTTCTGCAGAGGAGTGATGGGTGAAATCACCCATCCTACGGTTCGACAATCTCCCTTTTGGTGGCGATGCCACTCCATTCCAGATCAACGCGACCCGCACCAATATCGTGGTGAATGGACGAATTCGGCCTATGGGTTGGAAGCTCTAAAAACCGTGTTTGACAGGATTACCCCAGCAATGTGCCATGTGATTACGAAAATCTCGCTCATCACGGATCCAGTGCTCCGAAAACCTGCGTTGCCAAATCCCACGTTTCTATTCGACAACTTTCGACCCGCCCCGCGGACCGAATACGCCGACACCCCGTACAAACCGAATTTTGGTCAACCGCCACCGTGTCGAATAATCCACATCTCCCGGCGGCAAGGTTCAAACCGCGTGCCGATGATCCGGCAACACAACAAACGCGTCACCACAAAGGCCGCGCGCAATTGCTCCAACTCGCGTACTAACAAATCCGATAATCGATCGGCCAGAGACGCGGCAAAAAAGTACTTGGCTCCGGGAATGCGGATGCGGCAGTGATTGCTCATGCTGCAACCTGATCACAGGCTTGGTTGGAGTTTTCTAGATGCCCACTCAGCGCACAGATCGCATGGCCTTTCCTTATCAAAGACCGCTGAACCAATAGCCAAACCCATCGGCGGATTCTTGTGCAAATCGGGAAACTGGCCCTCAAACCCTTGTACGAAACGCACAAAATCCCTTGTCACACGCCCACCCCGATGCCATATCAATGGGGCTTACGTTTTTCTATTTCGACCCACTGTCACCGTTTCCGGCGCTCAGTCTATCGATACAGACAACGACGCCGGGCTGCCGCAACTCCGTGGGCAGCACTAAACAGGAGACAACGGATATGCCCACAGGCACCGTAAAATGGTTCAACACCACCAAAGGTTTTGGCTTTATCGCACCTGAGGATGGCGGCAAAGACATCTTCGTTCACATCTCGGCTGTCGAGCGTTCGGGCCTGACCGGTCTGGCCGACAACCAGAAAGTCACGTACGAGCTGCGCGCTGGTCGTGACGGCCGCGAAAGCGCCGACGATATCGCACTGGCCTAAGGCCATGAAAGGGCAGAGGTTACCTCTGCCCTTTTCACATCACGCGGGACAAAACTGCAACACAAGTGTGTCCCTGCGATTACATCACAATACGGTTACTCTTGGCAGATGATTGACCAGATCGGTTATCATTCCGACACTGGTTTACGATTTTCCTGTTGTCCTTAAGAGAACCGATATGTTCACACGTCGCACTTTCCTTGCAGCATCTGCTGCCGCTGGCCTGACACCCGGTATTGCTTCGGCCAAGAAGAAAGCCGTTGAATACGACCCCACGCCCCAGTTCGTTCGGGTCAAGAAACAATTTCTGCCGGGGCAGCTTCTGGTCGCGCCACGGTCCTTCTACCTGTATCTCATCACAGAACCGCGCAAGGCGATCCGCTATGGGTGCGGCGTTGGCAAGGCAGGTTTGGAATTCACCGGCACAGCCACGATCGACGTCAAGAAAGAGTGGCCGACATGGCGCCCCACGAACGAGATGATCGAACGTGAACCGCTGACTTACGCCAAGTTCAAGGACAATGATTATGTTCAACCGGGCGGAGATGGAAACCCGCTGGGGGCACGCGCGCTCTACCTGTTTCAGAATGGGGTCGACACCTATTTCCGTATCCACGGCACGACGCAACCGCAAACCATCGGGCGCGCGGCCTCAAACGGATGCATTCGGATGCTGAACGCCCATGTCATCGACTTGTATGAGCGTGTACCGGTGGGAACTGTGGTCACGGTTGTCTGAGGCGGTCACGACCCGGACCAGTCTACGTCCGTCGCCTCTTCGATCTGCAACAACCCGTCCGGCCAAGGTTGCGCCAGAGCCTTGGCGTCGTCCTCGGTTCCTGTAACCCATGTCTGAATGTCGGCAGGTTGCAGCAGGACGCCCATTCGATGGTGTATCGGCTCCAGATCAGCATTAGGTGGGCAGGTCACAGCTGCAAACTGGTCAACCCGCAGACCGCCCGGAGCCTGCCAACTGTCGGTGATCGCAGCGAAGAACAGAGGTGAGCCATCCGCCGAGGCGATGCGCCATGCTGTTTTTCGACGTTTTTCGCCTATCCACTCGTACCACCCGTCGACTGGAACAACGGCTCGGCCAACGCCATCGAAGGCGGTTTTGTCAAAGACGGTTTCGGATCGGGCGTTGATTATGGTTTCCATCACCGGTCGACCGCGCGCATTGACGCGCCCAACCGGGATCATGCCCCAACGCATGGGCGTCAGACCTTGGGTAGTCAGAACGATCAGTTCCTGACCCGGTTGAATGTTCCTTCGCGGCGGCTGTGGGTCCACGTCACACTGGACATTCAAAAACTGGGCGATCTCAGACATTGGCCGTGTCAGAAAAAATCGCCCGGGCATCTTCTCAATCCTGCTTGGTCGAGGTTTCGACCAGCTCCAGCACGTAAGGCCCAAGCGCTGCTACAATCCGCGCCACGCCTTCTTTGTTGGGGTGAATTCCGTCCGGTTGCATGAACTGCCGGACTGCGCTCGGGTCGCCGTTTGGCTGCAACCCTTCAAAAAAGCTTTCCGCAAACACAAGCTGATATGCCTTGGCCAGATCCGGGTACATCGCATCAAAGGCCTGCTTGTAATCGACCCCGTAATTCCCCGGTGCCTGCATTCCGATCAGCAACACCTCAACCTCCGCCGCCCGGGCGGAGGTTACGATTGTCTCAAGGTGCGCGCGCGAGACAGCCGGGTCGATACCGCGCAGCAGATCGTTGCCGCCCAGCGCTACGATCATCGCGTCCACGTCAGGTGTAAGCGTCCAATCCACACGGGCCGCGCCGCCAGCTGTCGTATCCCCGGAAACTCCGGCATTGATCAATTGCACGTCTGCGCCCTGATCCTTCAGCCATTGATCCAACTGTGGTACGAACCCGTCCTGTTCCGGCAGCCCGTATCCTTGTGTCAGCGAGTCCCCGAGGGCCGCGATGACCAACGGTTCCGCTGTGGCGGCAAAGCCGCAACACGCAAACAGTAAAGCCATCAGAGCCTTGCGCATTTTTTGAACAACTCCATATCCCAAAATGACCGTCTCCTTTTGGACGTACTTATGACGACACCAGTTCTTTCGCTCCAAAATGCCGCTTTGTCGCTGGATGGCAATGCCGGCCGGGTCAATATCCTGCACGATATTACCCTGACCGTCGCCAAAGGCGAAACGCTTGGGCTTGTCGGACCGTCCGGGTCCGGCAAATCCTCGCTGTTGATGCTGATGGGCGGGTTGGAACAGGCAAGCGCGGGCAAGATCACAGCCCTTGGCCAGGATCTGACTGGCATGGATGAGGATTCTCTGGCCCGTTTCAGACGCAATGCGATGGGGGTCGTCTTTCAGAACTTTCATCTGATCCCAACAATGACCGCCCTGGAAAATGTGGCCACGCCGCTGGAATTGGCCGGACACAAGGATGCGTTTCAACGCGCTGCGGCAGAACTTGACGCGGTTGGCCTGTCGCACCGCCGCGATCATTATCCGGCGCAATTGTCGGGCGGCGAACAACAACGCGTTGCGCTGGCCCGGGCCGCCGCGCCGCGTCCGCAAATTTTGCTGGCGGATGAACCGACAGGAAATCTGGACGAAACGAACGGCGCGGCTATCGTCGATTTATTGTTCGGCCTGCGCGACAAACACGGCGCCACTCTGGTGCTTGTAACCCACAGTCATAGTCTGGCGCGCAAGTGCGATCGGGTTGTACGCTTGCGCGACGGGCGAATTTCGGAAGACAGCCAGCAAAAGGCTGCGGAATGAGCTTTCGGCTGGCCGGGCGTCTGGCACGCCGTGAACTTCGGGGCGGGCTGCATGGGTTTCGCGTTTTCCTCGCGTGTCTTGCGCTGGGTGTCGCCGCAATCGCAGCAGTTGGATCGGTGCGCCACGCGATCCAAGCTGGATTGGCCGAAGAAGGCGCGGCCCTGTTGGGCGGGGATGCGCAACTGGAATTCACCTACCGATTTGCCACAGATGACGAACGCGCCTGGATGGACCAGACCGGGACAGCTGTCTCTGAAGTGGTCGATTTTCGCTCTATGGCTGTTGCTGATCAGGGCGCTGAAACGCAACGCGCGCTGACACAGGTTAAATCAGTCGACGACACCTACCCGTTATTGGGGTCTCCGGTTTTGAAGCCTGCAATGCCCCTGTCGGTGGCTTTAGGGACACATCAAGGTCTTCCCGGCGCGGTAATGGATCCGTCGCTGATTGACCGGTTGGGTCTTTCCGTCGGAGATCGCTTTGCACTGGGGACGCAAGAATTCATCCTGACCGCCGCATTGATCCATGAACCGGACGGGGCGGCAGATGGCTTTGGTCTGGGCCCTCGCACGCTGGTGCGGACCGAAGACTTGCAAGCATCCGGCCTGTTGGCACCGGGAACCCTGTTTTCCACCAAATACCGCCTAGCCCTGCCATCAGGAACCGAGCTGCAATATCTAGCGGTAGAAGCGCGTCAGAACTTTGAGGGTACCGGTATGCGCTGGACCGACGCGCGCAACGGTGCGCCGGGGATTGCCGAGTTTGTCGGGCGGCTCAGCGCATTTCTGGTTCTGGTCGGGTTGTCGGGCCTTGCAGTCGGCGGTATCGGAGTATCGGCGGCTGTGCGCGCCTATCTGTCGCAAAAGACCGAGACTATCGCGACATTGCGCACTCTGGGCGCTGACAGGGCGACAATTTTCCAAACTTATATGATCCAGATCGGTGTCCTGTCGGGGATCGGGATCTTGCTGGGCCTTGCCTTGGGCGGGTTGCTGCCGCTGCTGCTGGCCCCCTTGATTGAAGCCCGGTTGCCTGTACCCGCGGTTTTCTCATTTTATCCGGCACCGCTTGCCGAAGCAGCGTTGTACGGTTTACTGACGGCCTTTCTGTTCACGCTCTGGCCCCTTGCCCGCACCGAAGACGTCCGCGCAGCGACCCTGTTTCGGGATGCTCTGACCTCGGCACGTGCGGTTCCACGAGGGGTGTACCTCATCGCAACTGGTTCCGGCCTCGCGCTGCTGATCGCGTCAGCTGCCTGGTTCAGCGGCTCGGCGCGCCTGACGTTCTGGACCGCCGGAGGGTTGGTGGGCGCGTTGCTGCTGCTGTCCGCTGCGGCCTATGCGGTGCGCCGGCTGGCTCGGCTTAGCGCCCCATCAGCGCGCGGGCGTCCGGCCCTTCGGTGGGCCTTGTCGGCCATTTCCGACCCTCGCGAGGGCGCTGCATCCGTTGTACTGTCTCTGGGTCTTGGGCTTTCGGTTCTGGCGGCCGTTGGGCAGATCGACGGCACCTTGCGCAATGCAATTTCCGGCAACTTGCCGGACGTTGCCCCGTCTTACTTTTTCGTCGACATCCAGAAGGACCAAATGCCGGGTTTTAACGACAGGTTAACCACCGACCCCGGCGTCAGCCGGATCGAAAGCGCACCGATGCTGCGCGGGATCATAACGCAGATCAACGACAAGCCCGCCCGCGAAGTGGCAGGCGATCATTGGGTACTGGATGGCGACCGGGGCATCACCTATTCCGTCCGGCCACCTGATAACGCGCGCATAACCTCGGGCGAATGGTGGGCCGAAGACTATACCGGTACCCCGCAGGTGAGTTTCGCAGCCGAGGAGGCGGAAGAAATGGGCCTTAAACTCGGCGACCAATTGACCGTGAATATTTTGGGCCGGGACATTACCGCAGAACTTACATCAACGCGCGAGGTTGATTTTTCAAACGCAGGTATGGGCTTTATCATGTCCATGAACCCATCGGCCCTTGCAGGTGCCCCGCACAGCTTTATCGCGACGGTCTATGCCGAAGAACAGGCCGAAACTGCAATTCTGCGCGATTTGGCCGGGAAGTTCCCCAACATAACGGCGATCCGGGTGCGCGACGCGATTGACCGCGTCTCGGGCCTGCTGGCGGGCATCGCAGCGGCAACGTCATACGGCGCGGGTATTTCTCTGCTGACCGGCTTCTTGGTCCTTATCGGTGCTGCCGCGGCCGGGGAACCCGCGCGCCGATATGAGGCCGCGATCCTCAAAACACTGGGCGCGGACCGGCGGCGCATCCTGTTCAGCTTTGCCCTGCGCGCCGCGCTGTTGGGCGCGGCTGCTGGTGGCGTTGCGCTACTGACCGGCATCCTAGGTGGGTGGGCCGTTGCCACCTATATTTTCGACACGAAATTCTCGGTGATCTGGCCGTCTGCAATCGGAATTGTTCTGGCTGGCATCATCGTGACACTTGGCGCGGGGCTGATCTTTGCCCTGCGTCCCCTGGCCGTCCGCCCTGCCCGCATCCTGCGTGCCAGCGATTAACCTGCACGCTCGCAGGCAACCGGTTGCAGGATCTGCAGCAAAGGATCGTTGTCGCAGATCAGGGCTTCCAGCGTAATCTCGTCCAGTGAGGCATAGAAGACCTCAGCCGCGTCCTGAAGCGCCATCCGCAATCGACATGCATCCGTCAATGGGCAGGTGTTGTCGGCATCCGCAAAACACTCGGCCAGCGGCAGGTTGCCTTCGACATCACGAAACACCGATCCGATCCGGATCTGTTCGGCCGACCGGGCCAATATCATACCGCCGTTGCGACCGCGCTGAGTACTTAGATAGTCCAATTGGCTGAGCTGATTGATGACCTGTGCCAGATGGTTCTCGGAAATATTGCAGACTTCGGCAATCTCGGACTTGGTAACCAGCCTATCCTGATGCGCTGCACAATACATCAGCAGCCGTACCGCAATGTTCGTCCGTTTGGTTATCCGCATCGTGACCTCCCAAGTTTCAAGATGCAGACTTATTGCATGTCCGGCATAAAAGCGGTTTGACATACATCAATCGTCAGGAAAGGACACGCAGGCCCATGGCAGATCCCTATTTCTTTGGCTACGGCAGCCTTGTGAATCTGTCGACCCATGACTTTCCCGATCCGCATCCTGCCCGTCTCAAAGGCTGGCGGCGCGCTTGGCGGCATACTGACCTGCGGCCAGTCGCCTTTCTGACTGCGATACCAGACCCCGCGTCCGAAATCGAAGGTATGATCGCCCATGTCCCGAAAAATGATTGGATCGCCCTAGACGAACGGGAGTGGGCCTATAGCCGAATTCCCGCTACACAATCCGTCACGCACCCTATAAAGCACGAGGTCGAGATTGCCGTCTACGCTGTGTCTCCTGACCGGCACAGCGCTCCAAGCAATCACCACCCATTGCTACTGAGTTACATTGATGTGGTCGTGCAGGGATACCTGCGCGCATTTGGTGAAGAGGGCGCAGATCGTTTCTTTTGCACCACAGATGGATGGGATGCACCAATCCTGAACGACCGGACCGAGCCCCGATACCCGCGCCATCAACAATTGAAACCAGCCGAGGCTGAATTCGTGGATGATCGTCTCAGCCGTCTCTCAACCCGGATTGTGCAGAACGCATAGAAAAAAGCGGGATCGAACGACCCCGCTTTTCCTCATTCTCTCCAATACGCTCAAGCTTTTGCGCGGATTACCTGCAGCAGGGGCAGCAACGTGGCCATCTCAGGCCCGCGTTCCATGCCGGTCAGCGCCTTGCGCAACGGCATAAACAGGCCCTTGCCCTTGCGGCCGGTCGCTTCTTTGACCGTGCTGGTCCATTTGCCCCAGGTTTCGCCATCGAACGAACCTTCAGGCAGCAGCGCCATAGCCTCGGCGATAAACTCACGATCCTCATCCGCGATCAGCGGCTCAGCCCCATCGCGGCACAGCTCCCACCAGCCCTTGAGATCAGCCAAAGTGGTGATGTTCTCGCGCGCCATCGCCCAGAAGGGTTCGGCCAGATCGGCAGGAACACCAGCATCAGCCACAGCCTCGGCCACGTCGGCCAAAGGCAGGGACTGCAGATGCTTTGCCGTCAGCGGGAACAGGTCCTGCACATCGAACTTGGTCGGCGCAGCCCCAAAACGGTTCACATCGAAACCTTCAATCAGTTCCGCCATTTCCGAGCGCAGCTCAACCGGGTCGGAGGAGCCTAGACGCGCCATCAGGCTCAGCAACGCCATCGGCTGCACGCCCTGTTCACGCAGATCACGCAGAGCAAGCGTGCCAAGTCGCTTCGACAGGGCCTCTCCTTGCGGACCGGTCAACAGCGAATGGTGCGCAAAACGCGGGCAGGTGCCGCCCAGCGCCTCGATGATCTGAATCTGGGTCGCGGTGTTGGTCACATGGTCCGAGCCACGCACCACATCGGTGACGCCCATTTCGGTGTCATCCACCACCGACGCAATCGTGTAGAGAACCTGACCGTCGCCACGGATCAGAACCGGATCGGACACGGATGCCGCATCGATCGAGATGTCGCCCAGAATGCCGTCATTCCACTCGATCCGCTCGTGATCCAGCTTGAAGCGCCAGACGCCGCTGCCACGCTCGGCCCGCAGCGCTTCTTTCTCGGCATCACTGAGGTTCAGCGCCGCGCGGTCATAGACCGGCGGCTTGCCCATGTTCAGTTGCTTCTTACGCTTGAGGTCCAGCTCGGTGGGCGTCTCGAATGCCTCATAGA
Source organism: Ruegeria sp. YTSC003 (assembly GCF_059609785.1). Taxonomy (NCBI): domain Bacteria; kingdom Pseudomonadati; phylum Pseudomonadota; class Alphaproteobacteria; order Rhodobacterales; family Roseobacteraceae; genus Ruegeria; species Ruegeria sp. YTSC003. The sequence goes on along the minus strand of NZ_JBXWMK010000006.1, from coordinate 198,620 downwards.
ACCGGCCCATCTCGCGCAACTTGTCTGCGGCTTCGGCATAACGGTCCAGACGATCCGACTGACGCTCAACCCGGTCCCAGTGCAGGCCCAGCCACTCCATATCCTGCTTGATCGCATCGACATATTCTTCCTTCGACCGCTCAGGATCGGTGTCATCGATGCGCAGGATGAACGTACCGCCGGCCTTGCGTGCGATCAGATAGTTCATCAGGGCGGTGCGCAGGTTGCCCACGTGGATGTAACCGGTGGGCGACGGGGCAAAACGGGTGGTTGTCATAGGTGTCTCCTGTTGGCGCGGCTCATGTCACAGGATTGGTCGATTGTCCAGCTAAGGCGTTCAGGTCGGCTGGACCGGCCAGTGCTGATTCAAGTCCTTTAGCCCGGCGCAGATCAGTTCAGACAGAACATTCGTGTTAATATCCGCCAGCTTGTTCACATAGAGACAGGACTTGCCCAGCTTGTGTTTACCCAGTCTGGATAGAATATCCCCGAAATCCGCGTAGCCGGGCATGATGTAGATCGACAGAGCCGTTTTGCGCGGGGAAAACCCGGTTGCCAGAAACTCTCCTTCGCGCCCGGACTTGTAGCGATAATGGTAACGACCATAGCCCACAATCGACGCCCCCCACATAACGGGTTCAAACCCGGTCGCGTGCCGAAAGAGGGCATCCAACGCCCGGGCATCATCTGCCTTCTTCGCCGGTTGAACAGCCGCCAAAAAGCCCTCGACGCTTTGCCCTGTGGGGGCAGTTTTATTCCCAGATCGCGCCATAAACAAAAAATAACACGTAATGTTCATCCACGCAGCCCATTTGAAAAGGGTATACACTGGCAAGAGACTCGCGCCGATCTAATTCACCTATTGGTGTTCTGACAGGGAGAACCAACATGACCATCAAATTGACACGCCGCGCAGCACTGGGATCAGCGGCAGCTTTACCTTTTGCCGCAGCCGCCGCACCGGTTCTGGCAGCCGGAGCCGAGACCAAGGCAAATTCTACCATCGCCAAATCGTTCACTTTGGGCGATTTCACCGTCACGACGTTGCTGGACGGCAGCCTGCCCCGTGACGGAGCGCAAGAGATATTTGGCGGCGGGGCATCTGATGAAGACTTTGCAAAGGTCTCAGCAGACAATTTCATCTCACCAGATGTCGCGCAATTCTTCTTTACCCCGACTTTGGTCAATACCGGGTCGGAGTTGGTCTTGTTCGACACAGGGCTGGGCCAAGATGGTATTCAAGCGGCACTGGCTGATGCGGGTGTTACCCCGGATCAAATCAATGTCGTCGTCATCACCCATATGCATCCCGACCATATCGGCGGCATGACAATAAATGACGCGCCGACATTCCCGAACGCGCGCTATGTTACCTCCTCTCCGGAATATGACTTCTGGGCGGCGCAGGACGCAGGCAATCGTGTCGGGGATCTGGTCGATGCCAAGGTCACGCCATTGGCCGAGAAGATGACCTTTGTTGAAAATGGCGGTGAAGTCTCGTCGGGCATCACTGCTGTTGCAGCTTATGGCCATACGCCTGGTCATACGGTCTATCATCTGGAAAGCAATGGGCAGCGTCTGGTTCTGACGGCCGATCTGGCCAACCACTACGTCTGGTCCTTTGCCCACCCCGAGTGGGAGGTTCGCTTTGACATGGACAAAGCAGCCGCCACGGCATCGCGCCGCGACGTGCTGGGCATGCTGGCCGCCGACAAGGTTCCGATGATCGGCTATCACATGCCATTCCCGGCAGCTGGCTTCGTTGAACCCCGTGGCGACGGGTTCCGCTTTGTGCCGGTCAGCTACCAGATGATGGGATAGTACCCTAGTATCCCGGGTCCGGCCGCACCTTTGAACCATCCGTAAATCGGGACAGGCGAAAGGCGGCCGGATCAACGCATGGCGTGGTTTCACAAACCAGATCGGCCATTAAACGCCCCGCTCCGGGGCCGATTCCAAATCCATGACCTGAAAACCCCGTGGCGATGAACATCCCTGACATGGTATCGACTGAAGATATTACCGGAATGGCGTCCGGGGTGACGTCGATCAAACCTGCCCAGCTTTGAACGATCTCTGCCTGCTCCAGCACCGGGAACCCTTTGCGCGCGCGTGTCCATGACTGCCTCAAGACCTTGGCCGAGGGCTCAGGATCCAGCACACGGCAATGTTCGAATGGCGTGACGTCGGTGTGCAACCATGATCGGTCTTCGCTCGCCTCTGCCGCCCAGCGCTTGGAAAGCCTGAACCGCAGGGACCGCCACTCCTGCCGGAACGCTGGTAAAAACTGTATCGCAAGCCGAAAACTGTCCGGGACAATATCAACCGTATTCTCGTGCCCGGATGCAATTGTATAACCGCCATCGGCCCTTTTTCGCATCGCGAAGTCATCTGACCATATTGCTGTTTCCGGCCCATTCACCGGTGAAGTGCGTAAGACCGTGTTGAGAACCTTAAGCTGTGGCAGGTCAATCCCCGCATTTCCCGCAAAAAGCCGCGACCACGCGCCTCCGGCAAGAACCACCCGTGCACAAGCCACCCGGCCACGTTCGGTAAACACACCTGAGACATAACCGTTCTCGACATCAACGCTGCGTACTGCGCAGTTGGTCATCAGGCACGCCCCTTTGTCACGTGCGGCTTCAGCGATCGCAGGGGCGGCCCATTGCGGCTCGGCTCGTCCATCCCTTGGCATGTGCAGGGCAACTTTCAACCCCGATTGATCGTCGGGTAGCAAGCCATCCAGTTCAGCACCCGAAACCATCTGAGCGCCAGTGTGGAGGCCTTCAACATGGCGCATCCAGCGTTCAAGATTTGCATGATCCCGTTTCCCCGATGCACCAAAAAGGATGCCGGAACGCGTAAAACCGGTTTGGCGTCCGGTGCGTTGATCCAGGCCCTGCCAGATCTGCTGCGCCTCTAACATGAGCGGGATTTCCCGAGGGTCTCGCAGCCCCAATCGCACCCATCCCCAGTTTCGCGAACTTTGTTCGCCCGCGATATGGCCTTTTTCGCACAGCAAAACCGACGCGCCCCGCTCTGATAGCTCTAAAGCCGTTGATGCGCCGATGATTCCGCCGCCTATGACCACAACGTCAACAGACTTGGGCAGATGCAGATCGGGTTCTACAGGAGTTGGTTTTGGACCGGGCATCCGCCGCTCTTACTTCATTGCTCGGACCGCAATGAATGCGCGGTATCAGACAATAGGCAACATGTCGCCTGACGCGCCGATCACAATTTTCAGAAGCTGTGGTTATAGTGCCAGAATGATCTCTGGCACTGTTCAGTTCAGCGGGCTCGGGCCGTCAAGCAGCGCCGCAGAGTTCCGCCCATTTCTGACGCAATGTGGCTGTAAGCCCAGCATCGTTGTCGGCAGAGCCTTCGGCCATGCTTTCTTGTGAAAGCAGTTCAGGCAGAATCGAAAAAGCCACTGATTGCCCTGGTACCGTTTTTTGCTCTGGCGGCATCTCAGCCCCCAAGAGGTCGGCAATGGCAGAATCGACCTGATCTTCGTCTAATTCATGACCCTCAGATTCCATCGAACGCCACGGAAGCGGCGAGTGGAGTGGTCTATCGTATTGCTCACGCATTTTCACACCAAATCGTTAACACAGACACGCAATTCACGATGCGTAACAAACAAAACTCGATCATAAACATCGAGCCACTTAAGAATGCGCCGCATCTGCCCCACATGAGGCGGCAATTAAGCTAAAATGTGTCAGAAAAATGTCCTGATTTCAAGCGTGTTAAACGGCCTAAGCCGAATCTAGATATGCACTGTCCCCGCCACAGGGACAATGAATAAAAGCGCGCCCTCAAGCACCCTTTTTGGAAACGATCGGAGACTTATAAAAATACGCGTGGTTTCAGCTCAAGACCGATCTCGCCAACGATTCACAATCGGGTATCTGCGGTCCAGCCAGAAGGCTCGCTTGGTCAAGCGCGTACCTGGTGCGGACTGAAACCGCTTATATTCGCTGATATAGATCAGATGCTCTACGCGACGGGCGACATCTGCTTCGAATCCTGCTGCTTCGCAATCAGCGATCGAGCCATCGCGGTCGACCAGGATTTCCAGGATCGCGTCCAGTTCCGGGTAGTCCGGCAGGCTGTCACTGTCTTTCTGGTCTTCGCGCAGCTCAGCACTGGGGGGTTTATCAATGACCGACGGTCGGATCACCTCGCCTACGGGGCCCATCATCCAGTCACGGTGATTGGCATTGCGCCAGCGGCATGTTTCGAACACGCGCGTTTTATACAGATCCTTGATCGGGTTATAGCCGCCATTCATGTCGCCATAGATGGTCGCGTAACCCACAGCCACCTCGGACTTGTTGCCCGTGGTCAGCAGCATTTCGCCAAACTTGTTCGAGATCGCCATCAGCAGCAAACCGCGCAGGCGGGATTGGACGTTTTCCTCGGTCAAATCCGCCTCGCGGCCCGCAAACAACGGGGCCAAAGTGTCTGTCACCGCCGCCCGACTGTCCGAGATCGGAACATAGTCGTAATGCACGCCCAGCGCCTTGGCGACGGCTTCAGCGTCATCCAGCGAGGCCTGGCTGGTGTATTCCGATGGCAGCATCACGCAACGGACGTTTTCCGCACCGATTGCGTCAACGGCAATTGCCGCGACCAACGCCGAGTCCACTCCACCCGACAGCCCCAACAACGCCTTTTTGAACCCGGTCTTGCCCATGTAATCGCGCAGGGATTGGACCATGGCACGATAGTCCTGCTCCCATTCGTCCGGCTGCGGCACAACTTCAGCAGGCACAATACGCCAGCCCTCATCACCGTGTTCCAGATCGACATGTGTTACGGCCTCATCAAAGACCGGCATTCGAAAGGCCAGTTCTCCGCCCGGGTTAAGGCCGAAAGTCGCGCCATCAAAAACCTGATCGTCCTGACCGCCCACCATGTTCAGGTAGATCAGCGGCAAGCCGGTCTCGACCACACGGGCGACCATGTGATTGAGGCGCACATCATATTTGTTGCGGAAGTAAGGTGAGCCATTGGGGATCAGCAGAAACTCGGCCCCGGTCTCTTCCAGTGTTTCCGAGACATCCGGGTGCCAACTGTCTTCGCAGATCGGGCTACCGATCCGCGAGTTACCAACCGAGTACGGCCCCCCCAACGGGCCCGCGTCGTAAAGGCGAACTTCGTCGAACACGGTTTCATTCGGCAGGTGATGTTTCAGCACCTTGCTGCCGATGCGACCGCCCTTGAGGATCAGGTAGGCATTAAAAAGCTTGCCGTCTTCCGTCCACGGACCACCAATTGCAATGGCAGGGCCATCGGCACATTGTGCAGCCAGCGACTGAACCGCCGCCATGGCCGCTTGATGGAACACCGGCTTCATCACCAAATCCTGCGTGTTGTAACCGGTAATGAACATTTCGGGGAAAGCCACAAGGTCGGCACCAGCTTCGCGCCCCTGCTCCCACGCCGCAAGCGCTTTGTCCAAATTGCCTTGGATGTCCCCAACAACGGGATTGAGTTGTGCCAGAGTAATGCGGAAACGGTTGGCCATGCTGCCCTCTTGCCCTCGTCAGTCCTAATGCCATTTAGCAGATCGCACCGCGAGTGAAAGTCAAATGAGGCAAAACACGTTGCTCTGTCCGCACGGGTATCTTAGTTTTGCTTTAAAACGTGACAACCGGGCAAGGCAGGAAAAACCATGAACGCTATCCGCATTTCTTTGGCCGCCACGGCGATGGCTTTGCTGGCCGCATCCGCCTTTGCGCAGGACGGGCAGGTCATCGTTGCGGATGATGATGTTGGCGGCGTGTACGAGGGCACATTCCTGAACGGCCTGCGCCACGGCGAAGGCACTTACCGCCTGCCAAACGGGTTCGAATATGTCGGCGAATGGGTCGAAGGCGAAATTCAGGGCAAAGGCATAGCGCGCTATGTCAACGGCTCGGTCTACGAGGGGATGTTCGCGAAGGGGCAACCCGAGGGGCAGGGCAAGATCATATACCCCGACGGAGGCAGCTATGAGGGGGAATGGGCCGAAGGGTCCATCAACGGGACCGGAGTTGCAATATACACCAACGGCGTCCGATACGAGGGCAGCTTCAGCGACGCGCGCTATCACGGCAAAGGCGTTCTGACCGACCCCAGCGGTTACGTCTACGATGGCGACTGGAAGGATGGCGTCAAGCACGGCGAGGGCAAGATCACCTCGACGCAAGGCAGCGTCTATGAAGGGCAAATCAACAACGGATTGCGCGATGGCCAGGGTACTCTGACCGTTCCGGATGGCATGACATATACCGGTGATTGGTCTCAGGACCGCATGACCGGCAAGGGCCGCTTGTTGCAGGCCAATGGCGACCTTTACGAGGGCGATCTGGTTGATGGCCGCCGTCAGGGCAATGGCAAGGCCACCTATGCCAACGGTGCGACTTATGAGGGCGAATATGCCGATGACCGCCGCCACGGAAAAGGACGCTTTCTTGGGACCGACGGGTTTGATTACACCGGCGAATGGGTGGACGGCCAGATCGAAGGACTGGGTGAGGTCACCTATCCTGATGGCGCGACCTATACTGGTGATTTCAGCGCAGATCTGCCGCATGGCAAAGGCGTTCAGACTTATCCGGATGGCACCGTCTATGACGGCGAATGGACGGCTGGCATCTTTGAGGGCAACGGCAAGGCCACGTATCCCAACGGTGTTGTTTACCAGGGACAGTTCAAGAATGGCCTGAGCCATGGCACGGGCGTTCTGACATTCGCAAACGGGTATCGCTACGAAGGCGACTGGGTAGATGGCGCGCGTCAGGGCAAAGGCAAGGCGACATTTCCGGACGGAACGTCCTATGAAGGCGATTTCCAAGACGGTCAGCGTCACGGCGAGGGAACTATAAAAACCCCACGCGGATTCAGCTATACCGGCGGCTGGGCCGAAGGCAAAATCAGTGGTCAGGGTGTGGCAACCTATGCCACCGGCGACGTGTACGAAGGCACCTTTCTGGATAACAAACGCCACGGCAATGGCACGATGCGTTATGCCAATGGCCTGGAAGAAACCGGCGTTTGGGAAAACGGCGTCCTACCCAGTGAGAACGTAAGCGCGCCCGACGCGACGGATACCGAAACCGAGCCTGATACATCCGCCTCTGACGGGTAATCAATCTACCAGGGCACTGGCTTTCCCGCCCAGTCAAAAAAACCACCCGTATCAGCCGCATTTAACGCGGCTGATACGGATAGCAGGTTCCGGGCGGCCTCATCAGGCGTAACCGCAGGGTGCCGCCCAACATATTTCCGGGTGAATGCTGTCGTGACCGTACCGGGGTGCAAGGCGACACAGATCGCCTGTTTATGGCTCCGGGCAAGCTCGATCGCGGATGTGCGGACAATCTGGTTCAGCGCCGCCTTGGACGTCCGATAACTGATCCATCCACCAAGCCGGTTGTCACCAATCGACCCCACTCGCGCAGACAACACGGCGAAGACGGCGCGCCGGTCGCGCGGCAGCAAGCGCGCGGCATGCGCAAGAACTAACGCAGGTCCGACCGCATTCAGCGCGAACTGATCCATCATCGCCGGAGCGGATAGCAGTCTGATGGTTTTCTCGGGGGTGGCACCATTAACCTCAAGAGCGCCAGCCGCGACCAGGATCAGGTCGAACGGACCGGAAACGCCCGCCAGCGTCCGATCTACGATCTCGGGGTCGGTCAAATCAAATCCGTCCTGTGACCGGGACAATGTGGTGACGTCGACCGACTGTTGCCGAAGCCGGTTGGCAATTGCACCTCCGATCCCACCCGAGGCGCCGATGATAAGTGCTGTTTCCATGCGGGTTGAACTAGCCGTCGGCAATGCGTGATCAACACATGTGGGAAAAAAGAAATCTCTTCATATGCCGGAGGAAAATTCGTTCTTTTCATTCCCGCCGCGCGATGTATAACCTCAACCCCATGATCAACCGCGCAGATATCCTGATTGCCGACACCGCCCTTCGCGGTGCGTCTCTGCGTGGCCTACTGATCCTAATCCGCCTCTGAGCGTGCCATCCGGCGCGCCCGCTCAGAGGAGGACGCCCGCGCGCCATAGGCTTTAGGACAGAAGAAGAAAGAGAATCCCATGACCAACGTGACCGACCAAGACCGCGTCTTGATCTTTGACACAACCCTGCGCGACGGAGAGCAAAGCCCCGGCGCAACTATGACCCATTCGGAAAAGCTGGAGATTGCCGAGCTGTTGGACGACATGGGCGTCGATATCATCGAGGCCGGGTTCCCCATCGCCTCCGAAGGTGATTTCAAGGCCGTGTCCGAAATTGCCGAACGGTCAAAGAACAGCCGTATCTGCGGTCTGGCCCGCGCCAATTTCGCCGATATCGACCGGTGTTGGGAAGCTGTGAAACATGCAGGTAAAAGCCGCATCCACACCTTCATCGGCACCTCGCCGCTGCACCGTGCCATCCCGAACCTGACACAGGACGAGATGGCCGACAAAATCCACGAAACCGTGAGCCATGCGCGCAATCTGTGCGAAAACGTGCAGTGGTCACCGATGGATGCGACGCGGACCGAGTGGGATTATCTGTGCCGCGTGATCGAGATTGCGATCAAGGCTGGCGCAACGACGATCAACATCCCTGATACAGTCGGCTATACGGCACCGATGGAATCCGCCGATCTGATCAAACGTCTGATCGAAACAGTTCCGGGCGCGGATGAGGTGGTCTTTGCCACCCACTGCCACAACGATCTTGGCCTGGCGACCGCTAACTCGCTGGCTGCAGTTGCGGGTGGTGCACGGCAGATTGAATGTACCATTAACGGCCTTGGCGAACGTGCCGGTAATACCGCGCTGGAAGAGGTGGTGATGGCCCTGCGCACCCGCAATGACATCATGCCTTGGAGTACGGGCGTCGACACGACCAAGATCATGCATATCTCGCGCCGGGTCGCGACGGTGTCGGGCTTCAACGTGCAGTTCAACAAGGCCATCGTCGGAAAGAACGCCTTCGCGCATGAAAGCGGTATCCATCAGGACGGCATGCTGAAGAACCGCGAAAACTTTGAGATCATGCGCCCTGAAGACATCGGTCTGTCCGGCACGTCTTTGCCGCTGGGCAAGCACTCGGGCCGTGCGGCGCTGCGTGATAAGCTGAACACGCTGGGTTATGAGGTTGGTGACAACCAGCTCAAGGACATTTTCGTTCGGTTCAAGGAACTGGCCGACCGTAAGAAAGAAGTGTTCGACGACGATCTGATCGCGTTGATGACGCTGGATGATGACGGCGGCAACGATCACCTGCAACTGGTTTCAATGAAGGTTACCTGCGGAACCGTCGGCAAAGCCGAAGCCACTATCGAAATGGAAGTGGGCGGCAAGGAAATCATCGCCACTGAACAAGGCGACGGCCCGGTCGACGCAGCATTCCGCGCCATTCGCGTTGTGCATCCGAATACGGCGCACCTGCAGCTTTATCAGGTGCACGCCGTGACCGAAGGCACAGACGCGCAAGCCACGGTATCGGTGCGTCTGGAAGAGGACGGCATGATCGCAACCGGCCAATCCGCCAACACCGATACTGTCGTGGCCTCGGCCAAGGCGTATATCCACGCGCTGAACCGCCTGATCGTGCGCCGTCAAAAGGCGGGTCCGGGCGCAGATACCCGAGAAATCAGCTACAAAGATCTTACTTGAACAAAAAAGGGGCGGTCGATTGTCGACCGCCCCTTCTCAAATATCTCCAGCCGCTTTACGGCCAATAGAACAAGGTCAGATCTGCTGGCTTCTCTGTCCCGATCAACGAGTAGTCATACACCGGCGTGTCGTTGAGATCGTTCAGCCCCGATACTGCATACCCTTCGGTTGGTATGTAGTTCGCGTCATAGTTCAGATCGTAATCCCCGTTTTCATCGTGAAACGCGATAACAGCGAAATACACATTGTCGAGGTCGGGAAAGTCGAAACGGAGCGGGTCCCCGGACGCTGGTGCCTCAAGATAACCGGCGGCTTTGGTGTAATCCATGTTGTCGAACGCCGTCGCCTGGTCAAAAGCCATGACAATCACGTTGCCCTTGGTGCTGCGCGCACCGTGCAGATTGACGGTCAGACCCTTGTCTTGCGAGGTCCCTGTGGTGGAAGCCGCTGCTTGGTCAATATCTGTGGTGAAACCAGAGGCGACCCAGGCGCCTCCGACGAACAGACCTGCCGTTACGATGGCCGCCACGATGCGTTGTGTGTTGCTTGGCATCTTTTGCGCTCCTACGCCTTACTTAGCGGGTTTACTCTGTTTACGACCGTTCTTTGGCTGCCAGCCCGGAGGTCCGAAGAAAACACCCAGCTTATTGCCGAACCCCGGCATGTTCCGGACATCCTTGAACAGGCGGGCAAAGCCGTGAAAGAAGGCGACGAAGGGATTGATCGAGTCGATCGGTTTGACGAGGCCGTAGACCACCTCTTCCTTTTCGTCCTCGAACGTTCCGAACATACGGTCCCAGATGATCAGAATCCCGGCATAGTTCTTGTCCAGGTATTTCGGGTTTGATCCATGGTGAACGCGGTGATGCGACGGCGTGTTGAAGATGTATTCAATCGGGCGCCACAGCTTTTTGATAACTTCGGTATGCAGGGCCGTCTGATACAGTTGCACCAACAGTTCCGCGACCAGCACCATGAATGGGTTGAACCCCAACAGCACAAGCGGCAAGTGGAAAAACAACGGCCAAAAGCCATCCAACGGACCATGGCGATAAGCCACTGATATATTGAAGAAGGGAGAGCTATGGTGAACCGAATGCGTTGCCCAGAGGAAGTTGATCCGGTGCAGAATCCGATGCTCCCAGTAATAGGCCAGGTCTGCAAGGATCAGCACGATGATGAACGAAGCCCATGTTGTCGGAATATTGAACACCGCAAATTGCGAAGCCCAGACATAGGCACCGATATAGAAACCAGCCAACAGAACAAAGCTGATACCGATGAAGAAAACGAGCGTGATGAAATTGGTGACGGTGTCACCCATCATCTGCCAGTTCAGTTTTTTGACGACTGCGTATCGGATCAATTCGAAGGCCAGAAAGGCCATGGCGAAGACGAAGAACCAATCGTCAATCAAGGTTTCCCAGTAATTCAGATGAAAGTCACTGATATGGCGGCTTAGGAAGTCCATCGAAGCAAACCGATTCCCATTTGTTGTCACATGTGACAGCCTATTTACGAGATCATCGCCAGAAATCAAGGTCCCGGCGTTGAAAAAACGGTTTTTCCTGAAAGCCCATTGCTGTCACAGCAGATTTTATACCTGCGAGGCCTACTTTAGGAAAATCACATGTGATCACTGATTGCTCATCCGCGCAGTTTGCCAAACAGGCCGTCCAGCGTTTTGGCGCACTCGTTCAGACCATAGGGCGCGTTCACAACAAACATTCCCGATCCAACCATACCATGCCCTTCGCGTGCGGCCGGAAAGTGGACCTCGTCGTGTAGAACCTTAGGGAAATCCCGTTTTGTCAAAGCGTCGCGCATGGCCTGATGCCGCCCATTGGCCAGTATCGGATACCATAACGCGATCACACCCACGTTCCATTTCCGATTCAGCGAAGCCACGATGCCGGGCAGCCTGTCATAATCGGATTTGACCTCATAACTTGGATCAATCAGCAAAACGCCACGGCGCGGCGTTGGCGGCAGCAGGGACTGGGCCAGTTCAAAGCCATCCTGCTGATAGGTCCGGGCACCGGTCGTGATCATGGCGTCAGACAGCGCGCGGTATTCCTGCGGATGCAATTCAGCAAGGTGCATCTTGTCCTGCGGGCGCAAAAGATTCGCCGCGATCAGCGGCGACCCCGGATACGCCGTTTTGCCATGCCGATCATGCACAGCGGCGATGGCCCTGCTCAGGGGATGATCGGCGTCAAACCAGCCTTCGGTCAACGCACGTTCAATTCCCGCAGCTGCTTCACCGGTCTGAACGGCCTGATCCGAGTCCAACTGGTACAACCCCCGCCCCGAATGGGTTTCGATGTAGCTTAGCGGTTTGTCCTTTTGGGTCAGATAGGCCAGCGTTTCTGCCAAAATTGCGTGCTTATGGACGTCCGCAAGGTTACCTGCGTGGTAAATATGTTGATATGAGAGCATGATGCCTTCTAAAGTCCCTGCAATTAAGGCGGAAAGGTGCTGATTGTCGCGGAATCAGCCCTTTTACCGGGCGAGTTGGCACCCTATAAGTCATCCGTCCCGGAACCGTCGAGTCGCGGGCAGTAGAAAACTGACATACAGGATCAGGGAAAAATATGGGGATCTTTGGCAATCTGGGCGGCCTGTTCACAGCGGACATGGCTATCGACCTTGGTACAGCGAACACGCTGGTTTACGTCAAGGGTCGCGGTGTTATCCTGTCTGAACCCTCCGTGGTGGCGTATCACGTCAAGGACGGCGTAAAAAAGGTTCTGGCCGTTGGTGAAGACGCCAAACTGATGCTGGGCCGGACCCCCGGTTCGATCGAAGCCATACGCCCCATGCGCGAAGGCGTGATTGCCGACTTTGATACCGCCGAGGAAATGATCAAGCACTTCATCCGCAAAGTGCACAAGCGGTCTACCTTCTCGAAACCCAAAATCATTGTCTGCGTCCCTCATGGCGCGACACCCGTTGAAAAACGCGCGATCCGTCAGTCGGTCCTGTCCGCAGGCGCCCGCCGCGCCGGTCTGATTGCCGAACCTATTGCAGCCGCGATTGGTGCAGGTATGCCCATCACCGACCCGACCGGCAACATGGTCGTCGATATTGGTGGTGGTACAACCGAGGTGGCCGTTTTGTCGCTGGGTGACATCGTTTACGCGCGCTCGGTCCGCGTTGGCGGCGACCGGATGGACGAGGCCATCATCTCGTACCTGCGCCGTCAGCAGAACTTGCTGGTTGGTGAATCCACGGCCGAGCGGATCAAGACCACCATCGGCACTGCGCGCATGCCCGACGACGGCCGCGGCCAGTCGATGCACATTCGCGGACGCGACCTGCTGAATGGTGTGCCCAAGGAAATCGAGATCAGCCAGGCCCAGGTGGCCGAGGCGCTGTCTGAGCCTGTCCAGCAGATTTGCGAGGCGGTGATGACCGCTCTGGAAACCACCCCGCCTGATCTGGCGGCGGACATCGTGGACCGGGGCGTGATGCTGACCGGCGGTGGCGCGTTGCTGGGCGATCTCGACCTTGCCTTGCGCGAGCAGACTGGCCTGGCCGTGTCAATTGCCGACGAAAGCCTGAATTGTGTGGCTTTGGGCACCGGCAAGGCGCTGGAATACGAAAAACAACTGCGCCACGCGATTGACTACGAAAGCTAAGGCGCGCACCCTTTACCACATAGGGTAAATTCGGCACGAGCAGCACGGGAAGGAGTCCTGTGGCAAAAGACCGATCACAGCGCGATGAATACACAACCCCCTTGCGCCGCCTGCTGCTGGGGATTGTTGTGCTGTGTCTGCTGGGAATCTTTCTGATCTGGCGGATCGACAGCCCGCGCGTGGAACGGTTTCGCGCACAGGTCGTGGACAGTGTTGTGCCGTCGATGGAATGGGCTATGGTTCCTGTCACCGCCGCCGTCAATCTGGTGCGCGATTTCCAAAGTTATCAACGACTGAGCGATCAGAACCAAGAATTGCGCAGCGAATTGCGCATCATGCGCGCCTGGAAAGAGGCCGCGTTGCAGCTGGAGCAGGAAAATGCCCGGCTTCTGGACCTGAACAATGTACGTCTTGATCCGCGCCTGACCTATATCACCGGGGTGGTCATGGCCGATAGCGGCTCGCCCTTCCGCCAGTCGGTCCTCCTGAACGTGGGTGAGAGAGACGGGATCAGGGACGGCTGGGCCACCATGGACGGGATTGGCGTCGTCGGGCGTATCTCGGGCGTTGGCCCCGACACCGCGCGTGTTATCCTGATGACAGATGCTTCCAGCGCAATTCCGGCCACAATTCAACCGTCTGGCCAAACCGCCCTGATCACCGGCGACAACACGCAATCCCCATCGGTGGAGTTTCTGGAAAACCGCGAACTGGTACGCCCTGGCGACCGCGTTGTAACCTCGGGCGATGGTGGCGTGTTCCCCGGAGGGTTGCTGATCGGGCAGATCACCGAGGACCCCGGCGGGCGTTTGCGTGTGCGCCTGTCCGCTGATTTCGAACGGCTTGAATTCCTTCGCGTTCTACGCTTCCACTTGGCCCCGGTGATCTCGGATCCTGGCGGCATCGTGGGTCCACGGCAGCCCGAGGCCGCCCTGACCCCGCCGGAGGTCGGCGATGGATAGGCAAACCTCTCATCTTTGGCTTAAACGCAGTTTGTACGTGTTTCTGGCATTGCTGATCATGTTCCTGCATCTTCTGCCGTTGGACACGCAGCCGGATCGCTGGCCGTTTCCGGACATGCTTATTGCGTTAACGTTCGCCTGGGTACTTCGCCGACCGGAATATGTTCCCATTTTTCTGGTTGCTGCGGTGATGCTGATGGCCGATTTGCTGCTGCAACGGCCTCCGGGCCTGCTGGCAGCACTTGTGGTTTTGGGATCGTCGTATCTGCGCTCGGCCGCGCCCGGAATGCGCGACGCCGGGTTTATGGCTGAATGGACAACGGCCGCTGTGGTGATCGCGGGAATTTTCATATTGAACCGTGTCATTCTTGCTATTCTATCGGTACAGCAAGCAGCTTTGGGTCCTGTGGTGATACAAGTGGTTCTGACAATTGCGGTTTATCCTCTCGTCGTACTTCTCAGCCAGAATGTGCTTGGCGTTCGGCGCGTGTCAGTGTCGGACCCCGGCACAAGAGGGGCCAGGGCATGAAACAACGCAATCCCAAAGCGCAAGGATTGGCCTATAAACGCCTGCCGCGCCGCGCGTTGATCCTGGGTGGGTTGCAGACCGCGTTTATCGGCGGCCTGGCAGCGCGAATGCGCTTTATGCAAGTGGATCAGGCTGACGAGTACCGTCTGCTGGCTGAAGAAAACCGGATCAACATTCGTCTGATCCCGCCAACGCGCGGGCGCATCTATGACCGCAACGGCCAGATCATCGGACAAAACACGCAGTCCTATCGTATTGTTATGGTCCGCGAAGATGCGGGCGACGTCGACAAAGTCATCGCCAAACTTTCAGAGCTTATTCCGCTAACTCAGGAAGAGATCGACCGCGCCAAGACTGAGATGCGCCGCTCTGCCCCGTTCCTGCCAGTCACACTGGCCGATCAGGTCACGTGGGAGGATATCTCCAAGGTCGCTGTCAATGCGCCCGCCCTGCCCGGCGTTACGCCTGAGGTGGGCATGGCCCGTCAGTATCCCCGCTACGAGGATTTTGCTCATGTCGTTGGTTACGTCGGGCCGGTCAGTGACTATGATCTCAGCCTGATCGAAGATCCCGAACCGGTGCTGCGTATCCCCCGGTTCCAGATCGGCAAGGTCGGTCTGGAGTCCAAACAGGAAATCAGCCTGCGCGGAAAAGCTGGCGCAAAACGTGTCGAGGTCAACGCCACCGGTCGCATCATGCGCGAGCTTGACCGGCAAGAAGGCGAGGCCGGGGCCGATCTGCAATTGTCCGTTGATGCGGACCTGCAGCAATACGCCCAGGCGCGCCTGGCCGATGAAAGCGCGGCTGCAGTCGTCATCGACTGCGAAACCGGGGATATCCGGGCCATCAGTTCTGCACCCAGTTTCGACCCGAACCTATTCGTGCGCGGGATATCGGTCGCGGACTACCGGGCATTGACTGAAGATAACTACCGCCCGCTGGCCAACAAGACGGTTCAGGGCACCTACCCGCCGGGTTCGACCTTCAAGATGATCACTGCGCTTGCCGCACTTGAGGCCGGAGTTGTTGGCCCCGGCAACACCGTCTATTGCCCCGGCCACCTGAAGGTCGGTAGCCGCCGCTTCCACTGCTGGAAGCGCGGCGGGCATGGGACAGTGGATCTCAATTTGTCGCTAAAGCGCAGCTGCGACGTCTACTATTACGATGTCGCGG
Organism: Ruegeria sp. YTSC003; assembly: GCF_059609785.1. Classification (NCBI taxonomy): domain Bacteria; kingdom Pseudomonadati; phylum Pseudomonadota; class Alphaproteobacteria; order Rhodobacterales; family Roseobacteraceae; genus Ruegeria; species Ruegeria sp. YTSC003. Next base: position 182,640 of record NZ_JBXWMK010000006.1, on the reverse strand, counting down.
TGCGTACCGGCATCGACAAAATCTCTGAAATGGCGCGCAAGTTCGGACTGGGCGTCAAGCACGACATCCCGATGTCAGCTGTCGCTGCCGGTTTGGCCCCCAATCAGGAATGGAAAGAGCGGGTCCATGGTGAAGGCTGGCTGGTAGGCGACACGGCGAATGCCTCGATCGGCCAAGGGTTCATGCTGGCCTCGCCCCTACAGCTTGCGGTCATGACGGCAAGGATCGCCACAGGCCGGGCCGTGAAGCCGCGTTTGGTGCGGTCCGTCAATGGCGTCGAGGAACCGTCAGGAGCAGGTGAGCCGCTGGACGTCAATCCGTACAACCTGAATCAGGTGCGCAAAGCGATGTTCTCGGTCTCAAACGACAGGGCTGGCACCGCCTATCGCAGCCGCATCATCAATGATGAATTCCGCATGGCCGGTAAGACAGGGACCAGCCAGGTGCGCAACATCACCAAGGCCGAACGCGCGGCTGGCGTAATCCGCAACGAAGACCTGCCGTGGGAACGGCGCGACCACGCGCTGTTCGTCAGCTATGCGCCGTACGACAATCCGAAATACGCCGTGGCAGTGGTGGTGGAACACGGCGGTGGCGGATCCAAGGCAGCGGCCCCGGTCGCGCGGGATATCATGCTTCAGGCTCTGTACAACGGCACCCCGCCGCTCGAGGCTTATCCGGTTGCAGATCGTGACCGCATCAAGGAACAACAAAAACGGCTTGAGGGCGACCGCCGCCCCAAAGCGCGACCTGATGAAAAGGACCGCGCATGAGCTATCTTGAGTACGCCGTCAAATCCACGCCAACAGGGTTTCGCAAATTCCTCTATATGAACTGGCCGCTGACTTTGTTGCTGATCAGCGTCGCCAGCGCCGGATTCCTGATGCTGTATTCGGTCGCGGGCGGGTCCTGGATGCCCTGGGCCGAACCCCAGATTGAGCGGTTTGGACTGGGACTGACCGTTATGTTCATCATCGCGTTGGTACCGATCTGGTTCTGGCGCAACATGTCCGTTTTGGCCTATCTCGGCTCGATCGTTCTGCTGATATTTGTGGAACTCTTTGGCACCATCGGCATGGGTGCGCAGCGTTGGATCGACCTTGGTTTCATGAGGCTCCAGCCTTCCGAAGTCATGAAGATTGCGTTGGTCATGGTTCTGGCTGCCTACTACGATTGGTTGCCGTCTCATAAGACATCGCGACCGCTCTGGGTGCTTATACCGGTCATCCTGATCCTGATCCCTACGGCAATGGTCCTAAAACAACCCGATCTGGGCACCTCGATCCTGTTGTTGGCGGCGGGCGGGGGACTGATGTTCCTGGCTGGTGTGCACTGGGCTTATTTCGCCGCCGTTATCGCGGCGGTGGTCGGCCTAATTGCCACCGTGTTCAACAGCCGGGGCACCGAGTGGCAGTTGCTCAAGGATTACCAGTTCCGCCGAATAGATACCTTCCTTGATCCCTCCACCGATCCGCTGGGTGCAGGCTATCACATTACCCAGTCGAAAATCGCGCTGGGGTCAGGCGGCTGGAACGGGCGCGGGTTCATGCAAGGGACACAGTCGCGCCTGAACTTCCTGCCCGAAAAGCACACGGACTTCATCTTTACCACGCTGGCCGAGGAATTCGGGTTTGTCGGAGGCATCACTTTGCTGACCCTTTACGCCCTGATTATTATCTTTTGTATGGTCACGGCTTTGGCGACAAAGGACCGGTTCTCATCCCTGGTCACCTTGGGCGTTGCGCTCAACTTCTTCCTGTTCTTTGCGGTCAATATGTCCATGGTCATGGGCCTTGCGCCGGTTGTGGGCGTACCCCTGCCGATGGTCAGCTACGGCGGGTCCGCCATGCTGGTTCTGATGGCTGCCTTCGGCATTGTTCAAAGCGCGCATATTCACCGCCCCCGCTGAATTGAAAGGCCCATCATGCCCGTAAACGTCCTGTTTTCCGCGCGCCCAGAACAATGGCCCGTGTATGAACCTCTACTTACAAAAGGGCTGTCGCAGGCCAATCTGGACTTCCGTCTGGCAACTGAGTTTGAGCCTGACCAGGTCGACTACGTCGTTTATGCACCAACAAGCGGGTTGCTGGATTTTTCACCCTACACACGATTGAAGGCGGTTCTGAGCCTTTGGGCCGGTGTTGAAAAAATCGCGGGCAACGAAACGCTGACCGTGCCGTTGGCCAGGATGGTTGACCACGGGCTAAAGCACGGCATGACGGAATGGGTCGTCGGTCAGGTGCTGCGCTATCATCTGGGCATGGACCGCTACATCACGGTGCAGGACGGTGTCTGGACACCTGACGCCCCGCCGCTTGCCAGCGAGCGGGATGTGTGTGTGCTGGGCCTTGGTGCATTAGGAGAAGCCGCCGCAACGGCGCTGGCCGCGCTGAATTTCAAAGTCACGGGTTGGAGCAGAACCGCAAAGGACATCCCCGGCGTGACCTGCCTGCACGGCACTGACGGCTTGCGTACCGCTTTATCTAGTGCCGAGATCGTGGTTCTATTGTTGCCCGATACCCCGGCGACGGTGAATGCACTGAATGCGGACACTCTGGCCTTGCTGCCCAAGGGCGCGCGGATCATCAACCCCGGGCGCGGACCATTGATCGAGGACGATGCACTGCTGGCCGCGCTGGATTCGGGGCACGTTAGCCACGCCACGCTAGACGTGTTTCGCGTGGAACCCCTGCCGTCAGAGCACCCCTACTGGGCGCATCCCAACGTGACGGTCACGCCGCATATCGCGTCCGAAACCCGCCCGGCGACCGCAGCTCAGGTGATCTGTGAGAACATTATCCGAGGCGAGGAAGGAAAGCCCTTCCTGCACCTCGTTGACCGCCATCTGGGCTACTGATCCGGTCAGGCCGCAACTAGCCCACGGCCTTTCAACAGCGCTTCGACCCCTGGCAAACGTCCGCGGAACGCAAGATACAGGTCTTCGGCTTCGCGGGACCCGCCTGTGGATAAAATATTGTCCTCAAGGGCCTTTGCCCGTTCCGCATCAAAGGCTCCGCCAGCTTCTTCGAAGGCCGCGAATGCGTCTGCATCCATGACCTCGGACCACATGTAGCTGTAGTAGCCAGAACTATAGCCGTCGCCCGCGAAGACATGCGCAAAATGCGGTGTCGCATGGCGCATACTAATGGCTTTTGGCATTCCGATATCGGCCAGTACCTCGACCTGTTTTGCCATCGGGTCAGATGGTGCTGCGCCATCATGGAATGCGAGATCAACCAGTGCCGAGGCCACGTATTCCACGGTCTGGAACCCTTGATCGAAATTCGCCGCCTTCAATACCTTGTCCAGCATGTCTTGAGGCATCGGCTCACCGGTTTCAGCATGGGTCGCAAATTCCGCCAGGACCTCGGGTACCTCCAGCCAGTGTTCATAGAGCTGACTGGGAAGTTCTACGAAATCACGTGCAACGCTAGTACCCGAGATGCTTTCGTAGGTCACGTTGGACAACATCTGATGTAAGGCATGGCCAAACTCGTGGAACAGCGTGCGCGCATCGTCATACGACAGCAGCGCGGGGTCACCTTTGGCGAAATTGCAGACGTTGATTACGATTGGGGCCTGTTCCTTGGGGAACTTTGCCTGACCCCGCATGGCGCTGCACCATGCGCCCGAGCGCTTGGACCCACGCGCAAAGTAATCGCCAATGAAAACCGCAATATGCTGCCCGTCGCGCGTCACGTCCCAAGCCCTGCAATCAGGGTGATAAAGCGGCACGTCCAGCGGGGTGAACTCTAGCCCGAATAGCCTGTTGGCACAGGCAAAGGCAGCCTCGATCATGCGATCAAGCTGCAGGTAAGGTTTCAGCGCTGCCTCATCCAAATCATGTTCGGCCTTGCGACGTTTTTCGGCGTAGTAGCGCCAGTCCCAAGCCTCGAGCGGGCCATTCACGCCATCCTCCTGCATCATGGTGGTCAGGATTTCTGCATCCGCGTCCGCCCGCTTTTTTGCCGGTTCCCAAACCTGCATCAATAGATCGCTAACACGGTCTGGCGTTCGAGCCATTTCGGTTTCCAGCTTGTAGTCCGCGAAACTGGAATAGCCCAAAAGCTTGGCCCGCTCTTCGCGTAGGCTCAGGATCTCGGCCGCAATCTCGCGGTTGTCCGTTTCACCGCCATTGGCTCCGCGTGCTGTCCAGGCGCGGTACGCTTTCTCTCGCAGATCGCGGCGGGGTGAGAATTGCAAAAACGGAACGATCAGCGACCGGGATAGAGTGACGACAGGTCCATCAGCCCCCTTCTCATCCCCAGCGGCCCGCGCCGTATCCACAACGAATTCCGGTAACCCTTCCAAATCATCTTCGGACATGTCCATTGACCATTCCCGTTCGTCCGCCAGAAGATTTTGGGTGAACGAAGTCCCCAGCGAGGCAAGGCGCGACTTGATCTCCTGCATGCGGGTGTCATCGTCGCCATCCAATGCGGCACCTGCACGCACGAAACCACGATGCGTTAACATCAGAACGCGGGCTTGTTCGTCGGTCAGCTTCAACTGATCCTTGCGCGCCCACAGGTCCGCGACCCGCTGAAACAGTGCTTTGTTCGAAGAAATCCCTGAAAAATGCGCCGACAGTTTGGGCGAAAATGCACGCTGCAGCTCTTCCCGCGCCGGGTTGCTGTCAGCCCCAGCAACAGTAAAAAAGACAGACAAAACCTTGTCCATCTGCTCTCCGGCCGCTTCAAGTGCCTCGATTGTATTGGCAAAACTGGCCGGTTCGGGGTTGTTTGCAATCGCGTAGATCTGCGCGTTATGGGCTGCCATCGCCTGTTCCAAAGCAGGAGCGAAATCGTCATCCGAAATCCGGGCGAATGGCGCGATTTCAAATGGGGTGGTCCAGTCGGACAGGATCGGATTGGTCATGCGGATCTCCTTTGCTGGTCAAGCTAGGGAGGCGGGGTGGAATGGTCCAGAGGCCGTGCCTGCAATACATCGAAATTCTACTGCAATGCTGGCGCGACGATTGCCCTACGCGTCTTCTGCTCGGCAGATGGGGCAATCTGAGCGTCGGGTCAGTGTGATCTTGCGGCTTTCGCCATAAAGCGCGTCATAGATCAGCATTTCGGCGCGCAGCGCCTGCCCGGCGCCCGTGATTACTTTGATCGCCTCAACCGCCATCATCGAGCCCACCACGCCGGGCAACGGGCCAATGACACCGGCCTCGGCACAAGATGGGGCCAAGCCAGGAGCCGGGGCCTCGGGGAAGATACACTGATAACACGGGGCACCGTTGGCCGGGTCAAAGACGCTCAGTTGGCCTTCCCATTGTGACAGAGCACCCGAAATCAGCGGTTTACCCAGCGCCACCGCAGTGCGATTGGCCAAATAGCGTGTGTCGAAATTGTCGGTCCCGTCGAGGATCAGGTCAAAATCGTCGAACAGGTCCGCTGCGATTTCATCGGTCAGGCGGCGATGGTAAGGCAGGACAACGACGTTTGGGTTCTGGGCCTGCATGGCCTGCTGGGCCGAGAAAACTTTAGGCATCCCGATATCGGCGTCGCGATGGATCACCTGCCGCTGCAGATTGGCGTTTTCAACAATATCGTCGTCGATCACGCCGATGGTGCCCACCCCAGCCGCCGCAAGATACTGCAATGCAGGCGCACCAAGACCGCCCGCGCCGATCACCAGCACACGGGCCTGTTTCATCTTTTTCTGCCCCGGCCCGCCCAGTTCGCGCAGGACGATGTGGCGGGCATACCGCTCCAACTCGGTCTCAGAGAACTTGTCAGACTGCATCGCGGTTTCCTCGGCTGGCTGTGGCGCGGCACGGTTGCGCAGCGTTTTGAGCACCTTGCCATAGCTCAATACCAAAACCGCTGCGCCCCCCAGGATCAACCACAATGCCGCAGACCCGCCGGTTGCCTCGCGCAGCGGGTGCCCACCCGGCAACGTCACTTGGATAACAAGTACTCCGATCAGCAAAACGCTGACCGACACGGAGCGAGCAGTTCGGGACACCCCCGCTACGTACCCAATGCCCCATAGAGCACCGGCAAGGATCAGAACTAGAAGCATCAACCGCGTCCAGTCGAGCCAAAACCGCCTGCGCCGCGATCTGTGTCGCTGAGCACCTCAACGGGTTCAAACGCAGCCTGCACGACTGGGGCGACGACCAGTTGCGCGATGCGTTCACCATGCGCAATCTCAAAACTTTCCTGACCGGCGTTCAGCAGAATCACCCCCAGCGGGCCGCGATAGTCACTGTCGATCGTGCCGGGCGTATTAGGCAGGGTAATCCCGTGTTTCAGCGCAAGGCCAGACCGGGGTCGAACCTGCACCTCGTACCCGTTTGGGATCTCGATCCGTAACCCCGTGGGGACCAAGGCGCGTTGTCCCGCCGCCAGCGTGATAGGCGCGCCATCGGGCAGGTTTGCCCGGACGTCCGCCCCCGCCGCTCCGGTCGTTTCATAAGACGGCAAAGCGATGGCCGGATCAGCCCCGTCTTCGCGGATCACACGAATTGCTACCATCACTGCACCTCTTGTTCAGCTTGCCAAAGCGTCGGCGATCTTTTGCGCCAGACGTTGCGCCACGGCATCCTTGCCCATACGCGGCCATTCTTCAGCCCCATCGTCCGAGATCAGGGTAACCGCGTTTTCCGAGCCCCCCATGATGCCGGTCGCCGGGCTGACATCATTGGCGACGATCCAATCACAACCTTTTCGCGCACGTTTTGCGGTCGCGTGTTCAAGCACGTTGTCAGTTTCTGCGGCAAAGCCAACTACCAACGTCGGCCGCCCCGCATCCAGCCTGGACACGCGTTTGAGGATGTCCGGGTTCTCAGCAAACTCAAGCACCGGAAGACCATCGCGGCTTTTCTTAAGCTTCTTGTCCGAAGCAGCCGCCATGCGCCAATCCGCAACCGCAGCAGCAAACACACCCGCATCTACCGGCAGTGCAGCGTCGACCGCGTCAGACATCTGCTGCGCGGTTTCCACGCGGATCACCTGCACACCTTCGGGCGGCGAAACATCGGCAGGGCCGGTGACAAAAACCACATCAGCACCCAGCGCAGACAACGCCCGTGCCACCGCAGTGCCCTGCGCGCCCGAGGACCGGTTGGCGATGTAGCGCACAGGGTCGATCGGTTCATGTGTCGGGCCGGAGGTGACCAGAATGCGCTTGCCCTTCAGCGGACCGTTGCCGAGTTGCGCCTCGACCGCGGCCACAATCTCAAGAGGCTCCGACATTCGACCTGGGCCGTACTCTCCACAAGCCATGTCGCCTTCATTTGGGCCAACGAACCGGATGCCATCTGCCTGCAGTTGCTTGAGGTTGCGCTGTGTTGACGGATGGTCCCACATGCGAACGTTCATCGCCGGTGCGCACAAAACCGGGGTATCTGTCGCCATCAGCAGGGTCGAGGCCAGATCGTTGGCCAGCCCAGCCGTCATCTTTCCCATCATGTCCGCTGTTGCCGGTGCGACCACGATCAGATCGGCGGACCGCGATAGTTGGATATGGCCCATCTCGGCCTCGTCCGTCAGGTCAAATAGATCGCGATAAACCTTCTCTCCAGCCAGCGCCGAGACCGACAGCGGGGTTACGAACTCTTCTGCCGCGCCTGTTAGAACCGGTGTTACCGAAGCACCACGTTCTTTAAGCCGCCGGATCAGATCCAGCGACTTATAGGCCGCGATTCCAGCGCCGATGATTAGAAGAATGCGTTTCGATGCCAGCATATTGTGCCCTTCCCGTCCCGGTCGGCCCGACATTAGGCAAGGCCGACGGACAGTTCCAGCGGTTAATTCTGTGTCTCAAATGCCAGACAAGGGTCTTCACGTTCGTTGCCGGGGCTGTCGATCACAGCGTCGAACTCACCGTCGATGACGCCATCCTCGGACTGACCCAGTACGAAAACTTTCAAACCGGGGCGTAGTCGGGACAGAAAGGTTGGAATCCCTCTGTCCTTACGGGCATGACCATTGCCGGTGATCACTGCAACAGGTCCGCCCGTATCATCCGAAGCGCGCAAAATGGCCCTTGTCAGAACCGCATCCCGCAACCGTTGGATTGCGACCAGTTGCGGCAGCGCAGTCTCTGGTATTGCGTTGCAATGGGCAGCGAGTTGATCAGCCTCACGCTCGGCCTGCTCATCCTTCGGCAGTGGCACCGTCAATCCATAACGGGCAGCATCAGCACCCAGAGCCGTGGCGGCGCCACGTTCCATTGCCGCGCGGGCCGCCGCACGCGGAACCATGGCACCGTAAACCGGCGCGTCTGAGGCCTGAAAGACCGGGTAGTACATGCTAAGCGGCGGCCAACCGGATTCGAGCCACTTCAGAATTCTGGCAAGCTCTTCCGGATCGGAAATGGCCTTGTCCGCCAATCTCTGAGCACCTTCTTCAGTCACCATTTCCCAGACAACCGCCGAGGGATTGATGGCCTTCAACGCCTCGGCCTGAATGATGTGGTGCTGCGGGTTGTCGTGAATTTCGCCTAATATGACGACGTCCGCAGACGTCATCGCAGACACAACGTCGTCGGGTATCAACTCATCGGCATGGCCAGGGTTGGCCATAACCACCAGTACACAAAGCAGAATCGCAAGATGTTTCATGCGATGAAGTGTTGCACCTCACGCGATTGGGCTTCAAGGTTCTTGCGCATTTTCACAAAAGCCGCAGCCTCAAGCTGACGCACGCGCTCCTTGGACAAACTCAGTTCCTGACCAAGGCTTTCCAGCGTTCGGGCGGGTTCGCGCAACTTGCGTTCGCGGACAATGAACCTCTCGCGATCATTCAAAGCCTGCATTGCCGTCACCAGCCATTCACGCAATTGCTGGGTATCGTGACTGTTTTCGACCGCCTCCGCGGCTTGTTCGCGCTCATCTTCCAGCGCATCGATCCATTCCCGGCCGTCTTCATCTGCCGATTGAACGGCATTCAACGAGAAATCAGAGCCTGACAGGCGGCCTTCCATCATTTCAACGTCCCGCAGCGGCACGCCTATTTCGGCGGCGATCATCTGATGCAGCTGATGCCGGTCCAGATCCATGCCATCGGTTGCGGCCTCACGCTCTAGTCGGGCTTGCACACGTCGCATGTTAAAAAACAGTGATTTTTGCGAAGATGTGGATCCGGTCCGAACCATGGACCAGTTGCGCATCACATAGTCCTGAATGCTCGCCTTGATCCACCAGACCGCGTAGGTCGAAAACCGCACCCCCCGATCGGGATCAAACTTGTCGGCGGCCTTCATCAAGCCCAGACCTGCCTCTTGGATCAGGTCATTCATCGGCGCGCCATAGCGTTTGAACTTGGCCGCCATTGAAATAGCCAGGCGCATATAGGCTGTGATCAACCGGTGAAGGGCCTGTTCATCGCGGTCATCCCGCCACGCATATGCCAACTTCAATTCTGTTTCCGCATCCAGAAGTTCAGCTTTCATTGCCCTCCGGGACATCGAGAAGTCGTTCGCATTGTCCAGTGCCATTGAAATCTCCCCTTTTCACAGGCGCGGGCCGGGGTTGCTTTGCCGACCTATGAACGATACGCAAAACAAAACCGGGTGGATCACATGGAAGGTAATTATCGTGAGTCCGGATTTAACCTTTGTGTTGGGCGGCGCGGCCTCGGGCAAGTCGGCTTTTGCCGAACATCTTGTTGTTTCATCAGGAAAAAAGAGAGTTTACCTAGCGACATCACAAGTGTTTGATGATGAGATGCGAGGTAAGGTTCAGCGCCATATTTCCCAACGGGGCGAAGGCTGGAAGACGATCGAGGCACCGCTTGACCTTGGTCCGACATTGGCAGATTTGTCCCCGAACTCTGTTTGTCTGATCGACTGCGCCACCATGTGGCTGACCAATCACTTGCTTGCAGAAAACGATCTGGAGCAGGCGCAAAGCGCGCTCTTGCAGTCCCTACGCTTGTGTTCCTCACAGGTCGTCATCGTCTCGAACGAGGTTGGACACGGGATCGTCCCGGACAATGCGCTATCCCGTCGGTTCCGCGAGGCGCAGGGGCGGCTGAACATCGCGTTGGCCGCCGAGGCCGATCTGGTGGTGCAGGTAACGGCCGGATTGCCAATTGTAGTGAAGGGACAACTGGATTGACACGTCTGCATCTTGTGCGTCATGGCCCAACTCATGCCAAAACGATGGTCGGTTGGTCCGACCTTCCCGCCGATCTGAGCGATCGCGCAGCCGTTGCCCGCTTGCATGATCACCTACCCGCCAAGGCACTTGTTGTTTCCTCTGATCTGAGCCGGGCCGCAGATACCGCCTCAGCCATACAGGGCAGTCGCCAGCGATTACCGCATCGATCCGCGCTGCGCGAAATCAATTTCGGCACGTGGGAACTGCGTGCTTTCAAAGAGATCGAGGCCGAAGACCCCGAGCTTGCATTCGCATATTGGGATAGCCCCGGCGTCGTACGCCCCCCCAACGGGGAAAGCTGGAACGAGGTTCGCGGACGCGTCAACGCAGCCGTAGACGAACTAATCGCGCGCCACAGCGGGTGCGATATTGTGGTCGTGGCGCATTTTGGCGTGATCCTGACACAGGTCCAAAGGGCGCTGGACGTCGACGCGCAAGAGGCTTTCAGCCATCGCATCGACAACCTTTCGGTTACCGAAATCACGCATCACGGAAAACACTGGTCCGTTGGGCAGATCAATCATCTTCCGTGATGCAACCGCGCACAAATCACTGATTTACTGAACGGGTCGGCCACGCCATCCTTGCCGTATGACTTATGAATTGTTTATTGGAGACCGCCTGTTTTCCAGTTGGTCCATGCGCGGGTGGCTGATGCTTGAGAAGTTCGGTCTGCCCTATCGTTCCCATATGATCGGCCTTTATTCGGGGACCATGGCCGAGGATATGAAACCCCTCGCCCCTGCGCGCCTTGTCCCCGCCCTGCGATTGCCCGATGGCACCGTTGTTGGGGAAAGTCTGGCGATGGCGGAAACGCTGGCCGAGTTGCATCCGGAAGCCGGGTTGTGGCCCGAAGATCCTGCCGCGCGCGCCACCGCGCGATGGCTTTGCGCGGAAATGGTAGCTGGATTTGGCGCATTGCGCGGGCAGTGTCCGATGCAACTCAAACAGTGTTGGCAAGGGTTCGTTCCTTCGTCAGAGACGCGCACCGATCTGGCAAGGATCGAGACCTTGTGGGCTCGTGCCCGTGATGTGTCAGGCGCAAATACCGGTCCTTTGTTCGGTCGCTATTCGCTGGCTGACGTGTTCTACACACCAGTCGCAGCGCGGATCATCGGCTACGGCTTGCCCGTGTCTAATGCCAGTCGCGAATACTGTCTTGAGTTGCTGTCAGATGGACCCGTCCGCCAATGGCGTGCGATGGGACTGACGGTCGAATACGACCCGTTTCCCTACCCAATGGATCTGCAATCAAAACCTTGGCCAATCGGCGGCACGTCGCAGGCAAAGGCGGTGCATGGCACGACGTCAATCAATGACACCTGCCCCTATTCCGGCAAAGCCATTACTGCAGTTCTTGAACTCGACGGCCAACGCTGGGGGTTCTGTAATTCGTTCTGCCGTGACAAAACTGTCGCTGATCCCGGAGCCTGGCCGAAATTCACCGAAATGACCCGCGTTGTTAACGATTCTTAAACCGCGACCGTGGCAGCAACGACCTGTTAACCAAAAAGGTCATTCATGGTTGCCCGCGCCCATACTGTTGCTTTTCAAGGGGTTGATGCCCGCCCGGTCGAGGTGCAATGCGCCGTCTCGCCGGGATTGCCCGCCTTTTCCATCGTAGGATTGCCCGACAAAGCTGTGTCCGAAGCGCGGGACCGCGTCCGCAGCGCGTTAAGTTCCATGGCCATCGCATTGCCGTCGAAACGGATCACGATCAACCTGTCACCCGCCGACCTGCCCAAAGAAGGCAGCCATTTCGACCTTCCCATCGCGGTCGCGCTGCTATCTGCGTTAGAGATCATTCCTCGGGACGCCGCCGAAGGGTCGGTGTCGCTGGGCGAACTGTCTCTGGACGGCTCTCTGGTACCTGTTGTTGGCGCCTTGCCTGCCGCAATGACCGCTGCAGCAGAGGACCGCGCTTTGCTTTGCCCGCGCGCGTCAAGCGCCGAGGCTGCTTGGGTCGATGCGACGCAGGTCATCGGGGCTGGGTCTCTTGGGGACGTGGTGCGGCATTTCTCGGGCCAGTCCCCTCTGCCCGCCGCGCAACCCGGCGAAGTTACACTTGAGCCCAGCGCGAGGGATCTGCGCGACGTCAAAGGGCAAGAGCGCGCCAAACGCGCCTTGGAAATCGCCGCGGCCGGGCGACATCATCTGATCATGACCGGCACGCCCGGATCAGGGAAATCTATGCTGGCTGCTAGGCTGCCCGGAATTTTGCCGCCGCTCACGCCAGCAGAGGCCTTGGAAACCTCAATGATCCAATCTCTGTGCGGGCTCTTGGACGAAGGCGGAATCAGTCGCAGCCGCCCGTTTCGCGAACCTCATCACACGGCGTCCATGGCGGCGATCGCTGGTGGCGGCAGGGGGGCAAAGCCGGGCGAGATTTCGCTGGCCCACAACGGCGTTCTGTTCATGGACGAGTTCCCGGAATTTCCGCGCACGGTTCTGGAGACACTACGCCAGCCGATTGAAACTGGAGAGGTCATGGTCGCGCGTGCAAATGCCCATGTGAAATACCCCTGCCGGTTCATGTTGGTCGCGGCGGCCAACCCTTGCAAATGCGGCTACCTCACCGATCCCGGGCGCGCTTGTTCCCGCGCACCTGTTTGCGGAGAGGATTATCTGAGCCGAATCTCCGGGCCGCTGATGGACCGGTTTGATTTGCGGATTGAGGTGCCCCCGGTCAGTTTCACCGATCTGGACCTACCACCCTCGGGTGACGGTTCCGCCACCGTTGCCGCGCGCGTCGAACAAGCCCGGTCGATTCAGGCAGAGCGGTTTCGCGACACACCTTCCACCCGTCAGAACGCCGATGTCGAGGGTAAATTGCTGGATGAAATCGCTGCCCCGGATGCTGAAGGCAAAGACCTGTTGCTGAAGGCGGCCGAGCGATTTGGCTTGTCCGCCCGCGCCTTTCACCGAATCCTGCGTGTGGCGCGTACCATCGCTGATCTGGACGGGGCACCGGATGTCCGGCGCCCTCACATTGCCGAGGCGCTCAGCTTTCGTATCAGCGCCAAGGCCGCGTCTTAAAGCTTGGCCTCAATCGCCTGCCAGATCTTTTCAGCGACGTTCACGCCGTTAAACCGCTCAAGTTCCTGAATGCCGGTCGGCGAGGTTACGTTGATCTCTGTCAGGTAGTCGCCGATCACATCGATACCCACAAAGATCTGGCCTTTTTCTTTCAGCAACGGTCCAATCGCGGCACAAATTTCCAAATCGCGCTCAGACAGGCCGATTTTCTCAGGGCGACCGCCCACATGCATATTCGAACGCGTTTCGCCCGCGGCCGGTACGCGGTTGATCGCACCGACTGCGTCACCATCGACCAGAATCACACGCTTATCGCCATTGCTGACATCCGGCAGGAATTTCTGAACAATCAAAGGCTCACGCGAGAACCCGGTGAACAGCTCATGCAAAGAGGTCAGGTTGCGATCATTCGCATCCAGTCGGAAAACTCCTGCACCACCGTTTCCATAAAGCGGTTTGAGGATGACGTCGCCGTGCTTTTCCTTGAACGTCTTAATGGTCTGCAGGTCGCGCGCAATTGTTGTCGGTGGGGTCAATTCCGGGAAATCCAGAACCAGCAGTTTCTCGGGGTAGTTCCGTACCCAGAACGGATCATTCACAACCAACACTTGGCCCTTAAGACGGTCCAGCAGGTGGGTCGATGTGATATAATGCATGTCAAACGGCGGGTCCTGACGCAGCCAGATCACGTCGAACTCTGCCAGGTCCACTTCATGTTCCGGGCCAAGTTCAGCCGGATTGCCTGCCACGCGCTGAACTTTCATGTCCTGACCGCGTGCGGTGATCCGCCCCTCTTGATATGCCAGTTGATCCGGGCTGTAGAAAAACAGCGAGTGTCCGCGCGCCTGCGCCTCTTCGGCCAGACGGAATGAGCTGTCGGCATTGATATCCACGGCCCCGATCGGGTCCATCTGAAAGGCGATTCTCATGGCGTGTCCCTCAGTTTCACGCCAGATACATGGCCCAGCCACGTCGGGGGTTCAATGGGGATCAGGTTAAACCGAAGGCGTTTTCGATAATTTGAACGGCGCCCGAAGCATCCACCAAAGCCGCGTCAAACCGCACATTGGTCAATTGCCCGTTTGGTTCGGTTTCCAGGAATTGGGACGCCGATGCGCAGATCCTATCCATTTGGCGCCGATTGATCCGGGCGGCGGCGGCATCGAAACTGACACTTTTTTTCACTTCGACAAAGACAATCCCGTGAGCGTCGCGCGCAATAAGATCGATCTCCCCACCGGCGCCGCGCCAGCGGCGATTCAGGATGAAATAGCCGCGTTGTTCATAATTTGACGCAACCTGCTGCTCCGCCGCCTGCCCGGCATGATAGGACACCGAACTTCGAACGGATCGTGCAGCCATGTCATCCCTTTCCCAATTTCAGAGCCTTCTGATAGATCGGGCGGCGCGGCAGCTTGTACATCTCTGATACCAGATCGGCCGCGTCGCGAACTGAATGGGTTTCCAAGGCTCGTTTCAACGCCTCTTCTACGTCGGATTCGTTAACAGTTTCTGAATGTCCGCGGTCCACGAGCAGCACAATTTCACCTTTGACTGTCTGCCCATGCAGGTTGGCCGCCAGTTCTTCCAACGTCCCGCGACGAACCTCTTCGAATTTCTTTGTCAGTTCGCGGCACATTGCGGCCTGACGGTCATTGCCCAGCACGGTTGCAAGATCCGACAAGCACGCCGCCACGCGTTTCGGAGATTCGTAAAACACCAATGTGCCCGGCACGTCTCGCAATGCCTCGATCCGCGACCGGCGCGCGCCGGTCGCGTTCGGCAAAAAGCCCGCAAAAAAGAACGCATCTGTCGGCAGCCCGGCCAGTGTCAGCGCCATCAGCGCCGCTGACGGTCCCGGTGCACAGGTCACCGTATGACCCGCTTCGGCGGCCTGCTTCCCCAAATCGTATCCCGGATCGGCAATCAGCGGCATTCCGGCCTCGGAGGCATAAGCGACAGACTTCCCGTCCTGCAACGCATCAAGGATTTTGCCGCGCGCGCCTACGCCGCTGTGATCGTGATAGGCCAGGATTCGCCGCCTATCCAGCGGGACTCCGTGAATCTCCATCAACCGGCGCAGGCTGCGCGTGTCTTCGGCGGCGATGACATCCGCCGAAGCGAGCACATCCAGCGCTCTAAGCGTGATATCGCGCGCCGCCCCGATCGGAGTGGCAACAAAATACAGGCCCGCGCCCAATCTTACTTTTTGGAAATTCAAAGCTGGACCCTCACAGCGTGACGTTTATTATCGCGGCATAACAGATTGGTGGTACCCCAAGCCGCCGGGACAGGGAGTTTTCATTTAGATGTTTACCGTTTGCAAGCCCGTTCGCAAGCTGGCGAAATCCGCCGCGATCCTGGCAACCGCCGCATTCCTCGCTGCATGTGAGCCCGGCGGCCTTGGTGGAGGCCCATCCATTAACACGTCGAAACCCGTTCCGGTCGCACTTTTGGTTCCGGCGGGATCGGGAAATTCGGGCGACGCTCAACTTGCACGGAGCCTTGAGAACGCAGCGCGTTTGGCCATGGCTGATCTGCAGAATGTTAAGATTGATCTGCGCGTTTATGACACGCGGGGCAGCTCGAACACGGCCGCGACAGTGGCGCAACAAGCCGTCGCGGATGGGGCGAAGATCATCATTGGCCCGGTTTACGCGCAGGCAGCAAACTCGGCAGGCCTCGCTGTGCTAAACAACAAGGTCAACGTGCTGTCCTTCTCGAACAATACAAGCATTGCAGGTGGCAACGTCTTTGTTCTGGGCCCGACCTTTCAGAACACGGCTAACCGTTTGGTCAACTTTTCCGGATCACAAGGCAAGACCAGCATGGTCATCGTCCACAGCAACGATGCAGCCGGGCAGCTTGGTCAATCGGCGATTGCAACTGCGCTTGCCAGCAGCCGCGTAGCGAATGCTGGTACGGTTGGCTATGACCGGTCCCAGCAAGGCGTCATCAACTCGGTTCCGACGATCAAGGCAACCGTGGATGCTGCCGGTGCGGATTCGGTGTTTCTGACAGCGACGACGGCTGGTGCGCTGCCGCTGTATTCGCAACTGTTGCCAGAAGCTGGTGTGTCGTCGGCCACCACCCAATTCCTCGGCCTGACGCGCTGGGACATACCGGCACAGACGTTAGAACTGCCGGGTGTTCAAGGGGGCTGGTTCGCCCTGCCCGACCCGGCAAAGGCGCAGGCATACCGCCAGCGGTATAACAACACCTATGGCGAGGCTCCGCACCCGATCAGTGGTCTGGCCTATGACGGCATTGCAGCAATTGCGGCTTTGGTCAGCCAGGGCAAATCCGACGCGTTGACCACGTCAGCCCTGACCCAGAACGCCGGATTCCAAGGCGTTGGTGGCATCTTCCGCCTTCGGTCCGACGGTACGAATGAACGCGGTCTGGCCGTTGCCACGATCCAGAACAAACAGGTAGTAGTGATTGACTCCGCCCCTCAAAGCTTCTCTGGCGCCGGTTTCTGATCAGCCGATGCTGACGCTCACCCCCAAGGGTGAGCTGATCTGCCCGGCCGATGAAATTTTCGACAGTACCGCCATCCTGGCGCAACTGTCGGAAGCCTTTGAAAATATTCAAGACAATGCCGCGCGGCGGAATGAAACCGTGCGCATCCTGCGCGATGCCCAAAAGGCTGGGCGCAAGACCATTGCGGATGCCTTCGCTAAACGCCCCTTTGACGCCAGACCTTTGACACGGTCCTACACCTATCTTACCGACGGGTTGGTCTGCACGGCGATGCAGGTAGCCAGCACCTATCTGCATCGGCTGGCAACCCCGACGCAGGGCGAAAAGATTGCGGTTCTTGCTGTTGGTGGATATGGCCGCGGCGAAATGGCCCCGGCCTCGGACGTCGATCTGCTATTTCTGACCCCGTACAAGATCACCGCCTGGGCCGAGAGTGTCATCGAGTCCATGCTCTACATGCTTTGGGATCTGCGCCTTAAGGTTGGCCATTCATCCCGAACGATCAAGGATTGTCTGCGACTGGGCACCGAGGATTTCACCATCCGCACCGCCATGCTGGAGCAGCGTTACCTGGCTGGCGACGCGGTCCTTGCCGAAGAGCTTGATAGCCGCCTGAAAACCGAGATGTTCAAGGGCAGCGAGCGTCAATTCATCGAGGCTAAGCTGCAGGAACGTGACGAGCGCCACCACAAACAGGGCGAGCGCTATATGGTCGAGCCCAACGTAAAAGAAGGCAAGGGTGGGCTGCGCGATCTTCAATCACTCTACTGGATTGCAAAGTACATCTATGGCGTTCAAGACGTGGCCGAGCTGGTCCCTCTGGGCCTGTTTGAACCCGAGGAATTCAACACCTTTGTTCAGGCCGAAGAGTTTTTGTGGGCGGTCCGATCCCATCTGCATCTGGTAACCGGTCGCGCCACCGAGCAACTGACTTTCGACCTGCAGGTCGAGGTTGCCGAGCGTATGGGTTATGAAGACAGGGCTGGGCGACGGGCTGTTGAAGTTTTCATGCAGCGCTATTTCCGCGAGGCCACTAAGGTCGGTGAACTGACCCGGATCTTCCTGACAAAACTCGAAGCGGCACATGTCAAAGGCGAGGCCCTGCTGGAGCGCATCTTCCGGCGCAGGCCGCGTGTCAAGCCGGGATACAAGGTGGTTCACGGTCGTTTGGACGTGGCGGATCATAAGAAGTTTCTTACCGACAAATTGAACCTGCTGCGTTTGTTTGATGAAGGTTTGCGTACGGGCATGCTGATCCACCCGGACGCAATGCGGCTTGTAACTGCCAATCTGCAACTCATTGACGACGACATGCGCCAAAACAAAGAGGCGCAGCGCATTTTTCTGGACCTGATGCTGAAACACGGCAACCCAGAACGCGCCCTGCGCCGCATGAACGAACTGGGAGTATTGTCGGCATTTCTGCCAGAGTTCGAGCACATCGTCGCGATGATGCAGTTCAACATGTATCACAGCTATACTGTGGACGAGCACACGATCCAGACCATCGTCAACTTGGCTCAGATTGAACGCGGTGAACTGGTTGAATCGCTGCCGCTGGCGTCATCGATCCTGAAACGCGGGATTAATCGCAAAGTTCTCTACGTCGCGTTGCTTTTACACGATATTGCCAAGGGGCGACCCGAAGATCACTCGATCCTGGGTTCTCAGATCGCGCGCAAGGTCGCACCGCGTTTGGGCCTGAACAAATCCGACTCGGAAACCGTGGAATGGCTTGTGCGATATCACCTGTTAATGTCGGACATGGCGCAGAAACGCGACATCTCGGACCCGCGCACAGTGCGCGACTTTGCCAAGGCGGTGAAGACAGTCAAACGGTTGGATCTGCTCACGGTTATGACCGTGTGTGACATTCGCGGTGTTGGGCCCAACACCTGGAATAACTGGAAGGCCACCCTGCTGCGCGCCTTGCACGCTGAAACCATGCGGGCGCTGGAAACCGGGATGGAAGACCTGAACCGGGCCAACCGTGGCGCAGAAGCCAAAAAGGCGCTGCGTTCGGCGCTTGAAGATTGGTCGAAGGCTGACCTAAAGGCCGAAACAGGACGACACTATGCGCCCTATTGGCAGGGCCTGAACCTGTCCACTCATATTGAGTTCGCAAAAATGCTACGCGCGCTGGAACAAAGCGGCGACCCCGGCGCAATGGAAATTCACCTGCACCCGGATGACGACCGCGACGCCACCCGTGCGTGTTTTGCCATGGCAGACCATCCCGGGATATTCGCCCGCATCGCCGGGGCGCTTGCGCTGGTTGGGGCTAACGTGGTCGACGCCCGTAGCTATACCACCAAGGACGGGTACGTCACCGATGCGTTCTGGATTCAGGATGCCGAGGGCCACCCTTTTGAGGCAAGCCGTTTGCCGCGACTGACACAAATGATCCAAAAGACGCTCAAAGGCGAAGTCGTAGCGCGTGACGCTCTGAAATCGCGCGACAAGATCAAAAAACGCGAACGCGCCTTTAATGTGCCGACCCATATAATCTTCGATAATGACGGGTCCGAGATCTACACCATCATCGAGGTTGATACCCGCGACCGTCCAGGCCTGTTGTATGACCTGACAAGAACACTGGCTGCGGCCAATGTCTATATCGCCAACGCCGTGATCGCGACCTATGGCGAACAGGTTGTCGATACTTTCTACGTCAAGGACATGTTCGGCCTGAAGTACCATTCCGAAAGCAAGCAACGCGGTCTTGAGGCCAAGCTGCGCAAAGCCATTACTGAGGGTGCGGAGCGCGCGATCTCATGAAACAGATCCGATTGTTTTCAGGCCTGTTCACGGTCGGATTCTGGACGCTGGCCAGTCGGATTCTGGGATTTCTCCGCGAGATTCTGTTAACCGCCTATATCGGGCCCGGTCCGGTGATGGACGCCTTTGTCGCCGCTTTCCGCCTGCCCAACATGTTTCGCCGTTTCTTTGCCGAAGGGGCCTTCAACGCCGCCTTTGTGCCAATGTTCTCGAAACGACTGGAGGGCGAAGAAGACGCCGAAGGGTTTGCTCAGGATGCCTTCAACCTGTTGGCGGCGGCTGTTTTGGCACTGGTTGGATTGGCGATGGTTTTCATGCCTGGACTTGTCTGGCTGACCGCCGAAGGGTTCTATGGCGATGAACGCTTCGACATGGCCGTCGACTACGGTTACGTCGTTTTTCCCTATATCCTGTTCATGTCGCTGGCCGCGCTGTTTTCCGGCGTTCTGAATGCCACCGGTCGGTTCGCCGCTGCCGCTGCCGCGCCTGTCTTACTCAATATCTTTGCCTGTACTGCTTTGATCGCAGGCGCGCTGTCTGGCGGCGACGTAATCTGGTGGCTGATCACGGTCATTCCGCTGGCAGGGGTCGCGCAACTGGCGCTGGTTTGGGTGGCGACAGAACGTGCAGGTATTCGCATTCGTCCCGGCCTGCCCAAGCTCAGCCCGGAAATGCGACGCATGGTTCGCATTGCAGTGCCCGCCGCTTTGGCGATGGGCGTCACGCAGGTCAATCTTGTGGTTGGCCAGTTGGTCGCGTCCAAAACCGAAAAGGCTGTCAGTTGGCTGTTCGCAGCGGATCGGCTGTATCAATTGCCATTGGGCGTGGTCGGTATTGCGGTGGGGATCGTCCTACTGCCCGATCTGTCGCGCCGCTTACGGGCCGGGGACAAGGACGGGGCGCGCAATGCCTATTCCCGTGCCGGAGAGTTCACACTGCTGCTGACCCTGCCGTCCACCGTTGCCTTTCTGATCATTCCAATACCTCTGGTGTCGGTCCTGTTCGAACGCGGCCAATTCAGCCCCGAGGACACTGCAGCCACTGCCTTGGCCGTAGCTATCTATGGCGTCGGCCTGCCCGCTTTCATGCTGCAAAAGCTGCTGCAGCCCTTGTTCTTCGCGCGCGAAGACACCCGCTCTCCGTTTCGCTATGCCGTAGTTGCGATGGTGATCAATGCCGGGCTGGCCTTTGGTCTTTACCCGTTGGTGGGGTGGATCGCACCGGCGATCGCGGCTTCGGCTGCCGGTTGGGCGATGGTCGCCTTGTTGGCGATTGGAGCGCGCCGTTTCGGCGATGAAGCACGGTTTGACGACCGGTTCAAACGACGCGCCGGGCGTGTCGTCGCGGCATCGCTGGGTATGGGCGTTGTGCTTTTCGCCGCCCTTCACATTTTTGGCTGGATTTTCCAGGTACCAGGATGGCGTTATCTGGCGCTGCTTGTCCTAATCATAATTGCAGCTGCCGCCTACTTCTTACTCGGTCACCTCTTCAAAGCGTTCGAGCTGTCCGAATTCAGAAAAGCGCTGCGTCGGTCCTGATCAGTCGCGGCGAATACGTCCCACGATCCGCGCCCATCCGCCGGGTGCCAGAAAAAACGACAGGCCGAAACCGGTGGCAAAACCGCCCAGATCGGCAACCCAGTCGGACGTGCCGCCAAACAAAAGCCCAAACACCAGCTGGATGCCCATCAAAACCGCGATCAGGCTGAAAGCACGGGACTGGTTTTCACCGACCAGTGACAACTTGCGCCACAGCAGCCATGTGAACGCGCCGATCAGACCGTAGACCGGTGGGAATCCTCCGACCAGCGGATAGGCGGGATTCAGCAACAGCCCATAGACCAACGCGCCACCGATACCGGACAAAACGAAAATGATCAGCATCTGAAAACCGCCGAACACTTCGGCCACCATTTTGCCCATTGCCAGAACGAAGACACTGACAAAAACCGCCTGGGTAAAACTGCCCGACACGAACGGATAGGTCACGAAACGGATCACATGTTCAAACGGCCAACGTCCATTCTCGATCATCCAGTGAAAGATATCCGGGGAAAAGGTGTAACTTTGCAGGGCATCCAGCCGCCAACCTACCGCTGATGGCCCGCCCACAAGACCACGTGCGCCCAGCGTAAACGCCAATTCGATCCCCATGATGAACAGGACCAACGCCACCACAACGGGCGGCAGAGGGTTCACGGCGGGTGTATAATGCTCACTGCTCATTGGGCTGGCCTTTCGCGGCTGTTGACGTCCCTTGACCTCATGGGTAAGCGACGGGGGCTGATTTTTCCAGACGGGAGTTCCCTTCGATGACCGAAACCAAGTTCACGCCGCGCGTGTTTTCCGGCATCCAGCCTTCGGGAAACCTGCACCTTGGCAACTATCTGGGTGCACTAAAGCGTTTTGTGGATATGCAAGGCGAAGATTTCGAGACCATCTACTGCATGGTCGACCTGCACGCGATCACCGTCTGGCAAGACCCTGCCCGTCTGCGCGAAAAGACCCGTGAGGTATGCGCCGGTTTTATTGCTGCCGGTCTGGACCCTGAAAAGTCCATCCTGTTCAACCAAAGCCAGGTGGCCGAGCACACGCAGCTGGCTTGGATCTTCAATTGTATCGCCCGCATGGGTTGGATGCAGCGGATGACGCAGTTCAAGGATAAGGCGGGCAAGAATGCTCAGAACGCCTCGCTGGGTTTGTTTGCCTATCCGGCGCTGATGGCGGCGGACATTCTGACCTACCACGCGACACATGTGCCGGTGGGCGAGGACCAGAAACAGCATCTGGAGCTGACTCGCGACATCGCGATCAAGTTCAACCATGACTATGGCGTGGATTTCTTTCCGGTGACCGAGCCGGTAATCGGTGGACCCGCGCCGCGCGTGATGAACCTGCGTGATGGCTCGCGGAAGATGTCATCTTCGGACCCGTCCGACATGACCCGGATCAACATGACGGACGATGCCGACGAGATCGCCAAGAAGATCCGCAAGGCCAAGACTGACCCGGATGCCCTGCCTTCGGAAACCGACGGTCTGTCCGAACGCCCCGAGGCGCGCAATCTGGTGAACATCTTCGCCGCGCTCAGCGATCAAACGGCGGAACAGGTTTTGGCCGAATTCGGCGGCAAGCAATTCGGTGAATTCAAACCGATGCTCGCTGAGCTGGCGGTCGCCAAACTGTCGCCGATCTCGACCGAGATGGCCCGTCTTATGGGTGAAGAGGCCGAGATTGACCGGATTCTTGCACGCGGCGCGGAAAACGCGCGGGCGATAGCGGCCCCGATCCTGCAACAGACCTACGACATCGTGGGTATGGTTGGCGCAAAACAAGGCTGATTGCGCTGGACCTTCCCGTGACGCCTTCCTAGGTTGCCCCAAGGGCAAAGGAGGGCGTCATGGCAGTCGGCAAAAATATCCGCACCTATTTTGATGGTCAGTGGCACAACGGGGATGCCCCGATCATGCGTGCGGCAGACCATGGCGCTTGGCTGGGGTCTTCGGTCTTTGACGGCGCGCGATTCTTCGACGGGCTGACCCCGGATCTGGTGGCCCATTGCGAACGGGTCAACCGCTCGGCCGAGGCGCTTTTGCTGACACCGACCGTGACGACCGAACAGATGGTCGAAATCGTCCGCGAAGGGCTGGATGGCTATGCCAAAGGTTCCGCCGTCTATATTCGGCCGATGTATTGGGGCATCGACGGCGATGCGACAGCCATCGTTCCTCAGCAGGACAGCACCGGCTTTGCTATCTGTCTGGAAGAAATACCAATGGCACCGGAAACAGCTTCGGTCACGCTCACCACCACGCGATTCCGCCGACCGGTTCTGGAATCATCCGTTGTGAATGCCAAAGCCGGATGCCTGTATCCCAACAACGCCCGAATGTTGAAAGAGGCCAAGTCCAAAGGGTTCTCGAACGCACTGGTGGCGGACGCCTTGGGTCATGTAGCGGAAACCGCGACCGCAAACATCTTCATGGTTCGCGATGGCGAGGTCTTCACCCCTACGCCCAATGGAACTTTTCTGGCCGGAATCACCCGAGCGCGACATATCAAAAACCTGCGCGCCGACGGCGTGACGGTCCACGAATCCGTCCTCAGCTTTGAAGATTTTCATAAGGCGGACGAGGTGTTTATGACCGGTAACATGAACAAATTAACCCCCGTCACGGCGTTGGAGGACACTCAATATCAGGTCGGACCGATTGCACGCCGCGCGCGCGCGCTCTATTGGGACTGGGCTGCAAGCACTCGGTAGTCATACGCCGTGTTGCCAGCCCGCATTTGGTCGGGCATGATCCCCCTAAATACACGAGGACACCCATGCGTAAGTTTCTAGTCATTCTGGATGACAGCCGCGAATGCCTTAACGCGATGCGTTTTGCTGCAATGCGTGCAGCCCATACCGGTGGAGGGGTAACGATCCTGTCCGTCATCCCACCCGATGAATTCAATCACTGGATCGGTGTGGCCGAAACCATGCGCGAAGAGGCGCGCGAACGCATCCATGCGCATTACGAAGTTTTCGCCAAATGGATGCGCGACAAACAAGGGATCGATCCCGAGCTGTCAATTCGCGAAGGCGACCCTGTCCCTCAGATCATCGAACATGTCCAGTCAGACCCGGACATCGGCGTTCTGGTCCTGGGGGCTGGCATCGAAAAGAAAGGGCCCGGTCCACTGGTGACGCAGCTGACCAAAAACTCGGGCAGCCTGCCGATTCCGATCACAATTGTGCCCGGCGACCTAAGCAAGGAAAAGCTGGAAGCCATCACCTGAGGCCACCCAATGCAATGCCGCATCCAGTTCTGGTTCGAATTCGCATCGACCTATTCCTACCTCAGCGCCATGCGAATCGAACAGGCTGCGGCACAGCATAACGTCGCCGTAGAATGGCATCCCTTTCTTCTGGGGCCCATTTTCGCGGCGCAGGGCTGGAACAATTCTCCGTTTAACATTTACCCGGCCAAAGGGCGCTATATGTGGCGCGATGTGGAGCGTTTGACGGCGCAGCGCGGCCTGCCCTTCCGGCAGCCGGACCCGTTTCCGCAAAACGGCCTGAAGGCTGCGCGCCTCACGCTGGCTATTGAAAATCAGACCGACAGGGCGCGATTTGTTCGGGCGGTCTATAAAGCCGAATTCGCACAAGGTCAGAATGTGTCGGACGATGCAGTTCTGGTTGATTGCCTGAAATCCGCCGGTTTGCCTGACGACCTTTTGGACAGAACCCGAGACCCCGAGATCAAGTCAGCTCTGATCGAGCAGACCAAAACCGCACAGGCCAAAGGACTGTTCGGTGCGCCGAGTTTTCTGGTCAGCGACGAACTATACTGGGGAGATGATCGGTTGGATGATGCGATCCGGTTGGCGGCCAACATTTAGAATCGTTCCAAATCTTGACTTATCCGGCCCGGACCCGCATATCAGAAGCAACTGAAACGGAGCCGTGACATGTTCATCCAGACCGAATCCACGCCGAACCCTGCAACCTTGAAATTTCTGCCCGGCCAAACCGTGCTGGAAGCGGGCACTGCGGATTTCCCATCGGCTGAAGCCGGTGAAAAATCACCTTTGGCAAAACGGATTTTTGCGGTTAGCGGAGTAACGGGTGTATTCCTCGGCAATGACTTCGTGACCGTCACCAAGTCCGATGATGTCCAATGGGATCACATCAAGCCTGCGATTCTGGGTGCGGTGATGGAGCATTATCAATCCGGCCAACCGGTCATCGGCGCTGGTGAAACAGCCGCATCGGGCCATGCAGAGCACACCGGCGAGGATGCAGAAGTAGTTAATCAAATCAAAGACTTGCTTGATAGCCGCGTCCGTCCGGCAGTTGCTCAGGATGGCGGCGACATCACGTTCCACGGGTTTGACCGGGGCGTTGTCTACCTGCACATGCAGGGTGCTTGCGCGGGCTGCCCGTCTTCGACCCTGACGTTGAAGATGGGTATCGAAAACCTGCTGCGCCACTACATCCCCGAAGTGACCGAGGTTCGTCCTGTTGCCGTCTGACCCCATTATTTTGGCGTTTGATACATCGGCCGCGCATTGCGCGGCCGCTTTGTTGTGCGGCAACCGGATCGTGACTTCGCGCATCGAAGCCATGTCGCGCGGTCAAGCCGAACGTCTGATGCCGTTGCTGGAAGAAGTTCTGGCCGATGCCGGATATGGGTGGAAAGACCTGTCCGCGATCGGTGTCGGCGTTGGACCCGGAAACTTTACCGGCATCCGAATCTCGGTTTCTGCGGCGCGCGGCCTAGCCCTAGGGCTTGGCGTTCCAGCGGTAGGCGTGTCCGGGTTCGACGCTTTGGCCGAAATGCCTACGGACGCCCTGCCTGCGATCCGCGCCCCGCGTGATCAGGTTTACGTGGCGTTCCCGGACCAAGGTCCGATGCTAATGCCTCAAACTGAGGCAGAATCACTTGGCCCTCTGATCCTGAATGACGACGCCGATGCACAGGTTCGTGCTATTGCCCGGGTCGCCGGGCAAAGGTGGCAAACCGAAACTGCGCAGCCAGCGCCACTCTATGTTCGGCCTGCGGATGCGGCCCCTTCCAAAGACACACCCCCGGTTTTGCTGGACTGATGAGCCCCGAGGAACTTGCCAAAACACACGCGGCGGCATTTACCCAGTCACGGTCGTGGGCTGCGGTCGAATTTGCGGATCTTCTGAACAATCGGTTCATACATATCGTTGGAAATACTCAATCTTTTTCGCTGTTCCAGGTGATCGGCGATGAGGCTGAATTGCTGACAATCGCCACGCATCCAGACGTTCAGCGGCAGGGCCTGGCCCGAGCGTGCATGCAAGAGTGGCATTCCAAAGCAAAGGCTTTGGGCGCGACGCGCGCTTTCCTGGACGTCGCTGCGGATAACCTGCCCGCCATCGCGCTGTATGAACACAGCGGTTATCGCGCCTGTGGTTTGCGCAAGGGGTATTACCTGCGCGAAAACAATCAGAAAATCGATGCTATCGTGATGGAATCCGCGCTGGATTGACCGCTTAAGACATATTTTTTCGACCAAATGGTCAAAAATCTGTTGACCACGGCGGTTGCAAACGTCCTTAATTCCCGCCATCACAACAGTTATGCTCGCTAACAGTGGGTGAACGGGGCTATCTTCGCCCCGACCGATAATAACAAACGGGAGTATAAAATGACCCTGATGAAATCCTTGATGGGTGCCACCGCCGCAGTCGCACTTACGGCTGGCGCTGCGCTGGCAGATCCTGCCCTGATCTTTGATCTCGGCGGCAAGTTCGACAAATCGTTTAACGAAGCCGCCCACAATGGCGCGTCGCGTTGGGCCGAAGAAACAGGCGGCACCTACAACGAGATCGAAATCCAGTCCGAAGCACAGCGCGAGCAAGCTCTGCGCCGTTTCGCTGAATCCGGCTCAAACCCAATCATCACGATGGGATTTGGTATGGCAGATCCGCTGTCCGCCGTGGCTGCTGACTACCCGGACACCAAATTTGTTGCAGTTGACGTCAACTGGTTGGACATCCCCAACATCCGTCAAATCGGTTTTGCCGAGCATGAAGGATCATATCTGGTCGGCATGATGGCCGCGATGGCATCGGAATCCGGCACCGTTGGCTTTATCGGTGGCATGGATATCCCGCTGATCCGACACTTTGGCTGCGGTTATGCGCAGGGTGCCAAGGCTGTAAACCCTGACATCAATGTTGTTGCCAACATGACCGGTACCACCCCGGCAGCATGGAACGACCCGGTGAAGGGTTCGGAATTGACCAAAGCACAAATCAGCCAGGGCGCTGACGTGATCTATGCAGCCGCTGGTGGCACCGGTGTTGGCGTACTGCAGACCGCGGCAGACGAAGGCATCCTGTCGATCGGCGTGGACAGCAACCAGAACCACCTGCACCCGGGTAAGGTTCTCACCTCGATGCTGAAACGCGTTGATGTTGCCGTTTATGATGCGATGTCAGCGGGCGAAGGCCTGGAAACCGGCGTGTTCCAGATGGGTCTGGCCGAAGAAGGTGTTGGCGTCGCCATGGATGACAACAACGCACCTCTGGTCTCGGACGAGATGAAAGGCGCAGTCGACAAAGCGCGTCAGGACATCATCGACGGTAACGTCTCTGTTGTCAGCTATTATGAGAACGACAGCTGCCCGGCACTGCAGTTCTGATATCGCGCAAGGCGGGGGTACAACCTCCGCCTTGCCCCCGACTCTGCCGCGTATGACACCGCGGCCCTTTCGGCAATTGAGGACAAGACATGACCGTCCCCGCCATTGAGCTCAAAGGGATATCCAAAGCCTTTGGGCCGGTTCAGGCCAATAAAGACATTTCTATCAGCGTCGCCCCCGGTACGATCCATGGGATCATCGGTGAAAACGGTGCGGGCAAATCCACGCTGATGAGCATCCTCTACGGCTTTTACAAAGCCGATAAAGGTGAAATCTGGATTAACGGCAACAAGACCGACATCCCTGACAGCCAGGCGGCCATTGCTGCCGGGATCGGGATGGTGTTCCAGCATTTCAAACTGGTTGAAAATTTCACCGTTCTGGAAAACATCGTTCTCGGTGCCGAGGATGGCGGGCTGCTGGCCCCGTCCTTGTCCAAAGCGCGCAAAGAACTGAAAGCGCTGGAAGAGGAATACGAGCTGTTCGTAGATCCCGACAAGCGCATCGACGAGATTGGCGTCGGCATGCAGCAACGGGTCGAAATCCTGAAAGCCCTGTATCGCAAGGCCGAGATTCTGATCCTGGACGAACCCACCGGGGTTCTGACACCGTCCGAGGCTGACCAGCTGTTCCGCATCCTTGACCGCCTGCGGGCCGAAGGGAAGACGATCATCGTGATCACGCACAAGCTGCGCGAAATCATGGAAAACACCGATACGGTTTCGGTCATGCGGCGCGGTCAGATGACGGCGACGGTGAAAACAGCCGACACCAGCCCCCAGGAGCTGGCCGAGCTGATGGTGGGCCGCAAGGTGCTGCTGCAAGTCGATAAAGTACCTGCGCAACCCGGTAAGCCCGTTCTGGAAATTGAAAAACTCAGCGTTTTCGATTCAGCCGGGGTCGAACGGGTCAAGGGTATCGACCTGACCGTTCGGGCCGGTGAAATCGTCGGTATCGCTGGCGTGGCCGGAAATGGCCAATCGGAACTTCTGGAAGTTCTGGGCGGCATGCGTCCGGGTCAGGGTTCGATCAAATTGAACGGCAGCCCGCTGGCGCTTAGCGGTCCGGGATCGGACGGTCAGGCGCGTCGGGCCCAACATATCGCACACGTGCCCGAAGACCGTCAGCGCGAAGGCCTTGTGATGGACTTTCACGCTTGGGAGAATGTGGCCTTTGGCTATCACCGTGATCCTGCCTACCAGAGCGGGATTTTCATGAACAACGCCGCCCTGCGCGCCGATACCGAACGCAAGATCGAGAAATTCGACGTCCGACCACCTAATGCGTGGCTTACAGCCAAGAGCTTCTCGGGCGGGAACCAACAAAAGATTGTTGTCGCGCGCGAAATTGAACGGAACCCGGATCTTCTATTGGTGGGGCAACCAACGCGCGGCGTCGACATCGGCGCGATCGAGTTCATTCACAAGCAGATCGTCGCGCTGCGTGATCAAGGTAAAGCAATCCTGCTCGTCTCGGTCGAGTTGGAAGAAATCTTCTCGCTATCGGATCGCATCGCTGTGATGTTTGACGGACATGTCATGGGCGAAAGACTGCCCCATGAAACAGATGAAAAAGAACTTGGCCTGTTGATGGCCGGCGTTGCGGGAGAGGCCGCGTAACATGGAAAAGATGCCCAAATGGGCCGATGTGGTGCTGATCCCGCTGATCAGTCTGATATTGGCCGCAATCTTGTCCGCCTTGGTCATTCTGGCCATCGGTGAAAACCCGATCGAAGCGGTGAAACTGATGGTGACCGGTGCGCTCGGGTCGACCTACGGTTGGGGGTATACGCTGTATTATGCCACCAACTTTATGTTCACAGGGTTGGCTGTGGCCGTCGCCTTCCACGCCCGGCTGTTCAACATCGGGGGCGAAGGTCAGGCTATGCTGGGCGGGCTGGGCGTTGCCATGGTATGCCTTTACATCCCGTGGCCGCATTGGAGCGTTGCGCTATTGGCGGCTTGCGCAGGTTCGATGCTGTTTGGCGCCGCATGGGCCGCCATACCGGCCTATCTACAAGCCAAGCGTGGCAGTCACATCGTGATCACAACGATCATGTTTAACTTTATTGCGGCGGCATTCCTGAACTACGTGTTGGTCAATCTTATGCGACCACCAGGCGCGCAAGACCCCTCATCTGCGCGTTTCCCCGAGGCCGTTCACCTGCCCACATTTCAGTCGATGTTCTCAACCGCCGAAAACGTGGTGTTTAAAGGGACCCCTGTTAATATCACGTTCTTCATTGCGGTTTTGGCCTGTTTTGTCGTCTGGGCACTGATCTGGCGGACAAGGTTGGGCTATGAAATCCGGTCCTACGGCAAGACCGAAACCGGCGCCGTCTATGCAGGCATTTCGCCGGTGCGGATCACGATCATTGCGATGCTGATTTCGGGCGCGCTGGCGGGGCTGATGGCCATCAACAACGTGATGGGTGAGGCCGAACGCCTGGTTCTGAACGCAACCGAGGGCGCGGGATTCATCGGCATCGCAGTGGCGCTGATGGGCCGGTCGCACCCGTTTGGTGTGTTTCTTGCGGCGATCCTGTTCGGGTTTCTCTATCAGGGCGGTGCAGAATTGGCTTTCTGGACGTCGATCCCACGCGAACTGATCGTTGTCATTCAGGCCCTGGTGATCCTGTTCACCGGGGCGCTGGACAACATGGTCCGGATGCCACTTGAAAAGCTGTTCCTGAGCCTGCGGAAGGGAGCGCAGTGATGGAGTTCTTTATAACACTCATCCAGGTCCTGGACTCGAGCATCCGTTTGGCCACGCCGCTATTGCTGGCCTGCCTGGCAGGGCTCTATTCCGAACGTGCGGGAATTTTCGACATCGGTCTTGAAGGCAAGATGCTGATGGCCGCCTTCTTCTCGGCAGCCGTCGCGGCTGTGACCGGGTCGGTCTGGTTGGGCCTGCTGGCGGGGATCGCCTCTTCTCTCGTTCTTTCCGGGCTTCACGGTTTGGCCTCGATCACCTTCCGGGGCAACCAATTGATATCCGGGGTCGCAATCAACTTTCTTGCGGCAGGTATGACGGTTCTTGTCGCGCAAAGCTGGTTCGAACAGGGCGGGCGCACGCCCTCGTTGTTTGGCGGCGGTCGTTTCACACCGATCAATTTCCCCTTTGCCGAGTCGCTGAGCGGGGTGCCAATCATCGGGCCGATCTATTCCGAGTTGCTCTCGGGCCATTCGGTCCTGGTCTATGTCGCGTTCCTGATGGTACCGGCAACATGGTGGATTCTGTATCGCACACGGTTCGGATTGCGATTGCGCGCCGTGGGTGAAAACCCCGCTGCCGTCGACACGGCCGGTGTCTCGGTCGTTGGCCTGCGCTATGCCGCTGTCGCCATCTGTGGCGTGTTGTGCGGTATCGCTGGGGCTTACCTGGCCACCGCACTGCAAGCTGGGTTCGTCAAAGACATGACCGCAGGCCGTGGTTTTATCGCGCTGGCTGCACTGATCTTTGCGAAATGGCGCCCCTGGCATGCAATGGGCGCTTGCCTGTTGTTCGGTTTGTTGCAGGCCATCGCGCTGCGGTTCCAGAACATCGATCTGGGCGGCGTGGTCATCCCTGTGCAGGCCATGGACGCCCTGCCTTACGTCCTTACTGTGGTCATTCTGGCCGGGTTTGTCGGCAAAGCGGTTCCGCCGCGCGCCGGCGGTGAGCCCTATGTGAAAGAGCGCTGATAAGTCCAGTTTCGGACTCAGTTCAGTCCTGTTCGCTGCAGAGCGGCATGCGGAGTTGATTTTGCATGCCGCAACCGTTCTAAAGGGGTATGCATGTGTCGCCAATCATACCCTACGACTCGGAATACACCCGGACCGTGTATTTGGGAACGCATGAACACCTCAGTACTGAGGAAAACCAGACATTTAGCCGTATCAGGCTGCTGGCATGACGCCCAGCGATCCGACTTCCGCCATGTGGCCACGGGGCACTGCCGCCGCGCGTCGCATTAAACCTACACCACTTTACCTTGAGGCGGCCCTGATCACTCTCTGTGACCCGCCTACCCTCATCCAGTAGCTCGATATGCAAATTTACCTTCCTATCGCCGAAGTTTCTGTCAACGCCTTCCTTCTACTGGGGCTTGGGGGGATGGTCGGCATTCTTTCGGGCATGTTCGGTGTCGGCGGCGGTTTCCTGATGACGCCCCTGCTGTTCTTCATCGGCATTCCCCCGGCCGTTGCGGTTGCAACCGAAGCCAACCAGATTGTTGCCTCTTCATTCTCTGGGGTTCTGGCGCATTTTCGACGAAAAACAGTCGACCTAAGAATGGGGACCGTCCTATTGATAGGCGGCTTAACGGGTGCTGCACTTGGGGTGGTGATATTCAACTACCTCAAAAGCCTCGGGCAGGTCGATCTGCTTGTGACGTTGTGCTACGTCGTGTTCCTTGGCGTCGTGGGCGGTTTAATGTTCATCGAAAGCCTGAACGCGCTCCGTAAATCCAAGAAAGGCGTGTCCGCACCCCCCAAACGCCGTCAGCGCGGCTGGGTGCATGCGATGCCGTTCAAAATGCGGTTCCGGACTTCGGGCCTGTATATCTCGGTCATTCCGCCTGCGCTGGTTGGCCTGTTCGTTGGCGTTCTGTCGGCCATTATGGGCGTTGGCGGCGGGTTCATCATGGTGCCTGCGATGATTTACCTGTTGGGAATGCCCACCAAGGTCGTGGTCGGAACATCCCTGTTCCAGATCATCTTTGTCACCGCCTTTACGACCATGTTGCATGCCACTACCAACTTTACAGTTGATGTCGTTCTTGCCGTATTGCTTCTGGTTGGCGGCGTCATCGGTGCACAGATCGGAACGGTGATCGGCGCGCGCATGCCTGCCGAGCAGTTGCGGGTGTTGCTGGCAGCGCTAGTTCTTGCGGTTTGCGGAAAGCTGGCTTTGGATCTGCTGATTGAACCATCCGAGCTGTTCTCGCTTGGCACCGGCGGAGGGCACTAATCATGCTGAAACGCTTGCTTGTTGCGCTGGCCCTTTGCGCCAGCCCCGCTCTGGCCGTTGAGGAAGAGGTCGTTCTGGGCCTCAGCCAGGATCGCGTGGCCATCACCGCCAATTTTGACGGATCTGAGATCCTGGTCTTTGGCGCGGTCAAACGCCAAGCTCCCATTCCGCCGGGACCACCACTTGAAGTGATTGTCGCAGTGTCCGGTCCATCCAGTCCTGTCACCGTTCGGCGAAAAGAGCGCAAGCTTGGAATCTGGGTCAATACCGACAGTGTCCTCGTAGACGAAGCCCCCAGCTTCTATGCGGTTGCGACCAGCGCGCCCTTGAATGAGATTCTGTCAGATACCGAAGACCTGCGGTACAGCGTGTCAATCGAACGTGCCATCCGATCTGTTGGTGCTGCGATGAACATCCGCGGCGCGCAGGAATTCGCGGACGCTGTTATTCGTATCCGAGAGAACGAAGGTCTGTATTCCATTCGCGAAGACACCGTGGCCGTTGATGAACAAACCCTGTTCCGTACCTCAATCGACATGCCTGCGGATCTGACCGAAGGCGACTATGTGGCGCGCATCTTCCTAACCCGCGGCGGCGAGGTCGTTTCACAATTTGAGACCACCATCGACGTGCGCAAAGTAGGGTTGGAGCGGTTCTTGTACAACATGTCCCGCCAGCAACCGATCTGGTACGGCCTGATGTCTTTGGTCATTGCCATTGCGGCGGGTTGGGGTGCGTCAACCGCGTTCCGCCTATTGCGCGAGTAACTGATCGTTACCCGCGTCCGATATAGGGCATTGTCGTGGCCATCACGGTCATGAACTGAACGTTTGCCTCAAGCGGCAGGTTCGCCATGTGAAGAACGGACCGCGCTGCATCTTCGACGGCCATTGTTGGGTCGGGCTGCTGCCTGTCGGCAATGGCCGCGTCGACCAGGCCCTGCACCATCTGTGTTCGCGCATTGCCGATATCGATCTGCCCACAAGCGATATTGAAGCCCCGCCCGTCCAAAGACAGGCTGCGGGTCAGGCCGGTAATGGCGTGTTTCGTCGCCGAGTAATGCACCGAGTTGGGGCGCGGCACATGGGCGGCAATTGAGCCGTTATTGATGATGCGCCCGCCTTGCGGCGATTGGTGGCGCATGATCCGAAACGCCTCACGGGCACACAGGAACATGCCGTTCAGGTTGACGGCGACGCTTTGGTACCAATCGTCCAACGCGATCTCGTCAATCGTTCCCCCCGGCGCGAATATTCCCGCGTTGTTGAACAGAACATCCAAATGGCCCGCCTTACCCTGAAAGTCGCCAAAGGCGGCCTCAACCGCTTGTGCATCGGTGACATCCGCGACCAATGGAATTGCGTTTGCGTGCTCTGCAGCCATTTCGTTCAGCTTGTCAGCACTGCGCGCCAATAGACCAACCGTCCATCCTTGGGCCAGAAACAATTCAGCCGTGGCGCGCCCTATGCCAGAACTTGCGCCGGTCACAATAATGGATGTCATGTCTCTTCTGCCTCCAAGGTCAGTGAGGCCGCCGGGACAGCGCGCAGGTCGTCCACACGCAGCGGATAAGTCGGCTTGGCAAGCCGGTTGCGTACGACCCAGATCAGCCTTTCCTGCGCGCGCGTGATGGCGACATAGGCCAAACGTTTCCACAGTGGTTGTCCAGCCTCGGTGCGGCCCATACGGGCAGCGGCATAAATATCCGGAGCGAAAACCTGAACAGTGTCCCACTGCGACCCTTGCGCCTTGTGAATGGTGACTGCTGCACCGTGCAAAAAGGTGGCGCCCATGCGCGCGGCAAAGGGAATGAACGGCTCTTCCTCGTCCGGTTTTTCAATCTTGACGATGGATGCGGCGCTGACCTGAGGGTCTACTGCCCCCATCACGTGCAACCTGGAAAACCCCGGTTTGCGGCCAGGACCCAGATAAATGACCTGAGCGCCCTTGATCAGGCCGCGCGCCTCAAGATCCAGCCGTTTCTTGCGATGTTTCAAAGGTAATTCGATACCGTCGCAGATAAGCGGTTCGCCTTCCAACAATTCGGTATCCGGCGCGCCGTGAACGTTTCGAAAAGCCTGAATCAACCGAATACGGGTTGCATTGCGCCAGACCAGAACGGGACTGCGGGCCATCAGATCAACCTCGACCCGCTGCCCCCAGACCACACGGTCGTCCTGACGGGCGGTCTGTTCGACCATGCGCTCAAAATCTTCGAACCCCATCTGCGGGTCAGACAGCGCATGGGCAAGGTCCAATATCGGGTTATCCGCATCCTGTCGGTGAACCCGGTGAAGGATCTGTTTGCGCGGTTCGGGTAACGCTTCGAACACCATGCTGCCCGACTGATTGACCGGCGCCAACTGTGCCGGGTCACCAAACAGCAGAAGTGTTGGGAAGATTTCTTGCAAGTCTTCGAATTGCCGGTCATCCAGCATCGAGGCTTCGTCCACAAACCCGATGTCCAACGGCTCGTCCCGGCGCTTCCAGCCGGTGATAAAATCGGAGCCCCGCAACCCTGCCGCGGCCAGAGCGCCCGGAATGGACTTGTTGTTCTGGTAAAACGCCGCTGCGCGATCCAGCGCCTCGTCGGTCAGGCCTTCGATTTCGGGACGCTCGTCATTGCCTGCCAGCCATTCGGCGATGCGCTCGTATTCCGGATCGTAGACGGGTGTATAAAGGATGCGGTGGATCGTGGTGGCTGGCACCCCGCGCAGACGCAATACGCTGGCTGCTTTGTTCGTCGGGGCCAAGATCGCCAGACTGCGTTTTTCACGAGCTTTGCGGCTTTCGAAATCGCCTGACACAATCTGCACGCCGGTGTCCGCGATGGCCTTATAAAGCTCGGCCAGCAGCAGGGTTTTTCCGGACCCTGCCTTTCCAATCACAGCCATCACACCGGATTTACTCGATCCCGGAAGCTTCAGCAGCGCGTCATCGTCAAGGTCAACACCTGCCGATTTCAGCATCTCAGAGATGCTGTCATACGCGGCGGCCTGGTCGTCAGAGTAAGTCACAGAGGGCAAAGACATGGCGCGACCCTACAAGCCCGCGCCAGCTATCACCAGATGTGGAATTCGGTTTTCACTCTGTCATGCTGACAATGCAAACGGGTGCTGTCTGCCAACGCCGAAAGCCGTCTTGAACCACAGCCGCGACAATTCACGCGGGATGCCCGCGCGCTTGGCTACGCGGTTGCAGTCGTCCGCCGAATACGGCCACATCCCGACCGAGATTTGATCACGCCCTTTACCTTCGGTGCCCAGCACGATCGGAGATGATCCGATCAGGCGATAGATGCGAATCATACGCGCATCGAAAACACCCGCAATGTGGGTTAGACCAAACCCCTCCATCATCTCGCCGCCGCTAAGCATGATGGCCCCGGCCGTCTGCGGGCTTGCCGTGCGCGACAGGCAAAAGCGCGTCACTTCCCAGATCAAGGGGCTGTTGATTGGTTTGCCGCCCGTCAGGTGTCCAAACACCTCGTTCACCATAACCGGACCGGTGGTCGGCATCACGCGCATGGAGCCGCCGTGGCTGCCATCCGGTTCTTCCCAAATGACATAGATCGGGTTCAGATCATCGTACTGATCTCGCTCTTCCCCCTTGTCGTTGACATGAACATCCCAGCCCAGCCGGGTTTTGAATTGATCGGCGCGGTCCCGAAACATCCCCTCAGCCAGTTTTGGATATTTGTGCAATTCGTCAGCATAGACATAGCGCAACATGACTCTTTTCCCCTTGTCGTCCTGTGCAAGAACGAAGGGGGTACAAAGTCGTGGTTAATTTCCGGTTTTTAGTGCGGGCGCGCTTTAAACGACTATTAACCCTCGGCTCAGGGCCGTTGCGATAGCATGAGTTGTGTTTTGCGCACCCAGCTTGGCGCGGGCGCTTTCGATATAAACCCTCAGCGTGTGTTCCGAGATCGACAAGGAATGAGCGACCTGTGCCCTGCTATAACCCAGGGCGAGCAAGGTCATGGCGTCCACTTCACGCGGCGACAATCCACGTGCAGAATCGGGCTGACGGTCACTTTCAAACTCCAGCGCCTTTCGGTTGAAGTAATGCGCAATCAGGATCAGTTCGCGCCCATGCGTTTTGATGAACTTCTGCCAGGTGTCATCGTCACAGGTATGATTGACGGTAAACAAAGCGAATTGGCCATTCGGGCCGCGGATCGGAATGGAATAACCTTGATTGCCAACGCCGTGCTCTAATGCATCCTTCAAAAACGTCTTGGCAACCTTGCCCGACCAATCCAGCGTCTTCCAGTCCACCGGATGAAACCGTTGGAAACAGCCCAGTATGACCGGATCAATTCTGTGATAGTTACGCTCGCGGTACCGTTCGGCCCAAACGTCGGGATAGGTGGTATAGCCGTATTGATCACCGGCCCCGTCGACCCAATGATAAATCAGGTTTTCAATCTGCAGCCTGTCCCGCAGGCGAATGGCGACTTCGCTTAGTTCGTCAAGCGAGCTGGTGTTTTCCAAGTCCTCCAGAACCTGGCTCATATCGAGTTTTGTTGCCATCCGCTGGTGCCCGAACCTCATTCTTTCTGGACGAGATTTCGGCTGCGGCGATCAGCTTGGTGTCATCCAACTGCTCGGCAAGCGCGGTCAAACCGTTTTCAACAGCAAAGGCGCTGAGGTCCGACAGTACGTCCAGTATCCACTCATTTTGCGCCATCAGCGTCTCTCCGAAACGGTTAACGAAGGGTTAACACAACCATAGCATGAGGAAGTTTTTTTGGCCTATTCACTGATTTCTACTCCCCAAAAACAGCGGGGTATTCTCGCTTAAGCCTTTAAAAAGGCTAAGACCACCGCCCAAAAAGAAACACCCGCGAGCCAGAAAACCGATTCGCGGGTGTTTTGGATTTTGTCTGAGACGAAGTTAGTCGCGTGCGGCCAGAACCTCTTCCAAGGTGCGCATCCCGGTCTGTGGAGCCTGAACCAACACCGACATGTTGCCCGGCTTATGCTCGTTCCGCAGCATCTTCATGTGCGCCTCGGGCAGATCATTCCAGGTGAACACTTCGGACATGCAGGGATCCAGGCGACGTTCAACCATCAGCTGGTTTGCAGCCGCTGCCTGCTTGAGGTGGGCAAAGTGCGAGCCCTGCAGACGCTTCTGGTGCATCCACATGTAACGCACATCGAAGGTCAGGTTGTAGCCGGTTGTACCAGCGCAGATCACAACCATGCCGCCCTTCTTCACAACAAAGGTCGAAACCGGGAAGGTGCTTTCGCCGGGGTGCTCGAACACCATGTCGACGTTGTTGCCTTTACCGGTGATGTCCCAAATGGCCTTGCCGAATTTGCGGGCTTCTTTGAACCACTCGGCATATTCTGGTGTGTTCACTGTGGGCAGCTGACCCCAGCAGTTGAAGTCTTTGCGGTTCAGAACGCCCTTGGCACCCAGACCCATGACAAAGTCACGCTTGCTTTCGTCTGAGATCACACCAATCGCGTTTGCACCTGCGGTGTTGATCAGCTGGATCGCATAGGAACCCAGACCACCCGACGCTCCCCAAACCAGAACGTTCTGGCCCGGCTTTAGGTCGTGTGGCTCATGACCAAACAGCATCCGGTAGGCAGTCGCCAGCGTCAGCGTGTAGCAAGCGCTTTCTTCCCAAGTCAGGTGCTTGGGCCGCGGCATCAGTTGCTGGGCCTGAACATTAGTGAACTGCGCGAACGAACCATCGGGGGTTTCATAGCCCCAAATCCGCTGGCTGTCCGAATACATCGGATCACCGCCGTTACAATGCTCGTCATCGCCATCATCCTGGTTGCAGTGGATGACGACCTCGTCACCAACTTTCCAGCGGGTCACTTTTGAACCAACGGCCCAAACGATGCCCGACGCATCAGAACCGGCAATGTGGTAAGGGGCCTTGTGGCCATCGAAGGGCGAAATCGGCTTACCCAGCGACGCCCATACTCCGTTGTAGTTGACGCCGGCAGCCATGACCAGAACCAGCACTTCGTGACTGTCCAGCTCGGGGACGTCCACGACTTCCTGAATCATCGCGGTGTCCGGGTCGCCGTGGCGCTCCTTGCGGATCGCCCACGCATACATTTTCTTGGGCACAAAACCCATCGGAGGGATTTCACCCATCTCATAGAGGTCTTTTTCCGGTGCCTCGTACGACGCGATGCCGCTGTCGGTGTCCAGAGCCATGTTGGCCTCCTTCAGTTCTAAACCTTTGCCGCGATGCAGAATCGCGTGCATTAACCGATGGAATATTGGCCTTTAGGAAATAATGCAACCGAAATCGGTGCTGTTTTGTAACTTTATGACCCAGCGGATGCAGAAATTTCCTTCGCATCCGCAGCATTTCCCTCGTCTGGTCCCATCGGAACCGAGGCTGCATAATACTCCAGAAGATCAACCCTTTGACCGGACAGGCATATTTTCCCGTCACTGCGCCTGAGAATTCGCCGTTCGACCAACTGATCAATCGCGGCTTCAACCGATGTCTGGTTCTCTTGGTCCGTCATTCCATTGCGACGCATGAGCTCGACAATCACCTGAACGGCATCGGCCTCCGACATCTCTTTATGCTTTTGCATTAGCCAACACGCGGCGGGTACAGGGACCAGCGGGATTGCAGCGCGGAGTCGCGTCATCAGGTCACGCGCTAAATCGGTCATCAGATCGCGCTGATGATCTGCCCGAAACGCCCGCAAGGAAACGGGCTGACCATATCGGACCGAGGCTAGGCCAAATCGTTTGTAGCGCCCGATCACGCGCCGCCAGAGCTGTTTGAGGATCCATCTGGTGATTACACCGATCCGCGCGCGAAACCGTCGTTCATTGCCTAATGCGGCACGCGTCAGAACAGTATCTTCGAGCACACGATCATAGTTCAGCGCCACGGGGACGAATACAACATCGCGGCCCTCTTCCGAGGTCCCGTCAATAATATATTTGAGCAAACCCAGCTTTGGACGACCCAGGGCACCAGTCAGACTTAGCCCACCTTCGGGGAACATGGCCTGCGTCACTCCTGCCGTGGTCGCGTGGCGCACATAACAGGACAGCACCTGACGATAGAGATCATTGCCGGACTTTCGCCGAATAAAATAAGCCCCCATCGCACGGATCAGACGGCTAAGGGGCCAGACACGGGCCCATTCGCCCACCGCATAAGAAAGGGCCGAATGTTGCGCTGCGAGGTAGGTAACGAGCACATAGTCCATATTGCTGCGATGATTCATGACGAAAACCACCGTGGCGTCGGGGTCGATGTTTTCGACAGCGTCTTCGTCCTGATAGCTAAGCTGCACGTGATAAAACGCATTGCTCAGCAAACGAGCCAGACGGATCGCAATGCTGAAATAGGCAACGGCTGAAAACGAGGGAACGATCTCACGCGCGTATCGCTGCGCTTGCTCGAACGCCACAGCATCGGGGACACCCGTTTCGCGTGCGTGATCCTGAACGGCCTGACCAACCTGCGGGTCATAGATCAGGCGCTGAATCATATCGTGACGGTGCGCCAACTTGAACGGCTGGATCGGCCGCTTCAGGCGCGTGTTCAATCGTTTCACCGCTCGTTCGAGTCGACGCCTGAAAAACCACCGCACCGACGGGAACAGAAAATGTGAAGCCAAAGTGACCACGGCAAACACCAGGATCAGCAAAAAAAGCCAAAGCGGAAGTTCCACGGTCTGAGTCATGCGAGCACCCTGCCACCAAACGCTGCGTCCTACAATCTGAAGAACCTCATATGCCGCGACGCAGCGAATTGACATATCCCGAAAATTGCGCTTTAGAGGCCGGGAACGTAATTTTCTTGCCCAACCGAGACACGAGGTCCAGCTATGACGCAGACGCAGAAAGATCGCCCCTGGCTCATCCGAACCTATGCCGGTCATTCCACCGCCAAAGCGTCGAATGCGTTGTATCGCGGGAACCTCGCAAAAGGCCAGACGGGCCTTTCAGTGGCCTTTGATCTGCCCACGCAGACCGGATATGACAGCGATCATACACTTGCGCGCGGCGAAGTCGGCAAGGTTGGCGTACCCGTCGGCCACCTAGGCGATATGCGGGTTCTGTTCGACCAGATTCCGTTGGAACAGATGAACACCTCGATGACGATCAACGCGACAGCGCCTTGGCTGCTTGCGCTTTACATCGCTGTGGCCGAGGAACAAGGCGCAGATATCTCCAAGCTGCAGGGCACAGTTCAGAACGATCTGATCAAGGAATACCTGAGCCGCGGCACCTATGTCTGCCCGCCCAAACCCTCGCTCAAGATGATCGCCGACGTGGCCGAGTATTGTTATTCCAACGTGCCGAAATGGAACCCGATGAACGTGTGTTCCTATCACCTGCAAGAGGCTGGCGCGACACCGGAACAAGAGCTGTCTTATGCGCTGGCCACAGCCATCGCCGTTCTGGACGAACTGCGCCCTCGTGTACCCGCCGACGATTTCCCAGCGCTTTGCGGACGGATTTCGTTCTTTGTGAACGCAGGTATCCGGTTTGTCACCGAAATGTGCAAAATGCGCGCTTTCGTCGATCTTTGGGACGAAATCCTGCACGAACGCTATGGTGTTGAGAACCCGAAATTCCGCCGATTCCGGTATGGAGTTCAGGTCAACTCGCTTGGGCTGACCGAGCA
This sequence comes from Ruegeria sp. YTSC003, assembly GCF_059609785.1. Classification (NCBI taxonomy): domain Bacteria; kingdom Pseudomonadati; phylum Pseudomonadota; class Alphaproteobacteria; order Rhodobacterales; family Roseobacteraceae; genus Ruegeria; species Ruegeria sp. YTSC003. The sequence continues at coordinate 141,476 of NZ_JBXWMK010000006.1, read as the reverse complement.
GCAGCCCGAAAACAACGTCTACCGCATCCTGATCGAGATGCTGGCCGTGACTCTTTCGAAAAAAGCCCGCGCCCGCGCAGTTCAGCTGCCCGCATGGAACGAGGCACTGGGCCTGCCCCGCCCCTGGGATCAGCAGTGGTCCATGCGGATGCAACAGATTCTGGCCTATGAGACCGACCTTCTGGAATATGGTGACCTGTTCGATGGCAACCCCGCCGTGGACGCGAAAGTTGAAGAATTGAAGCAGGGTGCACGTGCCGAACTCGCCAATCTGGATTCAATGGGCGGAGCAGTAGCGTCGATCGAATACATGAAGTCACGGCTTGTTGATTCAAACGCTGAACGCCTGAACCGCATTGAACGGAACGAAACTGTCGTTGTCGGTGTGAACAAGTGGATCGAAGGCGAACCCTCGCCCCTGCAGACCGAAGATGGCGGCATCATGGTCGTTGACCCTGCTGTCGAACAAGAACAAATCGCGCGCCTGAATGAATGGCGGCAAGATCGCGATGACGCAGCTGTCGCGGCGGCTCTGGCCGCGCTGCGCGAAGCGGCGCAAAACGGCACCAACGTCATGGAGCCCTCAATCGCAGCTGCCAAGGCTGGCGTAACCACGGGTGAGTGGGCCGAAGAAATGCGCAAAGTCTACGGTACCTATCGCGGGCCTACGGGCGTATCGGGCTCGGTCTCGAACAAGACAGAAGGCTTGGAAGATCTGCGGGCTGCAGTGGATGCGGTCAGCGACAAGCTTGGCCGCCGTCTGAAATTCCTGGTCGGCAAACCGGGCCTGGACGGTCATTCGAACGGGGCGGAACAGATCGCATTCCGTGCACGCGATTGCGGTATGGATATCAGTTACGAAGGTATTCGCCTGACTCCCGAGGAAATCGTAACCGCCTCTGCGGATGACGACGCACATGTGATCGGTCTGTCTATTCTGTCAGGCAGCCACATTCCGCTTGTGCAGGACGTCATGAACCGGCTGCGCGAGGCCGGGCTGAATCATATTCCGGTGATTGTAGGTGGCATCATCCCCGATGACGACGCCGCAAAGCTTACTGCAATGGGTGTTGCAAAGATCTATACGCCCAAGAATTTCGAACTGAATGCAATCATGGGCGATATCGTCACTCTTGTAGATCCTCAAAACCTGGCTGCCGAGTAACGCCGGTCAATTTGAACTGATCCTGTTTCTATCCCTGAATAAAAGGGGATAGATAATCCTTTTCTTTGGAATTACGGTGTGCCATCGGTGACGCCGTTAATGACTATTTCCTGGGAGAGGGTGAATGTCGGGGACAAATCTGGAAAATATGTCGCGCAAGGATCTACTTGAATTGCGCGATCAGGTGGAAAAGGCGCTTATTGGCGCAGAAAAACGCGAACGCAAAGAAGCGCTGAAAGCGGCGGAAAAAGCCGCAGCTGAATTCGGGTTCTCTTTGTCGGAACTGTCAAAAGACAATCCGACATCTGGAAAAGCCACAAAAGCGAAATACAAAAACCCCGCCAATCCAGAACAAACATGGTCGGGTCGTGGTCGAAAGCCGCAATGGATTCATGACGCATTGAATTCCGGCACAGATATTTCGGATCTGGAAGTCTAATTTCTAATTGGAACGTACCCCAAAATGACAATTCATATTGGAGCCGAAAAAGGCGATATTGCAGAAACGGTTCTTTTGCCCGGCGATCCCTATCGTGCAAAATGGGCGGCTGAAACGTTCCTGGACGACGTGAAGAAAGTCAATGACGTGCGCGGCATGTTGGGCTTTACGGGACGCTGGAAAGATAATCCTGTCACCATTCAAGGTAGCGGCATGGGCATGCCATCCTTGTCGATATACGTCAACGAACTGATCCGGGACTATGGTGCCAAAACGCTGATCCGTATCGGCTCTTGCGGGGGCATGCAGGACAGTGTGAATGTCCGCGATGTGATCCTGGCGATGACCTCGACCACGCTTAGCACACCGTCACGCGGCATCATGAAAGAGCTGAATTTCGCACCCTGTGCTGATTGGGGGCTGCTTCAGGCGGCGGCTCAGGCGGCTGCGGCCAAAGGCACGCCAACCCATATCGGCGGCATCTATTCGTCGGACGTTTTCTATGACGAACGCCCAGATCTGAACGAACAGATGGTACGGCACGGTATTCTCGGGGTCGAGATGGAAGCTGCGGAGTTGTACATTCTGGCCGCGCGGCACAACTGCCGCGCATTGGCTGTTCTAACCGTTTCCGATCACTTGCTGACCGGCGAAGCTTTGCCCTCGGCTGATCGCGAAAGCAGTTTTGGCGATATGGTTGAAGTCGCACTGCAGGCGGCATTCCCGGCGGCGTAAATGCAAAAACGCAGGGTGGGAAGCCGCCCTGCTATTGACCCTTCAGACATTGAGTTGGCGCGTCGCTGCCCTGCTGCTGCGCGCCACAGAATGCACACACCCAAACGCCTTCCTTACGGTGCTGCCGCCAGCGGCAGTCCCGGCTCAGGGACGAGGTGCGCGAGCGCCACAGAAAATAGGCAAACACGCCGCCTGCCAAAATAAGAAGCAAAATGGGCATGACCAATGCATGACCCATTTTGAGTGCCGGCCGCAAGCCTGACGTCGACTTAGGCTGCGTTTGCGTATTCGAAAAGCTCAGGTTCGTGCTTTTCTTCCACCTCTACAGGCTCGGGAGTGTAGTAGGTCCACGCTTGATTTATAAGCTCCAGAGCTTCAACAGCGCTCGTTTTGGATTGTTGTCTTTGATTTTGCATCGGAGCGGTCCCGTTTTCGGTCTCATCACTCCTCCCTGATCACAAAGATAGTCTGGATCAGGGGCCATCGCATTACACAAATCTGCAACTGCGACATGCACTTACCGCAAGGCGGCAAGTGCATGATTTTCATACGCTTTAAACTGCGCGATCAACCATCATCTTTTTGATTTCGGCAATCGCCTTGGCCGGGTTCAGACCCTTCGGACAGGTCTTGGCGCAATTCATGATCGTGTGGCAGCGATACAGCTTGAACGGGTCTTCCAACTCATCCAGACGTTCACCAGTGGCTTCGTCACGGCTGTCGATGATCCAGCGATACGCATGCAAAAGCGCAGCGGGGCCAAGGTAGCGATCCCCGTTCCACCAATAACTGGGGCACGAGGTCGAGCAGCTGGCGCACATCACGCATTCATACAGCCCATCCAGTTTCTTGCGATCTTCGATTGATTGCTTCCACTCTTTCGCAGGACGGTTGGTCTTAGTTTCCAGCCACGGCATGATGCTTGCATGCTGCGCATAGAAATGCGTCAGGTCCGGGATCAGGTCCTTGACGACAGGCATATGCGGCAGCGGATAAATCTTAACGTCACCCTTGATTTCATCCATGCCGTAGATACAGGCCAGCGTGTTGATCCCGTCGATATTCATCGCGCAGGAACCGCAGATACCTTCGCGGCAGGACCGGCGGAAGGTCAAGGTTGGGTCGATTTCATTCTTGATCTTGATCAGCGCGTCCAGAACCATCGGGCCGCAGCTGTCCATATCGACAAAATAGGTGTCCACACGTGGATTTTGACCGTCATCCGGGTTCCAGCGATAGATCTGGAATTTACGAACATTGGCCGCGCCTTCAGGCTTTGGCCAAGTTTTACCTGTAGTAATCCGAGAGTTCTTTGGCAGGGTGAGTTGTACCATTTCCGACCTCGCTAAAATCCTGCGTATAGATATACTCGGCGGGCCGGAAAGCCAACCTTTTAACCTTGAAAACACCCAAGAAAATTGGGCAAGTTCACCACAAAATTCCCACGGCGCACAAGGATCGTGCCGCTGAAGAAACGAGTTGAGTTCAGGACAGCGCATGTCGATTAATGTCGTCAACATACCTTACGGCAATAAGAACCCCTACCAGAACATGCTGTATTCGGCCTGTAAGCCAGAGTTCTGCTTGATTGCTTCCAGAAGCGCTCCTTTGTCCGCGTTTGCAAAGGCTGATTTTCAACCCGATCAAAGCATCATTCATATTCATTGGGACGACCGGTTGTTCCCCAAGCCGGAAACGGAAGCGCAGGCTTCTGATTTTCGGTCTACCTGTGACGGCATGAGACAATACCAGGCCAATGGCGGGCGCGTGATCTGGACCATTCACAATCAGTTCGCGCATTCCGAAGGAGTCAAGACAGATTACTTCCGCAATAACCGCCGGGAATTAGCGGAAATTGTCGACCTGATTCACGTTCACACGCCCCATGCCCGGCAACATATGATTGATGAATATGGCACTGACCCCGATAAACTGCGCCTCATTCCGCATCCGAGCTATCTTGGTGTTTACGAGCCGTCAGAGCAAACGTTGAAACGCCCCCTTCCCCTGCGCGAGCGCACCCATTTCTTAAGCTTTGGAACAATGCGGGGCAGCCGTGAATTGGAACGGTTGGAAGATGCCGCAAAAAAAATGACCAATCGTGGTCACGACTTTCAGGTATCAGTCGTCGGGCGGGTGTATCCGTCCGGCCGCCGCCTGATGCGCCGCATGCGATCAAACCGAAATACTACTGTTATGCCTGAACGAATTCCTGATTCCGAAATAACCCAAGTGTTCTCAAATGCGCATGCATACATGCTGCCGTCGACGACCACTTTTACCTCGGGAACGGCAATGCTGGCGCAGACCTTTGGCTTGCCGATTATCGGCCCCGACATTGATGCGCACAAGCATACTACACCAGAGGCCTGTCATGATCTGCTCTATCCCGCGCAAAACCCAAGAGGCTTGATCCGCATGATGATGCGTGTACTCAGCATGTCCGATGAGGAGTTGGCCAAAAAACGTCAGGCCTGTCTCGACTTTGCGGTTGAACGCAGCCCGCACCGAATATCCGGCGACCTGAAACGTGCGCTGTCTGAGCTGACCTAGATGCGGTCACCCGTTACACGATACCTGTCGTACGCGGTAAAAAACTGATTTCATCCAAACCTGGCGCGTCTTTCTGGTAAAAGTCATGAAGAATGTTTCGTGCTCACCTTCGGTAGGCACGCGCCGAACAAATCCACTGTTCTCGCGATCGATGACCCTGCTTTCAATGCCGTTTTCATACGACCAACGCGCATAACACACATCCACGAATTTCTGGCTGGTTTCCACGTACTTGTAGGGCGCAATGTTACGGCCAAGCGCAACCAATGCCTCTGTTCCCAGTCGGTCCACACGCTGCATGTTTTGTAACAGTTGGCCGAACTTAATTGGTGTTCTTTGATGAACGTTTTCGGGAGCCGTACTGGACTAGGTGGTCCCATGCGTGCCGATGACTACTTTGTCCGCTTCGTGGTTTTCTAGGCATTTGACCATGCGCTGAACATAATCATCGCTGTAGCTCAAATCGTCGTCGCCCAAAAACGGGCAGTTAGACAACCTAAATCTTGCAAGCATTTAATGGCAGGCTGGCTGACCCACAATAAAGGGCCGCAGACATCATGTCAGCGGCCCTTTCTATTCTTCGTTTCACTAATCCGCCGCATGTGCCGTCCGATTAGCGAGCCACTTCAAGGCGGGGTCCGCTTGATCAGAACGTCCGCGCTTTGGGCGCGATTTTCTTCAGGCTGATGCCGCCTTCGTCTTCGGTTGTCAGCGGATCGGCAATGACCGGGCGATAGCTAAGATCAACCTTGTTGCCATCAACACGCGACACTGTGTGGACGCGCCAGTTTTCATCATCACGCTCGGTGAAATCCTCATGCGCGTGCGCGCCGCGGGATTCCTTACGCGCCTCGGCGCCGACAATCGTGGCCAACGCACTTGGCATCAGGTTGGTCAGCTCCAGCGTTTCCATCAGGTCGCTGTTCCAGACCAGCGAGCGGTCGCTGACTTTTAGGTCGTCCATCTTGGCGGCGATCTCCGTCATCTTGTCGACGCCCTCGGCCATGGTTTTTGCTGTCCGGAAGACCGCTGCGTCTTCCTGCATGGTCTTCTGCATCTCAAGACGCAGATCGGCGGTAGCGATTGCACCGCTGGCATTACGTACCGCGTCAAAGCGGTCGAACGCCTTATCGACGGACGCCTGGTTCAGCACCGGGTTCGGTGCCTCGGCATCCACTACCTTGCCCGCTTTGATTGCAGCAGCGCGGCCAAACACCACGAGGTCGATCAGTGAGTTCGAGCCCAGACGGTTCGCCCCGTGAACCGAGGCACAGCCTGCTTCACCCACAGCCATCAATCCGGGGACAACGCCCGTCGGGTTGTCAGCGGTCGGGTTCAGAACCTCACCCCAATAGTTGGTTGGAATGCCGCCCATGTTGTAGTGCACGGTCGGCAGAACCGGTATCGGTTCCTTGGTGACGTCTACGCCCGCAAAGACACGTGCAGACTCGGAAATCCCCGGCAGACGTTCGGCCAGCGCCTCGGCCGGCAGGTGGCTGAGGTTCAGGTGAATGTGGTCGCCACCGTCACCATGGCCGCGACCTTCGCGGATCTCCATCGTCATCGAACGCGAGACGTAATCGCGAGGTGCGAGGTCCTTGTACTGGGGCGCGTAGCGTTCCATGAACCGTTCGCCTTCGCTGTTGGTCAAGTAACCACCCTCGCCTCGCGCACCTTCGGTGATCAGGCAACCCGAGCCGTAGATGCCGGTCGGGTGGAACTGTACGAATTCCATATCCTGCAGCGCCAGACCCGCGCGGGCCACCATGCCGCCGCCATCGCCGGTACAGGTATGGGCCGAGGTCGCGCTGAAATAGGCACGACCATAGCCGCCGGTCGCCAACACCACCATTTTGGCATTGAAGACGTGCATCGTGCCGTCATCCAACTTCCAGCAGACGACGCCCTGACATTGCCCGTCTTCGGACATGATCAGGTCGATGGCAAAGTATTCGATATAGAACTCGGCGTTGTTCTTGAGGCTTTGACCATAGAGCGTGTGCAGGATCGCGTGACCGGTCCGGTCCGCAGCAGCACAGGTCCGCTGCACGGCAGGACCTTCGCCGAATTCGGTGGTGTGACCACCAAACGGGCGTTGATAGATCTTGCCTTCTTCAGTACGGCTGAACGGAACACCGTAGTGTTCCAGCTCATACACGGCCTTGGGTGCCTCACGCGCAAGGTATTCCATTGCATCGGTGTCACCCAGCCAGTCCGAGCCTTTGACGGTGTCGTACATGTGCCACTGCCAGTGGTCCGGACCCATATTGGACAGAGATGCGGCGATCCCGCCCTGCGCGGCAACCGTGTGCGAACGCGTCGGGAACACTTTGGTCACGCACGCTGTACGCAGACCCTGCTCAGCCATGCCCAGCGTGGCGCGCAGACCTGCGCCGCCAGCGCCGACAACAACCACGTCATATTCGTGTGTTTCGTATTCGTATGCAGCTGTCATTTGATTATTTCCTTACCGCGCGTTTCACAGAGCCAGCTTGATCAGGGCAAACAGCCCGGCAGCAATCAATGTGTAGCCAAACGCCGCGACGGCCATGAGGCTCAGCTTTTCTGCGACACCATGAACATAGTCTTCGATCGCAACCTGCGTCTCACGTACCAGATGGATGATAGCGACGACCAAAGTCAGGCCGGTTACAATCGCCGGGAATGGGCGGCTGTAGTAGGTCAGAACCTCTTCGTATGATCTGCCCAATCCGCTTGCGAAGACAAAAACGAAAAGTGGCACCAGAACGACCAGAGCGGCCGAGCTGACCATCATCTGCCAGTGATGATGTGTACCTTCGCCTCCGGCACCGGTACCCTGCGCGCGTTTGCGGTCAGTGAGGTAATTCATGGCCAATCTCCTTAAACCGCAATTGCCGTGATGAAGGCGAGGATGGTGGCCAACACCAGCATGCCGATCCCCATCTTTTCGGAGGTACCGACATCTACGCAATACCCCAGATCCCAGATCACGTGACGCAGACGACCCAGCATGTGATAGAAGATCGCCCAGGTCGCAGCGAACATCACCAGATCACCCAGCCAGCTTCTCATCAGCCCATCGATGAAGTTGAATGCCGTTTCGGATGTTGCCGCCGCCAGGAACCACCAGACGACAAAGAATGCGATCGCTAGCGACGCAATACCCGTGATGCGCACAAGGATCGATGTCATCGAAGTCAGTTGGGGGCGGTAGATCGTGAGGTGAGGTGAAAGAGGGCGGTTGCCCCGATTTACATCGGCCATGTTGGCTCCTTTACGGTTGGCTTCCGAAGGTTTTACTGTTTTTTGCGGTTCTGTCACGTGCTGCAGATGCAAAAAAGTTCACAATTGACGCAAAATGACGGATATTTGCATTATGTGATCACACAAAATAAGCTCGTGATCACAAATTGTTTTCCATCCATCACGATGTTAGCGCCTGCAGATTCGATTCTGTTGTGCGGCTATTTCAAATCAGCGGTTTGCTGGGTCACCTCGCGCAGCAGTTTCTTACGAATCCGCTCGGGGTAATCAGCAAACCCTGAGGCTGAGACGACAAACGCCCCCTCGCCCACGATCACATTTTCAAAGAAATACGCGGTCAGATCCGGTTCGCTTTCTTCGATTGCAATCGCGTTCACCGTTACACCGCGTGTCCGCAGAATTCTGTGCACGTCCGATGGTTCCACCCCCTCGTTCGACACCCCATCGCCAGAGATATCGATCAGGTGGCGTTTGCAATCCGACACCACATCGAAATAGGACATGGTCGTTTCCAGCGCCTCGCCAATTGCGGTGGAAAAGTTGCGCCAGACTCTTGGATCGTTAGCCACCTTCACTGCAAACTGATCAATTGCCTCGAAACTGTCGATCTGTGTCCACGGAACAGTGACCATCTGACGAGAGGACCCTGTCCACTGCACTAGCATCACGCGGGCTTTCCCACGCACCAGCGCCTCGGACACAATTGGATCGCGCAACCCCGCAGCAAGGCCATCCATCTGAATTCGATACTCGGTCGAATCCACCGAGCCTGAGACATCTACAGCCAGCGCTAATGCCAGATCGCAGGCATAAGCGGGTGGCGTCAGACAGGCGCAGGCAACTATCGTGCGAAGCAAGGTCATGACCACAGCCTAACACGATTGGCGCTGGCTGCGATCAAATGAATGTCACCACGAGTATCAGATCGGCATCAAGGCCCAGTAATCCAGATCAAGCAGGACATTGGGCAGATAACGACCGTCTTCGTTTTTCAACTCAAAAGGCGCGCCGCCCTTTGTGGCGACCAGCCGCAGGCGAACCGCACCAACACCCGGAATGGCAGTTTCCGCCTTATCCAGAACTTCGGACCAGGCTTTGATCGTATCGCCGGCAAAGCAGGGGTTCGCATGCGCGCCACCGTTCAGGCCAACGATCATCTGTGCGTTAGCCAACCCGTTGAACGACAGGGTCCGCGCCATGGAAATCACGTGACCGCCATAGATCAGCCGCCCTTCGGGGCGGAAGGTCAGATCGAAATGCACCTTGGCAGTGTTCTGCCACAGGCGGGTGGCCAGCATATGCTCGGCCTCTTCGACCGTGACGCCATCGACGTGATCAATGGTCTCGCCAATCTCATAGTCGCCCCAGCGATGCGCCTCACCAGCCTGAGCGAAATCGTACTGAGAGAAATCAAGGCCCTCGGGCGCGATCAGATCCTTCGCGTCCAGCGCCTTTTTCAGTTCCGGCACCACAGTCTCGGGTGCGGGCGCATCCAGATCCGATTTCCGCACCATGACCCAGCGCACATATTCGATGACTACTTCATCGCGCTGGTTCAGGCCGCGCGTTCTCACCCAGACGACGCCTGTTTTACCGTTCGAGTTCTGTTTGAGGCCGATCACCTCGGATTCCGAACGCAGCGTATCGCCGGAATAGACCGGCTTTAACCAGCGCCCTTCGGCATAGCCCAGATTGGCCACGGCATTAAGCGAGATATCGGGGACAGTCTTGCCAAACACGACATGAAACGCCGCCAGATCATCAATGGGACTTTGCGGCAGACCACAATTCCGGGCGAATTCGTCCGAGGAATACAGCGCATGCCGCGCCGGATAGAGCGCATGGTACAGCGCCCTCTCGCCATTGGTCACCGTGCGCGGCACGGCATGGTGCAACACCTGACCGATGGAATAGTCCTCGAAAAAGCGGCCCGGATTGGTTTTTGCCATTATTGCTGTCCCAGTTTCATGTCAGGTGAATAGTCGGCCTCGACCTCTTTGGTCACGGCCTGCGCGCAGCGCATCATGCGGCTGTTATCGTCATAGGCATAGGACGGGTCGCCATACAGCTCCCACCCTTTTGCTAGTGCGTCTGTTACTTTGTGGCAGAAGGCGGATGTGTCTTCTTCGGTCAACAAACGATAGAGTTTTGCCATGATGTCAGATCCCTTACGAGGCGAACGGTGACGGACCGACCAGCCCGTGAACGTAACCGATGACACCCATCAGCACGATCGAGGCCACAAAGAACATCGCGTCCTTGCCATAGGTGCCGGGTTCACCGGGCGTCCAGTCAGGTTCAGACTTGTTGATTACGATCACCTCAACCACAGCCCAGGCCAACAATCCGCCAAACAGGATGATCGAGGCCAGATCTCCATTCACCAGCAAATGCGCAAAAGCCCACAGCTTGAACCCGCCAAGCATCGGATGGCGGAGCTTGTTCAGAATACGGCCCTTGGTTCCGGCGGGGCTCAACATGAAGATCGCGATCAACACCAGCAGGTTGTTGATGTGAATCATGAAGGTCGGCGGAGCCCAGACATAGATGAAGTCGGTCATGCGATAACCGAAGATCATCAGCAAAATCGACGCGACCAAAGCTAGCGCAACCGCGCCCTTGCCAGCGTCGCCCATTGCGGCGCGCCGCGCCGGCATCACACGTTTGAACAGATGTGCGGCCCACCATAGTGCCACGCCGAGAATCAGAAGAACAAAGCCCATGCTGGCTTACCCCGCTTGCAAAGCTGTAATCGCCTCCGCTTTTGCCAGAATATCGCGGGCAGTTACAACGTGCAGATTTTCCACGATCTTGCCATCGACCACGGCAACGCCCTGCCCTTGTGCCTCGACCTCTTCAAAGGCGGCAATCTGGCGGCGGGCCAGATCAATCTCGGTCTCGGACGGTGCATAGGCTGCGTTGGTGACATCGACCTGCGCGGGGTGGATCAATGTCTTGCCGTCAAAGCCCATGTCTCGGCCTTGCGCACATTCGGTGGCCAGACCTTCGACGTCCTTGAATGCGTTATAGACACCGTCAACAATGATCAGCCCCTCGGCCTTGGCGGCCAGCAGGCACAGACCCAGCGAAGTCATCAGCGGCAGGCGGTCCGGGCGGAAGCGGGTTTGCAGTTCTTTCGCAAGATCGTTAGTGCCCATGACGAACCCGGCCATCAATGGATGAGCGGCGATCTCGGCCGCGTTCAGCATCCCGCGTGGGGTTTCCATCATCGCCCAGATTGGCAGGTCACCGGTAATCGCGGCCAGCGCGTCCACATCGGCAGCCGAATTCACCTTGGGCAGCAGGACCACATCGGCATCCATTTCACGCACGGCCTCTGCGTCTGCACGGCCCCATTCGGTATCCAGACCGTTGATGCGCACGATTTTGACCCGTTCGCCATAGCCGCCCGCGGCCAGAGCCGCCTTAAGCGTTTCGCGTGCATTGCCCTTCTCATCGGCAGACACCGCGTCTTCAAGATCAAAAATGATCGCATCCACAGGCAGGGTGCGCGCCTTGTCCAGCGCCCGGTCTTTCGAACCGGGGATATATAGAACAGAGCGATAGGGGCGCTGGCGCGGGTCCATTGGCTTCTCCCGAAGAAATAAAGTTGCGCGGAATGGGGCATTTTTTGCCGGAAAGTTCAAGCGCAAAATCGCCGCATCGCAGCATTCGCGACGCAACGTGCGTTCCTTTAACGGAATTTCGGTTCGCGGTCGGCACCCTGACCGGCAAATGAAATCGAAAAGGGTCGAACATGCACAAGACACTGCTGAAGATGACGATGGGCCTTGGAATCATGGTTCTGGCTGCACAACAGGCCCACGCCCGCAACTGCGCACCACGTGACGAGGTGATAAAACGGCTGACCGAAACTTACGGCGAAACGCGCCAGGGGATCGGCATCGCGCGTCAAGGCGCGGTGATGGAGCTTTATGCGTCGGACCAAAGCGGCAGCTGGACGATCACCGTGACACTGCCGGATGGAATGACCTGCCTTGTTGCCTCGGGTCAGGCTTATGAAATGATCGCCGATGCCCTGCCGCCCAACGTCTGATCAGGTCAAAGCGTCCCAGATCAGTTTACTGCCCGTGAGCGTCAGCAGCACATAGGCGATGCCAAAGAACAGGCGCTCGGACAGCATGAAATGCGCCCGCACCCCCAACCATGCTCCAAGAATCGCGAACGGGGTCAGCAACAGATCAGCCCAAGCGGTGTGCCACGTGAAAAGGCCGAGATAGGCGTAAGGCACAAATTTCGTGATGTTGATGACCCAGAAGGCCAATACAGTGCTGGCCTGAAACTCGGTCTTCGACAGGCGTTGCGACAGCAGGTAAACGGCGGCTGGCGGGCCGCCCGCATGGCTAACAAAGCTGGTGAAGCCAGCAACCAGTCCAGCGAACAGTCCGGCGGGGGCAGGCAGTCTGTTTGTGAAGCCGCGCACCCAGCCTTTGGATTGACTGACGTGCCAAACGACAAAACCAATGGAAATCCCCCCGATCAGTAGGCGCAGCAGATCATCATCGGTGGCGCGATAAAGCCATGCGCCCAACGCCACGCCAGGCACGGCCCCAAGGATCAACAGGCGCGAATCCGGCCAGCTCCAGCGTTTCCAATAGGGCCCAAGTGTTGCAACATCGATCACCATCAAGATCGGCAGCATGAGAGCCAGTGCCTGCCCCGGCTCCAATATCAACGCCAGAATCGATGAGGACGCAAAGGCCACGCCTGAGCCAAAGCCACCCTTCGAAATACCCGCAAATATCACAGCCGGTATCGCTACAACAAAAAACATCAGGTTCAATTCGAACATGCAGCGCCCCGGTTTCGGCCTGTATCCTTGGCCGTTTAGCGCAATCAGCCCAGGCAGTGCAAACGGTATGCGGTTGCATGCCGCGCCGCTGAACACTTGCGCGAAAGCCATTTAGCGACTAGCACAGCCGCGATTTCAATTCCGACCGGAGATTTTCCAAATGGCCAGACCCAAGATTGCGCTTATCGGCGCTGGGAACATCGGCGGCACGCTTGCGCACCTCGCAGCTGTCAAAGAACTGGGTGACGTTGTCCTGTTCGACATCGCAGACGGGCTGCCGCAGGGCAAAGCGCTCGACATCGCCGAATCCGGCCCTTCGGAAGGGTTCGACGCAGCCATGTCCGGCACCAGCGACTATGCCGATATCGCAGGCGCAGACGTCTGCATCGTCACCGCTGGCGTGGCCCGCAAACCCGGCATGAGCCGTGATGACCTGCTGGGCATCAACCTGAAAGTCATGAAGTCGGTCGGCGAAGGCATCGCAGCCCACGCACCCGACGCGTTCGTGATCTGCATCACCAACCCGCTGGATGCGATGGTCTGGGCTCTGCGCGAATTCTCGGGTCTGCCGCACAACAAGGTCTGTGGCATGGCTGGCGTTCTGGACTCAGCCCGTTTCGCGCACTTCCTGTCGGAAGAGTTCAACGTCTCGATGCGTGACGTCACCGCGTTTGTTCTGGGCGGCCACGGCGACACAATGGTGCCGTCGGTGCGTTATTCGACCGTAGCAGGCATCCCCCTACCCGATCTGGTCGAGATGGGCTGGACCACACAGGACAAGCTGGACGCCATCGTTCAGCGCACCCGTGATGGCGGTGCCGAAATCGTTGGCCTGCTGAAAACTGGCTCGGCTTACTATGCGCCTGCCACTTCGGCGATCGAAATGGCCGAAGCCTATCTGAAAGACCAGAAACGCGTTCTGCCCTGCGCTGCATATTGCAGCGGTGAGCTGGGCGTAGACGGTCTGTATGTGGGCGTACCCACCGTGATCGGTGCCGGTGGTGTCGAACGGATCGTCGACATCAAGCTGAACGAAGACGAACAAGCCGGATTCGACAATTCGGTCAACGCCGTCAAAGGCCTGATCGAAGCGTGCAAGGGCATCGACAGCTCGCTGGCCTGATCCCTCTGCAGCGGTAATTCAGAACCCGGTTCACCATTGGTGAGCCGGGTCTTTCTTTGGACGATTACGGCGCCATTGAATCCACATGTCCCCGGCGCAGCTGCCATGAAAACGTTTGAATCCGCCGTCTCGGCGGACTGGCTAGGTTTAGCGCTAGCTGAAATCTCTCTTTATTCTAAAGGCCGTCATCGACGACGAATCAAAGGGGTGACCTTCATTACATTTTGTGATCACACCCAAAAAAACCGTGATCACAAATAATGAAAATCTTCGTGAAAAACTGCTTCCCTGTCAAAAAACCCTTTAAACTTGCCCCCTAGACACCCCTATAACGGTGTAACGCAGTCAGACAGGACAGTTTCGATGAACATTCACGAATATCAGGCCAAAGCGCTTCTTCGCAGCTATGGCGCTCCGGTCTCCGAAGGTCGCGCGGTTCTGCGCGCTGAGGAAGCCAAAACCGCAGCCGGTGAGCTGGATGGCCCGCTCTGGGTTGTCAAAGCACAGATCCACGCGGGTGGCCGTGGCAAGGGCTCCTTCAAAGAGGCTGACGCCGGTGAAAAAGGCGGTGTTCGTCTGACCAAGTCGGTGGAAGAAGCATCCGAGGAAGCCAAGAAGATGCTGGGCCGTACGTTGGTCACGCATCAAACCGGCCCCGCGGGCAAGCAAGTCAACCGCATCTACATCGAAGCCGGTTCCGGCATCGAACGTGAACTGTACCTTGCCCTGCTGGTGGATCGCCAGACCAGCCGCATCTCGTTCGTCTGCTCCACAGAAGGTGGCATGGACATTGAAGAGGTTGCTGCTGCAACGCCCGAGAAAATCCTGTCCTTCTCGGTCGATCCGGCAACAGGCTATCAGCCCTATCATGGCCGCCGCATCGCCTTTTCGCTGGGGCTGGAGGGCGCGCAGGTCAAACAGTGCGTCAAACTGATGAGCCAGCTGTACGCCGCCTTCGTCGAGAAGGACATGGAGATGCTGGAAATCAACCCGCTGATCGTGTCCGACAAGGGCGACCTCAAAGTGCTGGACGCCAAGGTCGGCTTTGACGGTAACGCGGTTTACCGCCATCCGGATATTGCCGAGCTGCGCGACACGACCGAGGAAGACCCCAAGGAACTTGAAGCCTCTAAGTACGACCTGAACTACATCGCGCTGGATGGTGAGATCGGCTGTATGGTGAACGGTGCCGGTCTGGCGATGGCGACAATGGACATTATTAAGTTGTATGGCGCCGAGCCTGCCAACTTCCTCGACGTTGGTGGTGGTGCCACCAAAGAGAAAGTGACCGAAGCGTTCAAGATCATCACCTCGGACCCGCAGGTCAAAGGCATTCTGGTCAACATCTTCGGCGGCATCATGCGCTGTGACGTGATTGCCGAGGGCGTTGTCGCCGCGGTGAAAGAAGTCGGCCTCAAAGTTCCGCTGGTTGTGCGTCTTGAAGGCACGAATGTCGAGAAGGGCAAAGAGATCATCAACACCTCTGGCCTGGACGTGATCGCGGCGGACAACCTGAAAGACGGTGCCGAGAAGATCGTGAAGGCCGTCAAAGGCTAATCCCAATTCCGTGGGGTGGGATTTGCCCACCTTTCCGACGAATTCAGGCAGGCTCAGGCCCGCTTAAAACAGGAGAATGCCAAATGGCAGTCCTCATCGACGAAAATACCAAAGTGATCTGTCAGGGCTTTACTGGCTCGCAGGGCACATTCCACAGCGAACAGGCCATCGCGTATGGCACCAAGATGGTCGGCGGCGTGACCCCCGGCAAAGGCGGGATGACCCATCTTGACCTGCCCGTATTCAACTCGGTCCACGAGGCCAAGCATGTGACCGAAGCCAACGCCAGCGTGATCTATGTGCCGCCGCCCTTTGCGGCAGACTCGATCCTAGAAGCGATTGATGCCGAGATGGAGGTGATCGTCTGCATCACCGAAGGCATCCCGGTTCTGGACATGATGAAGGTGAAGCGCGCTCTAGAGGGCAGCAAGTCACGCCTGATCGGCCCGAACTGCCCCGGTGTGATCACGCCCGACGCCTGCAAGATCGGCATCATGCCCGGCCACATTCACAAACGCGGGAGTGTGGGTGTCGTTTCCCGCTCGGGTACGCTTACTTATGAAGCTGTGAAACAGACAACAGACGTAGGCCTGGGTCAGTCCACCTGCGTGGGTATCGGCGGCGACCCGATCAAAGGCACCGAGCATATCGACGTGTTGGAATGGTTCCTGGCCGATGACGAAACCGAGTCGATCATCATGATCGGTGAGATCGGTGGCTCGGCCGAAGAGGAAGCCGCGCAGTTCCTAGCGGATGAGGCCAAGAAAGGCCGCAAGAAGCCGACCGCCGGTTTCATCGCAGGCCGCACAGCCCCTCCGGGCCGCCGCATGGGCCACGCGGGCGCGATTGTCGCCGGTGGCAAAGGCGGTGCCGAGGACAAGATCGAAGCCATGCGCTCAGCCGGTATCGTTGTGGCGGAAAGCCCGGCAACGCTGGGTGAGGCCGTGCTGGAAGCGATTGGGTAAGGCATGACCCTCGACCGGCTCAGCATCCATTGGGGTTTGACCATTTGCATAGGTGCTGTCGTGAACTTCACGAGTCCAGCAGTTGCACAAACCGCCATTGAGCGTGCCGCATTCGCGTGCATGCAATTGGATGAAGAGTCGGCTTACGCCAAATTGCAACGTCTCGGCTGGCAACGATTAATGCCAGTCGAACTCTCGGCAGAAGAAAAAGAAGTGCTTTCGACCGAGCATTTCCTGTTTAAAGCCCAGAGACCTAATAACCCCCATAGGCAGCAATCCTTCGAAGAAACCGCCAAGATTGCGACTAAGCGCGTCGAGCAACAGATGGCTCGCAACGCTTCCGCTTCAGACTTTTCGGGTGGCGCTGTTTTGAGGAACCGTTCCACGCAAGATTTAGTTAGTGTGCAAACTGAAAACCATAGAAAGTTTGAAAGAACATCTTGCACCTTTTTCTATACGCAACAAACTTCGCCGGGTCTCTTCGCACATGTGCAACGAAATCTTAAGTCATCTGGCTCTGGGAACTCACTTGTGGCTCGGATTGGAGCTTGGGACAACTACAAAAATGGTATTGAGCAAAGCGTAGAAGTTTACCTTTGGGACACTGCGCGCATCAGCGTGGCACTCCAACGAGAGTTTCCCGGAGAACTCATGGTTGTAGCCTCGGTTTGGCAACATGCTGAAAACAAGAAGGGGGATGAATAATGTCTCTCGGTCTTGAGATCAGATTGGGACTGCTATGACCTTCTCTGACGCCATCCGCACCTGTTTCTCCAAGTTCTTCACCTTCTCGGGGCGTGCCTCACGGCCCGAATACTGGTTCTTTTTCCTGTTCATCGTGATCTGGAACATCATCGCCGGGATCATCGACTGGCAGTTCTTCACGCAAGTCTCGGTCAGCCAGACCGACGAGGTTAAAGCCGTCACCGCCACGTCCTCTGCGCCAGTACAAAGCATCGTTGGCCTGATCGTATTTTTCCCTCATCTGGCCGTCGCGTGGCGGCGGATGCATGATACCGGGCGCAGCGGGCTTTTTGCCTTGCTACCGATCCTGCTGATCCTCGGTGCCGGGGCGGTTCTGTTCTTCGGCATCGGCCTTGCCTCCAGTTTCCAGCATGGCGGCAATCTGGACATCCTGTTCACCCGCGCCACGTTGCTGGTCGTTATCCCGACACTGCTTGTTTTGTTTGTGTCGCCCCTCCTGGTTCTGTGGTGGCTGACCCGCCCCAGCCAGCCAGGCACCAATCAATACGGTCCCAACCCACATGAGGTAGCCCAATGACCGAACATACGCCCAACTCTGCCTTTCATGCCTCAAGCTTTATGCAGGGGCATAATGCCGAATATCTGGAGCAGCTATATGCCCAGTACACCAAGGACCCGAACGCGGTGGATGCTGCCTGGGTCGAGTTCTTCCGGCAGATGGGCGACGCCACACCGGACGTCCAGCGCGAGGCCGAAGGGCCGTCCTGGGCACGGACCGACTGGCCTCCGATGCCGACGGATGATCTGACTGGTGCATTGACGGGAGAATGGGCCGAAATCGATGCTAAGGCAGCGGGCGACAAGATCAAGGACAAGGCCGAGGCCAAGGGCGTTCAGGTAAGCGAAGATCAGATCAAACGTGCGGTTCTGGACAGTCTTCGCGCCCTGATGCTGATCCGGGCCTATCGCATCCGGGGCCATCTAGCCGCTGAACTGGACCCGTTGGGCATGCGTGCCGCCAGCACTCACCCCGAGCTGGACCCGAAGACGTATGGCTTTACCGAAGCCGACATGGACCGCCCGATCTTTATCGACAACGTGCTGGGTTTGCAGATGGCCAGCATGCGCCAGATTGTCGAGATCGTTAAGCGGACCTATTGCGGTACGTTCGCGCTACAGTACATGCATATCTCAAATCCGGAAGAAGCCGCATGGCTGAAAGAGCGGATCGAAGGGTATGGCAAGGAAATCCAGTTCACCAAGGAAGGCCGCAAGGCGATCCTGAACAAGATGGTCGAGGCCGAAGGCTTCGAAAAGTTCCTGCACGTGAAATACATGGGCACCAAGCGGTTTGGTCTGGACGGAGGCGAGGCGTTGATCCCCGCGATGGAGCAGATCATCAAGCGCGGCGGTGCGCTGGGTGTCAGTGATATCGTCATCGGTATGCCCCATCGCGGCCGGTTGAACATCCTGGCCAACGTGATGCGCAAACCCTATCGCGCCATCTTCAACGAGTTTCAAGGCGGCAGCTTCAAACCCGAAGATGTAGATGGTTCTGGCGATGTGAAATACCACCTCGGGGCCTCAAGCGACCGCGAGTTTGATGGCAATTCCGTCCACCTGTCGCTGACAGCAAACCCGTCTCACCTTGAGGCGGTGAACCCGGTCGTACTGGGCAAGGTCCGCGCCAAGCAGGATCAGTTGGGCGACGAAGATCGCACCAGGGTCATGGGCATCCTGTTGCACGGTGATGCAGCTTTTGCTGGTCAGGGTGTTGTGGCCGAAGGGTTCGGCCTGTCCGGCCTCAAGGGCCACAAGACCGGCGGCACAATGCATATCGTGGTGAACAACCAGATCGGTTTTACCACCGCACCACATTTCAGCCGTTCCAGCCCCTACCCCACAGATATTGCCCTTATGGTTGAGGCACCGATCTTCCATGTAAACGGTGACGATCCCGAGGCTGTGACCCACGCTGCCAAAGTGGCGACCGAGTTCCGTCAGAAGTTCCACAAGGACGTTGTCATCGATATCTTCTGCTATCGCCGGTTCGGGCATAACGAGGGCGATGAGCCCATGTTCACCAACCCGATCATGTACAAGAAGATCAAGACACATAAGACCACGCTGTCGCTGTACACCGAACGTTTGGTCAAAGATGGCCTGATTCCCGAGGGTGAGATCGAGGATTTGAAGGCCGCCTTCCAGGCCCATCTGAATGATGAGTTCGAGGCGGGCAAGGACTATAAACCCAACAAGGCTGACTGGCTGGACGGGCGTTGGTCGCATCTGGACAAAAACAAAGAAGAATATGTCCGCGGCGACACTGCAATTAAACCAGAAACACTGGCCCAAATTGGCAACGCGCTGAGCCACGCACCCGAAGATATCGCAGTGCACCGGACCGTCGCGCGTCTTCTGGATCACAAGAAACAGATGTTCGAAAGCGGCAAAGGATTTGATTGGGCCACTGGAGAGGCACTGGCCTTCGGCTCGCTGCTGACCGAAGGCTATCCTGTCCGCCTGTCAGGGCAGGATGCGACACGCGGGACGTTCAGCCAGCGTCATTCGGGTTTTGTGCATCAGGAAACTGAAGAGCGGTACTATCCGCTGAACAACATTCGCGAAGGCCAGTCTAAATACGAAGTGATTGACTCGATGCTCAGCGAATATGCGGTTCTGGGTTTTGAATACGGGTTTTCGTTGGCCGAGCCAAATGCACTGACCCTGTGGGAGGCACAGTTTGGCGATTTTGCCAACGGCGCGCAGATCATGTTCGACCAGTTCATCAGTTCGGGCGAAAGCAAGTGGCTACGGATGTCCGGTTTGGTTTGCCTGTTGCCGCACGGTTTCGAAGGGCAAGGACCGGAACACTCGTCCGCACGTCTGGAACGGTTCCTGCAGATGTGTGGTCAGGACAACTGGATCGTGGCCAATTGTACGACACCGGCGAACTATTTCCACATCCTGCGCCGTCAGTTGCACCGCACCTTCCGCAAGCCGCTGATCCTGGTGACGCCGAAATCGCTGCTGCGCCACAAGATGGCGGTCAGCAAGGCAGAAGAGTTCACCACAGGCTCTAGCTTCCACCGCGTGTTGTGGGACGACGCACAACAAGGAAATTCGGACACCCAACTGGTCAAGGACGACAAGGTTAAACGCGTGGTGATGTGTTCCGGAAAGGTCTACTACGACCTGCTGGAAGAACGCGATGCGCGCGGTATCGACGATGTCTATCTGATGCGGATCGAGCAGTTCTATCCCTTCCCGGCGCATTCGCTGATCAACGAGCTTGAGCGCTTTAAGGGTGCCGAGATGATCTGGTGTCAGGAAGAGCCCAAGAACCAGGGCGCCTGGACCTTTATCGAGCCGAATATCGAGTGGGTTCTGACCCGCATCGGTGCCAAGCACACCAGGCCGCGTTATGTCGGCCGCGCCACATCGGCCTCTCCCGCGACGGGTCTGGCCAGCCAACACAAAGCCCAACAAGAAGCGCTGGTCGACGAAGCGCTGAGCATTGAAGGAAAATAATCGATGTCCATTGAAGTTCGAGTTCCCACGCTTGGCGAGTCGGTGACCGAAGCCACGGTTGCGACATGGTTCAAAAAACCCGGCGACGCCGTAGCCGTTGATGAAATGTTGTGCGAGTTGGAGACCGACAAGGTCACAGTCGAAGTTCCTTCTCCCGCTGCTGGCGTGATGGGCGAAATCGTCGCCGCCGAAGGTGAAACCGTTGGCGTTGACGCGCTGCTGGCCACTATTGCCGCAGGCGAAGGCGCAGCCCCTGCCCCGGCAGCAGCTCCGGCCCCGACTGCGGCGGCAGCTCCGGTGGCGTCGGGCGGCAGTGTCGACGTGATGGTGCCAACCTTGGGTGAATCCGTGACCGAAGCGACTGTTTCGACATGGTTCAAGCAGGTCGGTGACAGCGTCGCGCAGGATGAGATGCTGTGCGAGCTGGAAACAGACAAGGTCTCGGTCGAGGTTCCCGCCCCGGCTGCAGGCGTTCTGGCAGAAATCGTCGCCCCCGAAGGCGCGACAGTCGAAGCTTCGGCCAAACTGGCGGTGATTGCAGGCGCAGCGGCTGGGTCAGCTGCTGCTCCGGCTCCTGCGGCAGCAACCCCGGCTGCAGCAGCAAGCACCGGCAAGGACATTGCCAACGCCCCGTCCGCCGAAAAGGCTATGGCAGAGGCAGGTTTGTCTGCGGATCAGGTCACCGGCACCGGTCGGGATGGCAGGATCATGAAAGAAGATGTGGCCCGAGCAGCGGCAACAGCAGCTGCCCCGGCGCCCGCTGCGGCAGCTCCGGCCCCGGCACAAGCGCCACGGGCACCGGTTGCTGCGCAGGATGCGGCCCGTGAAGAGCGCGTGCGGATGACCCGCCTGCGCCAGACCATCGCCAAGCGTTTGAAGGATGCGCAGAACACGGCTGCAATCCTGACCACCTTCAATGAGGTGGACATGACCGAGGTGATGGCCCTGCGCAACGAATACAAAGACCTGTTCCAGAAGAAACACGGTGTGAAGCTGGGCTTTATGTCCTTCTTCACCAAGGCGTGCTGCCACGCGCTGAAAGAGGTTCCCGAAGTCAACGCCGAGATTGACGGCACAGACATCGTCTACAAGAACTTCGTTCACATGGGCGTCGCCGCCGGTACGCCTCAGGGTCTGGTTGTTCCGGTCATCCGAGACGCCGACAGCATGTCCTTTGCCGATATCGAAAAAGCCATCGCCGAAAAGGGCAAGCGCGCCCGTGATGGCAAATTGTCCATGGCAGAGATGCAGGGCGGCACCTTCACTATCTCGAATGGTGGTGTCTATGGCTCGCTGATGTCGTCGCCGATCCTGAACCCACCACAATCGGGTATCCTTGGCATGCACAAGATCCAGGACCGTCCGATGGTCATCAATGGTGAGATCAAGATCCGCCCGATGATGTATCTGGCACTGTCCTATGACCACCGGATTGTTGACGGCAAGGGCGCGGTGACGTTCCTTGTACGTGTGAAAGAGGCGCTGGAAGACCCGCGCCGTCTGCTGATGGATCTGTAATCATGGCGACACATGTACTCTGGCAAGCCGACGTGGCCGACTTTGATGTCTGGCTGAAGGTGTTTGAAGAAGACAAACCGATGAGAGAGGCCGCGGGCATCCGCGACCTCCATATCTGGAAAGACCCTGATCGCAAGGACCACGCGGTCGCGTTGTTCGAGATCACCGATCTCGACCGAGCCCAGAGCTTCATCGAATCCGAAGAGCTGGCCATGCACCACGAACGTGGTGGCGTGGCACATATCCAGACCAAGGTTCTGGACCCTGTCTGAAAGCATTAGGCTGCGCCTCCCATTGGGGGCGCGGCACAAACGGGTAACGCGATGACTTTCGACAGCTCAAAGGGAACCACTGGATGACCACGGAACTAACCGTCCTGACCCTTGCCGCATTACTTTGGGTCGCGCAATTCGTGGTCTATCTGGCTGCCGGGCACGGTAAGATTGACCTTGGCCTTGCGGTTGGCCCGCGAGATATTCCTTTTGACAAACCGGGGGTTTCGGGGCGTCTGCACCGTGCCCTCAGCAACCACACCGAAGGGTTGGTTCTGTTCGCAATTGCGGCGCTTGTCGTGACGGTTTCGGGCCAGTCGAACGGGCTCACTGCGGCCTGTAGCTGGATCTATTTGATCGCCCGCATCCTCTACGTCCCCGCCTACGCATTGGGTTGGACGCCTTGGCGAACTGTGATTTGGATTGTTGGCTTGTTGGCCAACACCGTAATGTTGCTGGCGGCTGTCTTTTGATTCAGTCGCTGGCGTGGATAAAGTAATGGGGAAACGCCCTGGCGCGCATACAAATGTCGCCATCCCCGTAATCGATAAGGACCTGACACATGGCAAATTATGACGTTATCGTAATCGGATCAGGCCCCGGCGGCTATGTTTGCGCCATCCGTTGCGCTCAGCTGGGCCTGAAGACTGCCTGCGTCGAAGGGCGTGAAACTCTGGGCGGCACGTGCCTGAACGTGGGCTGTATCCCGTCCAAGGCGCTGCTGCATGCCAGCCATCAACTGCACGAGGCCGAGCATAACTTTGCCAAGATGGGCCTGAAGGGCAAAAGCCCCTCGGTCGATTGGAAACAGATGCAGGGCTACAAGCAGGAAACGATCGACGGCAATACCAAGGGTATCGAGTTCCTGTTCAAGAAAAACAAGATCGACTGGTTGAAAGGCTGGGGCTCGATCCCTGCCGCGGGTCAGGTCAAAGTGGGTGATGAGGTTCACACCGCAAAGAACATCATCATCGCATCCGGGTCCGAACCGTCCTCTCTGCCCGGTGTCGAGGTGGACGAAAAGGTTGTGGTGACTTCGACCGGAGCTTTGTCCCTGAACAAGGTTCCAAAGAAGTTGGTGGTGATCGGCGCGGGCGTGATCGGACTGGAATTGGGCTCGGTCTATCAGCGTCTGGGCGCTGAGGTGACTGTGGTCGAATTCCTCGACGCGATCACCCCCGGCATGGACCCCGAAGTTCAGAAGACCTTCCAGCGCATCCTCAAGAAACAAGGCCTTAAATTTGTCATGGGTGCGGCGGTTCAAAAGACCGAAGCCACCAAGACCAAGGCCAAAGTGACTTACAAGCTGCGCAAGGATGACAGCGAACATGTGATCGAAGCTG
Organism: Ruegeria sp. YTSC003; assembly: GCF_059609785.1. Lineage (NCBI taxonomy): Bacteria > Pseudomonadati > Pseudomonadota > Alphaproteobacteria > Rhodobacterales > Roseobacteraceae > Ruegeria > Ruegeria sp. YTSC003. The sequence continues at coordinate 117,511 of NZ_JBXWMK010000006.1, read as the reverse complement.
ATACAGTTCTGGTCGCCACCGGGCGCAAACCGTACTCGGATGGTTTGGGTCTGGAAGCGTTGAGTGTTGAAATGACACCGCGTGGTCAGATCAAGGTGGGGGCCGATTGGCAGACAAACGTGCCGGGCATCTACGCTATCGGTGACGTGACCGAAGGCCCCATGCTGGCGCACAAGGCCGAAGATGAAGGTATGGCCGCAGCCGAGCAGGTTGCGGGCAAGCATGGGCACGTGAACTACGGCGTCATCCCGGGTGTGATCTACACATGGCCCGAGGTCGCCAATGTTGGCGAAACCGAAGAGACGCTGAAAGAACAGGGGCGCGCCTATAAGGTCGGCAAGTTTATGTTCTTGGGCAACGGCCGCGCCAAAGCGAACTTAATGACCGATGGGTTTGTCAAAATCCTGGCCGACAAGGAAACTGATCGCATTCTGGGCTGCCACATCATCGGCCCCGGTGCGGGCGATCTGATTCATGAAGTCTGTGTGGCGATGGAGTTCGGCGCCTCGGCCGAAGATCTGGCCCTGACCTGCCACGCCCACCCAACTTATTCGGAAGCCGTGCGTGAGGCTGCGTTGGCCTGTGGCGACGGACCGATTCACAGTTAATATTAAACCCCGGCCGCCGTCAGGTTGCCGGGGTTAACCACGCGTCCAGATAGATTTCCAACCTGTCTGAAAAACTCTCTGCTTCATGCAGAGCGCAGAACTTCAGCGACATTGACTGAATAGCAAAAGCCTGAACCCCCTCGGCCAACAAGTCGGGGGAAATGTCCTTGCGCACCTTCGCGGTTTCCAACCAACCAGCGACCAGTCGGACATAGCGTTCGAAGCAACGCGCTATGGGCCCGATCTCGGTTATTGCGGTAGCGCCTGAGTACCGGATGATCAGATCGAACACATAACGCTCTGACGTCATGAAGGCGTGGATCGGTTGCAGGGCATCGGCGATTTCGGGGGCTGTGCGTGGGGCGGGGCCCTGTTCGACCTGATCGAAACAGGCAACCAGCCTCTCACCAATCAGCATTTCCATCAGCGCGTCTTTGTCCCGGAAATGCGCAAAAAAGGTTCCCTTTGCGACCCCGGCTGCCTGAACCACGTCTTCCACTCGCAAAGCCTGATAGCCGTTTCTTTCGATAACGTCCTCTGCCGCCTCAATTAATCGGGCGCGCGTTTTAAGGGTTCTCTTTTGAACTGTTTTTTGCATATGCCCTGTTCGCATGTTTTTTGACCGTGGTCAAATTTTTTAATTGACCGTGGTCATTTTTTCCACTTATAAACTGACCATGGTCATTTTTGGAGATTCGCGATGCAACCTAAGAAAATCCTGATCCTCGACGGACACCCAGGCGAAACCAGCCTGTCCCGAACATTTGCTGAAACCTATGCTGACGCGGCCAAACGACAGGGGCACGACGTTCGCATGATTCACCTAAGCGACCTGCAATTTGACCATGACTTCGGTCAGGGAAACTATGAGGACTTCAAACCGTTGGAACCCGCATTGGAACAAGTGCTGCAGGATCTTGAATGGAGCGAACACCTTGTCCTGACGGCACCGATGTGGTGGGGCGGCTTGCCGGCCAAGCTGAAAGGTTTGATTGACCGGGCATTCATCCCCGGACGCACCTTCGACACGCGGAATACTACAAGGATCGGCTTTCCAGCACCTATGCTGACAGGGCGCACAGCGCGGGTCATCCTGACCTCGGACACGCCGGGCTGGTTCATGCGTTTGATCTACAGGCAAGCCCTGATCCGCCAGATCCGCGATCAGATTCTGGGATTTGTCGGCTTCAAACCGACCCGGTTCACTTACTTTTCGGGCGCCAGCTATCCCAAACCCGGCAGCGTGGATCGTTGGATATCAAAGGTAGCCCGGATCGGTGCCGCGGCAGCCTGATCCCGTGCTTACCCGACCTATTCAAGGCCGCTCATAAAGTTGCGCTCGCCTACGGCGGCAGGTCGATCCAATAGTGAATTCAATATGGGACAACCCGGGCGCAACCGGGTGGTCGACCGATTAACATTATTCCGCTGGCTCGTTGGTGACAGAGTTAGATTGAGCCGACGGCTTTTTGGGCCGGAACAGACGCCACGCATCCTGGAACGGCAACACGTACAGTTTCAGGCAAGAGTCCAACCTCAGGCCGTTGTCCTTTTCCGTTACACCAAATTTCACGTCCCTGTTGTCTTCAGGCATCACGTAAGTGCCGAAAACCACATCCCAGAATGGGAACATGAAAGCAAAGTTCTTGTCCAGGTGATCCGGGTGACAGCTGTGATGCACGTGATGATGCGCGGGTGACGGAAATACTTTTGACCAAACACCGGGCCAACGCAGCCATATATGGGAATGGCGCAAATTATAGCCCGCGAAGTTAAACAGGAACATAAAAACCGGAACGCCCAAAATAACAGGTAGGTTGGGGTGATACCCCAAGATCCGGAAAGTGAAGCCGGTGATAGCCCCCCCGCCCAAACCAATCAAAATATTGTAAAAAAAATTATCAATCGGATGCTCGCGGAAGTTGGAAATCGGGTGCATCACTTCAGCGCTGTGATGGACTTTGTGAAATTGCCACAAAAGCGGGATTTTATGCTGTAGATAGTGCGCAAAAAAGCCAAGAAAATCTGCGACAAGGAACAGTACAGCCATATACGCAACGGTGATACCGGCGCCTGTCCAACCCTCTAAGGATTGTGCCGGAGCAGCTTCATTGATACTGAACCCGCCGCTCGCCCAATAGTAGGACAGAGCCGCAGCAGCAGCGGACAGGCCAATCATCAAGAAGTGACCAATAAACATATGAAAAAAGAAGTATCGGACATCAAGCCAAGCTGATGGGTGCCTCCAGACCTTTTTAGGGAACAGAAAACCAACAAAGCTCTTTTCGCCCAAAACCTCAGATGTGTTTTTTCGATTTCTGACGTAAATCCAGAACGCGATCAAAACCGAACTGCACAAATAAACGTAGTAGATTCGATTAACGGGATCGAACGGATACATAAGTACATTCCGAACGTGTTCAAAAAACGAGTTCAGAAGGGATTGTAACTGCTGCATTGTGGCCTCGGATCGTTTTTTACATCCTTAATTTTGGCCGAGCATTTGTCCACACTAGTGACAATTCCGTGACGATTTGTGGTCAGTTCACCACATCGTCTTTGCGGCGCGCGCACCCCATTCGCGATCATATTGCGTGCCGCCTTCGTCGCCGTCTGACGCCTCGGCGAGGATTTCACCGACGGTCGGCACATGCGCAGTCTCGTCGCCGCTGACCCAAGTACGGGCCCGCATCAAGGCGCGGGCGCATTGGGTGTAAATCTCAGTGATTTCGAAAACGATCACTGTTGCTGGTCTTTTGCCCTGCTTTTCGAACCGCGCGCGCAAATTTTCATCAGCTGTCACATGCGCCGTGCCATTCAATCGCACGACACTGTTGGACCCCGGCACCATGAACATCAACGACACTCGCGGGTCGCGCACGATATTGCGCAGACTGTCCAGCCGGTTATTTCCGCGCCAGTCAGGCATCGCCAGTGTGTGCGGATCAAGTTCCAGTACAACCGGGCCGTCGTCACCTCGCGGGCTGCCATCGACACCCTCGGGCCCAACGGTGCTGAGGATGCACAGGCGCGACGCCATGATCCACTTGCGATAAAGCGGTGTGAGTTGTCTGGCCACTTTGCGCATTGCAGGCGCGCCCGGCGTCCCGTAGAGCGCCTCGAGCGATTCGATGTCCTTAATGAACTCCATCCGGTTCAAACCCCACTTCTCGCATCAATGCATTGGATCGTGTTTCGATCACGTCTTCCAGACGTCCAAGAAATTGATCCCGCCCCACACCCGGTTCGATCGGGTCAAGAAAGTCGACGATTGCAAGACCAGGTTTGCGCATAACCCCGGTACGCGGCCAGAAAACACCAGCATTCGTCGCAACCGGCACACAAGGAAAGCCCAGTCCTTCATACAGAACTGCCGTCCCAACTTTGTAAGGTTTCTTCGCCCCCGGTGCGACGCGTGTGCCCTGCGGGTAAATCACAAGCTGCCCGGGTTCAGAGAACTCTTTAGCCACGTCTTTGACCATCTTGGCGACGGCAGCACCCTTTCTGCCGCGATCAACCGGTATGCACCCAAGGCGACGGGCATAGAGACCGATAACCGGGGTATACAGCAGTTCCCTTTTCATAATGAACTTGCCGTGCGGAATGGCGCTGAAAATCATGATGATGTCGAGAAAGGACTGGTGTTTGGCTCCAATTACGACCTCGTCCACTGGAACGTTTCCGCGAACCTCACAACGGATGCCAACCATCCAGCTTGCCAACCAGATCGTCGATCGCGCGTAGGATTTACAGGCCTGCAATGCCCCACGTTTTGCAAACAACGCGTAAGGGGCGAAGACGATTCCAAGGATCAGCATCCACGCATAAATCACGATCATGAAGATCAAAGAACGCACCCATTGGACCGCTGTAGCCATCACGAAAGCTCCTTCAATTTGCGCACGGCCGCTGTCCAGGTGGCCAAGAACGCCACCGCAGCCCCCAGCAGAGGTATCAGCGCAGGCAACAGCCAGCCAACCCCCTGAAAACCCAATCCGGTCAGAAACCCGCCTTCAACTGAGGCTTCGGGCAACAGCAGAACACCGGTCATGCCGAACAGCACGCCGACCAGCGCACCGAAGAAAGCGCGATATGTGAACCGCCGTACAAATGCGCTGGCGATGAAACGATCACGGGCACCGACCAGACGCAGGACTTCGATGATCTGCGCATTGGCCGCCAATGAGGCATTGGCCGCCAGCGTGATCATCGCCGCCGTTGCGCCGCCAATCAGCAGGATAGACACCCAGCCCAATCGCCGCAGCGAGTTTGCCGCCTCGACCAGCGGCTCGCGCCAGCGTGAATGGTCGTCCAGCACGGCGCCGGGCACTTCGGCACCAAGTCGCAAGCGCAAGCCAGCGGTATCAAGACCCGGTTCGCCCTCGATGATTTCTATCAGTTGTGGAATAGGCAGCGTATCAAGTGGCAAATCAGGACCGAACCACGGGGACAAAAGCGCAACCTGTTCCTCGGCAGTCAGAGCGCGTGCCGACGCAACGCCTGGGGTTTGGGCCAGCACGGTCAGTGCGGCCTCGGTCTGGGCGGAAAGCTGTTCGGCGGGCGCGTTTATACGCAAAGTGGCAGCCCCTGCTAGTTCCGATGCCCAACGGTCGGCCAGCCGGCCAGATGCCAGCAACAAGGCAAGCGCGAAAACGGCCAGAAAGGCCATCGCGCCAGAAACGAACAGTGTCAGCTGCGCCGTGTAGCCGGATGGTGGAACAACCCGATCTGCGCGTTTGTCGCGCACCAGCATGCTGCGGATGGTGCCCTTGTTCATAGATCCGCCCCCGCCAATTGAATCTGGCGCTGCGATATCCGAAGGACACGGGCCTGAACCTGGCTTTTGGCCGCGCGGATCAGGCTCAGGTCATGGGTTGCGATCAGCACGGTCTTGCCCATTTTGTTCAACTCGACCAGCAGGCGCAGCAATCGCTGGGACATTTCCCAATCCACATTGCCGGTCGGCTCATCTGCCAGCACAACGTCCGGTGACAGGATGACAGCCCGCGCCAATGCCGCGCGCTGACGCTCACCCCCGGAAAGTTCCGGCGGAAGCGCATCGAGCCGTGTGCCCAGCCCGACCCAGTTCAGCAATTCCAGCAGGTCCTCTTTCTGCGCATTCTCGCCTTTGCCGGACACCATCAATGGTAACGCGACGTTTTCAGCCAAGGTCATATGGTCCAGAAATCGGCAATCCTGATGCACAACCCCGATCCGGCGACGCAGCAGCGCCATCTGATCTCGGTCCAGGCGTGCAATATCCTGCTCAAATGCGCTCAGCCGTCCTGATGTGGCCAGCAACGCGCCATAACACAGCTTGAGCAAGGTCGTCTTGCCCGCACCCGACGGACCGGTCAGAAAATGGAACGACCCCGGCTGCAACTGAAGCGATACGTCGCTCAGCAACTCACCATCACCATAGGTGTAGCTGACGTTTTCCAGCTCGATCACAAGGGCCCCCAATTATTGTTGCCGCCCTTCTTGCCCGAGCGCGGTTGTGGTTTCAATGCCTGCACCGGGTCGAATTGGTGACACTTGCCGTGTGAAACCGAAAACACCCTTTGCGGTCAGGTCTTAACGGAATAACATCCCTGAAAAAACTATTATCAGGTCGGCCCCCCGACCGGGAGGCAGCATGCGTCTTACTTGTCCGAATTGTGGTGCTCAGTACGAAGTGCCAGACGAGGTCATTCCCGAGGAAGGCCGCGATGTGCAGTGTTCCAACTGCGAAAAGACTTGGTTTCAGGCCAAATACCCCGAAACTGCATCTGAACCGGTAAGGCCGGAACCGCCCGCGGACGAACCCGCGGCAAAGGCGGAAACGCCAGAGATTGTCGCGAAACCTGTCGAAGAGCCCGAACCTGCCGCAGCTTCCTCGACCGGCAATGTCGACCCGGCGGTTGCCAACATCCTCAAGGAAGAAGCGGCCCGCGAAGCAGACCTGCGCGCCCACGAAGGCAACAGCCTTGAGACGCAGACCGATTTGGCTCTCGACGCGCCGCCCGAAGTGGAAAAAGCCGCCAAGGACCTGATCGCGACAGAAACCGCAAAGGATTTCGGTCAGAAAGACGCGCTGCCGGATGTCGAGGCAATCAATTCCAGCCTGCGCAGCGACGATCCCTTGCCAAAGCTGGACGAGGACATGCCCCCGCCCCGCAAGTCTGGCGGGTTCCGACGCGGATTCCTGCTGATTCTGGTTGTCGGGGTGATCCTGTTGCTGATCTACAGCAATTCTCAGAAGATTTCCGAAGCGGTGCCGCAGGCTGATCCGGTTCTCAACAGCTATGTCTCTCTGGTGGATCAGGCGCGTTTGTGGCTTGAGGCACAGACCGGGTCTGGCACCTCTCAGAACTGACTTAGATCAGAACCTCTCTAACAGGCGTTTGAGGTATTCAAGTTCGATCTGGGGGCGATCCGATTCCCCAGTCCGGCGGCGGATTTCGTCCAGCAATTCGCGGGCGCGACGATAGACATCTTCACCCTGCAACAGGTTTTCATCGGTCGAGATTGTGCCATTGGCCCCCGGGCTGCGTCCCAATGGGTCACGGTTGTCGGCTTGCATATCTCCTTCCTGCGACCCTTGGCCCGGCTGGTTCTGCTGGTTTTGGGCCAGTGCTTCGCCCAGAGATCGCATCCCCTCGCGCAGAGCCTCCATCGCTTCGGACTGTTGGTCGATTGCTTCGGCCAGATCATCGCCGCGCAGGGCTTCTTCGGCGCCCTCCATCGCGCGCCCGGCACGATCCAGCGCATCGCGCGCGGCGTCACCTTCGGGGGTTCCGGTGCCGGGCAATCCCTGCTGCTGCCGGTTCAGCTCATCGCGTAAGGCCTGTTGGCGATCTGCAAGTGACCCCTGGCCTTGCTGGCTGCCGCTGCCCTGTTCGTCAGTCCCCTGACCCTGACCGCCTTGTCCTTCGTGGCTCTGGCCCCGGCCCTGCCCACCCGAGCGGCCTTCGTTGCCCTGGCTTTCGCCGGCTTGCGCGCCGGGGTTGAACTGTTCCTGCAGATCACGGAAGGCTTGATCGCTCAGACCTTGCTGTTCGCGCAGAGTTTCGGCCAATCCTTCCATCGCCTGCTGGCCTTCGGACTGTTGCCCCTGACCCTGGCCCTGGGTGACGCGCATATTCTCCATCATCTGCTGGAACTCTTCCAGCGCTTGCTGCGCTTCGGCCATACGGCCCTGTTCCATCAGCTCTTGAATGCGGTCCATCATGCGCTGCAGGTCGTCCTGCGTCATTTGCATGGACTCACCGTCCTGACCTTGCTGGTTCTCGTCGAACTCGCCGTTTTCCTGTGCCAGACGCTGCAATTGGCGCATGTAGTCCTGCGTCGCCTCGCGCAGTTCCTGCATCAACTCGGCGATCTCTTCATCGGTGGCACCGTTTTTCATCGCCTCAGTCAGACGTTCCTGCGCGCGGCGCATGCGTTCCAGCGCGTCGGCAAGGGTGCCGTCTTCTATCAGAACGCCTAGCTCCCAAAGCGCCTCGGCGATTTCTGCCTGCTGTTCCGGTTTCAGGCCGTACTCGTTGAACATCTCCAAACGGCGCAGGATCACGCGCAGGCGCAGATAGGCAGTGTCCGACCGGAAAAGCTCTTCGGGCAAGTGCGATACCGCCCGCAGCATTTGCGAAACCCGGGTCGCGTTTTCGCGCGTCCACAGCAGATCGCGGCGCTGTTCGATCACGGCGGCGGCCAGCGGGTCAAAGAACCGGCGCGCGGGCAGCGCAGTCGCATAAGGCTCGGATTGCCCCACTTGATCCGCCGCGTCACGGGCCATCAGGGTTACTTTTACCGGCAAATGCGCCCAAGGGTGTTGTGAAAAATCCTCGATAAGATCTTCGGTGAAATCCGCCCGATCACCGGTGATCGGCATGGGCAGTTCAACCTTGATGACCTCGCGCGGCTCAGGCGCAGAGGTCAAACCATACCGGCGGTCGACCGAGGCCAGATCCAGTTCGATCACCGCCGAGCCGGAAACCACGCCATAATCATCGCTGGCAGCAAATGGCAGTTTCATCTGACCGCCGGCCTCGGACTCGGCGGAACCCGCCACGGCCACCTGTGGGCGGGTATCCGCAATGACGTTCAGCGCCCAGTCGCGGCCCGATGGGCCGTCGATTATGAACTGGCCCGAGCGTTCGACGACAAAATCCTGCTCCGGCTCGGTGGCCGCCTCAGTGCCCAAAGGCGTGGTGGTTTCAGTCAAACTGTGCGCGCCGATTTCCCCGTAGAAGCGCAAAGTGATCCGGCTGCCCTGCGGGACAGACAGTGTTGGATCGGATTGATCAGCCAGATACAGCGTCGGTAGCCCGGTGTAACGCGGCGGCTCAACCCAGCCTTCCCAGCTGGGGCCTTGCCCTGCCACGGCAGCGCCCGGCGTCATCTCAGCCACCGAGCCGATGCGCCAGAACGACCCGAACATCGCTGCGATCACCAGCGCAAGCAGTGCCGAATAACGCAGCGCATAGGGGTCGCGATCTGCCAGCCGCAAATCGGGTTTGACAGGTTCCGCCTGCGCAACACGTCGCGCCATCCTATTCTGGTGCGCGCGCCACAACGCGACGGAATCCGCGTCCATCGCGCCGATGGCCTGATCATCTATCAAAGCTTGGATAGGCCGCCCCGGCATCGCCGCATCCAGCCGCATCAGCGCTTCGGCACGTGAAGGGAAATGGAATCGCCTTGCACCAACAAACAGCGTAGCGGCCAGCCCCAACAGTGCGACAGCGCCCACGCCCCAGACGATTTCAACGCGGACCTCGTCCTGCAAACCCAGCATCAAAGCCGCCAAAATCGCCATTAAAACCGAGAAAAACGGCCAAAACGCGCGCAAAAACTGCTCGGCCACCATCCCCGCGTGCGTCAGCCACAGGGACAGTCTTGGGATCGGCAGGTTGTGTTTTGCGCGCAAGGCGGGCCTCCTGATCGGGCCCACGCGCCTATCGCGTCAAAGCCACTCAGGTATGGTATCGCGGTTTATGATTTCGTCAAAGCTTGGCCGTTCACGAATAACTGCAAATTGATCCCCGTGCACCAGAACCTCGGGGATCAGAGGTCGGGTATTGTATTCGCTGGACATCACAGCGCCATAGGCCCCGGCGCTGCGAAATGCGACCAGATCGCCCGGTGAAAGGGGCGGCATATTGCGTTCCTTGGCAAAGGTATCGCCGCTTTCGCAAACCGGGCCAACAATGTCATAGGGTTGCTGTTCGACGCCCGGAGCGGGTTCCTGCACAGCCACAATATCGTGATGCGCCTCGTACATCGCCGGGCGAATCAGGTCGTTCATCGCGCCGTCGAGGATCAGAAAATCGCGGCCCTCGCCAGATTTCACGTAGATCACCTTGCTGACCATCAGTCCGGCATTTCCCGCAATCAGGCGGCCAGGTTCGATTTCAATCTCGCAGCCCAGATGGCCCAGCGTTTTCTTGATCAACGCGCCATATTCCATCGGCAAGGGCGGTGCATCATTGGCGCGGGTGTATGGAATGCCCAACCCTCCGCCCAGATCAAGACGGCGGATGTTGTGACCCTCAGACCGCAGCTTTTCGGTAAGTTCGGCGACCTTGGTGTAGGCCAGCTCGAACGGCTCCAACTCGGTCAGTTGCGAGCCGATGTGGACGTCGATACCGATCACCTCCAGCCCAGGAAGGCTGGCTGCGTGGGCATAAACCTCAGATGCGCGGGCAATCGGGATGCCGAACTTGTTCTCAGACTTGCCAGTCGCGATTTTGGCGTGGGTTTTTGCGTCAACATCAGGATTCACCCGAACGGTGATCGGTGCAACCACGCCCAGTTCCAAAGCGATGACGTTGATCACTTCCATCTCAGGCTCGGATTCAACATTGAACTGGCGGATACCGCCGCTCAGCGCAGCGCGAATCTCATCCGCGGTCTTGCCAACACCCGAGAACACGATCTTGTCGCCCGGCACGCCCGCCGCCTTGGCACGCAGGTATTCCCCGCCCGAGACCACGTCCATTCCCGCACCGGCCTGTGCCAGCGTCTTCAGGATCGCCTGATTGCTGGCCGCCTTCATCGCATAGCAGACCAGATGATCCATGCCGTCCAGCGCATCGTCGAACAGTTGGAAATGCCGCAATAGCGTCGCGGTGGAGTACACATAGAACGGTGTTCCGACCGCAGCTGCGATTTCGGAAATCGGGACATCCTCGGCGTATAGCGCGCCGTCGCGGTAGAGAAAGTGATCCATGACTGCGCGCTTAGACCAAAATGGCCACGCGGATCAATGGATTCCGCGCAAGATCAGTTCGATGTGGAAACACCGACCCGGCCATAGCCCGAGATCTTGATGCCGTTCCCGGTTGATGTCTCTGCGGGCTCAGGGCGGGGTTTATATGTTGGGTCGCAGGCCGCCAGTACGACTAGCGAGAGGATCAGGCCGATGATTTTCATTGTCTTGACTTCTATTTTGAATTTGGCGCTCGGCCACTATGCTGCTCAATTAGGCACGGTAATTCGAGATTGCTATCGACGATTACAGCCCCAGGAAAACGCCGAGCCCGCCGCGTCGCAGACCGACCCCGACACCGCCATAGGTGCCGCTGCTGCCGACACCGATATTTGCGCTCATCGTGGGTTGGATGGGTTCGCCGTCCGCTCCGCAGCCGACCAGAAGAGCCCCGGCCGAAATAAGAAGCACCACACGTAGTATCCGCATCACACCAGCGCCTTCCACCGCTTGACCTGGGCACGCACCTGATCCGGCGCGGTGCCACCATAAGACTGGCGTGAGTTTACCGAATTTTCGACGGTAAGGACAGAATAGACATTGTCGGTGATGTCCGCATGGACCGATTGCATGTCTTCCAGCGTCAGATCAGGCAGGTCACAACCCTTGCTTTCCGCCATGGCGACCAGCGATCCGGTAACGTGGTGCGCGTCGCGGAACGGCAGACCCAGCACACGGACCAGCCAATCGGCCAGATCGGTCGCAGTCGAAAAACCAGACCCTGCGGCGGCAGCAAGGCTTTCGCGGTTGGCCGTCATGTCCTTGACCATGCCTTCCATCGCGGCCAGAGCAAGCATCCAGTTGTCTGCGGCATCAAAGACCTGTTCCTTGTCTTCCTGCATGTCCTTGGAATACGCCAGCGGCAATCCCTTCATAACCATCATCAGCGCAGTATTGGCGCCGTAAATCCGACCCACTTTGGCACGGATCAGTTCTGCGGCATCAGGGTTCTTTTTCTGCGGCATGATTGACGAACCGGTCGAGAACCGATCGGACAGCGTAACAAACCGGAACTGAGCCGAAGACCAGATGACCAGCTCTTCGGCAAAGCGCGACAGGTGCACAGCGCAGATTGAGGCGGTCGACAGGAACTCGAGCGCGAAATCACGGTCGCTGACCGCATCCAGTGAGTTGGCGGCGGGGCGGTCAAAGCCCAGCGCCTCAGCCGTCATCTGACGATCGATGGGGAAGGACGTTCCAGCCAGCGCGGCTGCACCCAAGGGGGATTCGTTCATCCGGGCGCGGGCATCGCGAACGCGGGACAGGTCGCGGCCAAACATCTCGACATAGGCCATCATGTGATGGCCCCATGTGACGGGCTGCGCAACCTGCAAATGGGTAAAGCCGGGCATGACCCAATCAGCACCAGCCTCAGCCTGCGCCAAAAGCGCGCGGATCAGGGCCAGCAGGCCGGATTCAGCCGCATCAAACTGATCGCGGACCCATAGTTTGAAATCGGTCGCCACCTGATCATTGCGCGACCGGCCTGTGTGCAAACGGCCTGCGGGTTCGCCAATCACCTCTTTCAGGCGCGCCTCGACATTCATGTGGATGTCTTCCAGCGCGGTCGAGAACTGAAATTCTCCGTTCTGGATTTCTGACAAAACGGTGAGCAGCCCTTCCCGAATAGCCTGCGCATCACTATCAGTAATAACACCTGTGGCAGCCAGCATGGCGGCATGGGCACGCGAGCCTGCAATGTCCTGGGCTGCCATCCGCTGATCGAACCCGATCGAGGCATTGATCGCCTCCATGATCGCGTCTGGACCGGCGGCAAAGCGGCCGCCCCACATCTGGTTCGAAGATTGATCGGTCATGTAAGAAAACCCGGAGTTGATATGCGCCTATTTCGTCTGATCCCCCTTTATATGGCCCTCGCGTTGGGTGCAAACGCGGCTTTGGCCACGGATGCCGAAACTCTGGCACCGCTCCGGGAGGACTCCTTAAAACGGCTGATCCTGCACAAAGAGCCAAAGCCAGTCGAAGCAGTTGAATTTCAGCTTGAGGATGACGGCGGCACCGCGACACTTGCGGATTACAAGGGCAAATATGTTCTGTTGAACTTCTGGGCCACTTGGTGTGCGCCGTGCCGCAAGGAAATGCCCCAGATCGCCGAGCTGCAAGAAGAATTCGGCGGCGACAAGTTCGAGGTCGTGACACTGGCCACAGGGCGTAACTCGCCAGCCGGGATCAAGAAGTTTTTCGAGGAAAACGGCATCGACAACCTGCCACGTCATCAGGACCCCCAATCGGCAGTTGCACGCAAAATGGGCGTGATCGCCCTGCCAATCACTGTCATTCTCGACCCCGACGGCAACGAGATTGCCCGCCTGATCGGAGATGCCGAGTGGAATTCGGACAGCGCCAAGGCCATCGTTTCAACCCTTGTCGAGGGCAACAGCTGAAGCATCAGGCCTTCCTGAACGTTTTGTGTTATGCTGAAACCGGCCCAGATGGGCCGGTTTTCGTTTGCAACCTGAAGGAAGGGGAGACGACGATGAAACCGGTAGTTCTGTTGATTGGAAAATTGCCCAACGTGATCGGTGATGTTGCGCGTCAATTGGATCACCTTCCGATCCAATGGCTTGGCGCGCATGATCAGGAAGAAGTCAAACGGCAGCTGGACGAAGAGCCGCGCATCGCCTGCGCGATCATGGGTGCCGGTCTCGATGACAGGATACGCGGCGAGATGGTGGGAATCATCGCGGCGCGCAGGCCCGATATCTGTATCCACCTAAAGGATCGCGCCTCGGGGTCGGACGGATTGGTGCCGTTTGTCCAGCGAGTTGTCCAGTATGAGGTTCTGGACAGTCTGGAACATAGCTGACGCGACGCCACCTTTGACAGCCTGCCTGCCGCTTTGCACTCTGCCGCGCAGGAGGACGGAATGCCGCTTGAAATTCTATTGGTTCTGGTGGTCGGAGGCATCGCCGGGATAACCCTGTTGCTGCACCTGACAGGCAGATCCCGATTGCGCGTGCTATCGCCCGAATTGGCGTGGTCAGAATGGCTGCGTCATGCGCCGGATGATTCGATCATCGATGTCACCGTTGCACATGACGGGCACGCGGCCCTGATCCGAACCGAAACAGGAAATGGTCTGCTGTGGTCTTTTGGTGCAGACACCGTTGCCCGGCACCTGCTGGACTTTGATCTGCTGGATCACCCGCAAGGGTTCCAGGTTCAATTCCACGACTTCGGAACGCCCAAAGCCATAATCCACCTTGACGAACGCGAACGCCGCCACTGGCAGCACCTGATGGAGCCCGCATGACCGACCACGTGACTTTCCCGGACGCCGTGCAGTGGGCCGTCCCCTTTTTCATAGCTGCTATTCTGGCCGAGTTTCTGTGGATCGCCGTCAAAGGACGCGGCGGCCGCTATGAGACGCGGGACGCTGTTACATCGCTGATCATGGGAGCTGGCAACATCGCATCCGGCTTTCTGTTGGGGTTTATCGCCTATGCATTCTTCATGTGGCTGTGGCAGATCACGCCGTTGAACCTGGGCACCTCTATCCCCGTTATCCTTCTGTGCTTTGTGCTGGATGATTTCCGCTATTACTGGGTGCACCGCTTTGGTCACCGCATTCGCTGGGTCTGGGCCAGCCACGTGAACCACCACAGCTCGCAACACTACAACCTGACCACCGCCCTGCGTCAGACATGGACCTATACGTTTACCTTCATGATGGTGGTTCGCGCGCCTTTGATCCTATTGGGTTTCCATCCGGCGATGGTGTTGTTCGTCGGTGGTCTGAACCTGATCTACCAATTCTGGATTCATACTGAAGCCATCGGCAAGATGCCCCGCTGGTTTGAGGCGGTGATGAACACGCCCAGCCACCACCGCGCCCATCATGGTCGCAATGCACGCTACCTGGACTGCAACTATGCCGGCGTTTTCATCATCTGGGACAAGCTGTTCGGGACCTTCGTGCCGGAACAGGAAGACGACCGCGTCGACTATGGGCTGGTTCACAATATCGGCACCTTCAACCCACTGCGTGTGGCCTTTCACGAATGGGTTGGAATTTGGCGCGACGCGACACAACCGGGCCTGACGATGCGTCAGCGACTGGCGTATTGCTTTGCCCCCCCCGGCTACAGCCATGATGGCAGCCGGGACAATTCCGAACAGATTAAAGCCAAGCATCTGGACCGCCACCCGGAAGATCGTGGAACGCCAGGATTCGAACAATTCGACACCAAACAGCCCAATACGCAGGCAAAACAGGCCTGATGCCGCCGACCTATCCGACCTGATTCTTGAAATCCGGCCCTCGCGTCCCATATCCAATCGATGTGTGCAGTGCGAGTAACCGGAGGCAACATGACCAGACTGACAACCCTTTCCACCGTTATGGGCCTTACCGGAGTGGTGCTCGCTATGTTGACGGCGTTGGCTGGAGGTGCGACGGGGATCGTCGCGTTGGGCTTTGGCATGATGCTTTTGGGCTTCATGGGTGCGCTGGTCGGTGGCTTTGCAGCGCTGGGACGCATCTGGGAAACGACACGGTAACCCAAGCCTGACCTTAAACAATTGCGTTTGTCTTAACCGCAGATTCATACCTTTCCTCTGAAATCGTCACCAGACCGGCGGCGCTAAAGGAAACGGGTTGTACATGCGGAAGAAGGTACTGGCAGATTTGCCCGAAGGTGGGGACAGCCCCTTGAACGCGGCTGTCAAATCCCGCGATGCCTCGACGATTGAAATGGCGACCGAAGCGGTGAAGCACAAACAGTGCAAACTGGCCTTTCAACCGGTGATGCAGGCGAACAGGCCGCATGACGTGGCCTTCTACGAAGGCTTCATCAGAGTGCTGGACGAAACCGGTCGGGTCATCCCCGCGCGCGAGTTCATGCCACAACTGGAAAACACTCCAATCGGGCGCGAGCTGGACTGTGTCGCGCTTGAAATGGGATTGCGGACGCTGACCAAAAACCCCGACATTCGCCTGTCCATCAACATGTCAGCCCGATCGATCGGTTACGCGCGATGGTCACGTGTGCTGGAGCGGTTTTTGAAGAAAGATGCCAATATCGGCGAAAGGCTGATTTTGGAAATCTCAGAAAGCTCGGCCATGACGGTGCCTGAGCTGGTGATCGATTTCATGGACCGTCTGCAGCCGCGCGGTATCGCCTTTGCGCTTGATGATTTTGGGGCAAGCAATTTCAGCTTTCGAAATTTTCGCGAGTTTTTCTTTGATGCCGCCAAGATCGACGGCCAATTCATCCACGGAATCGGCGAAAATCCGGACAATCAGGCGCTGGTGCGGGCCTTGATCGCCGTGGCGCGGGAATTCGAGATTCTGGTGACCGCCGAATCAGTCGAAACACAGAAGGATGCCGAATTCCTTATCGCCAACGGCGTCGACTGCCTGCAGGGGTTCCTGTTTGGCGCCCCTACCGTTTCCGCCCCGTGGAAGGCGGAAAAGCGCAAACATACAGCCAGTTAGAGTGATTTATCCGGTCCACGCCCGACCTGAGGCAAGCTGACCGTTGCTGCAACTGCAGCGTTGCGCTATGCCATGTGGAGTTGGAGCGGGGAACATGAGGCGCTCTTACTGCCACAGAGTTATCTTTGTGCGATCCGCGCCGTCGAATATCCCGCAGGACCTTGACGGTAAAGGATTGTCTAAATGACCAACGTAGTAATCGCATCCGCCGCGCGTACCGGAGTGGGCAGCTTTGGCGGCTCGTTTGCAAACACACCAGCGCATGATCTTGGGGCCGCCGTACTGGAGGCCGTAGTAGAACGCGCAGGCGTGGAAAAGGGCGAAGTCAGCGAAACCATTCTGGGACAGGTGCTGACGGCAGCTCAGGGTCAGAACCCCGCCCGTCAGGCACATATCAACGCCGGTCTGCCACAGGAAAGCGCAGCATGGGGCCTCAACCAGGTTTGCGGCTCTGGTCTGCGGGCCGTTGCTTTGGGTGCTCAGCACATCCAACTGGGCGACGCTGATATCGTGGCTGCCGGTGGTCAGGAAAACATGACCCTTTCGCCCCACGCCGCCGCTCTGCGTGCAGGTCAAAAGATGGGCGACATGAAGTACATCGACACGATGATCCGCGATGGTCTGTGGGATGCTTTCAATGGCTATCACATGGGCCAGACCGCTGAAAACGTCGCCGAGAAATGGCAGATCAGCCGTGACATGCAGGACGAATTCGCCGTCGCGTCGCAGAACAAGGCTGAAGCCGCGCAAAAGGCTGGCAAGTTCGCCGACGAAATCACCCCCTTTACCATCAAGACCCGCAAGGGCGACATCGTGATGGACGCTGACGAGTACATTCGCCATGGCGCCACCATGGAAGCGATGGCAAAGCTGCGCCCGGCCTTCACCAAGGACGGTTCGGTCACGGCCGCAAACGCATCCGGCCTGAATGACGGCGCGGCGGCGACCCTGCTAATGTCCGCCGAAAATGCTGAAAAGCGCGGAATCGAGCCACTGGGCCGTATCGCATCCTATGCAACCGCCGGTCTGGACCCGTCGATCATGGGCGTAGGCCCGATCTACGCTTCGCGCAAAGCGCTGGAAAAAGCGGGCTGGTCCGTTGACGATCTGGATCTGGTCGAGGCGAACGAAGCGTTTGCCGCACAGGCCTGCGCCGTGAATAAGGACATGGGCTGGGATCCGTCGATCGTGAACGTGAACGGCGGCGCCATTGCCATCGGTCACCCGATCGGCGCTTCGGGCTGCCGCGTTCTGAACACGCTGCTCTTCGAAATGAAACGCCGCGACGCGAAGAAAGGTCTCGCCACTCTCTGCATCGGCGGCGGCATGGGCGTCGCCCTGTGCGTGGAGCGCGACTAAGTGCTTTGACAAGCGAATAGAAAAGGGCGTCCCTTGGGCGCCCTTTTTTGTTACATTGGGGCCTTAACCCAAAGATGCGACGATATTGCCACGCGGAATTTAGAAAATCATGACGAAACAATATTGCGCACGATCACCTCTCAAAGTAACAGCATTACCAAGACGACTTTAATTGGAGGATTCCTAAATGGCACGTACAGCACTCGTTACCGGCGGCTCCCGCGGCATCGGCGCAGCAATTTCCAAGGCGCTCAAGGCCGAAGGGTACAATGTTGCAGCCACCTATGCGGGGAACGACGAAGCCGCCGCGAAGTTCACCGAAGAGACCGGCATCGCCACCTACAAGTGGAACGTCGCTGATTATGACGAATCCAAAGCCGGAATTGAAAAAGTCGAAGCCGAGGTTGGCGCGATCGACATCGTGGTTGCAAACGCGGGCATCACTCGCGACGCACCCTTCCACAAGATGACCCCCGAACAGTGGCACCAGGTCATCGACACCAACCTGACCGGCGTGTTCAACACCGTGCACCCCGTCTGGAACGGCATGCGCGAGCGTAAGTTCGGTCGTGTCATCGTCATCAGCTCGATCAATGGTCAGAAGGGCCAGTTCGCTCAGGTGAACTATGCCGCGACTAAAGCAGGCGATCTGGGTATCGTGAAATCGCTGGCGCAAGAAGGCGCGCGTGCAGGCATTACCGCCAACGCGATCTGCCCCGGCTATATCGCAACCGAGATGGTGATGGCTGTTCCCGAAAAAGTCCGCGAATCCATTATCGGCCAGATCCCAGCAGGTCGCCTGGGTGAGCCCGAAGAAATCGCGCGCTGCGTGGCGTTCCTGGCATCCGACGATTCTCAGTTCATCAATGGCTCGACCATCTCGGCCAACGGTGCGCAATTCTTCGTCTGATCTGAAGCGTAGAAAAGACAACGGGCCGGTCCATTTCGGACCGGCCCTTATTTATCCCGTAAGAACGCGCGCGCTGCGCTCAGCGGGAACCGAATAGCCACATAAGTGCGTGTTTGATCATCTTGCCACGTTCAGCATGGGCCCGCTGAAAGGCGCGGGCAGCTGCGGGGTTGGTCGTCATTTCGATCATGGCAGTCTTCCTTTCAGTTCAGCTGCGTTTGACTTGAACCCAATATGCGCCATATAAATCAAGACGGCAAACGAGCTTTCTTTGGGTTTCAGTTAAGATTTTCTTGTGTATTTATGAGCGACTATCTTCCCCCGCTAACCGCCCTGCGCGCCTTTGACGCCGCAGCACGCCACATGTCCTTTGCCAAAGCCGCAGAGGAGTTGCGCGTGACCCCGGCAGCCCTGTCTTTCCAGATAAAATCACTGGAGGAACATCTGGGCCGGCCCTTGTTTCACCGCTTGAACCGCGCTGTTGAGCTGACCGAGGCCGGACGCGCCCTTGCCCCCGGCGCGGCCGATGGATTCGCCGCATTGCAGACGGCGTGGCAAGCTGCGCGCCGACAGGGCAACGATACCTCGCTGACCGTGACAGCAGGCCCGGCGCTGACAGCCAAGTGGCTGGCACCGCGCCTGTATGAATTTGCAAGGGCGCATCCCGAAATTGATCTCAAGTTCTCGGCAACATTGCGGATCATGGACCTTGAACGTGATGACGTGGATGTCGCCATTCGGTTTGGTTATGGTGGCGATGAAGGGCTGTATTCCCTACAAGTTCGCAAGGAATGGCTGACCCCGGTGATGACACCAGATCTGGCCGAGCAATTCCCCACCCCCGACAGCCTGCGGTATGCACCATTGATCTTCGACGATTCGATTGCGTTCCTGCAACCGCCCAGCGATTGGCCGACCTGGTTTCGCGCGGTCGGAGTGGATTATGCCCCAACGCATGGGGCGCATTTTTCGAACGCAGACCACGCAATTGATGCTGCGGTTGCGGGCGTGGGCGTGGTACTGGGTCGCCGGGCTATGATCTTGAAGGACCTTACCGAGGGGCGTCTTGTTGCCCCTTTCAAGACGGCTATCGAAACACAAGGCCGGTTTCGGTTTCTGTGCTTGCCAGGTGCAGAAGACAGACCCCAGATCGCCGCTTTCCGCGACTGGTTCATGGCCGAAATTGAAAAGACCGCGCATATCTCGGACGAATTCAACATTATTCCGGTAGAAGAAGTTCAAAGCCCATGACCAAATCGCGCGCTACAGCCATCGGGTTTGCCGCCGTCTTGCTGTGGTCGCTGCTCGCCTTGTTCACAGTCGGGTCATCCCCCACGCCGCCATTATTGCTGAATGCAATCTGCTTTTCTATTGGTGGAACACTTGGTCTGATCTGGACTTGGCGCAGCGGTGGGTTGCGGCAATTGCGGGACGTGCCGTGGACCACCTATCTGTTCGGCACCATCGGGTTGTTCGGCTATCACGCGCTATATTTCTCGGCCCTGCGCATAGCTCCGGCGGCCGAGGCTGGTTTGATCGCATATCTCTGGCCATTGCTCATTGTGCTGTTTTCCGGACTTTTACCGGGCGAACACCTGCGCATCGGACATTTGTTCGGCGCGTGCCTTGGGTTCGCAGGGGCCGCCGTGATCATTGCCAGGGGTGGCAGCACCGGGTTTCAGACCGACCACCTGCCAGGCTACGCGTTGGCCTTTTTATGCGCGCTGACATGGTCTGGATACTCGGTCCTGTCGCGTCGGCTGGGCGATACACCAACCAGCTCTGTCGCCGTTTTCTGCATTGCGACTGCCATCGCGTCCGCCGCGCTGCACCTAGCTGTCGAAGATACCGTCTGGCCTGACAGTGCCTTTGGCTGGGCGTCAGTGATCGCCCTAGGTCTGGGGCCGGTGGGGTTGGCGTTCTATGTCTGGGATATTGGGGTCAAGCAAGGCGACATACAACTCTTGGGGACGGCGTCGTACGCGGCACCCTTGTTGTCTACGCTAGCTTTGGTTGTGGCCGGGATCGCCGCCCCGACCTGGGGTCTGGCGATCGCGGCCCTTTTGATTACTGGCGGCGCGGCCATTGCCGCGCGGGCGAGTATGAAAACCTAGGCTGACAGGCGTTCGATCTCTTCTTTTAGCCTTAGTTTTTGTTTTTTGAGTTGAGCAATATGGAGATCATCGATGCCTGGCGCGCGTTGGGCTTGTTCAACTTCAAGACCGAGGTTTTCGTGCTTTTTCTTCAGTTCGGTCAGATGTGCGCTCACGCTCATGGCGATACTCCTTCGTTGGTGTCTCAGGTTCACGTAAGAAGTTGACCACATCGTTTCCAGCCTGTCACGCCGCAGACGCACAGAATCTGTAATAAATCCGACAAATTCGGCTGGTTAATGCCTATTGATCAGAAAACCCCGGCAGCGAGGCCCCTTTGCGCAATACGTCTGAGACCTTTGGCGTATAGCTTTCCCCATCACGTTCGTGCCGATCCCCATCGTGTAATACGACTGGCGCACGCAGCTGAAAATCGGCGCGCCCACCCTTTCTGGCCCGTAAAATTACCAATTCTGCCTTGCGACCGGCTCTGGCGGCCAGTGGCAGGATTTCCGCCGATCCCAACCGCCCTTCGCATGCCATCAATATGTCGGGAAGACGGTTGGCTTTCTGGATCATATGCAAGTACCCACGAGGCGCGAGGCGCTTGGCCGCGCAGTCAATCCATGTCTCCAAAGGCGTTTGCTCGCCCAACGCAATACTACGCCCGGTGTCATCGGCCGGGCTATGCGCGCCAGCGCGGTAATAAGGCGGGTTTGCGAGTACATGATCGAATTGCCGCTGTTTGAGCGTAGCTGGCAATGCACTGATATCGGCCTCGACTACCTCTAGCGGCGCGCCATTTTCCGCGGCGTTTCGGCGTGCCAATTCTGCATAGCTTGCCTGTAACTCGACCCCAACGGCCTGCAGACCCGGCACACGGGCCAGCAGGCACAGGATCGCGGCACCCGCGCCGCAGCCCAATTCCAGCACAGTGTGACCACGTGTCGCCGGGACCGCCGCTGCCAGCAGAACCGGGTCAACACCTGCACGATACCCTGCGCGTGGCTGACACAAACGCACACGCCCGCCCAGAAAGTCATTTTTGGTCAATTCACTATCGGAAAACAGGTTCATCTGCCCAGCGGGATTTCGTTGTCACGCATTACTCGTTCTGCGCGGGTCAGGTCGTCGGCTCGCACCATCAGGCGGCGCGGAAAGATTCCTATGCCTCCTTCGAGGATGCTCATATTTACGTCCATCTGAAAGCAGTCTATATCCTCGCCCTCAAGAAGGGCAGAAGCAAAGGCCAGAATCGTCGGATCGGTGCTGCGCAAAAGTTCTTTCATGGGGATGGATGTAAGGGCAAGGCAAGGCGGAAGTCGAGCCTTGTATCAGGAGAGTGATGAACATCGACACGATCTCGAAACCGCATGAGCGACTGGCAGAGATTCTGGACGGCGAAATGGACGCCGTAAACCAGTTGATCCGTACGCGCATGGCCTCGGAGCACGCACCGCGCATCCCCGAAGTGACAGCGCATCTGGTTGAAGCAGGCGGCAAGCGTCTGCGCCCAATGCTGACGCTGGCGGCGGCCCGGATGTTTGACTACCCGGGAGATCATCACGTGCGCCTGGCCGCGACAGTCGAATTTATTCATACCGCGACCCTGTTGCACGACGATGTCGTTGATGAAAGCGCCCAGCGGCGTGGCCGTCCCACAGCGAACCTGTTGTGGGACAACAAATCCAGCGTTCTGGTCGGCGATTACCTGTTTTCCCGCAGTTTCCAGCTGATGGTTGAGACCGGATCGCTGCGGGTGCTGGACATTCTGGCCAATGCCTCTGCCACCATCGCCGAGGGCGAAGTGTTGCAGATGACCGCTGCCACCGATCTGGGCACTACCGAGGCAATCTATTTGCAGGTCGTGCGCGGTAAGACCGCCGCGCTGTTCTCCGCTGCAACCGAGGTAGGCGGCGTGATTGCTGGCGCGGCTGAGGATCAGGTCAAGGCGCTATACGAATACGGCGATGCGCTGGGAATTGCGTTCCAAATTGCCGATGACCTGTTGGATTATCAGGGTGACAGCAAGGCAACCGGCAAGAATGTCGGCGACGACTTCCGCGAGCGCAAACTGACCTTGCCGGTCATCAAAGCCATCGCACAGGCCACCCCGGAGGAGCACGCCTTTTGGGAGCGTACAATTGGTCGAGGCCGTCAGGAAGACGGCGATCTGGACCATGCGCTGTGCCTGATGAACAAATACGGCACGCTGGACGCCACACGGTCGGATGCGTTTGGGTGGGCCGCCAAAGCCAAATCTGCGCTGGATGCACTGCCGGATCACGAGATCCGGTCGCTGCTGCGCGATCTGGCCGACTACGTGGTTTCGCGCCTCAATTAAGCTGCGTGGCGCGGCACCACCAATCGGGGTGCGCCGCGCCAATCTCGTAGGCTGCGAAATGGGCGGCTTTCATCGTCGGGTAGAGCGCAAAACAGGTCGAACCCGAACCTGACATCCGAGCCAGCAGAACATCTTTCGTATCCGACAGATCATCCAGCACCCGGGCAACCTCGGGTGCGATGCCCTTTGTCGGTGGCTCCAAGTCATTGCGTTGTTCCTGCACCCAATCCGCGCATGCCTTGGGCGTTTCAAAGACGGGGATATCATCGGGCATTGGCGGGTTGTCGCGGTTCTGCAAGGCAGAGAATACGGCGCCAGTTGGGACTTCGACACCAGGATTGACCAAAAGCGCGGGCAATTGCGGCAATGAGACCGGCTGCAACCGCTCGCCGATGCCCCGCATCCGGGTGGCGCTGGCAACCATGCAAACCGGCACATCCGCACCAAGGGTCAGGGCAGTTTCGCTGGGGATAGCCACACCCTGATCTGCGATCATGCGCAGTGTCGCCGCGGCATCGGACGATCCTCCGCCAATGCCGCCACCATGGGGCAGCACTTTGTTTAGGTTGATATGCCCTGTCCATCCAGCGGCGACGGCAGCTTTCCAGACCAGATTTCTGTCGTCCGCCGGGACGCCCTTGGCGTGTTCACCGGCGACTGACATCGACAGCTCTGGCCCCGGCGTGAATTCCAGCGTGTCACCGACATTCGCAAAAGCCACTAGAGAATCCAACAGGTGATACCCGCCGTCACGGCGGCCAGTTACATGCAGGGTCAGGTTGATCTTGGCGGGCGCGAAGGCCTTAGTTGCCATTGGCGACTTTCAGGGGGTCGGCGCCTTCTTCGGCCAAGACCGCGTCCAAGCCCACCTCAATCTTGCGACGAATGCGCTCGGGGTCGGCCTCACCATCCGTGTCGTCGGGATCAACAAAGGACAGAGCACGCTTCCACTGAAATTCAGCTTCGCGCGCGCGGCCCACGGCCCAATAGACATCACCCAGATGATCATTCACCACAGGATCAACCGGCATCAGTTCGACCGCACGCTCCATATGAGCGACAGCTTCGTCGTAGCGGCCCAATCGGAACAAGACCCATCCCAGACTGTCGACAATATAGCCGCTGTCGGGGCGCGCCGCGACAGCGCGTTCGATCATGTTCAGTGCTTCATCCAGCTTTTCCTGCCGTTCGACCAGCGAGTAGCCCAAATAGTTGAGAACCTGTGGCTGATCGGGGTTCAGTTCCAACGCGCGACGGAAATCGGCCTCAGCCGCTTCCCAGTGCTTGAGACGCTCATGTGAAATACCGCGGGCGTAATATAGAAACCAGTTGCCGCTGACACCCTGCTCGGTCAGTTCGATAGCAGTGTCATAGGTCCCAACCGCATCAACATAGTTTTCTTGCCGCCTTTGCAGATCAGCCAGGGCCACATGCACACTGGGCAGGCTGGGGCTTTGCGCCGCGAGGTTCTGGAGAACTTCGGCTGCTGCATCCGTTTTTCCCGAACGGCTCAGAACTTCGGCCCGGCCCAACTCGGCCGCGTGGTAATCGCTGCTGGTCGACGGCACCATGCGATAGGCTTCGACAGCCAGGTCATATTGTTCCAGTGCATCCAGCAATTCGGCACTTAGAAGGATTGCGTCCACGTGGTCCGGGCGCAGGAACGCAGCAATTCGGGCATAGAGAAGTACATAGTCCTGGGACGCCTCGCTACTGAGCGCGGCACCTACAGAAAAGAACACTTCAGCCATACCGTCCTGCGCCGACTGTATGTGCGTAAACGGCAACGTTTCACCCGCCTTCAAACGCGCCACGTAACCTTCGATGGATGGGTCGCTACCCGCCGCGAAAACGTCTTTCAGATATTGCAGGGCGTCTTCGTTGCGGTCCAGCTGCGACAGAACTTCGGTCCGGGCCAAGGCCGAGCGGCGCGAGAACCGCGACACCGCTCCGTTGTTTGCCGCAAAAATCTCTTCGGCCCCTTCGAAGTCACCAATCGACGCCAGCGCCAACGCCTTGTGGTAAAGCGCGAATTCCAGAAGCCCCTCCTGGGTGCCGACCTCGTCGAACTTTTCCATCGCTTTGGTCATGGCACCCTGCGCCACATAGACCCAACCCAGAACCAAACCATCTACTAATGGCCCAACGCCTTGGGTTTCAGGATCACGAGCAAGCAGTTCATCCAGCTTTCCGTCGTCGATCAGGTTGGCCATGATGACCATCTTTGCCGCCTGACTTGGCAGTTCGAGCGCCTCAATTGACTGCGCTACCGGCAGCGCGCGCTCGATCTCACCCAATGCAAGACGCGCTACGACGACGTTTTCCAGAAGTTTGCCATTTTCAGGGTCGGCGCGCAGGGCCTGCGCATAATATTTCTCGGCGGAAATATAGTCGCTTTGATAAATCGCCTGACGTCCAGCCAGATACGACCCAGAGCCAGAATCCGACAGCGCCGGGAATGCAAATGACGAGGTTAACAGCGCGGCAAATGCCGCGCGACGAACGAGGGAAGCCACCAAAATCCTGCCTTGCTATCGTTGACTGGACAACAAGCTAGGGCTTTGACCGGAAAGAGGCAATGGCAGAGCCTTCACGACCCCGCCATTGCCCATGTTTTCGCTTACATGTTGGGATAGTTCGGTCCATCCCCGCCCTGCGGCGTGGTCCAGGTGATGTTCTGGCTGGGATCCTTGATGTCGCAGGTTTTGCAGTGGACGCAGTTCTGGAAGTTGATGACGAATCGTGCGCCATCTTCGTCCTCGACCATCTCGTACACGCCTGCAGGGCAATAACGCTGCGCCGGTTCATCGTACTTGGGCATGTTTACTTTGACCGGGATTTCCGGATCGGCCAGCTTCAGGTGGCAAGGCTGGCTTTCCTCATGGTTGGTCATCGCAAAGGACACGTTGGTCAGACGGTCAAAGGACAGCTTGCCATCGGGCTTTGGATAATCGATGGGCTTGTGCTTGCTGGCCTCTTCGGTCGATTCAGCATCGTTCTTGCCGTGACCCAGCGTGCCCAGTAGCGAAAAGCCCAGCGTGTTGGTCCACATGTCCATGCCGCCCAGCATCAGGCTGGCGGTCAGGCCGTATTTCGACCACAGCGGCTTGACGTTGCGCACCTTCTTCAGGTCTGCGCCGATTGCACCTTCGCGCACGTCGGTTTCATAGGCGGTCAGTTCATCACCTGAACGCTCGGCCTTGATGGCGTCAAACGCCGCTTCAGCCGCCGCTTTGCCCGACAACATCGCGTTGTGGTTGCCCTTAATGCGCGGCACGTTGACCATGCCTGCGGAACAGCCCAACAGAGCCACGCCCGGCGCAACCAGCTTGGGCATAGACTGATAACCACCCTCGGTGATCGCACGGGCACCGTAAGCAACGCGCTTGCCGCCTTTCAGCAGCTCGGCCACCATCGGGTGATGCTTGAAGCGCTGAAATTCCATGTACGGATACAGATGCGGGTTCTTGTAGTTCAGGTGAACCACGAAACCGACATAGACCTGATTGTTTTCAAGGTGGTAGATGAATGACCCTCCGCCCGCGTTGCTGCCCAGCGGCCAACCCATGGTGTGCGTGACCGAGCCTTCCTTGTGCTTGGCCGGGTCGATCTCCCAGATCTCTTTCATGCCCACGCCGTATTTCTGCACCTCTTTGCCAGCAGAGAGGTCATACTTGGCGATGACTTCCTTGGACAGCGAACCGCGCACACCTTCCGACAGGAAGACGTACTTGCCATGCAGTTCCATACCCGGCTCGGTCTGCGGCCCGTATGATCCATCAGGCTCTAGGCCGAAGACACCGGCGACGACGCCTTTGACTTCGCCATTGTCACCATAAACCAGTTCCGAACACGCCATGCCGGGGAAGATTTCCACGCCCAGCTCTTCCGCCTGTTCAGCCATCCAGCGGCAGACATTGCCCATCGAAACAATGTAGTTGCCGTGGTTGTTCATCAGCGGCGGCATTGGGAAGTTGGGAATGCGAATCTTGCCCGCCTCGCCCAGCATGTAGAAGTTGTCTTCATGCACCGGCACGTTCAGCGGCGCGCCTTTTTCTTTCCAGTCCGGGATCAGTGCGTCCAGCCCGCAAGGGTCTAGAACCGCGCCCGACAGGATATGCGCGCCCACTTCCGAGCCCTTTTCCAGAACCACGACGTTCAGGTCGGCATCCAGCTGTTTCAGACGGATGGCCGCCGACAGGCCCGCGGGGCCTGCGCCCACGATCACCACGTCGTATTCCATCGCTTCGCGTTCAATCTCGGCCATCGCGGGCTCCCTAGCTAACTTTCCGAATTGGCGCTTTCACTGCATGCTCTGCGCAATTTTGTTTCTCGGCTGATTACATGGTCGCAAACACCTTGGTCAATCAAAACACGGCGTAACTTTGCTGCAATGCGGCAGTTATGCCTCGGGTGAGTCTCCCATCAGGTACCTGGGACCGCTACCATGGGATTTTGCGCGGTCATCCGGGTTGTAGAGGGCGCATTTCGGCAGGCTGAGACACCCGCAGCCGATGCAGCCATCCAAATTGTCGCGCAAACGCGTCAGGGTATCGATTCGCTGGTCCAGATGGGCCCTCAGCCCTTTGCTGATGTCCTGCCAATCCTTCGGTGTTGGCGTGCGGTTTCCGGGCAGGCCAGACAGTACCTCGCGAATCTCGGGCAGAGTCAAACCGAACTGCTGTGCAATCATCACAAAACTCAGCCGTCTGATGTCTGCACGCTGATATCGCCGCTGCCCGCCCGCATTGCGCCAGGGTGATATCAGACCTTGCGCCTCATAGTACCGGATCGCCGAAACGGCCAAGCCTGTGCGCCGGGCCAACGCGCCAATTGCCAACCCTTCCGAAGCTGCCATCACATCCTCCTGAAAAATCTCTTGATCTAAAGTTAGGTTTAGGAATTATGGTGAGTCGGGACAAGCCTCAAAACACGAAGGAGATCCCATGATGGCGACACTTGAACACACCAATTTCACCGTTCGCGACCCGCAAGCTTCGGCTGCGTGGATGCACAAGGTATTTGGTTGGAAAACACGCTGGGAAGGCCCGGCAATTGCAGGCGGCTACACGGTCCACGTGGGCTCCAAGCACACCTATCTGGCGCTTTACGCGCCCAGCGATCCACAACCGTCCGGGGAAAGCAGCTATGACATCGTCGGCGGGCTGAACCATGTGGGTGTTCTGGTCGAAGACATCGACGCGATCGAGAAAAAGGTGATCGACGCCGGCTTCACGCCGAAGTCCCATGCTGATTACGAACCGGGTCGGCGGTTCTATTTCAATGACGACAATGACATCGAATTCGAAGTGATTAGCTACGATTAAGGTGTTCTGGGAAGCACCTGATAGAATCTTCATCGTCAATGCCCGGAGGGCGCGAAGCGCGGCAGGGTATTGGCGATTCAGGCTTTTCCCGATCACCATAGGCCGTAATCCGCGCGTTGCGCGACCAAGCCCCCTTGCAATTCACGCCTCATTTGGGTCAGGTATTCGACGACCCATCAATTCGCCCCGACGCTTGTCTCATGCGGCGGGGCGAAACAATTTATGCGTGGACGACAAGAACATGGAAAAGATTCCAATGACGCCTACGGGCAATGCCGCTCTCGCGGCGGAGCTGAAGAACCTCAAATCGGTCGAGCGCCCGGCGATCATCGAAGCTATTGCCACAGCGCGCGAGCTGGGCGACCTGAAGGAAAACGCCGAGTATCATTCGGCCCGCGAAAAGCAGGGCTTCATCGAAGGGCGCATCAAAGAGCTGGAAGGCATTCTGTCGCTGGCCGATGTGATCGACCCCGCCAAACTGAACGGCGCGATCAAATTTGGCGCAAAGGTCACCCTGGTGGATGAAGACACTGACGAGGAAAAGACCTGGCAGATTGTTGGCGAATACGAAGCCAACATTGAAAAAGGCCTGCTGAATATCAAATCCCCCATCGCGCGGGCATTGATCGGCAAGGAAGAAGGCGACAGTGTCGAAGTACGCACCCCCGGCGGTGTGCGGTCCTATGAAGTTCTAAGTATCGAGTATGCCTGACCGGAGCCTTGACCATGTCAGAGCCCAATCCCGAACAAGATCCCGAACGGCCAACCCCTTTGGGGATATATGACAAGCCTTCGCATCCTTCGGTAACCGAGATCGAGATCGTTGCCGTCGCGCTTAGCGTGGTTTGGCTGATCGTGTCGATTGTGTTTCTGGTGCTTCCCGACAAGGTCGATGGCGGCGGATTCGTCGTGACTCTGCTGGCTGTTTTCATGCCGGTGGCGATGATTTGGGTCGCCGCTATGGCTATGCGCGCCAGCCGCGTCATGCGCGAGGAAAGCGCCCGGCTGCAGACCGCAATAGATGCAATCCGTCAGGCTTACGTAATTCAGCAACAGCGCGCCGCCAGTTTGCAAGAACCCGGTGTCAGCAAAAAGCTGGACGAAATCGCCGAGACCGCCAAAAAAGCAGAAACCGCGCTGGCGACGTTTTCGTCGAAACGGACCGAGCCGGTTCGCGGCGAAGCATCAGTTGCCACAGGCGACCAGACATCTTTGGAATTGGGCACTCCGGCCGAAGATATCGCGCCGCCATTGACGACCGATACCTTCATTCGGGCGCTGAACTTTCCTGAAACACAGGATGACGCCGAAGGGTTCGATGCCCTCAGGCTGGCGCTACGGGATCGCAAGACCGCCCAACTGGTGCAGGCTTCGCAGGACGTGCTTACACTGCTGAGCCAGGAAGGCATCTATATGGACGATCTGCGCCCGGATATGGCGCGTCCCGAAATCTGGCGACAGTTCGCACAGGGCGCGCGCGGCCGCGCGGTTGCCGCGTTGGGCGGGATCAGGGACCGGTCTTCGCTGGCACTGACGGCAGCGCGGATGAAGCAGGACCCGATATTCCGGGACGCCGTGCATCATTTCCTACGCCGTTTTGATCACATGATCGTTGAATTTGAACCGGTTGCCAGCGACGCGGACCTGACTGCATTGGGCGACACACGAACCGCCCGCGCTTTCATGCTGCTTGGGCGCGTCGCGGGTACATTTGACTGATCACAACCCAAAGCTGCCATAAGGAATGAACCGCACCAGATCACCCGGCCTGATGTGACATGCGCCATCCTGAATCTCGACCAGCCCTTCGGCCCAGCTAAGGCCGCTGATACGACCCGATCCTTCCGATGCAAAAACCTCGACCTGACCGTCTCGGACACGGGCGCGCAAGTATTCGCGCCGCCCCGGTTTTTTTCGTTTTTCGAAACCAGCAGGCAAATTGAACGCCTGCGGTTCGGACCAGCCCTCGCCCGCCATCAGACCCAGTGCAGGTCGGGCAAAGATCAACGTACAGACTTTGGCTGCGACGGGATTACCCGGCAGGCCAAATACGGGCGTTTCGTTCCACATACCCAGCGCCAATGGGCGGCCGGGCTTTAGCGCAATGCGCCACTCCTGCATCGCACCGGCCTCTCGCAATAGGGCTGAGACATGATCTTCATCCCCGGCGGACGCGCCGCCGCTGGTCAGAATGACGTCGGCCTGTTCTGACGCCTTGTCCAGCCTGTCACGCAGATCTTCCCGGTCGTCGGACACGCGCCCCATATCCACCGGCTCATAGCCCAGTCGCGCGATCATCGACAACAGCATCGGACGGTTGGCGTCAAATATTTGGCCGGGTCCGGCAGAGTTTCCAGGCTCGACCAGCTCATCCCCGGTCGAGAGAACCGCAACGCGCAGCGTCTTGCGTACCGCGACCTCGGATATCCCGGTGGCCGACAAAAGGGCCATGTCAGCAGGGGTCAATCTGCGCCCGGTAGGCAGAACCAAATCGCCCTCGGCCACGTCTTCGCCAGCTTTGCGGGCATTGGCGCCCTGTTTCAGCGGGCCGTGAAAGGCGATGTGACCATCCTGAACGGTCACGTCTTCTTCCAGTATGACCGTATCCACACCGGTAGGCAGCGCTGCGCCGGTCAACACGCGCAGTGCCTTGCCGTGTGGCACCGCGCCATCAAACGGAATACCAGCCGCAGCGCGCCCATCCTGCAGCGGCATCACTTGGGGACCCACGGGGGCGGCCCCGGAAAACCCATAACCATCCACGGCCGTGTTTGGCTGCGGTGGGTTTGAACGTTTCGCAAAAACGTCTTCTGCCAGTATCCGCCCCACAGCCTGCCCGATCAAAGCCGTTTCGACCAAAGTCACCACCGTCAACCGAGATCGCAACAAGGCCAGCGCGTCGTCCACTGGTGTCCAGTTGACCCCGGCAGGCAAGGCAAAACAATCATTTCGCAGGGGCGGAGGCGTGATGTTTGGCGGCGTCATAATCCGACCTCTTTCAAGATGAAATCCGCGACTGCGGCGGTGTTGTCCAGATAAAACACCGGAACCTGTACCTGCAGGGGCGTATCGCTGGCGACAGCGCGGATCGTACTGTTTTCCGGGGCCATCAACGCATTGCCGGCCTCGGCACGAAACGCTTCGACCTTGGGGTGGCTTTCTCGTTTGAAACCTTCGATCAGTACGAGATCGACCGGAAGCAGCCGAGCCAGAAGATCAGCCAAAGGCGGCTCAGGTGCCCCGCGCAGTTCTTGCATCACGGCAATACGCTTGCCGGATGCCAATAGCACCTCGGACGCACCGGCTTCTCGATGGCGGAAACTGTCGGTTCCGGGCTGGTCGACATCGACGGCGTGATGCGCGTGTTTGACTGTCGAAACCGTGAAGCCGCGCCCGGTAATCTCGGCCACTAATCGCTCCATTAGGCCGGTTTTGCCCGCGTTTTTCCAGCCGGTGACGCCGAAGACCCTCATGCCTGCTCCAGCAGCTTTTGCGCCCGCGCCAGATCGTCGGGCGTGTTGACGTTGAAGAAAGGATCGAATGGGTCCGCCGGGAACAGGGCCTCACGCCCGTCATGTTTGTCGGTCCACAGCACAACCTTGCGCAACCCGTCATTCAAGGCATCCCGCAGATCATCGCGCAGGGCGACAGGCCAGAGCCCAAATGTCGGATGCCTGTTGACCCGCTTGCCGCCGCCGGACTTTAGCGCTTCATCCCCGGTGCGCGGCGTGGTGGCCAGCACCAGAGGATGTGTTTGCCCTTGGGCAGCGTCGGTCAGCCGCGCCACAAGATCGCGTGGAAAAAACGGCGTATCAGCAGCGGCTGTGACTATGCTGTCGGCCCCTTGTTCAGCTGCCCAATCGAGCCCCGCCAGCACACCCGCCAGAGGCCCGGCGAAACCTTCAATCGTATCGGGCAGAACCGGCAGGTTCAGATCGGCGAACCGCTCGGGGTCGCCATTGGCGTTCAGCGCCAGACCGTCGACCTGCGGGCCAAACCGGTCAATGACATGAGACAGCAGGCTTTGGCCCCCGATCTGCAACAGACCCTTGTCGCCGCCGCCCATACGGGTGGCGAGGCCGCCTGCGAGGATTACGCCCAAAGGGGTGTTCATTGCTGCACCTTGTTGCTTGCGTCCAAGTGATCAATAGATCGCAACTTTGTAGAGCGAACTCAATTCAATTGGAACGCGGTAGGATGCAGATGATGCAGGACAAACAGCCACAGGATCAAAGTCCCGACCGCCAGGAACGAGGTCGCCGACACGACGTGAGCGGCGAGCTGCGGCTCCTGATCATAATGTTTGGCCAGCAAAAAGATGCTCTTTGCCGTGGGCGCTGCTGCAGAGACCGTCGCCGCAATGATCCAAAGCGGATCCAGCCCGATCAAATGCCCCGCAAGCAGCACGACCCCCGGAACAACGAGAAGTTTTACTACCGTCAAGAACAGGATCATCGGTCCAGTCTGAACAATCGTGCGAACACTTGTGGTAAACCCGATCGCAAACAGCGCAACAGCTGCAAGCGCCTGGCTCATAAGCTCTAAATAATCCGAAACGGCGTCGGAAAACCCAATACCTGTGAAAGAGTAAAGAACGCCCAACAACGTTGCCGCGATTATCGGGTTTTTCAAAACATTCAGAAGGATCTTGTAAATGGGTGTCTTGGCGCTTGCCTTGTGACCGGCCGAGGTCTCTAGAATGGTGGTCATGATCAACAGCAGAATGGCGACCACCAGATTTGCCAATACGGCCGGCAGCGCCCCCTTTGATCCAAAAATCGCATGGAGGATGGGCAGCGCAACCAACGCTGTGTTCGAGGCAACGCCAGCAAAGGCCAAAACGGTTGCTGATCCGACCTGAAAACTCGTCAGCGCCTTCAAACCGATGAACAGGACGGCAAAAAGAGCCAGTATCGTACCGCCATACGACACGTAGAAACCGTAGTTTAGAAGGTTCTCAAACTCCTCCTGACCAATCAGGTAAAACATGATGGCGGGGATCAGGACGTAAACGGCAAACTGCACCAGAGCTTCTGACGTGTCTTCACCCAGAAGATTCGTCCAAGAAAACACGTACCCCGTCAAGATCACCGCGAAGACCGGTGCAATTAAACTGATTAATTCCATAGCTTCCCTACGTGGCAACCATCCAAAATTCCACTCTGAGTTGCTCCACCTTAGTGTACATCTTCTGGAACTTGCAGAGTTTTCTCAGAACGACTGGTTACCCAACGGATTTCAGGACTGGGAACTTTTCCTTTTGTGTTTCTTATCTTCGACCGCCACAGTCGCCGGATCCACATCACGCATCAGTCGGTCCTCACCTGAAAGACATACAAAGCGCTGCCCACGCATCCGACCGATCAGTGTCAGTCCGACTTCGCGGGCAATCTCTACGCCCCATGCGGTGAAGCCCGATCGCGACGCCAGAACCGGGATGCCCATCATCGCGGTCTTGATCACCATTTCCGAGGTCAGACGTCCGGTGGTGTAGAGGATTTTGTCTTCAGCCCCCTCACCTTCGGACAGCATCCAGCCGGCGATCTTGTCGACAGCGTTGTGGCGGCCCACGTCTTCCATATAAACCAACGGGCGGTTCTCGTGACACAGCACTGTACCGTGGATCGCCCCAGCCTCAAGATACAGCGACGGGGTACGGTTGATCTTGGCCGCCAGATCATAGAGCCACGACGTGCGGACCGAGACCTGCGGCAGGCGCACGTTCTCCAATCCTTCCATCATGTCACCGAACACCGTGCCGACCGCACAGCCGCTGGTGCGGGTCTTTTTCTTCAATTTGTCCTCATACGAGGTCTCGCGCGCGGTGCGTACCACCACGGTTTCCAGATCTTCATCGTAATCGACGCGCGTGATGTCGTCATCGACCAGCAGCATCCCCTGATTGCGCAGGAACCCCAGCGCCAGATACTCGGGGTAGTCACCGATCGTCATCGCCGTCACGATCTCTTGCGAATTCAGGAAAATCGTCAGCGGGCGTTCCTCGACCACCGAGATCTGGCTGACTTCACCATTCTGGTCCACGCCTTCAACGGCGCGAGTCAGGCGGGGCGCACCGGGATCTGGGGCGATGATGTAGTCTGACTGGTTCTGTTCCGTGGCCAATTGCAACCCTTTCCCAAGACCGCTACTGCTGCGGGGATCACCATAGGATTTAGCCATGGCAGACACCACATCCAAGTCATACTTCTGGAAGGGTTTTCGCGACGGGACCCCGTTCATTTTTGTGGCGATCCCGTTTGGCACCCTGTTCGGCGTCTTCGCGACCGAGGCCGGGTTGAATATCGTGCAAACCATGGCGTTCACGTCCACTGTCTTTGCGGGTGCCGCGCAGTTTGCCGCGCTGCAATTGCTGCAGGATCAGACGCCGACGGCCATTATTCTTGTTTCTGCCCTGGCGGTGAACCTGCGGATGGCGATGTATTCAGCGTCACTGACGCCCTATCTGGGGGCTGCGCCGATGTGGCAGCGGGCATGTGCAGCCTACCTGACCGTCGATCAATCTTACGCCTGTTCAATCGTGCAGTTTGAAAAAGAACCCAGGATGACGGTGCCCCAGCGCATGGCTTATTTCGTGGGCTCGGTCACCCCCATCACGCCGCTATGGATATTTGCGACCTATCTGGGCGCGGTTCTTGGCACGCGCATTCCCGAAAGCTGGGCGCTGGACTTTGCCTTGCCGATTACATTTCTGGCAATGATCGGGCCGATGATGCGCACCCTGCCCCATGTGGTGGCTGCGCTGGTGGCCATTGTCGTTTCTTTGATGACCGCTGGCATCCCATACAATCTGGGCCTGCTGATTGCCGGATGTGCCGGCATGATGGCCGGCGCTCAGGCCGAATTGTTCGCCGAACGCAAAAAGGCCACACAATGACCCCTGTTGATCCGGTCACGATCTGGTCCATCATCATTGGACTTGCCATTGGCAGTTATAGTTTGCGGTTTGTCTTTATCGGCCTCGTCGGGGATCGTCCGATGCCTCCCTGGCTGTTGCGCCACTTGCGCTATACCGCTGTCGCCATCCTGCCAGCCCTGATTGCACCGCTGGTTGTTTGGCCAACCGCAACTGAAGGGCAGCCCGACATTCCACGGATGGCGGCCGCCGCGGTTGCGCTAAGCGTTGGAGTGATCACAAAGAATGTGCTGGCAGCAATCTTCAGCGGCGCCGCAACACTGTACGGGTTGCTGTACTTATTGGGTTGAGACCGTTTCCAGTTGGTTCAGTGCCGCATTGTTGGCGGCCAGACCTTTTTGCAGGTCGGCATCGTCGTTCTCACGATACTCCGTTGTCACAACACCCGGAAGCTGACCGAATTGATCCGACAGCTTGACCGGAAAAAAGGTCACGTCGATCTGTTCGAACCCCGGAACCTGCTTCAGCAGCGACGCGGTGGAATTCGCACAATAGGCACCTGCGACCGGACCGGATTGCTTGGCCAGCTGCAATGCGATCTCAGCCTGTTGCGGGCTGACTTGAATCGTCTGGATACGCGCATAATGTGTCTCGCGCGCGTGCGAGCTGCGATAGGCGCGCTCGACATTCGGGGTGATACCGTACAGTACGTCGTCCTTGATCGGAACCACATCTGCGCGGAAAGACCCCGCAGGATCAAAGATCACCCGCTCGCTGCCGCTGATCATCAACGAAGTATGGGCACCAGACCCGGTGCGCGTGCTGATCATCGTATACAGCGTCAGGGTCGAAGGCCCCGGATCACGATAGGATCGGGCAACGACCTCGGCCCGGTCGG
Organism: Ruegeria sp. YTSC003; assembly: GCF_059609785.1. Classification (NCBI taxonomy): domain Bacteria; kingdom Pseudomonadati; phylum Pseudomonadota; class Alphaproteobacteria; order Rhodobacterales; family Roseobacteraceae; genus Ruegeria; species Ruegeria sp. YTSC003. The sequence continues at coordinate 81,391 of NZ_JBXWMK010000006.1, read as the reverse complement.
CTTGCGGGCGCTGCGATCCCGTGCAGCCAGCAACAGTTGCTGCCAGCAGGCAGGCAATCAAAATCCGGATCAAGGTCAACCCCGTATTGGATTATGCGGCGAAGACCGCCAGGAACAGGCAAAGGAGGGCGATGGCAACCACACACCATGTGGTGGCTTTGACGAACCCATCAAAGGTTTTGGTTTGAACAGTGATATCCATTTCGCCGTGCTTGTGTTCAGCCATGAGTCTCAGAATCCTAATTCGCGTGTTTGAAATGTTGGATAATGGAAAATCCGGGGCCTGTCACCACGTCATTCGCGCGCAGGGGCCAAAGGTGGGAACACCGAGCACCCCGGATACCCAAAACCCCAACGCCAGGGCAGGCCCGAACAGGGGCCGCCGCCAAATCGGACCGCCGCGTACATCGCCTCGGCCGTGACAGAATGAGCAGTACGGATTTGTTCGGCCGTCATGTCATAGCGCTCGGCATATTCCTCGGCATGGTCTGTTCCATGCTGTTTGACGCAAGCACGCAAGGTGTCGTCCGCGGACAAGCGCGCGTCATAGCTGTCTTCGGCCCGCAAAGCGCCGCCCGCATGATGATAGGCGCGATCATGGGTCACACAGCAGTATTCCCACGGTGGGTGCGCCTCATACAGTCCCCGAAAGCTGGGAAATGTATCCGCCACAAAACGCCAGCTGGCCGAAAGACCACCCGAACAGCCATCCGTTTCAAACGGAGTCAACTCTGCGTTGCTGCGCTCTGCCATCAGGGAGCGATGCGCGGGCAACTCAAAGCTGCGCATGACGTCTTGCGCGGAGGCTGGCGCGGCACTCAACAAAAGGATTGCTGCCAGTTTAAGGGCTTTCATCGCGCATCGCCTCAGTATCAAAGGACATGCCAAAGGTCGTCGCCAGCCATAGCAACAACCGCTCTGCCGGCCCCATTTCGGCGCGCACACGCAGAACTTCATTCGCCATCGCTGGTCGGTCCGTGATCAGCCCATCCACCCCCATCGACGCCATCGCCGACATTTGCAGCGGATCATTCACTGTCCAGACATAGATGTCCTTACCCGCCGCATGGACCGAATTGACCAAACCCGGCGTCGCCATCGCGGCGTTCACCGCAACAAAATCACCTTCGAGACCTGAGAGATTACCCACAGCAGTCGCGGCCAGAACTCCGGCGCGCCAGTCGGGGCGAATCTTCTTCATCTTTTGCACTGCCGGGTACTTCAGGGACATCGTCGCAATGTCGTCCTGCATGCCCATCTCTTCGACCAGAGCGACAACCCGATTCTCAAGGTCTACGTCGTGGCCGTAGTATTTCAGTTCGATAATGACCTTGGCCTTGCCCTTCGCGGCCTCCAGCACGTCACGCAGCGTCGGCGTCCGCTCATCTGCGTATTCAGGGCCAAACCAGCTGCCGATGTCGATCTGATCGATATCCTCCATCGTGGCATCCCACACCTTTAGGTTAACACCGGCCAGTTTCATGAAATCACTGTCATGGGCGACGATGACTACATCATCCGCTGTTTCCTGCACGTCGATCTCAACCCAGTCGGCCCCATCCTCAATCGCCTTGAGAACCGAGGCCATCGTGTTTTCAGGCTTCAGCGCGGCAGCGCCGCGATGACCGATAACCTCTGCACGGTCCGGTGCCTGCACCCTTTCCAGAAGGTTCTGCCCGAACCATATCCCAACAAGAACGGCAACGATGGCGGCCCCAACAGCCGTGACCATTGTTCTGCGCAGGTTGCGCGGCTTTGGAGGGGTTGGTTCTGATGTCTGGATATCAAAGAACCCATCGAGCAGCACTGCCAGTGCGCCCAGAGCCGTGGCTGCCAATACCAGTCCGGCCAGTGACCAGATACCGGCGACGGCGAGGCTGTAAATCAGGGCCAATCTCAGGTTGGCTGCGCCTTGCAGCGGCACCAGCGCGAACAAAAGCCCGGCCAACCAGGCGATCACGGCGGCGATGATAAGGCGCACAGCCAGCCAGATGGCCAGCTCTATCTTGAGGCGTCCGCGCTTACCTTCCATCCGACTGGCGCTGATGCCAAACGCATGTCCGGGGTGAACGCCCTCGAACAAAACCAAATGCAACGACAAAGCCCAGGCTGACAGGCGTCGGATAAGCACCCAGGCCATAGCCAGCGCAACCGCCCCGATCAACACCACAGCCACCCAGAATGAGGGCGGGTGGAATGTCAGATAATAGTTGATGTCATATTCAGTCAGCGTCCACCACGCGATCACGGCAGAAACGATCGCAAAGGGCAGAACCAACAGCAAAACCCGCACAACAAAGCGCACGGCAAACCCGAACAGGGATGGAAGCCGCGACAGGATCAGCCTGATCGAAGAACTGCCAGCGCGCCATGGGTCCGGCTCTGCCATCCGCAGCGACCCGGCCATGACCGAGAAGACAAACACCTCGGCCAGTAGAAACAGGCTGAGAACCACAACGGCCGCAATAAACCCGGCAGGTGAGAGGATGAATGCAGCGATCGCCTGATCAGTCAGCGCCGTCTGGTTGGATAGCGATACGGCAAGATTCACCGTGATCGCCACGCCGGGCGCAATCAGCGCAACCAACAGCAGGCGCACAACAAGATAGATAGGCACAAATACACGGCGGCAGGCCCACGATCCTTTGTAGGCACTTGTAACGGCAGAGAAAGTGGTCACGTGAGGCCCCCTTGAATGGTGGACTCATTCAAGGCTGCGCAGACGTGAATTGCAAGTCAGGTGATCAGCTTTCTTCCAGATCCGCCGCCAGACGGAACCCGATCCGGTTGGCTGGTTTATCCTCAACCGATTTGGGCAGGGCCCGCAGCATCACGTTCAACTGGCTGACATGTTGTACAAGCTGAGTGCGCGCGCCGGTCGCATCGGACCCGTAAAAGGTGATGATATCGGGATCGAAATACCCCATCCCCTCGATCCGCATGACGCCTGCGTCGCCGCCGGTGAATCCCATCGCGACCTCTTGGTCGCCGGTCAGCGTCTTTTCGAAATTCTGGATATAGAGAATCAGCCGCTCATAAGCCCACTGCGCGGGGCTTTTCGTTTCGACCGGCTTTTGCAACGGGCCGGGCAGGTCTTTTGCGCCTGACTTTGCTTCGGGGTCGGAATGCACTTCGTAGCAGCGCGGCAAAGCTGCGGCTTCGGCGGCCTCGGCCGAGGTTTCGATCTGATCCTGCATGGCTTTACCCTTTGCGCTGAAACTCCCACGCCCCGTCCGCGCGGCGCGTCCGGGTGACAGCTCCAATGTGGTAAAGATGGTTCAGATGTGCAACCGCTTCGACCAGCGCAAGCCCATACTCGCCACCGCTGATCTGCCGTTTGAACAAGGGCATGAAACATTCGGCAGCGGTCTTGGGCAGGTCCAAATACTTTTCCAAACGATCCAATGCACTGTGGTGGTTGTCGATCAGTTGCCTCATCCGGATGGGCAGCCCGGTGAATGGCAGCTTGTGCCCGCCCAGCGCCAGATGATCGGGTCGCGCCAGCCCCTGAAGCCGTTCGCAGGCCTCAAGCCATTCCGCAACCGGATCCGCCAAAGGTTCGGTGACATAGACACCCAGATTGGGACTGATCGAACTGAGGATCTGATCGCCGGTGATCACCAGATTGTCGTTTCGGCTCCAGAACGTGGCGTGTTCGGGGGCATGGCCGTTGCCCATGTGGACATCCCAGTCGCGCCCACCCATGCGGATCACGCTACCTTGCTTGATCCGGGTGAACCCCAACGGCATCGGATAGACAGTGTCGCAATAGTTGAAGGGGCGCTCGGCCATCCGCTTGGCCAGAATGTCGGGTGCCATTCCTGCACTGCGGTAGTAGTCCTGCGTTTCCTGCGGCCAGCTTTCCTGAACGTCCAGCTGCAGCATCCGCGAAAACAGCCAGGCGGTGCGCGACGCCACCAGTTCCACACCATGCTCAGATTGAAACCAACCCGCATTGCCCACGTGATCGGGGTGATGGTGGGTCACGACCACCCGCTTGATGGGCTTGCCCGCCAACGGGCCTGCCATAAGCTTTTCCCAGATGCGTCGTGTTTTTTTCGACGACATTCCTGTGTCGATCACTGTCCAGCCGTCACCATCGTCCAGCGCATAAATGTTAACGTGATCCAGCGCCATGGGCAGCGGCAAACGCATCCACAGGACACCTTCGGCGATCTCGGTCGCCTCGCCTTCGGCCGGAGGCTCAGACCAGGGATATCTGATCGCCAAAGGGGTATCACCGTCCATCAGACTACAAGCTCTTCAGCACTTAGACCGAACACATCGTCTGCGCCGGTCTGAGCCTGTACCAACAGCCCAGCGTATTCAGGCAACAGTGCATTGATATAATACCGGGCCAGTTTTAAGCGTGGGCCATTTGGTTCAGCCAAAGCAGATTTCAGGTGGTAATGCGCACCCAGTACACGGGCGAAGGCGTGCAGGTACGGCACCGCACCGGCAAATCTGTTGTTCATATCGGACTGCGCGACCATCCACTCGGTCGTTTCGCGCAGGCTTTCGGTGGCTTCCCAGACGGGGCCAGCCAGTTCGGGCATGGTCGCCCGGGCCTGTTCTGCATGATCTTCGATCTCATCCAGCAGGCGCGCGGCCGCCTCTCCGCCATCCATCATCTTGCGCGCCACCAAATCCATCGCCTGAATACCGTTGGTGCCCTCGTAGATCGCGGTCACGCGGACGTCGCGATAATACTGAGCCGCACCGGATTCCTCGATGAAGCCCATACCGCCATGGACCTGAACACCGGTCTCAGATACGCGCATTCCCGTCTCGGTGCCAAAAACCTTGCCAATCGGCGTCAAAAGAGCGGCACGTGACATCCAATCGGCGTCGCCCGTTGCGTTGGCCATATCGATGGCTGCGGCGTTGGCCAGCATAATCGCACGCGCAGCGAAAGTGTCAGCACGCATGCTCATCAACATCCGACGCACATCCGCGTGGTCGATAATGGTGCCCGAGGGGGTTTTGCCCTGTTTCCGCTCCAACGCATAGGCCAGCGCGTGCTGATAGGCACCTTCGGCTGCACCCACACCCTGACCACCGACGCCCAGACGCGCGTTGTTCATCATGGTGAACATCGCGGCCATGCCGCCATGTTCCTTGCCTACAAGCCAGCCTTTGGCACCGTCAAACTGCATCACGCAGGTTGGTGAGCCGTGCAGGCCCATCTTGTGCTCGACCGATACGACCTTCAGGTCATTGGCCACACCGGGATTGCCGTTCTCATCTGGCAGCAGTTTGGGCACCAGGAACAGCGAAATACCCTTGGTTCCGGGAACGCCATCGGGCAGGCGCGCAAGTACCAAATGGCAGACATTCTTAGCAAAATCGTTGTCACCCCATGAGATAAAGATCTTCTGCCCCGTGATGGCATATGTGCCGTCACCATTCGAGATCGCTTTTGATGTCAACGCCCCCACATCTGACCCAGCCTGCGGCTCGGTCAGGTTCATCGTCCCCGACCATTCACCCGCCATCATCTTAGGCAGATAGAGCGCCTTGAGCTCATCGCTGGCGTGATGTTCCAGAGCTTCGATCTGGCCCTGTGTCATCAGCGGCGCAAGTTGCAGCGAAAGGCAGGCGGCAGACATCATTTCATTCACGGCGGTGGTCAACGTCATCGGCAGACCCATGCCGCCATAATCCGGATCACCACTCATTCCGACCCAGCCGCCTTCGGCTATGGCTTTCCAGCAATCAGCATACCCGGTCGAGGTACGCAGCACGCCGTTTTCCAAGCGCGCGGGCTCAAGATCACCGGGGCGTTGCAGAGGGGCCATCACCTCTTCGCACAGTTTTCCGGCTTCGGTCAGAATGGCACTGACCACATCGTCGCTGGCTTCCGAGAATTTCTCGGTAGCAGCGATCTTGTCAAAATTGACCGCGTGGCGGAACAAGAATTCATAATCAGAGATTGGGGCGCGATATGGCATGTCTTCCCTCTGGGCTGTCTGATTGCGTTTACGCTGACGGGCTTGGAATTTCCACCGCCCACCTTTATGCATCTGGGTTCCACCGATTAGGTATCGGTCTAAATGCTATACGCAATCAAAACGCGGCGTCACCACCAATGATCCCCAACGGCACTCTGACATTAAACGCCGATCCTGCCGGAATCGCGCAGGCGGCAGACTTGCTGCGCCAGGGTCTTCTGGTGGCTTTCCCGACCGAGACGGTCTACGGCCTGGGCGGCGATGCCCGTAACGGAGAAGCAGTGGCAAGCATCTATGCCGCCAAGGGACGACCCAGTTTTAACCCGCTGATTGCGCATGTAGCTTCGGCCGAAGCTGCACGGCGTTTCGTGACATGGTCCGATAATGCCGAGGCTTTGGCGGCCGCGTTCTGGCCCGGGCCGCTGACTTTGGTGTTGCCGCTGCGGCCGGATCACGGGATATCCTCGCTGGTAACTGCCGGGCTAGACACGCTCGCGGTGCGGGTTCCAGCCCATCCTACGGCGCGCGCGTTGCTGTCCGAGTTTGACGGCCCGGTCGCCGCGCCTTCTGCCAACCCATCCGGACAAATCAGCCCAACAACCGCCGCGCACGTCCTGTCCGGGTTGAATGGGCGCATTGCCGCGGTGCTGGATGACGGCCCATGCGGGGTCGGGTTGGAAAGCACCATTGTGGGTCTAGCGGGCGAGCCTGCCCTTTTGCGCCCCGGCGGTGTTGCGCTGGAACAGATCGAGGTGGTTCTGAAGACTCAGTTGCACCACCACCAACCGGGTGATGCGCTGAACGCGCCCGGTCAGTTGCAATCGCATTATGCGCCGGATGCGCCCGTCCGTCTGAACGCCGGCACCGCCCAAGGCGACGAAGTTCTGCTGGGGTTTGGCGCGGTAGACTGCGATCTGAACCTGTCAGCGAAAGGTGATCTTGCCGAGGCCGCTGCCAACCTGTTCGCCGCGCTGCACAGCCTGAACGACACCGGCAGACCAATTGCTGTGACGCCCATTCCGATACATGGTTTGGGTGCGGCCATTAACGACCGTCTGCGCCGCGCTGCGGCCCCGCGTAACGGCTGATCAGGCGCGCCCGGACTCGGCTGACAGGATCAAGGGGTCAACGCCCAAAGTCGCAAGCGCACCTCCCCATTTTTCATCGTCGGCTACATCGAAGACCAGCTTGGACGACGCCTCGGTCGTGAGCCAGCCGTTCATCGCAATCTCATCCTCAAGCTGACCGGGCCCCCAGCCTGAATAGCCTAGCACCAAAGTGGAGTTCAAAGGCCCGCGCCCCGAGGCAAGATCCTCGAGGATATCCAGCGTTGCGGTCATGCTGAACTCATCCGTGATGTGCATGGAATGCAAGTTCGCCTCGTAATCCGAGCTATGCAGGACAAAACCACGCGACATCTCAACCGGGCCGCCGAAATGGACCAAACGTTCACCCACGACCGGAATCCGGCAAGGGATGTTGAGCTGACTCAACAGAGTTTTCAGCCGCAAGTCCGAAGGTTTGTTGATAATCAACCCCATAGCACCATCTTCACCATGGCTGCACAGATACACCACTGAATGGTCAAAACGCGGATCGCCCATGCCGGGCATCGCAATCAACAGTTTTCCGGTAAGATCCATGGGCCGACATCTCTTAGCAGGTCTGTTTCAACAATGACCTTTGGTCACCCGGAATGGCAAGGGATCAGAGCACATTTCCGCAGATTTCATCCCAGTGACCGGAACGTGACTTGGAATCTGCGCCGCAACCGCGCATTTATGAACCATGAGCGTTAAAAAGATATTTCCGGCGATCGCCCTTACCATCGGCGTGGCCTTACCTGCGACAGCGCAGGTAAAAGGCCCTGTTGCTGAGTTGGACATTCTGGACGGCGGACGCACAGCGAAGGGTACATATTTGAGCGCCGTGCGCGTGACGCTGAAAGACGGTTGGAAAACCTATTGGCGTGCGCCGGGGGATGCCGGGATCCCGCCGGAGTTCAACTGGAACCGCTCGGACAATGTTGGCGAAGTGTCGATTACGTGGCCCGCACCGGATGTCTTTGACCAGAACGGGCTGCAATCGATTGGCTATGAAAACCAACTGGTTCTGCCGGTCGAGATCACGCCGAAAAACCCGGCGCGGCCCGTACGGCTGCAAGGAACAATGGATCTCGGCGTCTGCAAGGATGTCTGTATCCCCGAACAACTGGAATTCGACCATACTCTGGACGCAGAAGCCGGGCGCAACCCGACCATCGCCGCAGCGCTTGCCCAGAGACCCTTTTCTGAACGAGAAGCCAACGTGGCCCAGGCAAGCTGTCACCTGTCGCCAACAGCCGACGGGATGCAGATCGAGGCACGGGTGACAATGCCTTCTGCCGGCGGGCGCGAGGTTGCGGTGATTGAGCCGGGGAACCCTGCGTTGTGGGCATCGCAGACCGAGACGACGCGGACCGGGAATACTCTGATCGCAACCTCTGAGGTGATCAACGCAACAGGCGGGCCATTTGCGCTGGATCGGTCGGAAATTCGGATCACCGTGTTGGGTGCAAATCACGCGGTCGACATTCGGGGATGCAGCGCAGGCTGAGCCCGGTGATTTCATGACACAAACCCCGAAAATCGGCGCCTTGGCGGTTGTTCTGCATCAGGACCATGTGCTCCTGGTGCAGCGCAGCAAGCAACCCGATGCTGGCCTGTGGGGCTTTCCCGGTGGCCATGTCGAATGGGGCGAAACCGTTCTTGAGGCCGCACAAAGAGAGCTGCGCGAGGAGACCTCAGTCATCGCTGAACCACAGCACTATCTGGACAATCTCGATTTACTGCGCCTCGACGACAGTGGCGAAGTCCTGACCCACTACCTGCTGGTGGGGGTTGCCTGTCAGTATCGATCCGGCAGGCCCTTGGCGGGTGACGATGCGCTGGACGCCCGCTGGTTTCCGGTGGATCAGATCCGCCGCGGTGAACTGGAGATGAGTAACCGCGTCATCGACTTACTGGAAACTGCGCTGCGGCGGGCTTAAGTCGCAGGTCTTCTTAGCCGGACATAAAGCAGGCTTGAGATGATCACGCTGACGCACAAAATCAGCGCAGCACCCGCAACGAAGGCACCCAGTCCCATGCGAAGAATGGCCATGCCGTCGTCGGGTGCATAAAGCCCGGACAAGACCCCGATAGGTGCGCCGTAAAACACGGGCCAAACCATCGTGAGCGCAAACCACAAAAGCACGGTAAGACCCGTACATGCCAAAGCCGCCTGCACCACTCGGTCCGGGGCGCGTGCCGCCCGGCGCATCGCTGTCATTGGGCGGGACAGATCGTTCAGAATCGCAAGCAACGCCGGGACCAGCAGCAGGACCAGCAACATTCCAAAGCCCAGCCCATAGACCAAAGTAATGACGGTGGGTTTCAGAAACTGCGCCTGTTGCGACCCTTCATACAGTAGCGGGGTCAGACCCAGAACTGTGGTCAGCGTCGTCAGCATCACAGGCCGCAACCGGTCTGCGGTGCCCTCGACAATCGAAGGCACAAGCCCGCGCTCTTTCTGGTAATCGTCGATGGTCGTCACCAAAACAATCGAGTCGTTGATGATGATCCCCGTCATCCCCAACAGGCCGACAACCGTGAACATGCTCAGCGGGACGTCCCACAGATAGTGTCCCCATATCGCGCCGACCAATCCAAAGGGAATAATCGCCATCACCACCAGTGGCCGCGTCCAGCTGGCAAAGACCCAGGCCAGTACAAGATAGATCCCTGTCAGACACAGGATCAGACCAGTACGGGCCTCGGACAGGAACTCATCTTCCTGTTCGCTCAAACCGGCCATGCGCCATTCGACCTGTCGTTCCGAGGCAATTTTAGGCAGGATTTCCTCGCCCATGGCACGTGCAATCTCTGCCGCGCGCGTCGGATCGTCTTCCGATATGTCACCGTTTACCGAGATTACACGCAGGCCATTTTCGCGCCGGACGGTCGAGAATCCGGACTTTCGCTCGACCGAAACGATATCGGCCAACGGCACATACACTCCATCGGGTGTACGCATCAGAGTGCGCTCCAAGAAATCGGCGGTCAGCTCTCCCTCAGGCAACTCTACCCTGATCTCGGCACTGCGCGGGCCATCCGGGAAGGTCGCCGCCTCGATCCCGTTCAGACGATCCCGTAACACACGACCCAGCGTTTCAATCCGGAACCCCAGCGCCTGACCCTGTGCCGTCAGGTCCAGAATGTACTCTTCCTTGTCATAGGCAAGGTTGTCTTCCAGCGCCGAAACCTCGGGATATTTTGACAGCTCGTTCTGCAAATCCTCGGAAGCAGATTTGAGCGTGTTCACATCCGCGCCATAGAACTGGACATCAATGGCATCACCACCGGGACCCGAGCGCCATCCCCGGAAGCTGAGCAGTTCGACCTTCGGGTGGCGAGGAACAAAATCCTGCAACTCACCCACAAACTCAAAGCTGGAATAGGGGCGCAGATCCGCATCAATCAGCTCGATAGAAATACCACCCAGCAAATCAGCATCTTTACCATCGGCAGCAGCCAGCCCCCAACCTGCGGATCCGCCAACCTCGGCCAGAACATAGTCGATCGGGTTGCGACCATGGCGGTCTTCATAGATTTGGCCCAACTCTTCGGTAGCGCGCTGCAACTCGTGCATCATGGCCACAGTCTCGGCGCGGGTGGCGCCTTCGACCATTATGAAGTTGCCCGTGACCGAGCCACGCTCGGGTGCGTTAAAGAACCGCCAGTTCACGTCGCCGCGAATGAAGAGGGCAATCTGACTGGCCAGGACCACCACCATCAATGCGACCACCACATAGCGCGCCCAGACGACCCAGGCGATCAATGGGCGGAACAAATGGTCCCGCACCCAGCGGAACCCACGATTGACCACGCGGTTGGGCAGATCATACCAGTGTTCTTTGGTGGAATGCGCGATGGCATGCGCCATGTGGTTTGGCAAAATGAGGAAGCATTCGATCAGTGAGGCAATCAATACCGCGATAACAGTAAAGGGGATGTCGCGGATCAACTCGCCAAACCGGCCGCCAACCAGGGTCAGACCAAAAAAGGCAATCACCGTCGTCAGCGTCGCCGCAAAGACCGGCATCGCCATACGCCGTGCCGCCCGTTCAGCGGCCACCATCGGTGCCTCACCCAACCGGCGCGCGCGGAAATCAGCATGCTCGCCCACGACGATGGCGTCATCCACAACAATGCCCAGCGTGATGATCAGGCCGAACAGGGACACCATGTTGATGGACAGCCCGCCGATGTACATGAAGGCAATCGCAGCAGACATGGCAACCGGAATACCTGCTGCGACCCAAAAGGCGATCCGCGCATTCAGGAACAGAAATAGCAGACAGACAACAAGGCCCAATCCGACAAGGCCATTGTCGACCAGAATATCCAGACGATCGGTGATCGCCTGGGCGCGGGTTCGGATCAATTCGATCGTCACCCCTTCGGGAACGCTGGCCTGCATTTCCTTCACAACGTCTTCGACTGTGTGCTGGATTTCGATCGCGTCACCTAGATTCGAGCGATCTACGCGCACGGACATCGCCGGATTTTCGCCCACGAAGTAGCTGCGATTGCGATTGACCCCCTCCACACGGATCTGCGCCACATCGCCGACCAGCAACTTGGATCCATCCGCAAAATTGCGCAGGGCGATGCCTTCGATTTCTTCGGGTGTGCGCTTTTCCGTACCCGTGCGGATGCGGGCATTCGCCCCGGTAACATCGCCTGCGGGGTTTGCGTTGACCTCAGCCGCGACGGCCGATGCGACCTCGGACAGTGTGATGTCGTTGGCTATCAGTTGTGCGGTCGGTATCTCGACCACGATACGTGGCGCGGAAAGTCCCCGGATTGTGGTACGCGTCACTCCGACTGCGAAAAGACGGTTTATCAACTCGTCCGTGAACTTGGCCAGTTGGTCCGGATCGACAGGGCCTGTCACAACCACATCGGTAACCCGGTCCCGCCAGGCACCCCGCCGGATTGTCGGTTCTTCGGCATCGTCGGGCAGGCTGGTGACACTGTCGACGGCAGTCCGGACCTCCTCGACAGCGCGGGACATGTCCCAGTTCGGCTCGAACTCCAGCCGAATGTTGGCGCGCCCCTCGCGTGACGTGGACTCGGTGCTGGCGACACCCTCGACCGCCAGCAAGGCGGGTTCAAGCACCTGAATGATCCCGTTGTCCACATCTTCGGGACCCGCCCCATCCCAGTCCACACTCACGTCGACACGTTCCAGAACCACATCGGGAAAGAACTGCGCCCGCATATTCGGGATTGCCGCCGCACCCAGTACCAGCATCACCAGCAGCAGCAGGTTTGCCACCGTTTTGTGACGCGTGAAGTAACTGAGGATGCCGCCTGCCGCGCTGGGGATCTCGCGCATCATGGCGCTTAACCCCCCGCCCGGTTTTCAAGCCGCTGAACCAGCGCGGCGGGCACCTTGGCCTCGCTCAACTGACCCAGAACCCGTTCTTTGACGTCCTTTGACATGCGCGTGCTGGCCTCGACCTGAGCGACCAGCCGGGCGCGCTGTTCCTCGGACAGCTCAACCAGATCCGGTGCAGCCCCGGCGCTGTCATCTATCCGCAGGGGCCGGACACGTACGCCCGATCCCAGTAGAGGTGTCCGGCCGATCACGACCTCACGCCCCGCCAGCCCATCGCCGCGCAGCAAAACCTCATCGCCCTGGCGCCGGATCAGTTGCACCGGAAGCGCTTCGAGCCTGTCATTTTCATCCAAAACCAACACCGTTCCGACCGCATCCAAGGCCGACGATGGCAACCGCACTACGTTGTCCAACGGTTGTTCCTGCACGGTGACAGTAACAAAGTCACCCGGCTTGAACCCCGACGCCTCATCCAGTCGGGCATAGATCAAACGCCCGGTCTGGCCTTCGCCCGCCGATCCGCTGTCGCGGCTAATTCGGCCTTGTGCGGTCAGGTCGGTGCCCGTGACCTCAAGCGAGATTGTCACCGGTGCGTCGATCAGATCACCGGCTGCGTCCAGCAATCGGACGTATTGCGCGGTTGAGACGCGGAATGCCACCTCCAACGCATTGGGGTCGACAAGTTCCGCCAGCTTTTCGTTCGCGGACACCAGCCGTCCTTCGACTAGCGTTACATCCGTCAATGTGCCCCCGAACCGGGCGCGGATTGTCATATCATCCAGATCGCGTTCAGCAGCCTCAAGCGCAATGCGGGCTCGTGACAACAGGGTGGTCGCCTGATCGACGCGGGATTCTGCCTGAGCCAGCGCAATCCGCCGCGCCAGCACGGCCTGCTGCGCAGCTGCTTTTGCAAGCTCTGCCTCTTCCACAGATGCTGCGGCCCCGACGCCACGTGTCTGCAAATCCTGCTGACGCTGCAGGGCGCGCCCACGCAGCTCTGCCTGTGCCTCGGCCGAATTCAATTCATCCTGCGCCAGCAGCAGCGACCGCTCCGCGTCACGCTCTTCAAACTGCGCGTCCAACAAATCAGATTTTGCCCGGTCCAACGCGGACTGGGCGTCTGCGGGATCAAGTTCAACCAGGACTTCGCCTGTTGTTACCACACCGCCATCTTCAAAATCTTCGGCCAGCCCGACAACACGCCCGCCTAGCGCGGCGCGCAGTTCTAACCTGCGACGGCTTTGAACCTCGCCAAAGGCTTCGAGATATGGGGTGACGGTTTCCAATTCCGCGGACCGAACAGAAACGGCAAAGACACGCTCGCGCGCCTGCGGCGCGGATTCTTCCCGCGTCAGAACGTCTTGCACGGCACCCGAAATCATCTGCGCAGCCACAAACAACAGGGCCACCGTCAACGACGTCAAAAAGACTCCAACAAGGCTTTGCCTCAGAAATCGCATATATAAATCACCCCGGTTGCATCAGGCTGCCATTAGCAAAAGGTAGCTGGGCAGCAAAAAATGCCAAGCCACAAAGCGGTTATGATCGGTTTAACGTGCGACCAGTCTACTTCCGTCGCAAATGTTCGTCCAATCTGGGCATTATTTCGACGAAATTGCAGGGACGGTGGCGATAATCGAACTGTTTCTCCAATATCCCGTCCCAGGCGTCCTTGCAGGCACCGGGACTGCCGGGCAATGCAAACAGGTAGGTGCCACCCGCGACCCCACCGGTCGCACGTGATTGCACGGCCGACGTACCAATCTTCTCCATTGAAACGATTGTGAACACCGTGCCGAAAGCCTCGATTTCCTTCTCATAGACATCGCGATGCGCTTCGACCGTTACGTCGCGGCCCGTCAGGCCCGTACCACCGGTTGAAATCACCACGTCTATCTCAGGATCCGCAATCCAGACACGTAACTGATCGGCGATCTGAGTGCGCTCATCCTGTATGATGCGGCGATCGGCAACCCTGTGCCCTGCTCCTTCGATGCGATCAACAAGTGTCTGGCCGGATTTGTCCTCATCCATCGACCGCGTATCCGAAACGGTAAGCACGGCGATACGGACCGGAATGAAGTCTTTGGTCTCATCAATGCGCGACATGTTTCCTCAGGCCCTTTCCAAGATGGCAAGCCGGATGGCGAGGGCTGTGAAGATCCCCCCGGTCACCCAGCCCATGATGCGTGAGGCGCGCGGGTTCGCGATCAGCACCCGCCCCGCACCACCGGCAAATATTCCAACAAGCCCGTTCACCACAAATCCGCCCAACGCAATGATGGACCCGAAAATCAGGAACTGCAGCAGGATCGATCCCGCCGCCGGGTCTACGAATTGCGGAATGAAGGCCAGTACGAACAGAATTACCTTGGGATTGGTCAGGTTCACCACCAGCCCGTCCCGGAATGCCAATTGGGTGGGACCGGACGGAGCATCCGCAGAGACCGCCCCATTGCGAAACGCCCCCCAGGCGAGATACAGCAGATAAGCAACACCCATCCAGCGGATCACATCGAACAGCCAGGGCATCGTGGCCACCGCCGCTCCTAGACCAAGACCCGCTACCAGAACGTGAACCATCGATCCGGCGGAAATACCTGCGCTGGCGGCGATTGCAGGCCGCGCCCCGGACCGCAGCCCCTGCCCAAAGCAGAACATCATGTCGGCCCCGGGGGTCAGATTCAGGGCAATTGCCGCCGGGATAAACGCCAGCAGTGTAACTGTATCAATCACGTGGTGACCTCGAACCAATTTACCGTGGGGCCAAGATTGGCGATCTGCGTCACGCCGATTGCGCCTCGGTAGCCCCAACTGTCATGGATATGGCCACAAAGGGCAATTTGCGGCTGCAACCGCTCGATTGCGTCACGGACCGCCACCGAACCTACCGCATCGCCCGTCGATGTAAGATCGCCGTGACCCTTGGGCGGAGAATGGGCAATCAGGATGTCAGCCCCTTCACACCGGTCCAGCAACTCAGCCGCTTCGGGGTCCGTCAGATCACAGGACCACTCACCGAATGGTGTCACCGGCACGCCGTAACCAAGGCCAAACAGACGCAGCCCATCCACGGTCATGCCTGTGCCGTGCAAAACATGCACGCCTTCAGGCGCAGCGTCGGTCAGTTCACCTGCACTTTCGGCATTGCCCGGAACCAGAACCAGCGGCGCATTGATACCAGAGAGCATCGCCATCGCGTCATCCAGCCCTCGCCGCATGTTGCAATAATCTCCGGCTCCGATAACCAGATCAGCCTCATCGCTGGATGCAACGACGTCTGCGGCACGGTTTCGCGCCATATGCAGGTCCGAGAATGCGAGGATTTTCATGCCTTGCCCTCCAGCCTTGCTTTAAGTTCCAGCAAATCAGCCCATGCCTGCCGCTTCATCTGTGGCTGTCGCAGCAGATATGCAGGATGGAACATCGGGATAGCCGGCAAGTCCATCGCCTGATCCCACTGACCCCGAAGCCGCGTGATCCCCCGTTTGCCCAGAACAGCCTGACAGCTGATATTGCCCATCACCACCAGAACCTCGGGTTTGGCCAAGGCCACGTGCCGTTCGAGAAACGGCTTCATCATGCCAATCTCTTCGGGCTTGGGATCCCGGTTCTGCGGCGGACGCCAAGGCAGGACGTTGGTGATATAGACGTTTTCGGTTCGGTTTAGATCAATTGCCGCCAGCATCCGGTCCAACAACTGACCGGCGCGTCCGACAAAGGGCTTGCCCTCGCGGTCTTCATCGCGCCCCGGAGCCTCTCCGATAATCATCACCCTCGCACCCGGGGTGCCGTCGGCAAAGACCAACTGCCGCGCACCGCGCTTCAACTCGCAATGATCAAACGCGTCCATAGCCGCCTGCAACTGATCGAGCGTCCCTGCAGCCTGTGCCGCAGATTTCGCAACCGCAACCGGATCAAGCTGCTTGGGTTTTTCTGGTGCGGACTGGGCCTTTGCGGGTTTCTTGGCTTTGGGCGCGGAATCCGGCAACGCATAGCGATCCACCGGTGCATCACCGATCGCATCCGTCGCACCCAGTTCGATCTGCCATTCCAGCAGGGCGCGGGCAGTATGATAGTCCAAAGCCGATTCCATAACCCTCAATCTAACCACCTTTTGAAGGAGGGAAAGCGAATAGGCCTTGATTGGTCGGTCCGTCGCACCGACCATTGGCGTATTCATGTTGTTTGTATTGCGATTCTTTCTCATCAGTTTGCTGCTGACCATGCTCAGTGGCCCGGCCTCTGCGCAGTTTCAGGACCGATACGGGCAGTGCCGTGCCGGTCAGTTCAAATGCGGCAGTACCTGCTGTTCGGGCGGCCAAAGATGCAGCTTTGACGGGAACTGCATTCCGCTGGGCGGCACCTATTGCGGTGGCGGCAGAACCTGCGGCCCATTCGAGCGCTGCGTGGCGGGCGGCACCCGGTGCGCCCCAGCCGGGCAAAATAAGTGCAGATCGCGTCTGGATTGCCCCGGCGGTAGCATCTGCAACGCGCGCGGGGAATGCGAGAAGATAACGCCCGACATTCAGGAACTGCCTTCTCTAACGTGTGACGACGGTCGCATTTGCGGATCCGGATCGTCTTGCCTGCCGGGTGGCGGATGTACACGCCCTGGCTGGTATCTTTGCGAAAAAACCGGGTCTCAGTGCCGTCAGGGATTCAAATGTTCAAAAAACCAGGGATGTGTTCCTGTTAAGGCCATCGACTGCGGATACGGCAAGTGGTGCAAGCCCGGCGAACAGTGTCTGCCCGAAGGCGGGTGCGAGAAACTGCCAGAAGGATCTGATCCTTAGGTTGCCTTGGGCTGCGTGGCTTCTTATAAGCGGCGCGATTGTCAGACAGGAGCCCGCCAATGCGTTTCGCCCATCGTCACCTTCTTGGCATCGAACACCTGTCGCAATCCGATATCACTGCCATTCTCGATCTGGCCGAGAAATATGTCGACATGAACCGCCAGTCGACCAAGCATTCCGACGTGCTGTCAGGGCTGACGCAAATCAACATGTTCTTCGAGAACTCAACCCGCACGCAGGCCAGTTTCGAAATCGCAGGCAAGCGGCTGGGTGCGGACGTGATGAATATGGCGATGCAGGCCAGCTCGATCAAAAAGGGCGAGACGCTGATCGACACAGCGATGACGCTGAATGCGATGCACCCCGATTTGTTGGTGGTGCGCCATCCGCATTCCGGCGCGGTTGACCTGCTGGCGCAGAAGGTGAATTGCGCGGTGCTGAATGCCGGCGATGGCAAGCACGAACACCCGACGCAAGCTCTGCTGGACGCGCTGACCATTCGCCGCGCCAAGGGTCGCCTGCACCGGCTGAACATTGCGATCTGCGGCGATGTCGCTCATTCCCGCGTTGCCCGGTCAAACCTGATCCTGCTGGGCAAAATGGAAAACCGCATTCGCCTGATCGGGCCGCCGACATTGGTTCCGTCGCAATTCGCAGATTTTGGGGCCGAAATTTACGACGACATGAATGAAGGTCTAAAGGACGTCGACGTCGTCATGATGCTGCGCCTCCAGAAAGAGCGGATGGACGGCGGCTTTATCCCGTCGGAGCGGGAATACTACCACCGCTATGGCCTCGACGCTGCGAAACTGGCACAGGCCAAACCCGACGCCATCGTCATGCACCCCGGCCCGATGAATCGCGGGGTCGAGATTGACGGAACACTGGCAGACGACATCAACCGGTCCGTTATTCAGGAACAGGTCGAAATGGGCGTCGCCGTTCGCATGGCCGCAATGGAACTGTTGGCCCGCAACCTGCGCGAGGCAGCATGAGTGATCTGATCGTCGCCCCCCACGAATACGGCGTCCTGCGCCTGTTTCAGCTGGACATGCGGCCCGAGGCAGCAAAGTTCCTGCGCGAACCGGGCGCCGCCGACCAGGTTCTGGGTGTCGAGGGTCTGGATCCCGTTCAGATCGACATCTTTCCCGTATCAGATCTCGAGGAACTGGGTCTTTATGGCTATCTCAACGAAGGGTGCGGCGTTCCCAAAGATCAGCTGGACTGGGCTGCGCTGGAGAGCGTTGAAGGCTGGGTCATGGTTGTGCGCAGTGCTGCTTTTCAGGGACGTGCCGCCACTTTGCAACCGGACCCCAAAGTGCACCTGATTGGCCTTTACACTGAAGAGGCGACAAGCTGGACCGGTGGAGCAATTAAAGCAGAAAGCGCGAAACCGTTCTCGGCCCCGCAAACGCCACCACGGGACGACAAACCCGGCCGTATTGGGTCGGCCATGCTGGCAGTGGTGGCGCTGGTGGTCATCGGAGGCATCCTATGGCTGATCCTGTGACCTTCACCCCCGACAAAGGCGCGTATATCCGCACGAATACATGGCTGGCCGCCGGGGCCATGGCTGTCGCGATGATCGTGCTGTGGCTGGTCGGAAACCCCTACGTCTGGACCGGGGCACCCGCGGGTCTTGCGGCCGTCGCCTTTCGCGCATGGTACCTGGCCTCAGAAGAACTGACCACCACATGGCAGATGACGGACACCACCCTTACCGGTCCAGGCCCGCGCAATGTGGCGCTGAACCAGATAGAGGCGGTCAACCTCATGGGCAGTTTTGTCCAGATCGTCACCAAGGGTGGCAACAAGCATCTGATCAAGTATCAGGCTGACCCCGCAGCCACCAAAGCCGCCATCGAAAGAGCAATGGGATGAACAACACTATTTTCACCAACGCCCGCCTGATCGACCCGGAAACCGGCACCGACAGCCCTGGCTGGCTACATGTATCCGATGGTAGGATTACTGCGCGCGGCGAAGGGGTTGCTCCGGCGTCTGCGGCGCAGGTCGTCGATTGTGGTGGGCAATGCCTTGCCCCCGGTATCGTCGATATCGGCGTCAAGGTCTGTGAACCGGGTGAGCGGCACAAGGAAAGCTATAAATCCGCCGGTCTGGCCGCTGCAGCCGGAGGCGTGACCACCATCGTGACCCGCCCCGATACCAGCCCCGCGATCGACACGCCCGAAAGTCTGGAGTTCGTCACACGCCGAGCGCAGGCCGACACTCCGGTCAACGTCCTGCCAATGGCCGCGTTGACCAAAGGTCGCGAAGGGCGCGAGATGACTGAGATCGGATTCCTGCAGGATGCCGGTGCCGTCGCCTTTACTGACTGCGATCACGTGATCGCCAACACCAAGGTGTTTTCCCGCGCCCTGACCTATGCCCGGGCCTGTGGCGCGCTGGTCATCGCCCACCCGCAAGAACCCATCCTCAGCAATGGTGCCGCAGCCACTAGTGGTAAATTCGCCGTGCTGCGTGGCTTGCCCGCCGTCTCACCAATGGCCGAGCGGATGGGACTGGACCGCGACATCGCTCTGCTAGAGATGACCGGGGCCACCTATCACGCCGACCAGATCACCACCGCCCGCGCCCTGCCTGCGCTGGAGCGGGCCAAGCGGAATGGGCTGGACATCACGGCAGGTACGTCAATCCACCACCTGACGCTGAATGAACTGGACGTGGCCGACTATCGCACCTTCTTCAAGGTCAAGCCGCCGCTGCGATCCGAGGATGACCGGCAAGCGGTCATCGAAGCGGTGCGGACCGGCCTGATTGATACGATCAGTTCCATGCACACGCCTCAGGATGAGGAAAGCAAACGCCTGCCGTTTGAAGAGGCGGCCTCTGGCGCGGTGGCGCTGGAAACACTGCTACCCGCGGCCTTGCGTCTGTATCATGCCGGGCAGCTGGACCTGCCGACACTGTTCCGCGCAATGGCCCTGAACCCGGCAAAACGACTAGGGCTGGACAGTGGTCGTCTGTCCGAAGGCGCGCCTGCGGATCTGGTGCTGTTTGACCCGGATGTGCCCTTTGTGCTGGACCGGTTCTCGCTGAAATCGAAATCGCAGAACACACCGTTTGACGGCCAGCGGATGCAGGGTAAGGTCACCGCAACTTTCGTTGCAGGCCAAGAAGTTTACCGGAGACCCTGATGCCCGTCATTGACAGTACAACGACCCAGCTGATCCTCTGGGCAACCTTTGGGTATCTGATGGGGTCGATCCCGTTTGGCATGGTCCTGGCCAAGGTGATGGGCTTGGGCAATCTGCGCAACATCGGTTCGGGCAATATCGGCGCAACCAATGTTCTGCGGACGGGCAACAAGACCGCCGCGGCCCTGACCCTGATTTTCGACGCCGCAAAAGGCGGGGTTGCCGTTCTGGTGGCGCGTGCCCTAGCGGGCGAGGATGCCGCGCAGATTGCGGCGCTGGCCGCACTTTTGGGCCATTGCTTTCCGGTTTGGCTGGGATTTAAGGGCGGCAAAGGGGTCGCCACGTTCCTGGGTATCTGGCTGGCGTTGGACTGGCGCGTCGGTGTGGCCTGTTGCCTGATCTGGCTGGTTGCAGCTGCAATCTGGCGCATCTCATCCCTTGCGGCACTTGCGGCGGCGGCAACGTCCACTATCTGGGCCCTTCTGCTGACAGGTTCGCAAACGCTGCTACTGGCTGGCGTCCTGACCCTGTTGGTCTATTGGCGCCACAGCGCGAATATTGCCCGCATCAAATCCGGCACTGAACCAAAAATCGGACAGTCTTGAGCGCCTCGGAAGCCTTCCTGACCGCCTTTTTTGCTATCCCCAAGGGGTCGTCGACCGGGCATGCCCACGGCAGGCGGTATATCGTCAGTCGAACGGAATTTTCCGGCGGCAAGTCCCAGAAACTTGCCGCACGCGCACTGGACGGCAGCGACTACATCAGCCTGAACCTTTATTTGACCAAACGTGGATCTCTTCTTCGCCCCTGCGAAATGCCCGCGGAAAAAGTCACCGAATTCGTTTTGGATTTCGCGCCCGATACCTAAGGCCTACCCTGCATTTGTGAACAGTGCCTCTTCGCCCCTGCACATTCACAATTGATTGCTTTGAACGTGATGGGCCGCCTGCCCACTTGGGTTCCGTGACGACCAATTGCGGGTCTCACGGACAAAAAAACTCTTGGGTTGTCTGGGCGCAATTTTCTGCGCCACGTGGCGGCCCCTTCACGAAAGGTGAAAACAATGAACAAGTTCAAATCTCTTATCGGCGGCGTCGCTCTGTCTGTTGCCATTGCAAGCTCGGCTCTGGCCGCTGGTGTTGAACTGAACGCAAGCTCGACCGGTCTGGCCATGCAGGGCTATGATCCCGTTGCCTACTTCACCGTTGGCGAGCCGACCAAAGGTGACTACCGCATCACCACACTGCACAACGACGCAATGTATCGCTTTGCCAATGAAGAAAACAAAGCCGCGTTCGAAGAAAACCCCGAGGCCTACCTGCCTGCATATGGCGGCTACTGCGCATTCGGCGCTGCGATGGGCTTCAAGTTTGACGGTGACCCGACCTATTGGAAGATCGTTGACAACAAGCTGTACCTGAACCTGTCGCAAGACATCCAGCAGCGCTGGGAAGGTGACATCCCGGGCTTTGTTGAACAAGCCAGCGCCAATTGGGAAACCATCGCGGATAAAACACCGGCGGAACTGCAGCAATAATTTGCAGACATTTCCCAAAAAGGCGGCGGCAGAGTATTCTGCCGCCGCTTTTCGTTTCAAGATCAAACACCGGCGAGCCGGGTTCAGTCGGTCTTACGGTTCAAGCACCGTGCTGCCTGTGGTCTGACGCGCTTCCAGAACCCGATGCGCCTCGGCCACCTGATCCAACGGGAACCGCTGATCGATGTGGATTTTGACCTCACCGCCCTCAACCTTGCCGAACAGCCGCCGTGCCATTGCCTGACAGACGGAAGGGTCGGCGATATGGGTAAACAGGGTCGGTCGAGTGATTTTCAAGGAACCTTTCTTGCCCAAAATACCGATATCCATCAACGGGACCGGGCCTGAGGCATTGCCGAATGAGATCATCATTCCCAAAGGCTTCAGGCAGTCCAGCGAGCCATTGAACGTGTCCGCGCCGATGGAATCCATGACCACATCTACACCTTTGTCCCCGGTGATTTCGGCCACACGTTCAGCAAAGTTCTCGGTCCGGTAGTTGATGCAATGCGCAGCCCCGTTGAACTGCGCGAGGCTGCATTTCTCATCTGTTCCGGCTGTTCCGATCAGGGTGATGCCCTCGGACTTGGCCCATTGGCAGGCAATCAGACCAACGCCACCGGCGGCCGCGTGAAACAGAACCGTGTCACCCCGTTTCAAAGGCGTTGTCCGGTGAAACAGATACTCGACCGTCATCCCCTTGAGCATCATCGCCGCAGCCGCGTCAAAAGAAATCCCTTCGGACAACGGACATACCTGCGCCGCTGGCATCACGCGCGCCTCACAATAGGCCCCGGCGGGTGCTGTGGCATAGGCCGCGCGCTGGCCCGGTTTCAGATGGGTAACACCTTCGCCAACGGCCTCAATCACACCTGCCGCTTCCATGCCCAGCGCGTGCGGTAAATCCATCGGGTACAACCCGGTACGCTGGTAGACATCAATGAAGTTCAGCCCACAGGCCCGGTGGCGGATGCGAACCTCGCCGGGTCCGGGGTCGCCCAAGGGCCGGTCTTCGATCTTTAAAACTTCGGGGCCGCCGTGTTCGTGAATGACGACGGTTCTTGCCGTTTGCTGCATGCTGACCTCCTGTTGCCTGACGCCAAGCTAACACGACTGTGAAACAGGGCAATTGGAAGGTTTTTGCCGCCACGCAACCACAGCGCGAAAAACTGTGCTATACTGGGGTCTGAGCGTTGCCGGCTGGTCCGGCCAAAGGCAACCACCGCCGGATTCAACCCGTTGCGCACTGGCAAAGGGAGGGGATCAAGATGGCCAAAACAATAGGAAATCCGATCAGTTGGGCCGCCCGAAACATCGGCGCGACCGGCGATCATATTACCGAAAGCGTGCACCACATCGGCAGCGCGGACACTCGGCATCTGCCGCAGGTGCAAACACTGACGATGCAGGACCTGAAGGCCTGTTTGCAGGCCGGATACAATGATTTTCTGGAAACGCGGGCAGATGCCATTTTCATCATACTGGTTTACCCAATCGCAGGTCTGCTGATGTTCGGCTTCGGCCTGAATCGCAACATGGTGCCCCTACTGGCACCGCTGATCATGGGTTTCGCACTAGTCGGTCCGATCGCAGCCGTGGGCCTTTACGAAATCAGCCGCAAACGCGAGCAAGGCGGCGAGGTCCATTGGCTGGACGCCTTGGGCGTCTTCCGGTCCCCGTCCTTCGGTGCAATTCTGGCTTTGGGGTTCTATCTGGTCATGCTGCTGCTGGTCTGGCTGATGGTCGCGCAGAGCATCTATGTGCATACGCTTGGGCCTGATCTGCCCACCTCACTCGGGGCTTTCGTGACTCAGGTGTTCACCACGGGCGCAGGCTGGTCCATGATCATTTTCGGCAATGCGATCGGGTTTCTATTCGCGCTGGTCGCATTGGCCATGAGCGTCGTCAGCTTTCCATTGCTGTTGGACCGTCCTGTCGGACTGCCGGTGGCCGTCGTGACGTCGGTCCGGGTGTTGCGGCATAACCCCGGTGTCATTTTGGCATGGGGGTTCATCGTAGCGGCCCTGTTGATCATCGGAGCCATCCCGATGCTGCTGGGGCTGATCGTTGTCATGCCAGTCCTGGGCCATGCAACCTGGCATCTTTACCGCCGCGCAGTGGTCTGATCGGAAAAAGCGCGGGATCTTCCCGCGCCAAAGTTTTAACCAGCGACCTTGAGGACAATCTTGCCGATGTGGCCCGAGCTTTCCATCCGCGCATGGGCGGCTGCCGCCTCGGCCAGATCAAACTCACTGTCCATGACGGGGGCCACCTTCCCAGCCTCCAGCAATGGCCAGACAGCCTCGCGCAAATCCTGCGCAATCTTCGCCTTTGCCAGATCACTTTGAGGGCGCAAAGTACTGCCAGTCAGGGTCAGGCGTTTGACCATCATCATCGCAAAGTTCAACTCGACCTTCGGACCTTGCAGGAAAGCGATCTGAACCAGACGCCCATCCTCGGCCAGAGCTTTGACGTTGCGCGGGATATAGTCGCCACCAACCATGTCGAGGATCAGGTTCGCCCCACCCTCAGCCCGCATGACGCCCACGAAGTCCTCATCCCTGTAATTGATCGCCTTCTCGGCCCCGAGGTTCACACAGGCCTCGCATTTCTCAGCAGATCCCGCGGTTGCAAACACCCGCGCACCAAACGCGTTCGCCAGCTGGATCGCTGTTGTGCCAATGCCGCTGGACCCGCCATGCACCAGAAAACGCTCACCTGCCTTTAGACCACCGCGCGAGAAAACGTTGGACCACACAGTAAAGAAGGTTTCGGGCAGGCACGCGGCCTCTTTCATCCCCATTCCCGAAGGAACTGGCAGACAATGCGCAGCGGGTGTGGCCACATATTCCGCATAACCGCCGCCGGGCAGCAAGGCACAGACCTGATCGCCGATGGCCAGACCTTCGACCCCGGCACCAATGGCAACAACCTCGCCCGATGCCTCAAGCCCCGGCAAGTCGCTGGCACCCTGCGGCGGATCATAGGCCCCGGCGCGCTGCAGCGCATCCGGGCGGTTCACGCCGGCGTAGGCCACTTTCAGGATCACTTGTCCGGCTTGTGGTTTGGGAACCGGGCGTTCCGTCAGTTGCAGAACATCCGGGCCACCGGGTTTGGTGATTTCGACAGCGCGCATCATCTGGGTCATGGGCAAATCTCCTTTGCCCAATGCCTAGCAGGCAATTTCTGGAAGGCCCAGACGCTTACTTGCGCGGGTTCAGCATCCCCGGCAAATCGGCCCGCATTTTCATGGGC
The DNA here is from genome assembly GCF_059609785.1 of Ruegeria sp. YTSC003. Taxonomy (NCBI): domain Bacteria; kingdom Pseudomonadati; phylum Pseudomonadota; class Alphaproteobacteria; order Rhodobacterales; family Roseobacteraceae; genus Ruegeria; species Ruegeria sp. YTSC003. Next base: position 56,271 of record NZ_JBXWMK010000006.1, on the reverse strand, counting down.
GGCTTCACCTGACCGGCCAGCCAGTTTGGAACCGCCAGAAACGGCTTGAACAGCGGGTTACCATTCACCTGCGCTTTGATCTTTTCGATCTGCATGACGTTGTCTATCCGCCGATCCAGAAACTCCCATGTTTTCTGGTGATCGGGGGAATCGTCGCCCAGCCAGAACAGCAGGGTCGAGGAATAGACACCCGACAATGTCGCCCGTTTGGTGTACCAGTTCACATCGTCCGATGTATCTCCCAGCGTGTCCCAGATCAGATCACAGGTTTGCCACAGCGCTTTTGCCCCATCGGCTGCATGCGTGGGCAGGGAAAACAACGTCATGCCCCGTCGTACCAGTTCCTTGTCCGGAACGGCCTCAAGCCGGAAGCGAACCGCGGCAGCGATTCGGTCTCGGAACTTCAGCTCGCTCAGGTCCGTGGATTTAAGGCGGTCTTCCATCGCCGCGTCACCGCGCGCATGGAACGCAAGCGCCAGATCAACTGCGCCGCGGGGGCAGATCGCGCGCGCCAGAGTGTCATCCATATCGCAATCCAATATAGCCGCGCGAAAGCTGGCTTCGGACCAGCCGTCAAACGGCACATGGATCAAGACTGCGTCCAAAAGCTGCTGTTTTGCATCTTCAAAAGTGGTGGTCATGGCGGTTCTCCGGTTCTCAGAGCCAGTACTAGACAAGATAGAGGCGCTTTGCTATACGGCCAACTCCTGCAATTTCCTTGCAACTCTATCTAGAAAGGTGGTGACAACCACATGCAGGTTAGTGTTCGCGACAATAACGTCGATCAGGCGCTTCGTGCCCTGAAGAAAAAGCTGCAGCGCGAAGGCGTGTTCCGTGAAATGAAGCTTAAGCAACATTTCGAGAAACCGTCCGAGAAAAAAGCGCGCGAGAAGGCTGAAGCGATCCGTCGTGCCCGTAAACTGGCACGTAAGAAAGCACAGCGCGAAGGTTTGCTCTAAAACCTCGCTCGTCCAGCTTTGGATGACACTATTTGACGACCCCCGAGGCATCGCCCGGGGGTTTGTCGTTTCTAGGGTCGGATGATTTACGCCGACTCGGACCGCCCACGCGCGACAAGCTGCCATTTCCCTCTCAGCAACATTTTGCCCGGCATTTTGCAGCGCAGCGAATCCCGTGGCGGTAGCACTGACCTGCCAAAACTCGCCTCTGAACACGCCATCCCTATCAACGCAGCATCGAGCCTTTGTAACTGGCGCCGTCTACCACGACAAAAAACCAATCGGAGGCAAAAATGTCGACTGCAAGTAGTATCGAACAAGAAATGCTGGCGCTGATTAACCAAGAGCGCACATCCCGCGGGCTGGACCCCCTACAGCTTGAAACGCGCCTGAACGACTCATCCGAGGATCACAGTGAATGGATGCTGGAAACGGACAGGTTCAGCCACACCGGCTCGGGTGGTTCCAGCGCCACACAGCGGATGGAAATGGCCGGGTTCGACTTCTCGGGCAACTGGCGGTCAGGTGAAAACATCGCCTGGCAATCCGAGCGCGGCGCGCCAGGCATCAGCGATGACGTCGCGCAGCTTCATCAGAACCTGATGAACAGCCCCGGTCACCGCGCCAACATTCTGAACCCAGATTTCAAATACATCGGGATCGGCATTGAAACCGGCGACATGCAGGGTTTCGACGCTGTGATGGTGACGCAGAACTTTGCTGCCACCCAGGGTGAGGTCATGCTGGACAACGGATCCACTACGCCGCCGGCTCCGACACCACCGGTTGAAGAAACCCCGCAGCCCGAAGAGCCCGTGGCCGAAGTACCTGATCCCGAGGTTACCGAGCCAGAGGAACCCGTAGCCGAAGTACCTGACCCCGAAGTTACAGAGCCCGAGGAACCGGTGGCCGAAGTACCTGATCCCGAAGTCACCGAGCCCGAGGAACCGGTGGCCGAGGTACCTGACCCCGAAGTCACCGAGCCCGAGGAACCGGTGGCCGAGGTACCGGAGCCAGAAACGCCCGGAACGGAAGAACCTGAAGAATTTGCATGTTTCGATGTGCAGGAGTTCCTGGCCGAGATCCGGGCATTCGTCCAATCGATTCAGGCGCAGTTCGACCAGTTTGATTGGAACGAAACGGACTATGCCGATGCGGAACCCGAAACCGACGATTTCGATATGGTGATGACCGGCGATGACAATCCTGCGGACGATGTTGAGACATGCTCTGACATGACCGGAGACAATTCAGGTGATGTCTTTGTGTTCAACTATTATGATTTCGACTGCATGATGGACGCCGCTTAACGGGTCCCAGGGTGCGGGGCGGGGGCGACCCTGCCTCGCACCAATTTCTACTTCAATAGTTCAATAGACCTTTGGGACATACAGATCGTCCGGCAGAACCCGGCGTTCGTATTCCGGGTTGTACTTTCGATCCGGCAGGTCGACTTTTTCCTGCGGAACATCCGAATACGGGATCTTGGTCAGCAGGTGTTCGATACAATTCAGGCGCTCGCGCTTTTTGTCATTGCCTTCGACGATGTACCAGGGCGCTTCGGGTATGTTCGTGCGGAACAACATATCCTCTTTGGCCTTGGTATAGGATTCCCACCGAATGCGCGATTCCAGATCCATCGGCGACAGCTTCCACTGCTTCATCGGATCGTGAATACGCATCAGGAATCGCAACTGCTGCTCTTCGTCGGTGATCGAGAACCAATATTTCAGCAGGATGATCCCCGACCGCACCAGCATTCGTTCGAATTCGGGAACGTCCTGAAAAAACTGTTCGACCTGATCTTCACTGGCAAAACCCATGACCCGTTCGACGCCCGCACGGTTGTACCAGGACCGGTCGAACAGAACGATTTCGCCAGCTGCGGGTAGATGCGGCACGTAGCGTTGGAAATACCACTGGCTTTGTTCCCTGCGACTGGGTGCAGGCAACGCAACCACACGCGCAACACGCGGGTTCAGGCGCTGGGTAATCCGCTTGATTACCCCCCCTTTACCGGCACTGTCGCGACCTTCGAATAGGATGCACACTTTGGCGCCCGTGTGTTGAACCCAATCCTGAACCCTGATCAGTTCGGCCTGCAATCGCAGCAGGTTCTGGAAATAGACCTTGCGGTCCAGCATGTCAGGATGCTGTTCCTTATAGATCTTGCGAACTTCCATCGACAGCATCGGCTCGCTGAATTCGATTTCGAAATCTTCGTCCAGCGTGTCTTCGAGCTCGGCTTCCAGCCAGTCTTTTGGGGCATCATTGTGTTGGTAAGCCAAGATCTGCTCCTTATCAGTCAACGGGTTTCGACCATACCCAGAGAGTGTGACCGCCTGATGTCATCAGATATAATTGATGAACGCTCCGCGCCGGTTCAATACCAAGTTGGTGCGGGGCCGCAAAACAGGCAGATGTACGGTCATTCCTATAATTGAACCGACCTGCGCCTAGATACAAGCGTCCGATTTGACGCAACGCCGGCAGTTAGGCAAAGGCTGATCCTTGCACGGCCTTGCCATTTGGGGGTGTCCGACGGCATCAATACGCACCTGAATACGTGAGAGAGCCGTGGCGCATTTTGTATCCCTTCTGCCATTGATATGGCCCTGGTTCATACTGATCGCCGGCATGGTCAGTGCGGCCTCGGGCCGGCGACAACTTGGCCTTACGCTGCTGTTGGTGTTTGGTCTTGCCGCCCTCGCCATGGGGCTGGTCACGCCTTTGGCTGTTGGAATTGTTGCTGCCGGATTGCTGGGTGCTGCGGCCCTGAACCATCTTACGGGCATCGGCGCGGCGGTTGGCCACGTCATGTTGATCGGCTGGTGTCTTGCATTGGGCGCGCATCTGGTGCCCGGATTTCAAAACCTGCTGGTACTTGACCGGGTCTACGCCGGGCCGGACAGCTCGGCGTTTTCAATGTACTTGAATCTGGACAAGCCAATGGTGCTGTTCGCGGTCCTGCTGGCCTGGCCGGGAATGACCGATTCAGCGAGACCTGTCCAGAGAACACCGTTGCTGGTGGGCCTTGCGACCTTGCCCGCCCTCTTCGCCGTTGGGCTGGCCGCGCAGGCCATCCGGCCAGAGCTCAGCCTGCCGCCTTGGTGGATTGTGTTCGCACTCTCGAATCTGTTTCTTACCTGCTTGACGGAAGAGGCCTTTTTCCGTGGGTATCTGCAGTCGCTTTTTGCTTCCAAACTAGGTGCAGCACTTGGTGTGACTCTGGCCAGCCTTCTGTTTGGTTTGGCGCATTTTGCCGGGGGTCCGGCCCTAGTCGCTTATGCCGCGATTCTTGGCGCGGCCTGTGGTTTGGGATTTTATGCGACCGGTCAGTTGTGGGTGCCCGTCATAATGCATTTCGGCTTCAATGCCATGCATCTGATCCTGTTCACCTACCCGGCCCCAACCTGACGGTCACACCGGCAAGGCCGTCGTCTTGAACACAGTACGCAAGGCAAATGAGCTTTGCATTTGCGCCACGCCGGGCAAGCGCGAAAGGTACTGACGGTGAATTCGGGCGAAATCCTCGGTGTTCTCGGCGACAACCTTCAGAATATAGTCCGCCGTCCCCGCCATGAGATGACACTCCAGAACGTCGGGAATGCGCGCCACCGCTTTTTCGAACGCATCCAGAAGCTCTTCGGCCTGGCCCTGCAGCGTGATCTCGACAAACACGGTGGTCGGAACGTTCATCTTGCGTGCATCCAGCAACGCCACATAGTTTCGAATGTACCCGTCGGCTTCAAGCCGTTGGACCCGCCGGTGACACGCCGACGGCGACAGATTCACCTGGTCTGACAGCTCGGCATTCGACATCCTGCCGTTTCTCTGCAGGGCAGCCAGAATCTTTCTATCGGTCGTATCGAGGCTCATACGCGCAAATCCTTTGCAAGATATTCCAATAGTACCGAAGATTCTCGCAAAGAAAACCAAAATGACGGGCAGAGTTTCACAGAAATTGCATCCCAAATTGCACATAATTTGGGCAGTTTATGAATGGAGGAGCGAGAAATGAAAATCGGTTGCCCCAAGGAAATCAAACCCCAGGAATTCCGTGTTGGCATGACCCCCAACGCTGCGCAAGAAGCTGTTGCGCGCGGCCACGAGGTCATCATTGAAACCAATGCCGGCATGGGTTCCGGCTTTGACAACGACTCTTATGTCGCTGCAGGCGCTCGCATTGTCGACACCGCCGAAGAAGTTTTTGCGACCGCGGACATGATCGTAAAGGTCAAGGAACCTCAGGCGGTTGAGCGCAAGATGCTGCGTGAGGGCCAGCTGCTGTTCACCTACCTGCACCTGGCACCTGATCCAGACCAGACCCACGACCTGCTGGCGTCGGGCTGCACCGCGATTGCCTATGAAACCGTAACTGACCGCAACGGCGGCCTGCCGCTGCTGGCGCCGATGTCGGAAGTTGCCGGTCGTCTGGCACCTCAGGTCGGTTCGTGGACCCTGCAAAAGGCCAATGGCGGCCGCGGTGTTCTGATGGGTGGCGTTCCCGGTGTTGGCCCAGCCAAAGTCATCGTGATCGGCGGCGGCGTTGTTGGCACGCACGCAGCCAAGATCGCGGCCGGCATGGGCGCTGATGTCACCGTTCTGGACCGGTCTCTGCCACGCCTGCGTTACCTCGACGACGTCTTCGGCGGCACATTCAAAAGCCAGTACTCGACAGCCGGAGCAACGGCCGAGCTGATCCAGGATGCCGACATGGTCATCGGTGCTGTTCTGATCCCGGGCGCTGCGGCACCCAAGCTGATCTCGCGCGCGCAGTTGTCCACCATGAAACCCGGCGCGGTTCTGGTTGACGTTGCGATCGACCAGGGCGGCTGCTTTGAAACCTCCAAGGCGACCACCCATGCGGATCCGATCTATGAAGTGGACGGCGTCATGCACTACTGCGTGGCCAATATGCCGGGCGCAGTTGCGCGCACCTCGACCATCGCACTGGGCAACGCAACCATGCCGTTCATGCTGTCGTTGGCAAGCAAAGGCTGGAAGAAGGCATGTCAGGACGACCCGCATTTGCTGGCAGGTCTGAACGTCCATGCCGGTCAGCTGACTTACGAAGCTGTTGGTACGGCACTGGGTCTGGACGTTGTCTCGCCCGAGGCAATCGTCAACGCCTGAAGCACTCCCGCCCCTGAAAGTAGCCGCTGAAGCGGCTGCTTTACAGCGTTGGGCATGGCGGCGCGCCTTTGGCGCACCGCTTTTCGTCTGTGGACACGATCCCGGCTTCCAAAAAAGAAACGCCGCGCTGAAAGCGCGGCGCCGGGCCCAACCGGAGGAGGGCATTTCCAATGCCCACGCGACGGGCGGGAGCCTTTACCCTTCCTTGTGGATTTCCACCGAATGCGGGTAGGGGATCGAAACACCTTTGGCGTCAAACGCTTCCTTCACGGCTTTGGTAGTCTCGAACTTCACATCCCAATAATCCGCGGCCGCGCACCACAGCCGCGCCGTCAGATCGACCGAGCTGTCGCCCAGATTTGTCACGCGCACCCAAGGTTCCGGATCACTGTGGATACGGTCATCGGCCTTTGCCACATCCAGAATGATCTTCATCGCCTCATCAGCGCTATCGCCATAGTCGATGCCGAACACCAGATCGACACGCCGCGTGTCATGCGCCGAGTAGTTCGTGATGATTGATCCCCAGGATTGCCCGTTCGGAACGATGATCTGCACGTTATCCGGCGTCACCAGCTCGGTCGTGAACAGGTTCAGATCCTTAACAGTGCCTGCGGTGCCGCCGATATCGACATACTGACCCAGCTTGTAAGGGCGGAAGACAACCAGCATAACGCCTGCAGCGAGATCGCTCAGCGTTCCCTGAAGGGCCAAACCAATGGCCAACGATGCGGCACCCAAAATGGCGACGATGCTTGTCGCCTGAATGCCAAAGATGCCCAGCACTGAAACCAGTACCATGGCCAGTATGACCCATTTCACCAGACTGGCGACGAAATTCCCAAGCGTCTGATCAATATGCGGTGTCGCATTGATCCGGCGCCGGACTACACCGGCAATGGCGCCAGCAATGATCCATCCAAGGATCAGTACGAACAGCGCCTTGACCGCGCTTATGATCAGCGGGGCATAGGCACCCACCTGTGTTACGACCTCATCCACGCGCATCTCCTTTCGATTCACGGCAAACCCGCGTCTCTCAGCGCGGGATTGGCGGAATAGTGGTCCATAAGCGCGCTTCGGTCTAGGTGTGAGATACGCAGGTTTTCCCCGTTGTTCTCACGTACACAGTCCCTGACCTTGTATGCACAGCCCGGATACTGGCAAGACCGGGCCGTTGTACCTACCTATTGCAGGCAACCCATGACAGGAGCACCCCATGCTGGACACCGCCTCTCACCCGATCACGGCCCGCTGGCCTGCGCAGTTTCCCGACAGGATTCAGCTCTATTCTTTCCCCACGCCGAACGGCGTAAAAGCGTCAATCATGCTGGAAGAAACCGGCCTGCCCTATGAAGCCCATCGGATTACCTTGTCAGACTCGGATGTCAAAAGCCCCGAATTCCTGTCATTGAACCCCAACAACAAAATCCCGGCGATCATCGACCCGAATGGTCCGGACGGAGAACCCATTGGTCTGTTCGAAAGCGGAGCGATCCTGATTTATCTCGCCGAGAAAAGCGGCAAGTTTCTGGGTCAGACCAAAGCCGACAAATATCGCGTGATCCAATGGGTGATGTTCCAGATGGGTGGCATTGGTCCGATGTTCGGGCAATTAGGCTATTTCCACAAATTCGCAGGCAGCGAGATCGAAGACCCCCGCCCGCGCGAACGATACGTGAACGAGGCCAAGCGACTGCTAAATGTCCTGAACCAACAGCTTGAAGGTCAGGATTGGATTGCCGGAGACTATTCGATTGCCGATATCGCAATCGCGCCATGGTTGCGCGGGCTCGAATTCTACAACGCCCACGACCTTGTCGGCTGGGAAGACCACGCCAATCTGGTGGACTATCTCGACCGGTTTCTGGAACGACCCGCGGTCCAAAAAGGCTTGGTTACGCCGCCTCGGGCCTGATTGCTTCGGCGATCTTTTCGGCAATCATGATAGTGGGCGCATTGGTATTGCCGCCGACCAGCGTCGGCATAACCGATGCATCCACCACCCGCAGCCCCTCGACCCCATGAACCCGGCCTTCGGTATCGACAACGGCCATATCGTCGACCCCCATCTTGCAGGTGCCCACCGGATGATAAATCGTGTCGGCACGGCGGCGGATATCGGCCTCTAGTGCCTGATCGCTTCCATAATGGGCATAGAGCCGCTTTTTGCGCCAGGGTTCCAGCGGTTCGGATTCGAGAATTGACTCCATGATATGTGCCCCGCGCTTCAACAGATCCAGATCGCGGTCATCGCTGAGGTAAGCCGGATCAATTCGCGGCGGCTCTCCGGCTCGGTCCGAGGTTAGCCCAACGCTGCCCCTGCTGAACGGGCGCAACACACAGACATGGCACGAATACCCGTGCGGCAAGTGAATCTTGCGCATGTGGTCATCAACAATTCCGACAACAAAGTGCAGCTGAAGATCCGGTTTGGAAACGGTTGGATCGGATTTGAAGAACGCGCCGCCTTCGGCAAAGGGGGTCGCAAACAGCCCCTCTCCGGTACGGCGCCAGTCCAACCCGGCTTTGGCCAGGTTCCATACCCCGCCCGGGGTCAACCCGATGACATCCTTACGTTTCGAATGATAGCTGAGGACATAGTCCAGATGGTCCTGCAGGTTCTGACCAACACCGGGCAAGTCGTGCAAAACAGGAATACCGTGCTGTTTCAACTCGGCCTCGGGCCCGATACCGGACAACATCAGCAATTGTGGCGAACCAAATGCACCCCCCGAAAGGATGACTTCCCGGCGGGCGCGAACCTCGACGGCCTTACCTTTCTGACGCAGCAACACCCCGGTCGCGCGCTTTTCGTCAATCAGGATTTTCTGGGCTTCTGCCCCTGTCATGATTGTCAGGTTCGGCCGCGATTTGACGCCCCGCAAATAGGCCGCAGCTGCCGAGCAACGTTCACCCTTATGCGCCCCGTCGTGGAACTGCGTGACCTGATACAGGCCTGCACCTTCCTGCTCCGGCCCGTTGAAATCGTTTGTCGCGCGAATTTGTTGCTGGCCGCAGGCCTCGACAAACGCATGAGAGATTGCCCGTGGCTCAGACTGATCCGACACGTGCAAGGGGCCGTCACCGCCATGGAAATCATCCGCACCGCGCACATTGCCCTCGGCCTTGCGAAAGTAAGGCAGGACATTCTTCCAATCCCAACCTTCGCACCCCAGATCCGCCCATTCATTATAGTCCGTGGGGTGTCCGCGCACATACAGCATCGCATTGATCGCCGACGATCCGCCCATTGCCTTTCCCCGTGGCTGAAACCCCTTCCGACCATTCAACCCGGCCTGTGGCACGGTTTGAAAAGCCCAGTTGTTTAGCTTGGGCCGCCCCGAAACCATGGCTGCCACCAGCGCCGGAGCCCGGATCACCAAATCTTCACCAGCGCCACCCGCTTCAAGCAGGCAAACGCTTGTGTCTGGATCTTCGCTCAGCCGCGCGGCCATAACACATCCGGCGGACCCACCGCCCACGATGACATAGTCGAATTCCATGAATGTCTCCCCGTACTGCCCAAACAGACGGTAGAAAGCACCCTGATTTCCCGCAAGGAAAACGGCGCGTGAGTTATTTTGGCAGCGCGCCCGTCAGAACATAGCGCAGTACATCAACGACTTGGCCCGGTTGCTCGGCCACGGCCAGTGCCGCCGCATCCACCTCTTTCAACGCGTGTTGGTGATCAGGGCCGTGCAGCACAATCAGTGATTTCCCCAGCGCCGCAGCGTAACCCGCGTCAAATGCAGCGTTCCACTGTTTGTATTTTTCACCGAAGCGGACCACGACCACATCGGCATCCGCGATGCCTTTGCGCGTGCGGATCGCGTTGACCATTGCGCCTTTGTGGTCGTGCCAATACTTGTTTGGCTCGGCCCCCAGAATGGCCACACCACAGTCATCGCTGGCCGCGTGATCAGTCACAGGACTGTTGAACGTGATGTCCAGACCCTGAGCGCCTTCGATGATCTGTTCCCGCCAATCGGTATGGATTTCGCCGGATAGGTAAACGTTCAGCATCATTTGCTCCTCCGCAAAAACAGAAAGGGCGCCACCGCCCCTTCATCTTTTCAAAAACTCCAGCCGGAGGCGGCCAGGCATCACCCGCGCAGAACGCCGCCAGTCGCCTTGGTGACCTTGGCGATGATTTTCTCAGCCACCGCTTCGATGTCTTTTTCCTTTAGCGTCGCATCCGTCGGCTGGAGGCGAACAGTGATGGCCAGAGATTTCTTACCCTCACCCAGACTACCGCCGATAAACTCGTCAAAGACCCGGACGTCCTCGATCAGCACCTTGTCAGCACCCGCTGCGGCGTTCACCAGTGTCAGCGCTTCGACGCCCTCGTCGACGACAAAGGCAAAGTCACGCTCGACCGCCTGAAGATCGCGCAATTCCAGCGCCGCTCGGGTGGCACCGGACTTACGTGGCAGAGGCACCTCTTCCGGCCAGATGGTGAAAGCCATCGCAGGGCCTTTGATATCCATCGCCTGCAACACGCGCGGGTGCAGCTCACCAAAGACGCCCAACACCTTTTTCGGGCCAAGACAGATCTTGCCGTGACGGCCAGGATGCCACCAGGCATCACCATCGCGCAGGACCTGCACTTTAGCGGGCGCACCGATTGCGGCCAGCACAGCCTCGGCATCTGCTTTGGCGTCGAACACATCGACAGGGCGCGAAGCACCGTGCACATCCTTGGGACCGCTGCGTCCAACCAAAAGGCCAGTGATCTGGGTTTTCTGATCGCCAGGCTCACCATCGTGAAACACCGGGCCAACCTCGAACAGTGCCACGTCGGCATACCCACGTGCCTGATTGCGGGCCGCAGCTTGCAACAGACCGGGCAGCAAATCGGGGCGCATATGGCTCATATCGGACGAGATCGGGTTTTCAAGCTGCGTCGCCTCATCCCCACCACCGAACAACGCGGCCGAGGCCTGATCGATGAAGGTATAGCTCACACATTCGTTGTACCCCAGCGCCGCACAAGTGCGACGTGCCATCGACTGACGCCGCTGCGACGGGGTCATCACCGCCTTGGGAATACCATCCGTAATACGCGGCAGCGGCTTACCCTGCAGTTTGGTCAGGGATGCGATACGCGCGACCTCTTCCACCAAATCAGCTTCGCCCATGATATCGGGACGCCAGCTGGGGACATGCGCCATCTCGCCTTCCAGACGAAAGCCCAAGCGGGTTAGGGTCTGGCGTTGCTCGCTTTCCGGAATGTCCATGCCCACCAGCGACTGCACGCGTTCAGCGTCCAGCTTGTAGGCGCGCGAGTGATCCGGTGCCTTGCCAGCTTCGACCACTTTCGAGGCTTCGCCACCGCAGATATCCAGGATCATCTGCGTCGCATGTTCTAACCCTTCCAGCGTGTATTCAGGGTCCACGCCACGTTCGAACCGATAGCGCGCGTCCGAGTTGATCTTAAGCGCACGGCCGGTCAACGCGATCTGCACATGATCCCAAAATGCGCTTTCAAGGAACACATTCACGGTGTCCTCGGTACAACCAGTTTCCTCACCGCCCATGATCCCGGCAATCGACTCCGGGCCCTCATCGTCCGAAATCACCATCATACCGGGCTGCAAGGTGTATTCTTTCTCGTCCAGCGCAACCAGCTTTTCACCGCCTTTGGCACGGTGAACGCGCAGGTTACCCTGCACCTTGTCCGCATCGAAAACGTGCAGCGGGCGGTTCTGGTCGAACGTCATATAGTTGGTGATATCCACCAAAGCCGAGATCGGACGCAGGCCGATTGCCTTCAACTGATCCTGCAGCCATTGCGGGCTGGGGCCATTCCTGACCCCTTTGATCAGGCGGCCGGTGAAATGCGGCGCACCGTCCAGCGTATCCTCATCGATCGTGACGTTGATCGGGCTTTCGAACTCACCCGGCACCGGTGTATAGCCGCGTTCTTTCAGCGTACCGACGCCACGTGCAGCCAAATCGCGAGCGATCCCGGCCACGCCCAGCGCGTCGGGGCGGTTCGGCGTGATCGCGATTTCGATCATCGTATCGACTTTTGCCGGCTCGTTCTCGGCCAGCCAGTCGACGAACTTGTCTCCTACCTCGCCCGAGGGCAGCTCGATGATGCCGTCATGTTCTTCTGAAAGCTCCAGCTCCCGCTCCGAGGCCATCATGCCAAAGCTTTCGACGCCGCGGATCTTGCCCACGCTGATCGTCAGATCCAGACCGGGGATATACATGCCCGGCTTACAGACCACGACCGTGATACCTTCGCGTGCGTTGGGCGCGCCGCAGATGATCTGCAGATCGCCTTCGTCAGTCGCAACGGTGCAAACGCGCAGTTTGTCCGCATCCGGGTGCTTTTCCGCGTGTTTCACATAGCCCAGCGTAAAGCCTGCCAGACGGTCCGCCGGGTTCACGATCTCTTCGACTTCCAGTCCAAGATCGGTCAGCGTCTCTGCAATCTCATCCACCGACGCATCGGTATCGAGGTGGTCTTTCAGCCAGGAAAGAGTGAATTTCATCGGTCGGTATCCGCCAGTAAATCTAGGGTCAGACCGCGTTTAACGGATAATGCGGACAGGGGAAAGAGGGTGCGGGGGGCTTGGGCGCCTACTCTTCCGCGACCGTGTTGGAAACACCATCCGCACCGGCAAACACGGCTAGGATCCGTGCGATATCTTCACCTGAATTCACCCCTGCATGAGGCGTGCGAAACGCCTCGACCAACGCGTCACCGGTTTTGTAGGTTTTGGTCCCGGCATCCCCGTAATCCACGGTGATTTCACCCTCTAGCATGTAAGCCGCCAATGGGGCCTCGTGCCGGTGCCAGCCGGTTTTTTGGCCGGGCTGCATGGTCACGATGGCCATGGTTATCTGCGCCTTGCCTTCGGGGTATTCCAGCGGTTCGCCAATCACGGATTTATCGGTCTGCAACAGAACCTCAACCGGCGGATACGTATCGCGCGCCAGAACAGGTGTGGTTGCAAGGATCAGGGCGCTTAGCAGCAAGGTTCGCATCGGGCAGTTCCATTTTCGGATCATTCCGGGCAACCAAGCTGGAAATACCCGTGCAAGTCAAATGATCAGGGGTATGTCGGCTCGCGCCCCAGCAGCTCATCCAACTGCCGCCCAATCCAGCCATGCGGGATGAAATGCCCGCCCGGATGCGTATCCAGTGATACCTGCCCCCGGGCGCAATCGGTCCATTCCACCCGGCTGAGCGTCAGGATCGGCACAACGCTCCAATCCCCGCGCGGGGTGGCGGTTTCGCAGCCGAATTTCTGCCGCCACAGTGCCACCGGATAGGTCGTATCACCGCCCGGTCCAAAGGGGAAATCCATGACGGTATCGCTGGTCCCATGCACATGGCGCACCTCGGCCGGGGCCTGCGGACAGTCTTCGGTCTGGCGAATGGTGCCCGCGATGCCCAGCAAGGCGGCTGTGTCATTGCCGGACTGGCAGACATAGCGCCACGCCATCGCACCGCCGAACGAATAGCCAGAGACATAGATGCGGTCCGGGTCAATCGGATAGAGTTGGGCCACATCTTCAAGCACCCGGTCGGCAAAAGGCACGTCGCCGGTGTCCGAGGTCCAGAAATCCCAGCTTTTGCCCAACCCGTTCGGGGCCACCAACAACACGCCGCGCAGCTTCGTGGCTCCGGCGATGCGTTCGTGGTTCACCACCACCGTCCCTTGCCGCGCCCAGCCGTGAAAATGCAGCAACACCGGCAAAGGCGTTTCGCCATCCCAGCCGTCGGGTTCAAGCACATGATAGGAACGGTCGCCGACCTGACAGGCAGTATCGCCGTGGCATCTATCCACAGCAGCGGCTTGCGTGGCGGTCAGCAGGAGAAGGCAAAGCAGTCGGTAAATCATCTGCCGAACCCTAGCGAGCCTGCGCCCACTGTCACGTCACAACCCCGTGGGAGATTGTGACAAGCCGCGCCTATTTTTTAGAACGATCAATTAGCTTCTTAGTTTTCCACAACTGTGCATCTCTGTCTCGCGCCGCTTGATCTCGTTTTTCCCAAACCTTCTGATTTGCCATCATGAAAAGTAGTGAAAATGGCGAAGACGCAAATAAAATTAGAGCGCTCAACCATCCTGGCAGAAAACTCGCAAGCACACAAAAGAGAACGAACCATCCAAAGAGAATTACATTTCCCACCCAGCGACTATTTCGGGAAGAGAGCGCGAAACTCCAATCATAGAATTTCGAAAAATAAAGCCCTAGTAGATACACTATCTACCACCACTTCCAAAAACCGCTGTTCCGTCTATTGATCAGGTCGTGGGTTTTATCTCTTTGGAATCTGTCGCGCAGGAGGAAACTTCCTGTCCGCACGAATTCAAGCCCAGCAATAAGAATGCCCGGCAGAAACAAAAACGCGGACGCAAAAAAAGCGATCAGGACGGCGGCAGAGTTGCTTTCCCAAACCCACGATGCGAGCGTTGGCAACACAAACAGCGCAAGAAGCAAACATAACAGCCAAAGCAACGGGTAGTTGGAAACCCTACGTTTCCACCAATCGCGATACGCTGTTAGCCAGTCGTCCAATGATCCCTCTAACGGCTCAATCCACCATGCAGGTTCGGCATATCCAGCGCCGCAAACCCATAATGGCGCAGCCAGCGCAGGTCGGAATCAAAGAACGCCCGCAGGTCAGGAATCCCGTATTTCAGCATCGCGAGACGGTCGATGCCGATGCCAAAGGCAAAGCCCTGATAGACCTCGGGGTCGATGCCACCGGCGGCGATCACCTTGGGGTGGACCATGCCCGAGCCCAAAATCTCCATCCAGTCGTCGCCCTCGCCGATCTTCAACTGGCCGTTGTCCCAGGAACAGCGGATATCGACCTCGGCCGACGGTTCAGTGAAGGGGAAGTGCGAGGCGCGGAAGCGCAGTTCGACATCGTCGACCTCGAAGAACGCCTTCACGAACTCTTCCAGAACCCATTTCAGGTTTGCCATCGAGATGTTCTTGTCGATGGCCAGTCCCTCGACCTGATGGAACATCGGCGTGTGGGTCTGGTCATAGTCGGCGCGGTACACACCGCCCGGGCAGATCACGCGGATAGGCGCGCCCTGTTTCTCCATCGAGCGTATCTGCACCGGCGAGGTATGGGTGCGCAGCACGTGCGGTGGGCGATTGTCGCCTTCGGTGCGGTGCATGTAGAACGTGTCCATCTCGGCCCGCGCAGGGTGATGGCCGGGGATATTCAGGGCGTCAAAGTTGTACCAGTCGTCCTCGATCCGTGGCCCTTCGGCCACCGAGAAACCCAGTTCGGCAAAGATCGCGGTCAGTTCCTCGGTCGCCTGGCTAACTGGATGGATCGACCCCTGACGGCGGGCGCGGGTCGGCAAGGTGACGTCCAACCATTCTGTGCGCAGGCGTTCGTCCAGCGCGGCATCAGCCAAAGCGGCTTTCTTGGCGGAGAGGGCCGAGTTGATCTCATCCTTCAGGGCATTCAGCGCGGGGCCTGCAACCTGGCGTTCTTCGGGCGTCATCTTGCCCAACTCGCGCATCTTCAGCGCGACCTCGCCCTTTTTGCCGACAGCTGCGACACGGATCGCTTCGAGTGCGTTTTCGTCGCCTGCATCGGCGATCTGACCCAGATATTTTCCCTTAAGATCGTCCATGACGGTTCCCTGAATGCTGTTGAGGCTCTGCTATCACAGCAGTCCGCGAAAGCAAGAGGGACGGATCAGATCGCCCGCAGCATTGCCACTTGTGGGCCGCACCGGACCGGGCGAACAGTCGGGCCATAAGTTTGCGGCTGATCCAAAAGCTCGGGGAACAGGGCGAACAGCTCGTCTGCGGCTTCGCGATCAAGACTCGACAGGCCCTGCGCCCCGGGAAAGAAGCTTTCCGAGATCAGGCCAGAGGTCGACACCAGTTGATGCCG
This sequence comes from Ruegeria sp. YTSC003, assembly GCF_059609785.1. Classification (NCBI taxonomy): domain Bacteria; kingdom Pseudomonadati; phylum Pseudomonadota; class Alphaproteobacteria; order Rhodobacterales; family Roseobacteraceae; genus Ruegeria; species Ruegeria sp. YTSC003. Next base: position 40,287 of record NZ_JBXWMK010000006.1, on the reverse strand, counting down.
GTCAAAGAACAGGTGGACATAGTGGACAAGGTCGCAAGGCGCGGATGTGATGGTCGTGTCATTGACCATTGATTTGGCCGCGACAAGAACCTCATCTTCTCCGAACAGCAGCTGCGCCTGCCAACCTGAGACCAGCAGGCGGTGTTGCGGCGAGACGTAAATGTCCCTTTCCGCCCCCAACGCGCCGGAACGGATACGAACGGGTGCAAAACGACCCCGTCCTGAAACAGTGCGGCCACCGGCCCAGCGAATGATGCAAGCACCATCATCCTGTGTCAGCACCAGGTCACCCGGCCCCAGAGTTTCAACACTGCGCGGGCCATCTGGCGTGTCGACCAACGTGCCGGCCGCGAAACACGGCGCGCCTGAATCACCGGGCGAGAGCGGCGCATGCACCAGTGTGTCCGGGTTGGGCTGATTGAATTGCAGGGTCGTAGTGGTTTGGTTCGGCCCAACGAGAACCGGCAGATTTTCCGAAGTTTCCCCGGCGGCCAACCCGTTTTGAGCGACGATATCCGTGGTTCCGCCACCGATATCGTAGAAATCAATGACCTCGCCCGTCGATGTATTGGTCAGCGCATAGGCTTCATAGTTGTTCGGACCCCCGCCATTGGGGTCTGTCAGCAGGATCGGAAAGAAATCTGCCGAAATCACAAAGACTTGTTCGTTGTTGTCAGGGTCTGTCGAAACCTGAACCGACGGGTGATCCAGCGGAATTTCGATCCCAACCTGACCATTCGCCTGATAGAAGGACACAGTGAAATTGGCCGGATCCTCATCGGATCTCAGCGCAACCTCTAGGAACTCGGACACACCGCTTTGGGCGGCATAGGCATTGGAATAATGCAGTTCGCTGATACGGGCCATGACGCCATCACGCTCGGGAATATCCCGCCAATCATACTCGCAGGACCCTGCCGCATGGCAAGGTCACTTCGCGTTAATTGGCAAATACTCTCCTAAAGGCAACAGACCTAAGAGACAGTCAGTAACTGAAATCGGGATAAATCCGGGTCAGATCGCCGTTCCAGTCGCCGTTATAGTGATCCAGCAATTCATCCGCCGGAACCTTGCCTGTTTCGATACTGTCCTTGAGCGCATTCAGGAAATGCGTCTCATCCGGTACCAACCCACCTGCACCGGGAAAGGCGCGGGATTTCAGGCCGGCTTGGGCGATCGAAACCACCTCACCAGCCAGATCGTGCATGTTGATATCGCCGACCTGCGCCTGCAAACCGTCCCGGGCCGCGGCAACCCGCAGCTCTTCGCGCGTTTCGGCGTCCCAGCCTTTGACCAGATCCCAGGCCGCATCCAACGCACCCTGATCATAGGTCAAACCCACCCAGAATGCGGGCAAGGCACACAGGCGCCGCCATGGGCCACCATCGGCCCCGCGCATCTCCATGAACTTCTTGATCCGCGCCTCGGGGAAGGCTGTGGTCAGGTGATCCGCCCAGTCTGACAAAGTCGGCGTTTCGCCCGGCAATGCAGGCAGTTTGCCTTGCAGAAAGTCACGGAAGGACTGGCCCAGCGCGTCGATATACTTGCCGTCGCGATAGACGAAATACATAGGCACATCCAAGGCGTACTCGACCCAAGCCTCGAACCCGAACCCGTCTTCGAACACAAAGGGCAGCATACCGGTGCGCGCATCATCCAGATGACGCCAGATATAGCTACGCCAGCTCTTCTGGCCGTTTGGCTTTCCCTCAAAGAACGGCGAATTGGCAAACAGTGCGGTTGCCACAGGCTGCAACGCCAGCGCGACGCGCAGTTTCTGCACCATGTCGGCCTCGGATCCAAAGTCGATATTGACCTGAACCGTACACGTCCGGCGCATCATCGACCGGCCCATGGTGCCGACCTTTTCCATGTAGTCATTCATCAGCCGGTAACGCCCCTTGGGCATCAGCGGCATTTCCTCGTGGGTCCAGATCGGGGCGGCCCCAAGGCCGATGAAGCCGACACCGATCTTGTCCGCGATATCCTTCACATCACGCAGATGCGCGTTCACCTCGTCACAGGTTTCATGAATGGTCTCAAGCGGCGCGCCTGACAATTCCAACTGCCCACCGGGTTCCAGCGAGACATTGGCGCCGTCCTTTTCCAGCCCGATCAGCTTGCCGGCCTCTTCCACCGGGGCCCAGCCGTGCAGATCGCGCAGCCCCTGCAGCACCGCAAGAATGGAACGCTCACCCTCAAAGGGCAGCGGTTTCAGCGTATCTTTGCAATAGCCGAACTTCTCATGTTCGGTTCCGATGCGCCAATCCTGTTTGGGCTTGCAGCCCGATTCCAGATATTCGGCCAGTTGCTCATGGCGTTCGATCGGTCCGCCGCCGGACTGGGGAATGGACATGAACCGTGCTCCGATCCTGATGTGTCTGTCGTTTGGTCAGTCGTGGTCTTAAACCGCGCCAGTGTCAATGCAGCCTCAAATGGGCCGGACGCAGAGGCGTGCGTTCCCAAATAACCACAGGATGCGTCGCGCCACCGTTTAGTTCCGACAGCATTTGTTCGGTTTTCAAGCCCGGAAGGGCCGAGAACACATCGAACAGCGCTTCGGCACCTTCCGCATTCACAGGAATGTGAAGCGTCGGCTGCCCCTGTTGATCCAAAATCCAATGCGCCGGGGACGATGTCGGGTCCAGCGCAAGGCGCTCGATTTCACGTGTCGCAACGATGCCGCCTGTCAGCGGTCCTAGATAAGTGATCTGACCTTCATCGATGGTCACCAGACCGGGGCCACCTGCACCGGTTCGGAACCGGGCACGTTGAATGCCAATAACGGCCAGCGCCACCGAGACTGCGATCAGAACCCAGCCCAGCCAACCCAGCAATCCACCGGGTCCGCCGATCCAGCTGAGGCCGACCAACAAGACGACCCCTGCCACCAGCACTTCGCGCCAGCGCCACAGGGCCAGTTTGGCTTCGGGTCGGATGAAACTCATGCCGTGTCCTCAGGGTTTTTGAACAAAATCAGGGAATAATGGCCTGCTGGCCGGAACCCTATTGCTATATAGGCACGCGCGGCGGCATCGCTAGCGGCAAACAGAACAGCGCGGGTTGCGCCGTTGCTGTGCGCCTCGCGTAGATGTAGCGCCACTGCTAGTCGCGCGTATCCATGCCCCCGAAGATCGGGCGGCGTATAAACACCGCCAATCTGGACAACCTCTGGCAAACGCGAGTTGAACCCGGTCATTCCTACTGGCCGACCATCAATCAGCAAGGCCCGATGGGAATCGCGTTCGATATAGGCAGCGATATCTTTTTGTGCCTGAGGTTGCGCGCGTTCGGGGTCAAAGCCCATTGCTTCGATCAGATAGTCTTGCCGCCATCCCACTGTTATGGATCGGTCCAGTTCATCCAGCGGCACCAGTTTCGCGCTGGTGGCGTCCGGCATGACAAGTTGATTCAGCTCCAGCGAGAACCCCGGCTCGTCACTGTTTAGGGTTGCAGGGCGGTCTTCCCATCCCGCAAGCTGCATGATCCGACGTGCTTGAGTGGCCTCAGCCGCCAGACCGAACAACCTGCGCCCCCGGATCAGGCGAATCGCCTGGGCCAATTCGTCATCCGAGCATTCGGGGCATTGCGGCAGGACCATACCTTCATTTGTGATTCCAAATATCGCCCTCGGATCATCACCCAATGTCCACAAGTTCAAGGCGCGCGGGTCTGAGCCGCGCAAGCCGAAGTCCCGCAGGTTCGCCAGAAGGAACATGGACGTCTGGATATGTTCAAACAGGAACCTGTCGATCTTTGGAACGTCTGCGCCTTGCGCTTCTTGCCAGTTCACACCCAGTCTCCCAGCGCCTGCTGCCACATGGTCAGCGCCGCTACGGCAGCCGTATCGGCGCGCAGGATGCGCGGGCCAAGGCTGACCACATGTGAATAAGGCAACGCGGCCAGCCTCGCGCGTTCACGCTCGGAAAAGCCACCTTCGGGGCCGATGAGAATAGCCCAGGGTTGGTCCGTTTCATTGCCAGCCAACCGCAGGGCCGAGCCTACCTCGGCCTCATCGCAGAACATCAGTTGCCGCCCCTCGGGCCAGCTTTCCAAAACGCGATCCAATCGCTGCAGATCAGCCACCTCGGGCACAAATGTTCCACCGCATTGCTCGGTCGCCTCAACGGCGTGCGCCTGCAAGCGGTCCTGACGAATGCGTTCCGAATTGGTAAATTCCGTCTGCACCGGCATGATCCGCGCCACACCCATTTCCGCTGCCTTTTCAACGATAAAGTCAGTGCGCGCCTTTTTGATCGGCGCGAACAGGAACCACAGGTCTGGAGGCAGTTGCAGCGGTTTGGATTGCTCAACGCATGACAAGACGCCGCCCCGCTTGCCTGCCTCTATTACCTCGGCCAGCCACTCTCCGTCCTGCCCATTGAACAGCGCGACCTGTCCGCCAACGGACAGACGCATGACGCCAAACAGGTAATGGGCCTGCTCGCGCGTCAAAGGAACCGATTGCCCCTGACCCAGAGGGTGCTCTACATACAGTCTGATCTTTGCACTCATGAGACCTTACATATGCAAGGCAATGCCCCAACACCAGACGGTCAGGTTGCCGACGCTGTCAGCGGCAACTGGGTCGATACATATGCGCCCGCGTTCACCCGCCCTTACCTGCGCCTCAGCCGGGCGGACAGGCCCATCGGCACGTGGTTGCTGTTGATTCCCTGCTGGTGGGGATTGGCACTGGCCATCCTCAGCGACGGCACCCCGCGGTGGGAGGATCTGTGGATCGCCATCGGCTGCGCGTTCGGCGCATTTCTGATGCGCGGTGCTGGCTGTACATGGAACGACATCACCGACCGCGAATTCGATGGTCAGGTCGAACGCACACGGTCCCGCCCAATCCCGTCCGGTCAGGTCAGTGTGCGCCAGGCCGTTACCTGGATGGGACTGCAATGCCTGCTGGCGCTGATGATTCTGTTGACCTTCAACCAGGCCGCAATTGCGATGGGCGTACTGTCGCTGTTGCCGGTGACGATCTACCCCTTTGCCAAGCGATTCACCTGGTGGCCGCAGGTGTTTCTGGGGCTGGCCTTCAACTGGGGCATCCTGCTAGCCTGGGCTGCCCACACGGGAACCGTGGGTATACCCGCGATCACCCTGTATCTGGCCGGAATCGTGTGGACGCTGTTCTACGATACGATCTATGCCCATCAGGACGCCGAAGATGACGAGCTGATTGGGATCAAGTCCACAGCCCGGCTGTTTGGAACCGACACTGCGCGATGGTTGAAATATTTCTTGATCGCCACCGTGGCGCTGATGGGGCTGGCAATAATCGACGCGGCAACGACTCAGGCATCAATCATCGCTTTGGTGGTGGCCCTTGCCGGGCCGTGGGCGATGGGGTGGCACATGGCCTGGCAACTGCGTGGACTTGATATTGAGGACAACGCCAAACTGCTGCAATTGTTCCGGGCCAACCGCGACACCGGCCTTATTCCGCTGATCTTCCTCTGCGTCGCCTTGCTGCTCTGATTGCACCTTGGCCTAGCCCTCTGTAAGAGTTCCGAACACTCACCCGAGGAGTCGATAGTCCGCACATGCGCCTGCCTTATGTCTTCGTCGTTGCCTTTGTCTTCCTTGTGTCCGCAGGGTTGTCTCTGTTGGCGGCAAGTTTTGCCGTGACAAAAGTCGAAGAGGCCTCTGAGTTCGCCGTGCGACGTGCGCTGGACCTGAAGGGTCACGACTGGGCCGAGGTCCAATCGGACGGGCTGCGGGTCGTTCTGACCGGTACGGCTTCGGATGAGGCCACACGATTCAACGCTCTGACAGCGGCAGGGACCGAGGTCGACACCTCGCGCGTCATTGACGAAATGGAAGTCGCGCCCACGACGCAGCTGGCCTCGCCACGCTTTTCAGCCGAGATTCTTCGCAATGACAGCGGAATATCGGTTATTGGCCTGATCCCGGCCAGCGAAGATCGCGACGCGCTGACAGAGAGATTGCGCAGACTGAATGACGGACCGGTCTCAGATTTGTTGGAAACCGCCGATTATCCAAAGCCGAAAGGCTGGGACGAAGCGATTACTTATTCGGTCGAGGCGCTGACCCGGTTGCCTCGGGCCAAAATCTCGGCCAGCCCCGGGCTTGTGAAGGTGACCGCAATTGCCGACAGTCAGCAGGAAAAGGAGCGGCTCGAACAAGAACTAACCCGCGCGGCACCGCCGAGCCTACGCATAGGCCTGTCCATCTCGGCACCTCGCCCGGTCATTACGCCCTTTACTTTGCGTTATCTGATCGACGAAAACGGCGGGCGTTTCGACGCCTGCTCAGCCCAGGATGAAAAGGCGCGGGATCGGATCGTCGCGGCCGCCCAGGATGCAGGTCTGGATGGCCCGTACTCCTGCACCATCGGTCTGGGCGAACCGTCTCCACGTTGGCCTGATGCCGCTGTGCTCAGCATTCGGGCCTTGTCAGACATCGGTCAGGGTACGGTTACTTTATCGGACGCCGACATCACTCTGGTCGCGGCTGAAGGTACAAGTACCGCGGTGTTCGACCAGGTGATCGGCGAACTGGAAAACGCACTGCCTGAGGTCTTTGCCCTGCACGCGGTTCTGCCAGAACCCGAAACGGAAAACCAATCCGGCCCGCCCGAATTCTCAGCGACACGCAGCCCCGAAGGTCTGGTGCAAATGCGCGGCCGGCTGGGGGATGAAACCCTTCGCGACATGGTCGACAGCTATGCCCGTGCCGCGTTTGGTTCCGAGCACGTTCATACGGCCACCCGCATCGCCCCTGACCTGCCCGCTGATTGGCCCATTCGCGTTCTCAGCGGGCTTGAGGCGTTGTCGCAACTGCACAATGGCGCGCTGACCGTGACACCGGACGAAGTGGTTCTGAACGGCATCAGCCACGATCCCAAAACCCGGGCATATGTTTCGGGGCTTTTGTCGGAAAAACTGGGCGAGGCGCAAGATTTCAGCCTGTCGATCACCTATCAAAAGCCACCCGAGCCCGCAGACAAGCTGCCCGACCCGGATGTTTGCGAAGAGCGCATCGCCGAGGTTCAGGCGGGTTCCAAAATCGCCTTTGAACCAGGTTCTGCCACGGTCGCCGCCGAATCGCGCGATACGGTCAATCAGATCGCCGACATCCTGCGGGAATGCGGACCCATCCGGCTGGAGATTCAGGGCCACACTGACAGCCAGGGCCGCGAAGAGATGAACCAGCAGCTCAGCCAGTCGCGTGCACAATCCATCTTAAATGAGCTGCGCGCGCGGCGCGTGCCCACAGCCAGCTTTACTGCCTTGGGCTATGGTGAAACCCAGCCAATCGCCGACAATGACACCGAAACCGGGCGCGAAGAAAACAGACGCATCGAATTCCGCCTGATCCGGCCCGAATCCACCGCTGAATCTCAAACCGCGTTGGAAGCGATGGAAGACGAAACAGAGACGTCACAAGACGCAGAGCCAGAGGCCGAAGCCGCGGAAACGGATGCGGAAACCGACTCGGGCGCAGGGGACCAGTAAATTGAACAGAATCGAATTCATTATCGCGACCGCCGTCATATTGTTTGCCGCCTTTAGCATGGGATGGTTCGCCAACTGGCTGGCCCATCGCCTGTCGCGCGTCCGCCAAAGCGACGTCGCCGATCTGGACCGCATGAGCCAGGAGCTGCATGAGGCAGAAGAAACCCGCGACCAGGCCATCACCTATCTGCAGCAGCGCGAGGCCGAACTGACCAACCAGCTGACCCAGACCGAGGCCGAATTGGCCGCCGCCATGGACGGCCTGCGCGCCGCCCGGCAAGAGGCGGAAGAACTACGCGGGCGTATCAACAACGCGGATTGATCCCAGCCCCGGGCTTAATAGCTGACCCCGGTTGGGGCCGACTGCACCTTCGGCACAAATCAGCCGATCCGAGGCAATCGCCTTCAATTCTTACAACAAATTCAATATTAGGAATTGGTGCATTTTTTACACATGCACATCACTGTTCACTATCCAGAAAATTGGAGTGTACTATGAATTTCAAATCATCATTAACAACCGCTGCGACTCTAAGCATCTTCTCTGCTGTAGCCGCTTGGGCTTCAAGTGACGTCATACCGTCAGAGAACGATACCTTCACCAACTGGGGCGAAGAATCCGGTTGGACTATCTTTGTGGATGACTCCCGCGGGTCCTGCCTGATCGAGCGTATGGACGAAAACCAGAACGTCGTTCAGATGGGTCTGACCAAGGACCACGAGATGGGCTATCTTGGTGTGTTCACGAAGAACGACATTGGCCTGAAGGGTAAGAAGGAAAAGATCTTCCTGTCACTCGACGGCAACGTCTACGAAGCTGAGGCGCACAAGAAGACTAAGCATCTCGCCGACGGATATACAGGCGGATACATCCTTGCGAACAACGCCCAGTTTGTGGATGACGTCATGAACAAATACGAAATGACCGTGTTTCCGAAGAAAGAGTTCGCATTCACCGTCAGTCTGGATGGTACTAAAAAAGCCATCGAAGCGGCACGGCAATGTAACACCGAACAAAGCACCTAACTCGCTATGATAGACCCGGCACCAGATAATCCGGTGCCGGGCACAGAACCTACCACCGCGTCAGCGCATCTTCATCCTCATCCTTGGCTGCGACCCATTCCGCGCCGGATGTGGTGATTTCTTTTTTCCAGAATGGCGCGCGGGATTTTAGGTAATCCATCAGGTATTCTGCCGCCTCAAACGCATCCTTGCGGTGCCGCGCGGCAGTAGCCACCATCATGATTCGGTCCCCGGGGGCAAGGCGCCCGTGGCGGTGGATCACCAGAACATCGCCCAACGACCAGCGCTGCTGTGCCTCTTCGGCTATTTTGGTTAGCGCGCGTTCGGTCATACCGGGGTAATGCTCGATCTCCATCACATCCAGATCACCGGATGCCAGATCGCGCACCACGCCGGTAAAGGTCACGATGGCGCCGTTGGCATCGTCTCCGGCAGCGAAGGTATTGGCTTCGGCCCCAAGATCAAATTCTTCTTCCTGAACCGCGATGCGCATGGTTTTAGCCGCCGGTCATTGGCGGGAAAAAAGCCACTTCGCGCACACCAGCAAGCGATGCGTCAAAATCGGACAGCTCCTGATCCAGTGCCACGCGCAGTGCGGACAGGTCCGCAAATGCGGCAGCATAGCGGTCTTCACGCGCGCTCAGCTCGGCGACCAGATCGGATACGGTCGCGGCCTTGGTCTCGATCCGTTCTTTCGGCAGGCCGATCCGTTCGCGTACCCATGCAAAATACAGCACGTCCATCCCTTAGCTCTCCTTCAGATGGGGCATGGCTTTACGTAGGTAGTCATAGCCGGTGATCAATGTCAGGGCCGCCGCGATCCACAACAGCCACAGCCCAATGCGACCGGACCAGAACATCGCCTCGAGGTGCCAGCGCATATGATTCAGGTCTTCCAATTGACCTGTCAGAACCTGATCCATAGTCGCGGCATCCATGCCAAATGTAGCCATCACAAAATAGTGTTCGAAAATCCCCTGCGAAAACAGAATGGCAATCGCCACCATCTGCGCGGTCGTTTTCCATTTCGCCAGCTTTGTGACCTTCAGCGTTCCAGCTGTATCGCCCAGATACTCCCGCAGGCCTGAGACAAAAACTTCGCGGAACAGGATTACTGTGGCAGGTAATACCAACCAGGGCGTCCAGTGCTCAGCGGAGTAACCCACAAGGATCATCAGCGCGATCACCACCATCGCCTTGTCCGCAATCGGGTCCAACATGGCGCCGATCTTGGTTTCCTGTTTCCACGCACGCGCCAGATATCCGTCGAACCAGTCGGTAATGGCTGCCGTCAGAAACAGGATCAGCGCAAACCAGTCTGCATAGGGTCTGGTGAAATACAGAAACATTACGGCCAGACCGGGCGCGGCCAGTAGGCGCAGGACGGTCAGGATATTCGGCAGGTTCCACTTCATGAAGCAGACCCTACATCGCTGACCGGGGACAGGAAAGACGGGGCGGAAAAAAACTGTACCGATCACAGAGGCTTGGTCAAAGCGCCGCAGTCCGGCGCGGCTGCGGTTATTGGCCTTGGCCCCGGGTCGGATTGTCGTCAGAGTGCCGCCCATTAGGCCCAATGGCAAAGACGAACCGATGACCCCAAATATTGAGACCGACGCGCGCGCGAACCTGATCGGTAGCGCATGGATGATCGGCGCGATGGCATGTTTCGCACTGGAAGACGCGCTGCTGAAAGCGGCGGCGGTTGCCTTGCCCGTCTGGCAAATTCTTGTCCTGTTCGGATTGGGTGGCGCGGTGATCTTTGCCTGTGTCGCGATGGCACGTGGCACGCGGCTGTTGCAACCGGATGTTCTGTCACCCGCGATGAAAATCCGCGCGGTGTTCGAAATTCTCGGACGGCTGTTCTACGTCCTGGCTATCACACTGACGCCCTTGTCATCTGCAACCGTTATCCTGCAGGCCACCCCGCTTGTGGTCGTCGCCTGTGCCGCGCTGCTATTCGGAGAGACCGTTGGTTGGCGGCGGTGGAGCGCCATTCTCGTTGGCCTGATCGGCGTTGTGATCATCATCCAACCAACTGGTGACAGTTTCACCATCCTGTCCCTGCTGGCCGTGCTGGGGATGTTGGGATTTGCAGGTCGCGATCTGGCCAGCCGGGTCGCACCCGCCAGCCTTGGAACCGAAGTTTTAGGGTTCTACGGCTTTGTCAGCGTGATTGTCGCCGGGTTTGCCTACAGCTTTTGGGAACAGGCCCCCATCGCGCCTGTGCCCTTCCACACGTGCCTGCATGTCGCCGGAGCCGTAGGCCTTGGCGCAATCGCATACGGTTCCTTGATGAAAGCCATGCGGACGGGAGAAGTATCCGCCGTCACGCCCTTCCGCTATTCCCGCCTGCTGTTTGGTGTCGCCCTGGGTGTGGTCTTCTTTGGCGAGGATCTCGACCAGACGATGTGGATCGGCAGTTCGCTGATCGTCGCCTCGGGCCTGTACATATTGTGGCGCGGGCGCAAGGCCTAGCCTTTGTCGTGGAAGAAGTCGTAGACCTTTTGCGCCAACCCGGCTGAGATCCCCTCGACCGCTTTCAAATCCGCCAGATTGGCCCGGCTGACCGCCTTGGCACTGCCAAAATGCGCCAGCAATGCACGCTTACGCGCGGCACCAACTCCGGGGATTTCGTCCAACGGCGTCGCGCCGACCGCTTTGGCCCGTTTGGCACGGTGAGTGCCGATTGCAAACCGGTGCGCCTCATCCCGCAGGCGCTGAATAAAATATAGCACCGGGTCGTTGCGTTTTAATGCAAAAGGGCGCTGACCGGTACGGTGGAACTCTTCTTTACCGTGATCACGATCAACCCCCTTTGCAACACCGACCATAGGGATATCTTCGACCCCATGCTCGACCATGATTTCGCGCACAGCACTCACCTGCCCCGCGCCGCCGTCGATTAGCAACAGGTCGGGCCACAATCCCTTGTCACGATCCGGATCCTCTTTTTGCAAGCGGGTAAAGCGGCGGGTCAGAACCTCTTTCATCATCCCGAAATCGTCACCAGGGGTCAGGTCGTCGCCCCGAATGTTGAACTTTCGATAGGCATTTTTCATGAACCCTTCTGGGCCTGCCACGATCATCCCACCAACAGCGTTGGTGCCTTGGATATGAGAGTTATCGTAAACCTCGATCCGGTTCGGCGGGCTGTCCAGATCAAACGCTTCGGCCACGCCACGCAACAGCTTGGCCTGCGTGGCGCTTTCCGACATCCGACGGGCCAAGGATTCCCGCGCGTTGCGCAAGGCCCCTGCAATCAGTTCCTGTTTCTCACCCCGTTGAGGCACCAAAATTTCGACCTTGCGTCCCGCCTTCTCGCTTAGTGCTTCTTGCATCAGGTCAGCGTTTTCGACGGCATCCGAAAGGATCAGTTGCCGCGGCGGTTCCTTGTTGTCGTAGAACTGGCCAAGGAAAGCCTCCATCACCTCAGCCGCGGACACATCCGCACCGACACGAGGATAGAAATCCTTGTTTCCCCAGTTTTGATTGGCGCGGATAAAGAACACCTGAACACAAGCCTGCCCGCTGTCCAAATAAAGGCCAATCACATCCGCCTCAGCCACACCGCGCGGATTGATTCCCTGCGAAGTCTGCACCTGCGTCAGCGCCCGAATGCGATCTCGCAGCCCGGCGGCACGTTCGAACTCCATCGCCTCGGACGCGGCCATCATCTGTTCGGCCAGCTCCTCTTGCACTTTGGTCGACCGCCCCGACAGGAACCGCTCGGCATCTTTGACGCTTTCGCCGTATTCGTCATCCGAGATCAGACCAACGCATGGCCCCGAGCACCGCTTGATCTGATAAAGCAGACAGGGCCGCGTGCGGCCGTCAAACATGGAATCCGAGCAATTGCGCAACAGAAACGCCTTTTGCAGCTGGTTCAACGTCCGATTGACCGCGCCTGCACTGGCGAAGGGGCCGAAATAGGTCCCCTTCTCTTTCTTCGCGCCACGGTGCTTTTTGATCTGCGGAAAGGCATGGTCCTTGGCGACCAGAATATTGGGAAAGCTTTTGTCGTCGCGCAGCAGCACGTTGTACTTGGGCTTGAGCTGCTTGATCAGGTTCTGTTCCAGCAACAGCGCCTCGGTCTCAGTCCTTGTGGTCAGGAACATCATCGAGGCTGTCGCCGCGATCATCCGCTCAATCCGCCCCGAATGCCCCGGCCGCGCATAGTTCGACACACGCGCCTTGAGATTACGCGCTTTGCCCACGTACAGAACCCGGCTGTCCGCATCCAACATGCGATACACACCGGGGGAACTGTCCAGCGTTTTCAGATACCGCTGAATGCACGCATAGCCGGTCATTTGAGTGTCTTGGGTCGGGTCGCTGTCTGTCGTCATTTGCCTGAGATATGATTCTCTGACCATGGCTGCAATCTTGTGGCCTTCAGATCAAGAGAAAACAAATCCACGGTTTCTGTGGATAAGTGTGAAGATAAGTTTCTGAGCTTGGCAAATTTCCCTTGTTTCATTAAGGAATCCTTGATTTGCACAAAAAATAAGCAAATACTTAACCTATTGTTTTTATTGTAAATATTTTCATTCACAAGGCAAGTGTATGAAAAAAAAGACATTTTTGTAACGAGTAGGTAACAGAAATGAGAGCGGTGCAAAACTTACAGCAGTTTTACTTATTCAAGGCCCAGAACGTCCGGCGTTTTCCACCCCAGATGCTGCCCGCCGTCGACGCATAAAAGCTGCCCCGTGACCGCGTGCGCATCTAGGAAATAGCCCAAGGCGGCAGTGATATCTGACGGGTTCGACCCGCGTTCCAGAACCGTGTTTGCGCGCTGCGCCTGAAAGTGTTCTTCGCTTTGCCGGTGGCCCTGCATCGTTGGTCCTGGCCCGATCGCATTGACGCGGATCGCTGGCGTGAGCGCCTGCGCCGAGGTTCGGGTCAAGGCCCACAGACCCATTTTGGCAATCGTATAGGTCATGAACTCTGGCGTGAGCTTGCGCACCCGCATATCGACCATGTTGACGATCAGGCCGGTGGCAACAGGTTCGCCCGCCTCGTCCGTGCCCGGCTTCAGCCCCTGCGCAGCCATGGCCTGCGTCAGAACGAATGGCGCGCGCAGGTTGCTGTCGAGATGCCGGTCCCAGCTTTGCCGCGTGGCGGTTTGAAGGCCGTCGTATTCAAAAATCGATGCGTTGTTCACCAGACAGGTGATTGGTCCACCCAACGCCTCTGCCGCACGGGGCAGCAAGGTCAGGACCTGCGCCTCATCCAGCAGATCGGCGTGCAAGGCGACCGCCTTGCGCCCAAGCGCCTGCACCTCGGCTACGGTCTCGGCGGCAGGTTGTTCAGACGTCGCATAGTGCACGGCGACGTCATATCCCCGCTTTGCCAGATACAGGGCCATTGCCCGACCAAGACGAATACCTGCACCGGTCACTAATGCTCGGGCCATGGATTTCCCCCTATCTTCAGGTCACGCCAACAGCGAGACGATGTAGACGGCATACAGCAGCGTCAACACCAGACCCCAGCCGCGTGTGATATCTTGTTTCAAGAACACGAACGGGATCAACAGAAGCGATGCGCCCAGCATGACCCACAGATCGAAACGCAGGAATTCCGGGTCCACAGGGATACGTCCAAACAAAGTGGCGATACCGACGATGGCCAAAAGGTTGAACATGTTCGACCCGATCACGTTGCCCAAGGCGACATCCGCCTGTCTGCGCAAGGCCGCCATGACGGTCGTGGCCAGTTCCGGCAAGGATGTCCCAACTGCGATCAGCGTCAGTCCGATAATCGTTTCGCTGACGCCATATGTGCGGGCAATGATCGTGGCGTTGTCGACCAGAAGATGTGCACCCATCGGCAGGCCGATCAGGCCCAGGACCAGATAGATCGATAGCTTCCAATAGGGCATGTCCGGATCGGCCTCTTCCAGACCTTCCAACTCATCCTCTTCCCCACAGGCTTCACCGCAGGCTCTGCGATGCGCGCGCGCATCGCGGAATGCGTTGAACAGGACCAAACCCAAAGCAGCTAGCAAAATTGCGCCGCTAGCCAAATTGAATACACCGCAGAATGCCAGACCGATGAACAGCACCGTGGCCAGTAACATGAACACATAGTTTCTTCTGGTGTTGCATTCACTGGTGTGAAGCGTGGCAAGCAAGGCTGGCAGACCCAGAACCAGCAAGATGTTCGCCGTATTCGACCCGACCACGTTACCCAGCGCAATCCCCGGCGCGTTTTCCTTGATCGCGCTGATCGCGATCAACAGCTCGGGGGCAGAGGTGCCAAAGGCCACAATGGTCAGGCTGACGATCAGGGCTGGTACACCCAGGCGCAGGCTCAGGTTCACTGCACCGCGGACCAGAGCATCACCTGCGAGAAGCAAGATCAGCAAGCCGAGGCCGGATAACAGCCATGCCGTCATGTACGGCCTCCTTTTTCGCAGGAGCAAGGCCCCTTACCGATACTGAACCGTCCACAGCGCGGACATCTTGCAGACTGCAACTTCTTCTGCCCCGGAAAGCGCAACTTGCCGAACATCGCCAGGACACCCATGGCAATCAGGAAAAGGGTGACAACCTTGACGATCACGTCACAAACCAAAGCGCGCGTAGGCCGCCCGCTCCTCAATTCCGGTTATGGCGTCCTGGGCAAGTGTGGTCCCGAACCGCGACCAGAACGGTTTGCGCAGACCATAGCGGCGGAACTTCACCTTGTCGCCGAACCGCTCCTGCATTTTTGGCCTCAGGTGTGCAACGCCGTCAATCAGGCCCAGTTCTTGCGCACGCCTGGCAAGCCAGACCTCGCCCGTGAACAGATCCGCACTTTGATCCAGCTTGTCACCGCGGCGGGCTTTGACATGGTCGATGAAGTTCGCGTGGATATCACCCAGCAAGCCCTGAAGTCGCGCGACATCTTCTTCTTTTTCCGGCGAAAACGGGTCGAGCATTGACTTTGATTTGCCCGCCGTATGTACGCGCCGCTCGATGCCTTGCCGCGCCAGAAGGACATGCGCGCCAAACCCGGCCGAAATCACACCGATCGACCCCAGGACCGAGCTGTCATCGGCCCAAATTTCGTCGGCGGCAGCGGCCAGCCAGTAGCCGCCAGACGCTGCAACGTCTTCGACGAAGGCAATAACGGGGATCTCAAGCTCTTCCGACAGCCGCCGGATTCGCGACCCGATCAGAGAGCTTTGCACCGGCGATCCACCGGGCGAGTTGATCTCAAGCGCCACGGCCGCAGGTTTACCTTTGCGAAACGCCTTTTCCAGAACGGGGGCCAGCGCGGTATCGTTCAACGATCCACGCCCCGCCATTCCGATAGCGCCGGATAGGCGAACCACGGCCACGAGGGGCTGCTTTTTGACAAATGGCAGGCTGAGCTTCATGGGTGCCGATGTAGAGTGCGGCTGAGCCCTAAACAAGGGACCGTTCGAGCCTTAGACGTGACGTGAACCAAATTCACACACGTGGCGGGCAAAAATGCAACGCCCTAGCTGCGAATACGCCAACCGGTTTTGAATATCCAGCCGATCACAGCCAGACAAGTCCCCGTGAACACCAGAATCGCCAGCAGGCTGAATCCGATCGGGACATCGGCCAACCCGTAAAACGACCAGCGGAACCCGGAAATCAGGTAAACAACCGGATTGAACAGGGTGATCGTCTGCCAAACAGGCGGCAGCATCGAGATCGAATAGAACGTTCCGCCCAGAAAGATCAGTGGCGTGATAACCAGCTGTGGCACCAAAGATATTTGTTCAAAGTTGCTGGCCCATATCCCTACGATAAAGCCCAACAGCGAAAAACTGAGGCAGGACAGGATCAGGAACGCTGCCATCGCAAAGGGATGTTCGATGCGTATGTCCACGAAGAATGTGGCTGTCACCAAGATTACCAGCCCGACAAACAACGACTTGGTGGCGGCGGCCCCGACGTAACCTATTACGATCTCAATAAAATTCACTGGCGCCGACAACAGTTCGTATATCGTACCAAGGAATTTCGGGAAGTAGATCCCGAAAGACGCGTTCGAGATTGCCAGCATCACAACGGACAACATGATAAGCCCTGGCACGATGAACGCGCCATAAGATACACCCTCGACCTCTTGGATGCGGCTGCCGATCGCAGTGCCGAAGACCACAAAATACAATGAGGTCGACAGGACCGGCGACAGAAAGCTCTGTGCCAGAGTGCGGAAGAATCGGGCCATTTCGAACCGGTAGATTGCTGCGATGGCAGACCAGTTCATGCGGGTTCTCCGGATACCAGGTTCACGAAAATCTCTTCCAGGCTCGACTGCCGGGTCTGCACGTCGCGCAGAACAAGCCCCGCCTGCGCCACGTCGTTCAGCAAAGTGGTGATCCCAGTGCGGTCCGCGTGGGTGTCATAGGTATAGACCAGCGCGTCGCCATTGCCGTTCAACGTCAGGTTATGCACAGCCAGACTGTCGGGAATGGCCTGGATAGGATCGGCCAGCATAACCTCGATCTGTTTCTTGCCCATCTGGGCCATCAGGGTGTTCTTGTCCTGGACCAGCCGCAGCTCACCCTTGTCGATCACACCTACCCTGTCGGCGATGGCTTCGGCCTCTTCGATGTAATGTGTCGTCAGGATGATGGTTACCCCGGCCTTTTTCAGCTCGGCCACGATCTCCCACATATCCTTGCGCAGTTCGACATCTACGCCGGCGGTCGGCTCATCCAGGAACAGCACGCGCGGCTCATGTGCCAGGGCCTTGGCAATCAGCACGCGGCGCTTCATGCCGCCGGACAGTTCCTTGATCGCGTTTTTACGCTTGTCCCACAAAGACAGCTTGCGCAGGATCTCTTCGATCCGGGCGTTGTCGCTGCCATATCCGAACAGGCCGCGAGAGAACCGGACCGTGTTCCAAACTTTCTCAAACGGCTCAAGCGCGATTTCCTGCGGCACCAGCCCGATCATCCGCCGCGCTGCACGAAATTCGGTCTGGATGTCATGCCCACCTACAGTAACGGTGCCAGAAGTCGGAGTGGTTATGCCGCACACGGTGGAAATTAGGGTCGTCTTGCCAGCCCCATTCGGGCCCAGCAACGCCAGAATTTCGCCCTGCTCGATATCCAAGGACACCCCTTTGAGCGCCTCGAATCCGTCGGCATAGGACTTACGCAAATCCCTGATGGACAGAATAGTTGTCATGCACATTCCCTGTTCTGGCGGGGACACTACCCCGACGGCCCGGCACAGAACAGGTCAATTCCGCACATTGTTCTGCGCTTTTTTGTGGGCGCGCGGCTGTGTCAGGTCTGCGGCACCGCCGCCATTCGGTAGTCCGCTTGTGTACATGCTCAATTAGCAAACACGCATCAGGCAAACGCGCATAATGTTGTCCTTGCCGATAGGCTGCGGGCACCGTGCGGTTCAATTGCGGCCAACATCAAACGCTGCGGCGGATGCAGGCGCACTATCACAGTCAGTTGAATCTGGTCTTGCAATCCCTGGGCATCCCCGAAAACTTGCGCCAAAAGGAGAAGGCCCATGCTCAGCGGAATACGGATCATTGAAGTTGAAGGTTTGGGGCCAGGTCCTTTTGCAGCCATGTTACTGGCCGATCTGGGGGCGGACGTCATCACGATCCACCGCAAGGGCCAGCCTGCCGGACCTGGTATGCCCGAGCAATCCGTCCTGGATCGCGGCAAACGCTCGATTGATCTGAATTTGAAGGATACAGCCGATCTGGACATCGCAAGACGCCTGATGGCCTCGGCCGACGCGCTGATCGAAGGGTTTCGCCCAGGTGTGATGGAAAAGCTGGGGCTTGGCCCCGACGCTTTTCAGGAAACCAACCCCAAACTGGTCTATGGTCGCATGACCGGATGGGGTCAGGACAGCCCGCTCTCCGCAACTGCCGGGCACGATCTGAACTATATCTCTCTGTCCGGGGCATTGTGGTACGCCTCGGCCGCGGGCCAGCCCCCGCAGACCCCTGCGACTCTGGTCGGGGATATTGGCGGCGGTGCCATGTATCTTGTCACCGGAATTCTAGCCGGGATTCTCAACGCGCAGCGGACCGGACAGGGCACCGTGGTTGATGCGGCCATCTATGACGGCTCAGCCCACATGATGAACCTGTTGATGAGCATGCGCCAATCCGGAAATCTGTCTGAGACGCGTGGTCACAGCCTGTTGGACGGCCCGCATTGGAGCCGCACCTACGCGTGTCTGGACGGGGGGTTCATGACCGTCCAGTGTCTTGAACCCAAGTTCTACGCCGAATTCCTGCAAAAACTGGGGCTCTCAGGCGATCCCGAATTCAAAAACCAATATGTTCCGGCACTTTGGCCCAAACTCACACAGCGACTCTCAGAAATTTTTGCCAGCAAACCCCGCGCCCACTGGGCCGATATGTTCCAGGGATCCGACGCCTGCGTCGCGCCCGTACTCGACCCGGTCGAGGCGCAAGCCCATCCCATGAACGCCGCGCGCCAAACCTGGATCGACCATGACGGCGCATTGCAGGCCGCGGCCGCACCCCGCTTTTCGACCGAGACATGGCAGCCCAAACCCAGCCCCCGCCGAGGCGAACACAGGCAGGACATTCTGGATCAGCTGTCTATCGACGCGCCTCCTGACCCCTCACCTGGCTAAAAATCTCCCTGGGTGAGTTGGCCAAAATCCAAGTGGGGCTGGCCCCTCTACGCGTCCCGCCACGACCGCACCGTGTCGATCATCAGCTGAACATTATCGGGATCGGCATCGGGTGTGATCCCGTGGCCCAGATTAAAGATATGCGGTCCTTTCGAGAACGCCTCGACGATCTGACGCGTCTCATCCACCAGCGCCTGTCCGCCGGTCACCATGTGTGACGAGGCCAGATTGCCCTGAACGCAGCCATCCACCTGCACATGCTCGACCGCCCAATCCGGCGACACAGAGTTGTCCAGCGCGACGCAATCCACGCCGGTGGTCTTGGCAAAACCTTTGTAACCATCACCTGCTTCGCGCGGGAAGCCGATCACCGGGATACCGGGATGGCGCTGCTTGATAGCCTGCGTGATCACACGGCAAGGCTCGACCGCGTATTTCTGAAACGCCTCGCCCTTCAGCGACCCGGCCCAGCTGTCGAAAATCTTCACCACCTCGGCCCCGGCCTCGATTTGGGCCGAAAGATATTCGATGGTGGCCAGCGTGATCCGCTCCAGTAGCGCTTCGAACAGGGCGGTGTTTTCCTCGCGCAGCGCATGAGCCGGTCCCTGATCTGGCGTGCCGCGACCGGCGATCATGTAGGTCGCAACGGTCCATGGCGCGCCTGCGAACCCGATAAGGGTGGTTTCGGATGGCAATTCTCGCGAAAGAATTCGGACAGTTTCGTACACCGGCGACAGGGTTTCATGGATATCCGATACCGGTTTCAGCGCATCAAAATCGGATTGCTGAGTGATCGTCGACAACCGCGGCCCCTCACCTGTGACAAACCACAGATCCGCACCCAGAGCTTGCGGCACCAACAGAATGTCAGCAAACAGAATAGCCGCGTCGAAACCATAGCGGCGGATCGGCTGTAACGTCACCTCGGCCGCCAACTCGGGGTTATAGCACAAAGACAGAAAATCCCCGGCCTGTGCCCGAGTCGCGCGATATTCGGGCAGATACCGCCCGGCCTGCCGCATCATCCAGATCGGCGGCACGTCCTGCACCTCACCCGCCAGCGCCCGCAGCAGTTTCTTTGTCTCGGCCATCTTTGTCCCCAATCGTCAGGTTTGTCGCAACGGGTCGTGCCTCAGTGGCAATTTGTCAAGCTCTGCCCCCATTGTCAGGGCAAAGTGACGCGACTAAAGCTGTGCCCATGACTTTGACCCTGCCAACCCCCGCATCACCGCTCAAGATCGGCACTCGTGGCTCACCGCTGGCGCTGGCACAAGCCTATGAAACCCGGCAACGGCTGGGCAAAGCCTTTGATCTGCCCGAAGAC
The DNA here is from genome assembly GCF_059609785.1 of Ruegeria sp. YTSC003. NCBI lineage: Bacteria > Pseudomonadati > Pseudomonadota > Alphaproteobacteria > Rhodobacterales > Roseobacteraceae > Ruegeria > Ruegeria sp. YTSC003. The sequence continues at coordinate 19,837 of NZ_JBXWMK010000006.1, read as the reverse complement.
GCGTTCGAGATTGTGGTAATCAAGACCACTGGTGACAACCGCGCCATGATTGATGCGGACCGCCCACTGAAAGAGATTGGCAACAAGGGCCTGTTCACCAAGGAAATCGAAGAGGCGATGCTGCGCGGAGATATCGACATCGCGGTGCATTCCACCAAGGACATGCCGGTTGAACAGCCAAAAGGTCTGGTCCTGGACACGTTTCTGCCGCGCGAAGATGTGCGAGACGCCTTTATCTCACCCAGCCTGAGCTCGATTCGTGACCTCGCGCAGGGTGCAGTTGTGGGCACCTCATCGCTGCGGCGGCGGGCACAATTGTTGAACCGTCGCCCGGACCTGAATGTGGTCGAGTTCCGGGGCAATGTTCAAACGCGCCTCAAGAAGCTGGCAGATGGTGTAGCCGATTGCACGTTTCTTGCCATGGCGGGCATCCGGCGTCTGAATATGGAGGAGGTTCCCGCAACCGCCATCGCCGCCGAAGACATGCTGCCCGCCATTGCCCAGGGCACGATCGGCATCGAGCGCCGTATCGACGATTCCCGTGCGGCTGAAATGCTCGAGGCCATCCACCATGCTGAGACCGCGCAGCGCTTGGCAGCGGAACGCACATTGCTGGCCGCTTTGGACGGCTCTTGCGAAACGCCGATCGCGGGTTTGGCAGAAATAAAAGGTGATCAACTACGCCTGCGCGGTGAGGTTTTGCGCCCCGACGGATCCGAATCCATATCCGAGGACACCTCAGGGTCGGTCGCAGATGGCCCTGAAATAGGTCGCGCCATGGCAGAATCCTTGCTGAAACAGGCAGGCCCAGGCTTTTTTGATTGGAAAAAATAAAAAAGTTTATGGAAAGTGAACTACTTCACTGAAACAGCACCGTCGATGGCGCATAAAGTATTCATACCGGTTGTGAAGTCGGGTCGGTCTCGAAAAAGTCGAAAGTTTTTTTAGTCCGTTTTGTTTTAAGTGGTATTCGAGGGGGCGAGACCAGACCCTGAAATCCAACCAGTTAGGGCCGCTGTCAGAAATGACAGCGGCCCGCTTAATTTTATGGCCTTTTGGACCTCAGGCTGCGCTGATCGCCTGAACCGCTTTCTCGACGGCCATCCGCGTCTGATCCAGGTCTGCTTGGGTCACGGCCAAAGACGGATAGAGTTTGCCGGGGGCTTTGAAAATCCCATGTGCGCGCAGCGAATCGTTGTAGATGGCGTTACGGCGGGGGTCGTCATGTTTGGCGCTGCGGTAGTCACGACAGTCCGTATCGGTGAAATAGATGTCGAACAGGGTTTCGTCCCCGCAGATCTGATGCGGGATGCCGGCCCCGGTCAGCGCATCCATCTGCATCTGCTGAAGCTCGGCACCGATTTCACGCAGACGGTCATACATGCCATCGCGCCGCAAAACCTCCATCGTCTTCAAACCGGCAGCCGAAGCGACCGGATTGCCGGACAAGGTCCCCAACTGCATCAGCCAGCCTTCCTCGCCCACTTTCGCTTTGTCGAAATGCTGCATGATCTCGGCGCTTGCGCCCAGCGCCGCCAACGGGAAGCCGCCGCCGATGATTTTGCCCAAGGTGCAGATATCGGGCGTCACGCCATATTTCTCTTGCGCACCGCCATAGGCCAAACGGAATCCGGTGACGATTTCATCGAAAATCAACAGGACATTGTGTTTATCGCAGAGATCGCGCAATCCCTGAAGGTATCCGGGTGCCGGAGGGACAATTCGTTGCAACGGCTCAACCATGATCGCGGCAACGTCATCATGCTCGGCCAGTAGATTGGCCACCGCATCAAGATCATTGAAGGGCGCGATCAGCATCTGTTCGGCCACACTGTCGGGAATGCCCGCGCTGTCCGGGACAGCTTGGGGGAAGTTGACGTGGCGGCTGGGGGCCAGGCTCATCTGTGCCTCGGCGCTCATCCCATGATAGCCGCCTTCGAACTTCAGGATCTTGCTGCGGCCAGTATAGGCACGGGCCAGACGGATGGCATACATATCCGCCTCACCACCCGCAGCGACAAAGCGGACCTGCTCGCAACACGGCACCGCGTCAACAATCGCTTCGGCCAGTTCGATACCCCGCGCGTTGTTGGCAAAGAAGGTCATGCCCTTAGGCAGTTGTTCCAACACGGCTTCCATGACCTCGGGATGACCATGGCCCAGCAACATCGGACCCGAACCGATTAGGTAGTCCACATATTCATTGCCATCCTCATCCCAGACCCGGTTGCCTTCGCCGCGCGCGATGACGATACCGGGGTCGAAATTACCAAACCCACCGGCGGGCAGTACCTCATTCGCGCGGGCGATCCATTCGGTTTGGGTGTTGATTTTCAGCATCTCAAACGATCTCCAATACTGGTGGGCCAAGAACCTCTGGGTCCGGCACAACACCTAACCCCGGTCCTTCGGGCGGGGCAATCCGGCCGTTTTCACGGTTTGGTGCGTCGGGGCAAATGCGAGGCGCCACATAAGATGACAGGTCGCAGGTGTTCATCAGCGACCCGTGCGGGGTCGAGGCCGCAAAATGCAGCGATGCAGCGGTGACAATATCCGAGCCCCAGGTACATTCGGCGCAGATCTCGGCCCCGAAATGCACGGTCAGATCGCGCGCCCGGCGCATGGCCGACAACCCGCCGAACTTTGACAGTTTCAAAGCGACAGCATCCATGCAGCCCAGCTCATATGCGCGCCGCAGCGACGCCAGATCATGGGCGTTCTCGTCTATCTTCATAGGTAAGCCGGTGGCCCGTCGAACCGCGGCACAGTCCTCAAGTGTTTTGCAGGGCTGTTCCAGCATCACATCCAAGTGCGCCACCGCCCGGCCCGTTCTCGTGGCGTGCAGGCGTGATGCACCGCAATTCCAGTCGCCATAGACCAAAGGCCCCGGTCCCACGGCCTCACGCACTTTGGTCAAACGCTCGGCGTCGGCCTGCCAGTCGCCTTCGACCCCCAGCTTGACCTGAAACTGGCGAATGCCGGTCTGGAAAGCCGTCTTGGCGATCCGTGCCATGTCATCTGGCGCGATGCAAGTGATCGAGTGATACAGCGGCATGTCCTTCCGCGTCCGCCCACCCAGCAACGCATAGACCGGCTGGCCCGTTGCATGCCCGAACAAATCCCAAAGCGCGATGTCGACTATGGACTTGGCATAGCGATGTCCCTGCAGGAAACCTTCCAGCTTACGCATTGGCGCGTCCACCCCGTAAGGGGATATGCCCAAGATCTCGGGACCCATCTCAGCAATCGCGCTTGGCACTCCGCCCGCAAAAGCTGGCAGGTAATGCGGGATCGGACAGACCTCGCCCCAACCTTGTGGGCCCGTATCCGTCTCAAGGCTCAGGATATGAGAGATCACGGTCGCACAGGTCTTACCCTCGGCCATATGATAGGTCTCGTGGCTGGTAAGGTCGACGGACCAAAGCGTTATCTTGGTGATCTTCACTGGTAGACCCCGACAGGATCGCCCAACGCATTCTCGTCAGGTTGCACGCCAAGTCCCGGCGTTTCCGGCAAGTGCAGGTGGCCGTCGATATTGCGGGGGCCTCGCCCGCCAGCAACATCGACGGTGATCATGTCCTGGCACGCCCAGACGGCGTGGCAATTTTCATCCGGAATTGTCGCCGCCAGATGCAGCGCCTCGGTATCGGCCAGAACCGAACCACCGGTGGCCATCACGAACATGTCGATTCCATGCGCCAACGCGATGTCCCGCATCCGCGCCGCCTTAGTCAGGCCGCCGACGCGGTTCAGTTTTATTCCGAACACCTCAGCCAACCCTTCGTGGGCAATGCGGGCGGCATCTTGCAGGGTCACAAGACTTTCATCCACTGAAACGGGTGAGGCGTGGCGGCCCGAGATCGCGGCGATATCGTCCAGCGACTCGCAGGGTTGTTCAAACATCACATTCAGGTCCTCACAGGCGCTCATCACCCGCAGGGCTTGCTGCCGCGTCCAGCCACGGTTGACGTCATAAAGGACGATCTCACCGGGGCGTCGGATGCTTTCCACGTCACGGACGCGCGCAATGTCGCGTTCTACATCTCCACCGATTTTGACCGAATGCGCAACGTAGCCGCGGCTGCGATAGCGCTCCATCACTTCACGCGTTTCTTCGACGGTCTTCGCACCGACCGACGAGGCAATCGGGCGCGGCGTGCGAGACCCGCCGCCCATCAGATCGGCGATCGGCAGGCCCGCCGCCTGACCCGCAATATCCCAGCAAGCCATATCAATGGGGCTTTTGGCATAAAGATGGCCAGGAAGAGCGATATCCATCGCCCGTTCGACGTCCAGCACCCGTCGCGGATCAAGGCCCAGAATGAACGGTGCCATCGTTTCAATCCCCGCGCGAATACCCGGACCGTGGGCTGGAACATATGTGTGGCCCCACGGGGTACCCTCGCCCCAACCGGTCAGACCTGAATCGGTTTCGATCTTTACAATCGTTGCATCCAGCACTTCGAACTTCAGCCGGCCACCAGACAACCAGTAGGGATGCTCAAGCGGTAGGTCGACATGGTAGACTGAAAGACGAGTGATTTTCATTTCAGTTCCACTTCAACAAAGGTCATCGGCGCGGACGCGGCATTGATCACGTTGTGTTCGACACCCTCGTCGCGACGATAAGTTACTCCTGCAGCAACCGTTACTTCATTGACCGATCCATCGGGCAGTTCCAGCCGCATATGGCAATCGGTTATGGCGGTGATGACGTAGTCCATTGCGTGGCGATGCCATCCCGTTTCGGCCCCTGGTGCAAAGTCAAATCGCGTCACACGCACGCGGGCGTCATCAATCATCTGAGTGGCTTCGGCTTGCGGTCTCATAGACGGAACTCCTCAATCGGGATACTGGGCCATTTCGCAACACAGGCATGCCCACATTGGGATGGCCAGATAGGTATCGGAATGGTTTTCATGCCGCATCCATTTGTGGCAAGTCGTTCAATCCTTGTCCTCGCCACAGAACGAAAGCCAGAATTGGCTCGTCGGTTGTTGTCATGGCGTGGCTTTGCCAGCTGCAGTGATGTCGTGTCTGATTGAGGCCGACGTAAGTCTCGTCTTCTTCGACGCGGAACATCGCCCCACCGCCTACGATCAGATAGAGTTCTTCGGCCTGATGGCTGTGCCAATCATAATTCAGGCCCGCCCCCCAGTAGGCGACGTAGCCCCGCATTTGGGTCGAATGGAAATGCCCGGTCGGACCGAATAGCTCGTAATAGCCATAGCGACTAAGGAAATCGGCGCCGACCTCTTCCTCCGTATAGGTGTGTTTCCACTGCGCCAGATGTGCGGTTGCCCTGATCGCGTCTGAAAGGGATCGCGTTGCGTGCCCGGTCGCGAAGTCAGTTTGCTGAATCAGTTCGACGGCAGGGATTTGGTTTGGCTCCTGATCCGTTGGCGTCAGGTCATCAGGCCAGGCTCCGAATTCTGAAAGCTCAGGATGTGATTGATGCATCTGTCGGGCAGCTTCGAGAACGTCGTCCATCGTCATGGGATCACCACGATGTTGCCGGTGTGCTGCTTGGCAATGAAAGCGGCTTGCGCCTCGCGCAACTCTTCCAGGGGAAATGTCGCGGCTAGGGCGGGCTTAATCTCACCAGCCTCGATATACTGAACGATGTTATGCATCACCTGGGGGTCAATCACGGTAGAGCCGGTGAAGGTCAGGTCACGCAGGTAGAATGTGCGCAGGTCAAATTCGACCATGGGCCCGGCAATCGCGCCCGAGCATGTATAGCGCCCCCCACGTTCCAGAATGTCGATCAGTTTGGGCCAGTAGGGGCCACCAACCACATCGGCTACAACGGTGACCTTTTCATCGCCAAGTGCCGCGCGCAGATTTTCCGGGGCACGAGACAAGATTTTGTCGGCACCCAGTTCGGCAACGTCTGCGTGTTTGGCATCCGACGCCATCGCGATCACCCGTGCACCCCGGCGTTTGGCCAGTTGAACCAAGGCACCGCCCACCCCGCCCGAGGCTCCGGGCACCAGAACCGTGTCGGCGTCGGTGACGTTGGCGCGGGTCAGCATGCCCTCGGCGGTCGAATAGGAACACGAGAACGTGGCCAGTTCGGCATCCGACAGGTCGGACCGGATCGGCACCGCGTTAACCGCCAGGGTCGTGGCGTATTCAGCGAACCCACCGTCCCGTTCCGAGCCAAAATAGCCGGTTTTGTCCTTATTGCCCGGATCAGACGGGTCGCGCAGCCATCCATCGGTGATGACGCGTTGACCGATCAGCCCGGGGTCGACGCCTTTTCCCACGGCGACGACTTCCCCGCAGATATCAGCCCCTTGGATCCGGGGAAAAGTGATGGGCGCGCCGCCCCAGGTAGGATCCTCGTCACTGACTTCCTCGAACGCGTCGCCTGTCGTCGCATCGGTCACGGTTTTTGAGTACCAGCCGGATCGCGTGTTGACGTCGGTATTGTTAAGCCCGCAGGCTGCGACCTTGATCAACACCTCGCCGGCCGCGGGATCCGGGCGCGGCCAGTCTTTGTGCAGCACCATTTGCTCCAAGCCGCCATGGCCCATCGTGACCATGGCCTTCATTTTGTCAGGCAAGCTCATTATGCAGTCTCCAAAATAGCGTCGGTGCGGGGCAGCAGGCTTTGCGGATCATAGGCTGGTTCGCCCAGAACATAGGCCGCGCGGGGTTGGCCATGAATCACGACCTGTAACTCGGTGCCAGGGGCAGCAGCCTCGGGTTTGATGTACGCAAAGGCCAGGATCTTGCCGACCGTGTGCCCATAGACGACCGAGGCTGTTGAACCCACGACACGACTATCCAGCATCACCGCTTCTCCACCGTGGCCATCAATTTCACCATCCGGCTCAATTTTGAGATAGGCACACACCCACGGCAAGTCAGTTTTCAGGGTTTTGTCTTTGCCCAGATACTCTTTGTCCGTACGCGCAAAGCGCAGCACATCAGCCTCGGCCAAGGTGACCTCGTTGGTCAGCTCGCCCGCGCCCTTGAACCCCTTCTCCATCCGCATCACATTCATGGCAAAGCTGCCATAGTCGGTGATGCCATGCGCCTCACCCGCGGCCCAAAGCGCGTTGTAGACGTCAAGACAGGCGGCATTGGGCATGTGAAGTTCCCATCCCAGCTCACCTGCATAGGACATGCGGAAGGCCCAGACCTTGTGGCCTGCGATGGTGATCTCCTGCGCGGACAGCCAGCGGAAACCAGCGTTGGTCAGATTGGCATCGGAGCAGCGGGACAGTACGTCGCGTGACCGGGGACCGTTCAGCGACAAGGCCGACCAGTCGGTGGACAGCGCGGTAGTCTGTACATCCTCACCGGCACGCTCGTGTGCCAGATGATCCAGTAGGCGCTGTTCAAAGAAGGCCGCACAGACCAAGTAGAAGCGGTCCTCGGCCTTGCGGACAATCGTCGTTTCCAATTCGATCCGCCCGCGTCGGTTCAACATATGGGTCAGCGTGATCGAGCCCACCTTTTGCGGCATCCGATTGGCGGTCAACCGGTCCAGCAGGGCGTGGGCGTCTGGGCCCGAAACCTCGACCTTGGTGAAAGCGGTGACATCCATGATGCCGACCCGTTCGCGCACCGCATTGACTTCAGCCGCAACCATGTCGTCTGCCGGTGTGCGGCGGAAGGAGTAGTGATCGTGCTGCTCAACCCCATCCCGCGCGAACCAGCGGGGGCGTTCGAACCCATAGACCTCTTCATGCACCGCGCCTTTGGAGTTCAGCAGCTCATACAGCGGCGACGGCTTGATCGGACGCCCTTCCAAACGGTTTAAATGCGGGAAAGGGATCTCGTGGCGCAGGCAGTAGTCTTCCTCAGCCTTGATCACCTGCCAATCCTTGTTCGCATAGCTTCCGAACCTGCGTGGATCGAACTCACGCATCGAGATATCGGCCGCGCCATGCACCATCCAGCGTGCCAACTCGCGGGTCAGACCCGGCCCCCAGCCGATGCCGATCTGCGTCCCACAACAGCACCAATAGTTCCGCACACCTGGCGCCGGCCCGATCAGAGGGTTGCCATCGGGCGGATGCGAAATCGCCCCATGCACATCGCGCTGAATGCCCAACTCGGCAAAGATCGGCATGCGGTTCAGGCTTTCTTCAAGCCACGGCATCACCCGGTCGTAATCGGCATCGAACAGCCAGTTCTCGTATTCCCAGGGGCAATGATCATGCCAGACCGAGTTCGGGTTCTCTTTCTCGTATATCCCGATCAGGCCGCGCTGCTGCTCCATCCGGATATAGCCCGAGACCTTGCGGTCATCGCGAATCACCGGCAGTTCCTTGTCCAGATTCTGGAATTCGGGCACCGGTTCCGTTACAAAATAGTGGTGCGTCATCGAAGTCATGGGCAGTTGCAGTCCCGACCACTCACCCATCTGACGGGCATAAGTGCCGCCAGCGTTCACCACGTGCTCGCAGGTAATGGCGCCCTGCTCGGTTTCGACCACCCACTCGCCGTTTTCGGCCTGGGTGATGTTGGTCGCACGGCAGCTGCGGAAGATGCTTACACCCTTTTGCCGCGCTCCAGTTGCCATTGCCATGGTGACGTTGGTCGGGTCCACATGCCCGTCATCAGGCGTGTGCAGTGCACCCAACACGCCTTCGAGATTGTAGAACGGGTGCAGTTCGGCCACCTTTTCAGGTCCGACCAGCTCAATGTTGAACCCCAGCGACCGGCCCACCGACAGGGTGTGGCGCAGCCAGTCCATTTCATCCTCGGTATAGGCCAGACGGAACGATCCGCAGCCATGCCACGTCACCGGCTGGCCGGTTTCGGCCTCCAGCTGGCCAGAATACAAACTGATGTTGTAGTCGACGCATTTACCCAACCCAAAACTGGACGTCGAATGCGTGATCTGCCCAGCGGCGTGCCAGGTGCTGCCGCTGGTCAGCTCGGCCTTTTCAAGCAGGATGGTGTCGTCGCCCCATCCTTCATGCGCCAGATGATAGGCCAGACCGACTCCCATGACACCTCCGCCCACGATCACCACGCGGGCATGCGGCGGCAGATTCTTCTCGGACATGATTTTTCCTCTTCCCGAGTCGCGTTTCTGCTCGACAGGCTAATTCCACAAATGTACCATCGTCAATCATGAATGACACAAATGTATCATCAACTGTTCTGGATCGCTTGTCCGAAGAATGGGACGCTCTGACGCCCGAGGCGCAGAAGGCCGCGCGTTACGTGCTGGAAAACCCGACGGACGTTGGGGTTTCTACTGTGCGCGAGATTGCCGAGGCCGCCAGAGTAAAACCGAACACCTTCGTGCGGATGGCCCAGCAGGTGGGGTTCGAAGGCTACGAAGATTTCCGCGCCCCGTTCCGGGATGCGATCCGGCAGGGCCGTGTGTCATTTCCTGATCGCGCCCGCTGGTTGCAGGACATCGGCAAGTCAGGGGAACTGGGCGGCCTATATGCCGATATGATCGGCGCCGCGATCCGCAATATCGAAGAAACCTTTGCCGGGATTGACGCCGCTAATCTTAAGTCCGCAGCCGAGGATATCTGGAATTGTCGCCAGATTTTCACACTTGGTGTGGGCGTCAACAATTCGAACGCACGCAATTTCACCTATCTGGCTTCAACCGGCATGAAACAGTTCCACGCTATCCCGCGTCCCGGCTCTACTCCGGTGGATGATCTGGCATGGGCTGACCAGCAGGACGTACTGATCGCCATCACCTGCCATCCCTACCGCACCGAAGTGATCGACGCGATCAAACTGGCGCGCCAACAGGGAATGACCGTCATCGGCATTTCAGACAGCCCGGCCAGCCCGGTGATCCTGAACGCACAACACGGTTTTGTCGTTGCCGCCGACACACCACAGTTCTTTCCGTCCTCGGTTTCGACCATCGCCTTGCTGGAAACGCTGCTGTCCTTTGTGATTGCCGTTTCCAGCGATGAGATCGTCGAGCGGGTAGAACGATTTCACCAACGCCGCCACCAGCTTGGCCTCTACGCGGAGGAACCCGAATGAACGCACCTCTGACGCATTCACTGGACGCCCGGTATTACACTGACCCAGCGATCTTCGAGCAAGAGATGCAGGGATTACTGGCCCGAACGTGGCAATTTGCAGGTCACGTCGCCCAGGTGCGCGAGACAGGGGATTACTTCGCCTTCGAGATTGCTGGACAGAACCTTTTTTGCATTCGCGGCCGCGACGGGGAAATCCGAACATTCTACAATGTGTGTCAGCACCGCGCGCATGAAATGGTGACGGGCGCAGGCAACACTCGAGTCGTGGTCTGCCCCTATCATGCCTGGACTTATGAGCTGTCCGGTCAATTGCGCGCCGGGCCGAACATCAAATCTGTACCCGGCTTTGACCGCAGCGCCATCTGCTTGACCTCGGTTCGGACCGAGGTGTTCAACGGATTCATCTTCGTCAATCTCGACGATGACGCCGCGCCGATGGATGAATGGTACCCCGGCGTGCGCGAGGAAATCCGCGCCTTTGTCCCTCATATTGACGATCTGGAACCGCTGGAATGGGTCGAAATCCCGGAAAACTGCAATTGGAAAGTCAGTATCGAGAATTACTCGGAGTGTTATCACTGCCCGACCAACCACCCGACCTTTGCCGAAGGAGTGGTCAAACCTGAGACCTATGACATCCAACCCGATGCAGGCGGCGGTTACGTGCTGCGTCATACGACCGAATGCCAAAGCCTCGACAAGATGACCTACCCGATCGACCTTTCGGTGCCGCATGCCGGCGACTACCAGTCATGGTTCCTGTGGCCGATGTTCTCGTTCCAGTGCTACCCGGGCAATGTGCTCAACACCTATCACTGGCGCGCCATTGATGCCGATCACTGCACCGTCTGGCGCGGCTGGTACACCGAGGGCGGCTCGGAAAGTGCGGTGATCCGGCAACTGGCTGTACAGGACCGTGAAACCACAGTCGAGGAAGACATCCATCTGGTTGAAAGCGTCCATCGCGGCCTGAAATCCCGCGGCTACCGCCCCGGTCCGCTGGTGCTGGACCCGGGTTGTGGTGTGATGTCGGAACACTCGATTGCCCGTTTGCAGCAATGGATGCGCGAGGCGGTGGACTAGTGATGAGGTGACCCGCCCATGCTGATGCCTGAAGACTGGCGCCCCGAACACAAGCTGTTTCCCTATCAGGTCGGCTTTACCAGCCCGCCCTTCGACTTTGACGCGGCGCCGTCGGATTTTCTGCGCATGTGCCCTGAAACGGTCGGTGTGCATGGCTGGATGCTGCACGTCCCGAACTACGTGCACGGGTTGAACCAGCGGAAACAGAACTTTGGCATGCTCGAGGATTTCGTCCATTGTATGTCCCGCAACGGCGTCGATGTTTGCGGGCAGGTCGGTTCGAACTGGGTCCACGCCTGTGGGTTAGGCGTCGAAGGGGTCCGGCAGCATTGCGCGGATCTGTCGGACAAGTACGGCACACAGTTCCACATGGCCGGTTACGCCATGGTCGAAGCGCTGCGCGAGATGAATGTTGAAAAGGTCGCCCTGAACGCGGCCTACCACTGGCCTGAATGGTGGCGGGGCACCGTCGGATTTCTAAAAGAAGCCGGGTTCGACGTGCTGTATGCCGGTAATTTCCACGATCAGGGATGGTTCAGCAGCCAGGAGGAGGTCAATTCCTACCGCTGGGTTTTTGACGGTGATATCGCGATGAAAAGCTTCGAATACGTGGCCGAGCAGGCCCCGCAGGCCGATGCGATCCTGATCAACGGCATGTGCAATTTCCGCACGGGGCCGAATGGCCTGCCACAGCGCCCCTTGCATCTGGCGGATACGCTTGAGGCCGCGCTTGGCAAACCGGTGATCGGCCACGACATCGCGCTGTACTGGCGCATCTTCAAATCCCTCAACCTCGCGCCGGAAACACCCCGCGGGCAACTTCTGGGGCGGCTATAAACTTCACTTCAAAGGATCATCGACATGAACAAAGTCCTCGCGCTCTGGGCGGTGCCCCGCTCTACGTCCACTGCTTTTGAATGGATGATGCGACAGCGCGGAGATCTGGATTGTCTGCACGAACCCTTTGGCGAAGCGTGGTATCAGGGTGAAGACCCGCTGTGGCACAGGTTCCAGCCGGAGGACGTGACGACACCGGGCCTGACACTGGACACGGTTTGGGCCGACATTCAGGCGCGCGCGCAGAAGAGGTCTGTCTTCATCAAGGATTTCCCGCATTACATCAATCACATGTGGGACGCCGAGTTCCTGTCGAATTTCAACCACGCCTTCCTGATCCGCGATCCGGCAAAAACGATAACCTCAATGTACAAACAATGGCCCGACTTCGCCGAAGGTGAGGTCGGCTTTCCAGAACAGCGGGCCCTGTTCGATCTGGTTACAGCCCTGAACGGCACGCCCCCACCTGTTATCGACAGTGATGACCTGCTGGAAAACCCGCACGCCATGACCGAACGCTTTTGCGAAGCGGTCGGCATCCCGTTTCTGGAAGACGCGTTGAGTTGGGAACCCGGTGGCGACCCATCCGCGCACTCTTGGTGGGATGGCGGGTCGTTCCACGCCAATCTGGCCAATTCGACGGGGTTGGCTCCGCAGCCCCGCAAACATATCTCGATCTCGGACGCGCCGGATCGGGTCAAACAGGTGTACCGCCGGATGAAACCCCACTACGACCATCTGTACAAACATCGGCTGACTGGCTGATAAACCGGAGAGAAAACATGGCAGACATTTTTGACGAGGACCTGTTTCTGAAAGGCCTTGAACAGCGCAAGAACACGCTGGGCGCGGAATACGTGGAAAAGAACCTGGCGGCGGCAGATGACTTTACCCGTCCGTTCCAAGAGGCGATGACCGCTTGGTGCTGGGGATTTGGCTGGGGCGATGACGTGATCGACGCCAAGACGCGGTCGATGATGAACCTGTCCATGATCGGCGCGCTTGGGAAGATGCATGAATGGGAAATTCACTGCAAAGGCGCGATCAACAACGGCGTCTCGCCCGAGGAAATCCGAGCCATCATCCACGTGATTGGCATCTACTGTGGTGTCCCACAAGCGCTGGAGTGTTTCCGCGTTGCCCGCAAGGTACTGGGCCACACCTGACCCGGTGACCGTCTTATCCAAAAAAAAGCGGCCGCTGGGGCCGCTTTTATTCATGCCTTGTGCGTCGTGCTTATTCGAGTGACACCCACAGCACTTTCGCATCTTCCTCACTGGTTGAAATGCACCCGTGCCCCATCCCGCTGTCATAATAAAGCGAGTCACCAGCCTTCATCGGCAGGGGGCGATAATGCTCTGATACAAAGATCAGCTCGCCGCTGATGACATACATGAACTCTTCACCCGTATGCCGGATCCAGTTTTCGAACTCCGACAGGTCGCGGGCTTTGATTGTCGCGATATAGGGCAGCATCCTCTTACTGGTCAGCTCGGGACACAGCAATTCATGTAAATAGGTCGGCGTGCTTTTTATCTCGCCTTCACCTTTCGGGGTAAAGTCGCGCCTTCCCGAAATCCCCGATTGCCCGGACTGCAGAAACAGCTGAGGGGTGCTCATATCCAGCGCCTGTGTCAGCCTGCGCACGATGTCGAAACTTGGCCGCGTCTGGTTGTTCTCGATCTTCGACAGCGTGGACCGACCGATTCCCGCCGCGCGTCCAGCTTCCTCCAAAGTCCAGCCTTTTGCACGTCGTGCATCGCGTATGGAACGCCCCAGAACCTCACCTTCGTCCTGATCTTCCGGTGAGGAAACATCACCGCGAGTCTCGTCGCCCATAAAAATCTCCCTGTTTTATCAGAGGTTACAGATTTCCCTCAAACCACACAACTTCACAAATGTGAGATATATGTTGCTTTATCTGCACGATTTCCACTATAGGAAACAAAATTTCGTACTGAGGATTCGGTGCCTGAGGAGGAAACCATGTTCAAAACGTCGCTTACCGAAGCTGATCCGGTTGTCGCAGCGTCAATTGCGCGAGAAGGCAAACGTCAGGCTGAACAGATCGAATTGATCGCGTCCGAGAATATTGTCTCGCAAGCTGTGATCGACGCGCAGGGGTCAGTCCTGACCAACAAATACGCCGAAGGATACCCTGGCCGTCGCTACTATGGCGGCTGCGAATTTGTAGACGAAGTTGAATCCGAGGCCATCGATCGTCTGAAACAACTGTTCGGCTGCGAATACGCCAACGTACAGCCGCATTCGGGCGCGCAGGCAAACGGCGCTGTTAAATTGGCCCTGCTCAGCCCCGGCGACACGATCCTGGGCATGTCACTGGATGCAGGTGGCCACCTGACGCACGGCGCCAAACCAGCACAATCCGGCAAGTGGTTCCGCCCGGTTCAGTACGGGCTGACCGATGCCGGTCTGATTGACTATGATCAGGTTGCAGAGCTGGCCAAGGCCGAAAAGCCGCAACTGATCATCGCGGGCGCATCCGCCTATTCGCAAAAGATCGATTTTGCCCGCTTCCGCGCCATTGCGGATGAGGTCGGCGCTTGGCTGCTGGCGGACATGGCCCATATCGCCGGTCTGGTCGCAACCGGGCTGCACCCCTCGCCTATCGGCCACGCGCATGTGGTTACCTCGACCACACACAAAACCCTGCGCGGTCCGCGCGGCGGGATCATTCTGACGAATGACGAGGCGCTGGCGAAAAAGATGAATTCGGCCGTATTCCCCGGCCTTCAGGGCGGCCCCCTGATGCATGTGATTGCCGGTAAGGCTGTCGCGTTTGGCGAGGCGCTAAAGCCCGAATTCAAGGACTACATGCAAAGCGTTGTGGATAGCGCATCGGCGCTGGCAAACGTCATGATGGCGCGTGGATGTGACATCGTTTCGGGCGGCACGGAAAACCACCTGATGCTGGTCGATTTGCGCCCGCTGGGCGTGACCGGCAAAGACGCAGAAGCCGCGCTGGAGCGTGCCGGTTTCACCTGCAACAAGAACAGCGTGCCGGGCGATCCGCAAAAACCTACCGTGACCAGCGGTATCCGGCTGGGTACCGCAGCAGGCTGCAGCCGCGGGTTTGGACCGGAAGAGTTCAAACAGATCGGTCACCTGATCGGCGACGTGCTCGAGGCCTTAGCCCAGTCCCCTGAGGGCGACGCGAAGATCGAAGCCGAAACCCGCGAAAAAGTCCGCGCACTCTGCGCCAGCCACCCGATCTACTGAAAGACCGTTAAATGAGTATCTACGACCTAATCGTCATCGGGGGCGGACCCGGCGGATATGTTGCAGCAATCCGCGCAGCACAGCTGGGCATGAAAGTTGCCTGTGTCGAAGGCCGCGGTTCGCTTGGCGGAACCTGTCTGAATGTGGGGTGCATACCCTCCAAAGCGTTGCTGACCTCCTCGGCCAAATATGCCGAGCTTGCACATCTCTCCTCCCATGGCATTGCTGTCGAGGGGGCCAGCATCGACCTGAGCTCGATGATGGGTCGCAAGGACAAGATCGTAGGCGACCTGACCAAGGGCATTGCGTTCCTGTTCAAGAAAAACGGCGTCGATCTGATCGAAGGCTGGGCCAGTATCCCCTCTGACGGGCAGGTCAAAGTTGGCGACGATGTTTATGAAGCCAAAAACATCCTGATCGCCACCGGTTCCGAGCCAACCCCGCTAAACGGGATCGAGATTGACGAGCAGGATATCCTAAGCTCGACCGGAGCGATCGCGCTGGATGCTGTTCCCGAACATCTGGTGGTCGTCGGTGCTGGCGTGATCGGTCTGGAACTTGGACAGGTCTGGTCCCGGTTGGGCGCGAAGGTCACAGTTGTTGAATATCTTGACCGCATTCTGCCCGGAATCGACGGCGAGATAGCAAAACTCGCACAGCGCGCCCTGTCAAAGCGTGGACTGAAGTTTCAGCTGGGACGCGCACTGAAAACTATCGACAAAACCAACGTTGGGCTGACGCTGACATTGGACCGGGTCGGCAAAGACAAGGAAGAGGTGATCGAAGCCGACAAGGTTCTGATCGCCGTCGGACGCCGCCCCGTATCGCGCGGGCTTGGGTTGGAAGATCTGGGGATAGCCCTCGACCCGCGCGGCTTCATTCAAGTGGACACGTCGTTCCGCACCTCGGTTCCCGGCATCTATGCGATCGGCGATTGTGTCCCCGGCCCGATGCTTGCCCACAAGGCCGAAGAAGACGGCGTCGCCTGTGTCGAGATGCTGGCAGGTGAAGCCGGTCATGTGGATTACAACACCGTTCCGGGCGTTGTGTATACTGACCCCGAAGTCGCCTCGGTCGGTTTGACCGAGGAAGCACTGAAAGAGGCTGGCACCGAATATTCGGTTGGCAAGTTTGCCTTCATGGCCAACTCACGTGCGCGCTCGACCGGTGAGACGGACGGTGCCGTCAAAGTACTGGCCGACCCAAATGGCAATATCCTGGGCGCGCATATCTGCGGCGCGCATGGCGGTGACCTGATCGCCGAGCTGGTTCTGGCCATGACCAAGGGCGCAACCGTCGCTGAAGTCGCCTCAACCTGTCATGCGCATCCGGCAATGGGCGAGGCCGTCAAGGAAGCCTGCCTCGACGCCATGGGCCGAGCAATCCACGCCTGAGAGGGAACAGCCAGATGACCATCCAGCTTCGCACCCGCCACCCGGAAAAGGCCAAGAAGGCCGACAGTGTCATCCCGCGAAAGCCGAAGTGGATTCGCAAGAAAAAGATCGACGGGCCCGAATATTACGAGACCCGTCGCCTGATGCGCGACCACAATCTGGCAACGGTCTGCGAAGAGGCCGCCTGCCCCAATATTGGCGAATGCTGGTCCAAGCGCCACGCCACCATGATGATCATGGGCGAGGTCTGCACGCGCGGCTGTTCCTTCTGCAACGTTTCCACCGGTCGCCCAGATGCGCTGGACGTGTTTGAACCGGGCCGCGTCGCGGCAGCTGTGAAGAAGCTGGCCTTGCGCCATGTGGTCATTACATCCGTCGACCGCGACGATCTGGCGGATGGCGGAGCCGAACATATCGCCCAGACAATCCGCGCTGTCCGTCATCAAAACCCCGAAACCACGGTCGAGGTTTTGACCCCCGACTTTCTGGGCAAAGGCACTGCTGCAGATGTGGTGTTCGATGCTGCCCCGGATGTGTTCAACCACAATCTGGAAACCGTCCCGCACCTGTATCCGACGGTGCGCCCCGGCGCGCGCTACTACTCATCTCTGCGCCTATTGGACGATGCGAAACGCGCCAACCCCGAGATTTTCACTAAATCCGGCCTGATGGTTGGGCTGGGCGAAAGCCTGAACGACGTTCGACAGGTGATGGACGACCTGCGCGCCGCACAGGTCGATTTTCTGACCGTGGGTCAGTACCTGCAGCCGACACCAAAACACCACCCGATTGACCGGTTCTGGTCACCGGAGGAGTTCGCCCAACTGGAACAGATCGCAAGGTCCAAGGGCTTTTTGCATGTGTCGGCGACGCCGCTGACACGTTCCTCGTTCCACGCCGACGAAGATTTTGCCGCCCTCAAGCAGGCCCGCCAGCGGGCCATCGCCAACGGGGCATAAACCAAACGCAAATGGGAGGGAAACCATGGAAGCGTTAAATTCAATCGTAGGAGCCATCAATGGCGTCGTATGGGGGCCGCTGATGCTGGTCCTCATCCTTGGCGTCGGCTTCTTCCTGCAGGTCGGGCTGAAATTCATGCCGATCCTGAAAATCGGCACCGGCTTCAAGCTGCTGTTTGCTGGCCGCGAAGGCCAAGGTGATGGTCAGATCAGCCCGTTCAACGCGCTGATGACGTCGCTGTCGGCAACCATTGGTACCGGCAACATCGCCGGTGTGGCCACCGCTGTCTTCCTGGGCGGTCCGGGCGCTTTGTTCTGGATGTGGATGACCGCCCTGGTGGGCATGGCCACCAAATATGCCGAAGCCGTTCTCGCGGTTAAATACCGTGAAAAAGACGAGCTGGGCAATTTTGTCGGCGGCCCGATGTACTACATCAAAAACGGCCTCGGCGCGAAGTGGGCATGGCTGGGCGTTGCATTTGCCCTGTTCGGCGCAGTTGCAGCCTTTGGCATCGGAAACGGCGTGCAGGCCAACGGCGTGGCGCAGGTTCTGGAATCGAACTTCGGCGTGAACACTTCGGTCACCGGCGTTGTTCTGATGGTCCTGACCGCAGCCGTTATTCTGGGCGGCATCACCCGCATCGGTGCGGTTGCTGGTAAACTGGTTCCGGCCATGGCAATCGCTTACATTGTCGCTGGTCTTCTGGTTCTGATCATCAACATTGGCGAGATCGGCAACGCGCTGTCACTGGTCTTCACCTACGCCTTCACGCCGTCCGCCGCCGAAGGTGGCTTTGCAGGTGCAGCCGTTTGGGCCGCCATCCGTTTTGGTGTGGCACGTGGTGTGTTCTCGAACGAAGCCGGTCTGGGTTCGGCTCCGATTGCTCACGCGGCAGCCGAGACCAAAGGTCCGGTCAACCAGGGCCTGATCGCGATGCTGGGTACGTTCATCGACACCATCATCGTGTGCTCGATCACCGGTCTGGCGATCATCTCCACAGGTGCATGGACCTCCGGTGAATCCGGTGCGGCCTTGACCTCGCTGGCATTCGCCACGTCGCTGCCGGGTGGCGGTGCTCTGATCGCAATCGCTCTGTCGATCTTCGCCTTCACAACCATCCTCGGCTGGTCGTTCTACGGCGAAAAATGCGTCGAGTTCCTTCTGGGTGTTAAATCCCTGATGCCGTACCGCGTTCTGTGGATTGTCGCGATCTACTTCGGCGCAACTGCGGATCTGGGCTTTGTCTGGCTGCTGGCGGATACGCTGAACGCCATGATGGCCATTCCGAACCTGATCGCCCTGGCCCTGCTGAGCCCGATCGTCTTCAAACTGACGAAAGAGTTCTTTGCCTCGGGCGGCAAATCCGAAGAGCCAGGCGGCACGCCTGCCGAATAATCCGGCCCTGAAGAATACGGGGGGCCATTCCGGCCCCCCGCCTTTGAAATAGAATTCCATATCTCGAGGAGAGACGTGATGGCCACGAAAATCCTGCTGCCTATTGACCACACCGACGACCGCTCGTGGAAACTGGCCCTGCCGGTCGCACTGGAACAGGCGAAGTTCTACGGTGCCGAACTGCATGCGGTTGCCGTCATCCCCGAGATCATCCAATTGCCGAACCTGCCTGCCAACTACGGCGCTGGTGCCAAAGACCACGTGCGCAATGCGGTTCAGGCCATACTGGATCACGGCAACGCCTCTGACGTGCAAGTGCATGTCGAAGAAGGCAGCGTCTACCGCGAAATCCTGAAGCTGGCCTACAAGGACGGCTTTGATCTGATCGTCATGGCGTCAACCAAAGGCGATTTCCCGAATTATGAGATTGGCCCAAACCTGGCCCGTGTCGTGCGCAACGCGCATTGCACCGTCATGGTCGTTCGTGACCAGTCTCGCTGATCGAAAGGCTACAGATATGACCGAATTAAAACGCACCCCCTTGTATGACTTGCATGTTGAGTTGGGAGGTAAGTTGGTTGATTTTGCTGGTTGGGAGATGCCTGTTCAGTATCCTTTGGGGATTATGGGGGAGCATAAGCAGTGTCGTGAGAAGGCGGCGTTGTTTGATGTGTCTCATATGGGTCAGGTGATCCTGCGCGGTGAGAATGTGGGTGAGAAGCTGGAAGCTTTGTGCCCGCAGGCCTACGCGACCCTGAAGCCGGGCAAGGCGCGGTACGGGTTCTTTACCAACGCGGATGGCGGGATCATGGACGATTTGATCGTGTCGAATGCGGGGGATTACTATTTCGTGGTGGTGAATGCGGCGCTGCGCCATCAGGACATTCCGCATATGCGAGACAATCTGGACGGCGTCGAAGTGACCGAGATCTTCGACCGCGC
>NZ_JBXWMK010000005.1:0-275847 GCF_059609785.1 Ruegeria sp. YTSC003 | reverse complement strand
TAGGGCAGCAGATCAGCAGAATCGATGCCAATCTTAGCGCCGATTTCCTGAATAGGCTTCTTCTGCGCCTCGCGCGCGATTTCAATGTCCGATTTATAGCTCATTGGGCAAAACCCCCGGTTGAATTCCCTGCTAACCGGCGCAGCTGGGCCGGTGCTGGTCAATCCATACCGTTGTGTACAATCCCGATGGATAGAGATTCCGACATATTCAAGCCATGAAACGGCGTAGCGTCATTTCACCGGTTTCAAATCAAAAACGCTTGACGCTTAGGGCGCCCAAGCCCGCTGATCTGGCACGAACAGGCTCATCTGGTCCCCCAACAGCAGCTGTCCGGGTCGTTCCACCCACGCAGTCACACCCCTTCGGCCCTTTGCCGCAGGCTTGAAGGACGCCCCGTACCCGGGTTGATCGGCTTCGATCTCACGCCCGGGAATGACACAGGGGCGGTTTTCCATATCCACGGTTATCGTGACACCGTCGCGGACCTGCAAACGCGAGGATGGCGGAAGGTATGTAAAGTCCGGAATGCCGCGCAACAGGATGCTGACGCCCAGAAACGAAGGGTCCAGCCGATCCAGCCCCATCTCTTTAGCAGTGGCGTCCATTTCCTCGGCGGACAGAACAGACAATTGGCGCACGTTGCGGATTTCAGTGCCTTGCGGATACAGATTCTTGACCCTGACACATGAGGCCCGGTTGAGACCCTCGTGCCGCTCGCCTTTGTCTCCTGAGAAATCCAGTTTCAAAGCATCGACCGCTTTGGCCCGGATCGAGCCACCCGCGGGCACATGACCCAGCCAAACAACTTCACCCGTGAATTCTGTCTCTCGCAATACCGGCATTTGAAATCCCCTTCGGCTGCGGGCCGTCAAAATCGTACTAAAAGTCAAACCAGCCCATTTGAAAAGCTGAAAAGAAAAGACCCGGGACTTGGCCCGGGTCTGATTTCTTTATGCCGAAGGTTCCGGCTCCATCCCACCGTCGGGCGGGGTCTTTTTGACCTTGGTCTTGGGAATGGCCGTAACGCTGGGCGCGCTGCCCTCATCCGGCTTGTCACCCTCGTCATCACCATCGGTCGGCGATTCGCCATTCATGACACGCTTGATCTCATCCCCGGTCAGGGTTTCGTATTCCAGCAAGCCTTGCGCCAGACGTTCCCATTCCTCGTTCTTGTCGGACAGGATCTTGTGCGCGCGCTCATAACCCTGCTGGATCAGGCGTTTCACCTCTTCCTCGATCAGCTCTTTGGTATGCGCTGAAACCGAGAAGCCAGCAGTGTTGCCCGAATAGCCATCATGCGCCTCGGCATAATCAATGTTACCGACTTTGTCAGACATACCCCAGCGCATCACCATGGCACGCGCCAACTGGCTGGCCTGCATGATGTCACCGGCGGGACCGTTCGAGACGTGATCTTCGCCGTATTTGATCACCTCGGCGGCTTTGCCTGCCATGGTCATGGCCAGCTTTTGCTCGCATTCGTCGCGGTGATAGTTCAGACGGTCCATTTCCGGCAACGACACCACCATACCCAACGCGCCACCGCGCGGAATGATGGTCGCCTTGTAAACCGGATCGCACAGCGGCAGCGACAGTCCGACGACCGCGTGACCAGATTCGTGATAGGCGGTCTTTTCCTTTTGGTCTTGCGTCAGCACCATCGAACGGCGCTCGGCACCCATCATCACCTTGTCCTTGGCGTTCTCGAAGTCTTCCATTGTGACAAAGCGACGGCCAACGCGCGCCGCCATCAATGCGGCCTCGTTCACGAGGTTCGCCAGATCAGCGCCCGAGAAGCCCGGAGTACCACGCGCGATGATGCGCAGGTCGACATCGGGACCCAGAGGTGTCTTGCGCGCGTGCACACCCAGGATCTTCTCGCGGCCTTTGATGTCGGGGTTGCCGACGGTCACGTTGCGGTCAAAACGGCCGGGGCGCAGCAGCGCAGGGTCCAGAACGTCCTTACGGTTGGTGGCCGCCAGAATGATCACACCCTCATTGGATTCGAACCCGTCCATCTCAACCAGCAACTGGTTGAGCGTCTGTTCGCGTTCGTCGTTCCCGCCGCCATACCCGGCACCACGATGACGCCCCACGGCGTCGATTTCATCGATGAACACAATACAGGGCGCATTCTTTTTGGCCTGTTCGAACATGTCACGCACACGGGATGCACCGACACCCACGAACATCTCAACAAAGTCAGAACCTGAGATTGTGAAGAACGGAACACCCGCCTCACCCGCAATCGCACGGGCCAGCAGCGTTTTACCGGTGCCCGGAGGGCCAACCAGCAGCGCGCCTTTCGGGATCTTGCCGCCAAGACGGCTGAACTTCTGCGGGTTGCGCAGGAATTCCACGATCTCTTCCAGCTCTTCCTTGGCCTCGTCAATGCCTGCGACATCGTCAAATGTCACGCGGCCATGCTTTTCGGTCAGCATCTTGGCCTTAGACTTGCCAAAGCCCATCGCGCCACCTTTGCCACCGCCCTGCATCCGGTTCATGAAATAGACCCAGACACCAATCAGCAGCAGGAACGGCAGCAGCGTGATCAGGAACGACTGGAAACCGGATTGCTGCTGTTTCTCGGCGCGAACGGGAATGTTCTCGTCGATCAGCAGTTTGGTGACCTCGGCATCGCCGGGTTTGATGGTGACATAGCTGGCACCGCTTTGCGTGGTATAGCGAATCTGTTCGCCATCCAGAGTCACATTCTTGACTTCGTCGGCTTGAACGGCCGTTACGAAATCAGAATAAGTTCTTTCATTGCTCTGAAGTGTCCCGCCTGGTCCGCTGAACAAATTGAACAGTGCAAGGATCAGCAAAAACAGAACGACCCAGAAGGCGATGTTACGAGCGTTGCCCAAGGAAAGTCTCCCAAAAGATTTCGGCAGATGGGGGTCTGCCGGGTTGCTCTATAAAATAGAGATGATTCAAGGAGGTTCAATGCGATAAAAAAGAAGAATGAAACTCGGGCGTTCCGGGGGCCAATTCAGCCGTCCATCCATTCAACAATCTGGCGGTTGGAGCTGACACCAGTTCATCCCCCAGCCAAACAGCGGGTGAAGCCAACAAGACCTGACGTGGTTTACCCAAGTCCCGCCAATCTGGAACCCTAGGCAGGCCTTGCTCGCCTAACGGTCGGATTTGTACACCAGCGGTCGAAGGCCCTGACAGAATCCAGCGTTTGTCCCACGGCTCGCCGGGGCGCGCGATTTCGCCCTGAACGGCGTTTAGCTCTCTGCAAATCCACGTTTTATTGACCTTTGGGACAAACAAACAGCCATTGACCGACGTAGCGATACCCTCTTTAACAGCCTTCACAGCCTGATCCACCGACGTTTGGCGTGGTGGATACCCCGCTCCGGCAATCCATGCGATGCAGCCGATCACAAGCCGGCGCTGGATTTCCTGAGGCAAAGACTGAAAGGCGGTGCGATCCAAGCATACATCACCGGTTTCCACCACGGCGATTTTTCGGGCGGATTCCTGCGTAAAACGCTCCAACGCCTCACGCGCCTGCGCAAGGTTTTCTGCGACTCGGGTCAAAGAACTGGCCGTGATCCCCAAATCCTTGAGGTCAGACAAGGCCTGCCGTGCCTTGATCCGGTCAAACCGGAGGTCCTGATTCGAGGGATCTTCGATCCAGCCAACTCCCTCACCAGACAGATAGCCACGCAATGCTTGCCTTGTTATACCAAGCATCGGCCGCAACATCGTCACGCCATCCAAAACCCGGTCAACCGGCATGCCCGACAGACCCGTAACACCAGCTGCGCGGCCTAGCCGCATCAGGAAGGTTTCGGCCTGATCATCCGCGGTGTGGCCTAACGCAATCGCGCTGATCGCATTGCGTGTGGCCCATTCGGTCAACAGCCGATAACGCGCCTGTCTGGCCTGATCCTGAAGGTTCCCCTGACCGGCCCACCCTGTCCATTTCAACGTTTGATGCGTGATACCCAAACGCGCGGCAAGCTCGCTTACTTTCTGCGCTTCGGCTTGGGATTCGGGGCGCAAACCGTGGTCAACGGTCGCCGCGAACAACTTAACCTGCTCGTTTTGGGCAATATCATTCAACAGCAAAAGCAGGGCGATTGAATCGCCCCCGCCAGAGACAGCCACACCCATGCGCGGTGGAAGGGTTCGCGGCAAACGCGCCCGAATCCCGGCGCGCAGTTCTTCAGCGTTTTCTGTCAAGAACAGCCCAGGCTTGCCATTTCCTGTGTGGCATTCGTGGCCGAGGTCGACGACGGGAACCGCACGCCCACCTCGCCCAGAGTGATGCAAGCCTGATCGGTCTGCCCTAGACGCCCCAGCGCCGAGCCCAACTCAAACAGCGCCTCGGGTGCGAATGCACCTTCGGAATCGCCGGTAAAGCTGGCCAGAAAGGCCCGCGCGGCCTCACGCGTGTCACCGATCCCAACAAGCGCCCGCCCTCGTTTCAAGTTGGCTTCGGGGGCCAGCGGACTGCCGGGATACGAGGTTTCGAATGTGGCGAATTGCTCCGCTGCGGTCTGATAGTTGCCATCCGCCAGCGCCTGTGATGCGGCATCAAAGTCCGCGCGCTCACCCACGGCAAGTTCACCTTGATCCGTCGGGGCCGGTGCCGTCGGGGTAGTAGGTGTTGTCGGTGCCGCAGCGGTGATTTCGGTTTCGCCACCCAGGGTCGAGGTCTCGCCAAGCGTGCTGAGATCGCCACCTTCCAACTCAACCAAGCGGAATTCCAGATCGCCGATCCGGTTGGTTCCGTCAGTAACAATGTTCTGCACACGTTGGTTCAACTGCTCGGTCTGACGGGTCAGGCGCTGCAATTCAGCCTCAATGGCGTCAACACGTTCCAGAACGGAACTGCCAGCAAGATTGGGTGCCGGAGATCCGGTGGTTGAAAACTCGCGCTTGAGGCGCTGAACCTCGACGTGCAGCACAGTAAGCTCCTGACGGATATCCGCCAGGGTTTGCTGATCCTGTGCACTTGCCACGCCCGCAGTCGCCACGACCGCAGCCAGAACCCATCCTGCAATTCGCATCATCTTACCCCAAAGTTGAACCGGTCAGGACCGTCACCGAACGACGGTTTTTGGAATAGCATTCCTCGGTGCTGCAAATCTCGATCGGGCGTTCCTTTCCGAAACTGACGGTGGTCAACCGGTTGCCCGCGACCCCACGTGAAATGAGGTATTCACGCGCCGCATTGGCGCGACGCGCGCCCAGAGCGAGGTTATACTCGCGAGTACCCTGTTCGTCCGCGTGACCCTCGATCGTGGCGACGAAATCCGTATTGGCCAGCAGCCAGTCTGCCTGTCCCTGCAATATCGTCTGCGCCTGCCCGGTCAGGGTCGACTGATCGACCTCAAACAACACGCGGTCGCCAACAGTTTGCTGGAAATAGGCCGGTGACTGGGGGTCGCTGGGCGAACCCGGCAGGATCGAGCCACTACCGCCCGCGCCACCGCCCAGTGCCGAAGGATCGTTGTTGGTACAGGCGGCCATTACACTTAGCACGCCCAATGCTATGACTTTGCTCAATACATTCATTTCAGGTGCCTCGTCGTTTTATTGCTTTATTGCTGTCTCTGTTATCACAGTGCAGGAAATTTGTGAACTTTTCCAACCCCCTGCCCCGATCACTTCTGCAGTGGGCCCCAGGATGGATCGCTGCCACCATCCGGTGTACGTACCGGGCGCAGGTTCCGACCCGAGATATCCACCGAATACAGTGTCGCCCGACCGCTTGCGCCCTGCGATTCACGGGTGAACATGATGACGCGGCCATTCGGCGACCATGTTGGCCCCTCATCCAGGAAGGACGACGTCAGCAGGCGTTCCTCGCTGCCGTCTGTCCGCATGACGCCGATATGGAACCGACCCTTGTTCTGTTTGGTAAAGGCGATCAGGTCACCACGCGGCGACCAGACCGGTGTACCATACCGCCCCTGTTTAAAGCTGATGCGGGTCGCCTCTCCGCCATTTGCGGGCATGATGTACAGTTGAGGTGTGCCAGAGCGGTCGCTTTCGAACACGATCTGCGACCCGTCCGGCGAATAGCTGGGCGCGGTCTCAATGGCAGGTGTGTTCGTCAAGCGCACGCTCTGGCCCGAGGCCAGATCCATTTTCCAAAGGTCCGTGTTGCCGCCCTGAATCAGCGAATAGACGATGGAGCGGCCATCCGGCGAAAAGCGCGGCGAAAAGCTCATGGTGCCGTCTTGTGTCTTCAATTCAGTCCGTTTGACCCGATCAACGTCCAAAACATAAATGCGCGGCTGACCGGTTTCATAGCTGGTGTACAACAGCCGATCTCCCGAAGGCGAAAAGCGTGGGGCCAGAACAATCGCGGCGCTGTCGGTCAGGTACTGAACGTTCGCGCCATCGTAATCCATGATTGCCAGACGCTTCAGACGCTGGTTCTTGGGACCGCTTTCAGACACAAACGCGACGCGGCTGTCAAAGTAACCGCTTTCGCCGGTCACTCGGGTATAAACCTGATCGGCCACTTTGTGTGCCATGCGCCGCCAGCCATCTGTAGTGCCGGAAAACTGCAGACCATTGCCCAATTCCTGGCCCGAAAATACGTCCCAAACGCGAAATCGCACGGTCAGGCGTTTGCCCGAGACATTGACCGCCCCTGTCACCAAGGCCTCAGCATTGATGGCCTTCCAATCGGCAAATTGCACAGGGGCTTCGAAACTGCTGACCCGGCTGATGAATGCGTCAGAAGAAATCTCTCGGAACAGTCCGGTTCCCGTCAGGTCCGCCGCCACGACGCGCGATATGTCGTTTGCGTATTGTGTGGCCGCTGGCCCGTCGGGCACGAAATTCGGCACCGCAAAAGGCAAGGGTTCGATAATCCCCTGATCCAGCTCAAGACGCAGCGGTCCGCTTTGTGCATACACAGGCGCCGCCAAAATTGTCAGGCCAAGCAACAGGCTGGTCAGAAATCTCATCATTTGATCCGCATCCTCTCGGGATTGAATGTAATCTCAATATCCCGCCATTGTTCGTATTTGTCAGCAGGCAGGGTGTATCCTTTGGCCCCGCAGCGCAAAATCGCTCGCCGGGCGGCCTCATAAGCTTGTCTTGCAGACGCATCGGTACCGCCGGAACTATCCAACATGCTCAGGCTACCGCCGAGCACCTTGCCATCCGGTGTCAGCGAGAACCCGACCACAACGACCGTTTGCAGTGCGTCCGTGGACAGGGAACCAACGTTCCAGCACTTCGACACAGCCAGTCGCATAGCATCCTTCTCACCCGCAGTCAGGGGTGGACCAGACGGTTCGCTGCTCTGCCCCAGCGCCTCGGCCAGTGCGTCGTTGATCGCGGTTTCATCACTTGGCGCGGGCTCTGGTTCGGTCGGTTCTTCGGTCTCGGCCACTTCGGGCTGCGCCGGCGGCGTCGGCCGGTTCGGTCGCACCAGCGGGCGCGGAGAGCTGCGCGGCGCATATTCCTTGGCTTCTTCCGCCTCGGTCACGATTTCATCCGTGGCCTCTTCGGGTGCCGTTTGATCCTGCTGTTCTTGCTGAGTTTCAGCTCCCTCGTCCAGCGATACAGCCGGGGATTCAATATCATCTGGCGCGGCTTCAGGCGGCGGCGGTGCAACAGGTTCAGGCGCTACTTTATCCGCAGGCCGCGGCTGTGCCTCGGGCCCTGGCGGGGCGGGCAAAACGACGGCCTCGGGTTCTGGGGGGGCCAATTCGGGGGGCTGTTCGATCACGACCGGTTCGGGTGGGGGGGCCAGCGGTTCCGGTTCCAGCTCTGGCTCTGGTTCATTTGGCTCAGACACTTCAGGTGTCGGAGGTTCCTGCTCCACCGGTTCAGGGGTGGGGATTTCCTGTTCGGGCGCATCGGGCTGTTGCAGGGCAGTTGGCGTAGGCAGCTCAGGCGCCTCACTTTGAGCCGTCATTGCTGCGAACTGTTCAGCCGAGATCACCGAGATATCCTGCACGGGCATAGGCAATGGTTCGGACCGAAAGGTGCCGCCAAACAGAGCCCACGAAATCAAACTGACATGGGCAATTGCCGAGATCTTGGTGCCGGTATCCACCGCGCGGCCTCACTCTCCACCATCGTCCAGCGCGGGGCCGCCGGTGTCGGTCACCAGCCCCACATTGGAAAACCCACCTGCATTCAGCGCACCCATAACCTGCATCACCTGCGCGTATGGAATTGCACCATCCGCCCGCAGGAACACCCGGTCGCTGCTGCGTTCTGCCGCAATGGCGCGCAGCTTGCCGATCAACTCTTCGCGCGCCACATCCGTGGTTTGAATCTGAACGCGCCCTTCTGCAGTCATCGTGACTGTCAGCGGCTCTTCGTTATCGCCCGGCAAGGCGCTTGCCGCGGTTTTGGGCAGGTCCACCGGCACGCCGACAGTCAACAGCGGTGCCGCCACCATAAAGATAATCAGCAACACCAGCATAACGTCTACAAATGGAGTCACGTTGATCTCGGCCATCGGCTGCGCTCGACCGCGTCGACGGCCGCGTCTGCGCCCGTTCCCGCCTCCGTTCTGCTGAACCGCCGCACCCATTTTAGCTGTCCAACTGACGCGACAGGATGGTGGCGAACTCGTCGGCAAAAGCCTCGTAGCCACCCACGATCCGGTCACTATCAGAACTGAGCTTGTTGTAGAAAATCACCGCCGGGATGGCAGCCAACAGACCCAGGCCCGTGGCCAAAAGCGCCTCGGCAATGCCGGGTGCCACAACGGCCAGGTTGGTGTTTTGCTGCTCGGCAATTTCGATAAACGCGTTCATGATGCCCCAAACGGTCCCGAACAGGCCAATAAACGGCGCGGTCGAGCCCACCGTCGCCAAAATCGGCAATCCTTTTTGCAGTGTCTCGGACTCTTTGGCGATCGCGACATCCATCGAACGGTCAATCCGCGCAGTGGCCCCCGCAATCAGCCCGCCATCCGTTCGGTGCGACCTGCGCCATTCGATCATTCCAGCGGCGAAAATCTTCTCGGAACTGCCGTCGGGCTGCGATCCGATATGTTCGAACAACTCATCCAGCGGGTTGCCGGACCAAAAGGCCTCGTCAAACACCTGCGCTTCGCGACGGGCGGCGCGGTAGTTGATCAATTTCTGAATGATAATCGCCCAAGACCAGATGGATGCAGCGATCAGCATCAACATCACCAGTTTGACGACAAAGGTCGCGCGGGCATACAGCCCCCACATGGAGAAATCGATCTCCTGCGCCAGCGCCAGCGTTTCAGCTTCCATGAACCTGCTCTTTGTTTTTTTGCCTGACGGCCGTTCGTTTGGCCTTGTTTTGCCAAACGCTATCGCAGTTGGTTATGAAAAGCCAA
Organism: Ruegeria sp. YTSC003; assembly: GCF_059609785.1. Taxonomy (NCBI): domain Bacteria; kingdom Pseudomonadati; phylum Pseudomonadota; class Alphaproteobacteria; order Rhodobacterales; family Roseobacteraceae; genus Ruegeria; species Ruegeria sp. YTSC003. The sequence goes on along the minus strand of NZ_JBXWMK010000005.1, from coordinate 266,534 downwards.
CATAACCACCCCTGACCGACAAATTGTTACATTAATGCGCGAATCTCTGCCGGAAGGCGGACCGGCTTGCCCTGCGCGTTCATGCAAACAGCAGTCACCGAGGCGCGGAAGATCTCGGTCTCCCCCCTCTTGACCAACTGACCCATGGTCAGCCGCACACCAGAGATTGACGACAACCAAGTTTCAACGATCAACTCATCATCGAACTTCGCGGGCGCGACGTAATCGGCCTCGATCCGGCGCACGACCCAGACGATCCCACCATCGCGCATCGCGTTCTGATCGTTGCCCAGACGGCGCACATAGTCAGATCGCGCGCGTTCGATAAATTTGAGGTAGTTCGCGTGGTATACGACCCCGCCCATATCGGTGTCTTCATAGTAGACCCGGATCGGAAAGATATGCTTGTGGGGCGCATCAGCTTCATTGGCCATGATATCAGGTCCGGTCTCTCAAATATGTAACGCGCGGGGCAAATCCTGCTCTGAAACAGATGCATGGTTGCCGCGGTTCCTGCAATCCCTTGCGGGGACAAAGTTCCCACCTTCCCAAGTCCGCTATCGAAATTCGAAGATTTGCCCTCTAGGCTTTCATACATACCAAGTGAATCCGACAGGAGTTTCAATGACTAAAGGACCAAAAGAAGAGAGGATGTTCTTTCTTCCAGTCCTTCAGGGCATCTTGCCGTTCAAACGCGCGACCTTGCCTGCGGAAATTTTGGCAGGCCTGACCTTTGCCTGCCTCGCGATCCCCGAGGTCATGGGCTTCACCAAAATCGCAGGCACGCCGGTTGTGACGGGATTGTACACTATCCTTATCCCAATGGCGCTGTTCGCGCTGTTCGGTTCGTCCCGTCATCTTGTGGTGGGGGCGGATTCTGCCACGGCGGCGATTACGGCTTCGGCTCTGGCTGGCATGGCAGCGTCGGGTTCGTCCGAGTATCTGGCGTTGGCGTCCCTGTTGGCGCTGATGGCTGCTGTTCTTCTGATTGCCGCACGCCTCATCGGCTTGGGGTTTCTGGCTGATTTCCTATCCCGAACAGTTCTTGTCGGGTTCTTGACAGGCGTGGGCATTCAGGTCGCAACCGGTGAAATCCCCGGACTGTTAGGGATCGAAAGCGACGGTCACGGGACCATCGCCAAGCTTCAGGCAACCATTCAGAACATCGACCAGACAAGCTGGCCCACATTGGCGGTAGCGGCGGCAGTTCTGCTGATCGTCGTCGGATGCCGGCAGCTGTCACCGAAACTACCCGGCCCGTTATTCGCCATACTTGGGGTAATCCTATGCAGTTGGGCGTTCCAATTCGCCGCATCCGGCATCGCGGTACTGGGCTCGGTCCCCAGCGGCTTGCCTGCGCTCTCTGTCCCGAACGTGGATTGGAGCTGGACCCTGTTCAAACAATTGCTGCCAACCGCGCTGTCCATCTTCGTTGTGATCTTGGCCCAAAGCGCCGCAACTTCGCGGGCCTATGCGGCGCGTTACGAAGAGAAGTTCAGCGAGAACACTGACCTTGTCGGGCTGGGCCTGGCCAATCTTGGGGCAGCCTTCACGGGCACATTCGTTGTAAATGGCAGCCCGACAAAAACCGAGATGGTGGCCAGCGCCGGTGGCCGCAGTCAGGTGGCACAACTGACGACCGCCTTGATCGTCTTGGTGGTCATACTGTTCCTGACCGGCCCACTGGCCTACCTGCCGAATGCGGCACTGTCTGCAGTCGTGTTCCTGATCGGCCTGAAAATGATCGACCTGAAAGGCCTGATTGCAATTTACAGGCAAGCCCGATCAGAATTCTGGATTGCAGTCGCCACGGCTGCGGTTGTCGTCATCGTTGGGGTCGAACAAGGCATCATCTTTGCGATGGTGCTGTCATTGATCGACCATACCCGCCGCGGCTACCGCCCCAAAAATTCAGTGATCGTCAAAACCAAAGACGGTGGTTGGCATTCAAAACCCATTTCCGTGCCAAACCAATTCGAACCCGGGCTCGTCATCTATCGCTTCTCGCACAGCCTTTACTACGCGAATGCACAGCGGCTTTCGGATGAGATCGCGACAATCACCCATGAATCAGATAACAAAGTACGTTGGTTCTGCATCGAAGCCTCGGCCATCGATGACATCGACTTCACCGCGGGCTACACGCTGCGCAATGTCCTCAAGCTCCTGCAGGCAAAGAACATCCGGCTGGTATTCCTCCTGATCGAACCGCATGTCCGGTCAGAGTTGGACAGGTACGGCGTGACCGATTTGGTGGGCGACGACGCATTTTTTGACACGGGAAGCGACTTGTTAAGCGCTTTTCAACACCGCAACACATCCAAATCGTAGATGATCTCAGCTTAAATCACTGCGACTGCTGCATCCGTGCAAACAATCGCAGGCCGTGCGCCGGGTCCTGCGCTGCCCTCGGCAAAACCGGATCATAGGCTGCCCGGATCAGCCCGGCGATATCGGGGCGCAGGACTGTCACCCCCTCGGCGACCGCCAGCGGCGATTGCGTTCTAAACGCAGTGTCCGACCACAGCAAAATGGTCTGCACCACCTGGCTGAGCGCCAGTGTCTCGGCCGGAATCTTGGACAGCTCTTTGTCCATGCGCAGGAAAACAAACGCGGCTCGAATCGCACCGTCCTCTTCAAAGCGGAACACCCGATACTGATTTGCATCCGCCGCGATCAGCCGGTCCACCAGCGGGGCAAGATCGGGAACCAACCGATCCAGATCTGGAACTTCTAGCAGCTCCTTCCAGTCGCGGAAAAAGAACACCATGCAGTTCGCACCAAGTTCCGGATCCGTTTCGGCCATCTTATGATCGGCCAGGCTAACCACGGCCTCAAACGCGCCCTTGACGGTGTTCAGGGTTTCATCCTCGACCCCAAAGACGATAGGCACGATGGGCCGACCCCAACGCGCGAACAGAAACTCTCCGTTTTCACGGGTGAACAACGACTGAATGTCTTCGGGGGTCACGCCCAATCCTTCATCTTTTCGAAAGTACTCTTGCCGAAGGCATAAAATCTAAAGGCCTCAGCTTCAACCAAACAGATCGCTCTGGCCCTTTGGTGCCGCCATTCCCAGATGCGTCCAAGCCTTCTGCGCCAACATCCGACCGCGTGGCGTGCGCTGGATTAGACCTTGCTGCAACAAATAGGGCTCGATCACGTCCTCCAGCGAATCGCGACTTTCCGACAACGCAGCCGACAGGGTCTCAATCCCGACCGGACCACCGGCATAGTTCTCAGCGATGAGCTTGAGGTATCGCCGGTCGGCACCATCCAAGCCCAGATTATCCACACCCAACCGCGTCAGCGCGCCATCCGCCAGATCCAGGGTGATACGTCCATCGCCCTCGACGATGGCGAAATCCACCACCCGTCGCAGCAATCGCCCCGCGATCCGCGGGGTCCCGCGCGATCGGCGCGCAATTTCTCTGGCGCCCGCATCATCAGCAGGCGCGCCCAGTTTGCGGGCATTGCGCGTAACGATCTCGTGCAACTCGTCCACTGTGTAGAACTGCAACCGCGTCGGAATGCCAAATCGGTCGCGCAATGGGGTGGTCAGCAAGCCCATCCGCGTCGTTGCTCCGACCAAAGTAAACGGCTGCAGCTCAATCCGCACAGTCCGCGCTGCCGGGCCTTCGCCGATCACCAGATCCAGCTCGAAATCCTCCATCGCCGGATACAGAACCTCTTCGACGGCCGGGTTCAGACGGTGGATTTCGTCGATGAACAGCACATCGCGGGATTCCAGATTGGTCAGGATCGCCGCCAGATCACCCGCCTTGGCCAGAACCGGCCCCGAGGTCATGCGGAAATTCACCCCCAACTCGCGCGCCATGATTTGCGCCAGCGTTGTTTTACCCAGACCCGGAGGGCCATGAAACAGCGTGTGATCCATCGCCTCGCTCCGCATACGCGCGGATTGGATAAAGATGCGCAGATTGGCCCGCGCCTCGGCCTGACCGATGAATTCGTCCAGCCCCTGCGGACGCAGGGCGCGGTCGTTATCCTCGGGCAAGGGATCGGGGCGCAATGTGGGATCGGCGTCTACCATTCAGTTACCCTTTCGGTGCCAGCAACTTAAGCGCCGCCCGGATCAATTCAGCTTCGCCTGCTTCCGGCAGACTGGCGGCCGCTTCAGCCACAGCCGAGGCCGCCTCAGACGGTCCGTACCCCAAATTGCCAAGAGCTGACAGTGCCCCCGCCGAAGCTGCGGCAGACCCCGAGGCGGGTTTTGCCACCTGTTTGGGCACTGGTGCTGGTTCAGACAACTCAACGACTTCCAATCCGGGGCCGTCCATCGCTTCGGTCACGGTCCCACCCATCGCCATCACACCCGGCGCTTTGTCTTTTAGATCCAGCACGATCCGCTGTGCCGTCTTTGGGCCCACGCCTTTCGCCGCTTTGACGGCACCCCAATCCCCAAGCGCAATGGCCCGGCTGACCCCATCCGGACCCAACGCGGACAGAATGGCGAGCGAGACCTTGGCCCCAACGCCCTGAACCGAACACAGCAGGCGATGCCATTCCTTTTCGACAAGGGACAAAAACCCAAAAAGCTGCATCAGGTCCTCGCGCACCACCATATCGGTGTAAATCGAGACAGCCTCGCCAACGCCCGGCAGCGCGGCCATGGTCCGGTCCGAGCAGTAAACGAGGTATCCAACCCCACGCACGTCGATCAACACGTGATCCACTGCGCGATAGTCCAATCGTCCGGTCAGTTTCCCGATCATGCCCGCACCTCTTTCACGCGCGCCTGCGGCGCTGCGCCGTAATATGAATGACAGATGGCAATCGCCAGCGCATCCGCGGCATCCGCCCCTTTGGGCTTACAGCCCGGCAGTTGCAATTTGACCATATGAAGAACCTGCTCTTTCTCGGCATGCCCAACGCCCACAACCGTTTTCTTAACCCGGTTGGGCGCGTATTCCCCCACGGGCAGCCCTGCTTGCGCCAGCGTCAACAACGCCACACCACGCGCCTGACCCAGCTTCAGCGTACCAGCCCCATCCTTGTTGACGAAGGTCTGTTCGATGGCCGCCTGATCGGGCTGATGTTCTGCAATGACTTCGACGATTTGATTGTAGAGAGACAGCAAGCGCTCGCCCAAATCGTCCCCGTCAGACTTGCACAGTCCGTTGGCGACGTGGCTCAAGCGGCTGCCATGCGATTCGATGACGCCCCATCCCAGGGTCCTAAGCCCCGGATCAATGCCCAAAATCCGCATATTTCGCCTCGGCCTGCTCGAGTTTTTGTGATCTTTTTTACGGATTAGCACGAAGCGTGAACATTTTCCAAGCGAATTGACAGAGAGCGCAAAAACGACAGACCTGTTTCACAGGCGACAAAACGGCCAGTTTGCGACAGTCAAAAGTCTGAAATCGACACGTTTCATGAAGCAAAAATGGCCAATAAATTAAGGGGTTCTAATGAATCTTGAGCTCTGCAAAAAACGCATAGGACAGTTGCAATTTCCGCACTTGCACAGCCGATTTGGCGGCACTAGATGCCGCTCAGATCGAACGATCAAAACGTAAACTTAAACCAGAAGGAAACAGGATATGGCTGCACTGGACACCACCCGCACCACCATCGGCTCATTCGGCCTCGTCGGCCGTATCGGCGCATATTTCGCATCGGTCGTGAACGCCGCTGTCGAATGGAATGACGCCCGCGTTACTCGTAACACGCTGAGCGGTCTGACAGATCGCGAGCTGGAAGATATCGGACTGTGCCGTGGCGATATTGACGTCGTGGCCGATGGTCGTCGTTAAGATTTAACACACCCACTCATATGTCCCTTCCCTCCCTCGGGGGCAAAGCAGAACGCCGCGCATGCAGAATGCGCGGCGTTTCCGATTCTTTGGCCGGACGTCAGGGCAGCAGCCGTGCCAGCTGTTCCGAAAGCATCAGCGATACCGGGTCGATTTGCATCACCCAGGCACCGGCTTGTTCAACCGAGGTGCCCTCGTTCAATGCGTCAACCCTGTATTGATAGCCCGAAGGCCCAAGGCTGGTGAGCAAGAAGGTCTTGAATGCAAACAACCCAAGCAGACACATCAGTAGAACCTTAAGGGGTAAAGCTGACTTCACCCTCTGCGGTTTCATCACAACCAACCCGTCCTTGCGCATCGTCGCGCGATAGCCACGGCTTAGTTTTGCGTGTTTCTTGCTCAGGCGATTTACGCGCTGATCAAATTCTAGTTGTTTTCCCGTCATGGCAGCCTCCAAAACCGCCCCCCGATTCCACGTTAAGACGGTAGAAACAGAATGCGACAAAATCGAGGCAAAACTCCAGAAAGCTCCAGTAAATGGCCCAAATTTAGCCCTGTTTGCTTAATATTAGCGTCGTCCACTCACCAATTTGGTCATTTTTCTCTAAATTGAAACCGTTTTGTACATAAACAGAAACCACATCATCGGCTTGTTCGTTAAGGATTCCAGATAAAATTGCGTATCCACCGACGCGCAGATTCGCTGCGATTTCGGGGGCCAGAGCAACCAGTGGCCCCTTGAGGATATTTGCGAAAATCAGATCGTAAGGTGCGATCGCGCCCAGATCGGGATGGTCAAAGCCCGCCGCTTCCACGCAACGGACCTTGCCTGCCATTCCATTGGCCTTCAGGTTGGCCTCGGCGACATCAACAGCCACTTCGTCGATATCGCTGGCGATGATCTCACCTTCCCAGACCCGCGCTGCCGCCATGGCCAGCACGGCAGTGCCACAGCCGATATCGGCCACTTTGGTCGCCGTGAACCCTTGGCTCAGAAGATGGTCCAGCGCCTTTAGGCATCCCAAAGTGGTGCCGTGATGGCCAGTGCCAAAGGCCATTGCGGCCTCGATCAGTAGCGGGATGCGTCCCTCAGGCAGTTTGTCAGCGTCGTGGCTGCCATAAACAAAGAACCGTCCAGCATCGACCGGTGCCAGTTCCCGGCGCACATGGGCCACCCAATCGGTATCGGGCAATTCTGACACAACAAACGGCTTGGCCTCAAACGCGGCGGCCAAGACGGCCAAAGCGGTTTCGTCCGGAGTTTCGGTGAAATACCCACCAACTTCCCAAAGTCCCGAACCATCCTCGACTTCGAATACACCAACGCCGGTTGGTTCCGGATCCAGACGCTCCATCGCTTCGCCCAGCCCTTCGGCAGCTTTTTTACCGGTCAGTGTAGTCAGCGCAGTGAATGTGGGCATGAGGGCCTCCTGTATCAATTGACACAGCGCCTATGGCGATGGCCCGCCAAGGTCAAGCATTGGCGCTTATTCGGCAGGTGCCGGCGCGTATTTCGACAAGATCGTTTCATTGCCCGGTTCCGGGTGGCGCGGGATCAGTAAGGACAATCCCAACGAGATCATCGCCATCGCAGCGGCCAGTGTAAAGACTGCACCAGGTGAGATGACCCACAGCAGGCCCAGAAGCGCAGGAAGGAACACAGCGGCGATATGATTGATCGTGAACGCCACAGCCGCCGTCGGTGCGATATCTGCAGGATCGGCGATTTTCTGAAAGTAGGTCTTCAGAGCAAGCGCCAAAGCGAACAGAACATGGTCGATCACATATAGGGTTGCAGCCAGTACCACGCCCCAACCAAACCAGTAGATACCACCATAGGCCGCAAAAACGATCGCCAAGCCGGTGTATTCGAAGACCAGCGTGCGGCGTTCGCCAAACATCGATACGGCCTTGCCCAACATCGGGGCCGCCGCCATGTTGATCACCAGATTGATCAGATAGAGGCTGGTCAATTCGTGAACTTCAAACCCGAACTTCTCGACCATCATGAAGCCCGCGAAGACAACAAAGATCTGCCGCCGCGCGCCGGCCATGAACTGTAGCGCGTAATACAGCCAGTACCGACGACGCAGGATCAGTTTTTTGGTCTGCGGAGTTGGGGCATCGAATTGCGGAAATGCGAACAGGCAGAACAGCGCCAGCAGGGCAGTCACACCACCAGCGGCCATGAATACAATGTTGTAGGACAGATCAAACCGGTCCCAGGTCAAAACGATCAAGCCATAGACCACTGCAGTCGCGGCAGACCCCATGGCCACCAGCCACCCCAGAACCTGCGGCGCGCGATCTATGGGCAGCCATTGCAGCTGCAGCGATTGGTTCACCGTTTCGTAGTAGTGAAAGCCGATCGAGCTGAAGAGCGTAACAAACAACAACCCGCCGAGGCTGGGAAACCATGCAGTCACCGCAGTCGCCACACCCAACATCATTAGCGAGATCATCGCCAGCACCTGCTCACGCACGAAAATGATCACCGCAATCACGCCAACAGCAAGAAAACCAGGGATCTCCCGCACAGTGTGCAGTAACCCAATGTCGGCCCCGTCAAAATTCGCCACCTCAATGACGAAATTGTTCAACAGCGCGCTCCACGCGTTGAAGGCAATCGGCATCGTCAGCGCCATGACGAACAAGAGCGTCACAGGGCGGCGCCAGAACGGAAGGCTCTGCGCCTCGGACAGGGGCATCGGTTTCAACATGGGACTCCTCTACGCCCATTTTCAGATTTTGGCGAGGCCGAAGCAGTGCGCGCACAATCGATCTGCGCTGATGCAGAGGTCAGTAGAAACTCTGCGGATCGATATCCACGGTCAAACGCAGGTCACCCTTCAGGCGCAAGGGTGCGATCCAGCGTGCTATCGCGTCCTGAATCGGTGCGCCCTTGGGTGCCTTGACCAGCAATCGCACGCGGTGTCTGCCGCGAATCCTCGCAATAGGCGCCGGTGCCGGGCCAAATACCTGTGCCCCGATATCACGCAGTGGCGCATCGTTTCGGGCCATTGCATTTCCAATATCAAAAACTGGTCCAACCTCAGGTCCGGACAGGACGATCCCGGCCATACGGCCGTATGGCGGCACACCTGCTGCCTGCCGTCCGGCGGCCTCGGCCTTCCAAAATCCTTCTTCGTCACCTGAAAGAATAGCGCGGATTACAGGATGCTCGGGCTGGAATGTCTGCAACAGGGCCTGCCCTGGCTTGTCCGCCCGGCCTGCCCGACCTGCGACTTGCCGCATCAACTGGAATGTCCGCTCAGCGGCGCGCAGGTCCGCCCCGTGCAGACTAAGGTCGGCATCGATTACCCCGACCAAAGTCAGATTGGGAAAGTTGTGCCCCTTCGCGACCAGCTGCGTACCGATGACGATATCGGCATCGCCCTCGGCAATCTCTTCGATCTTGGCTTTCAGGGCGCGGGCCGAGCCAAACAAATCGGAACTCAGCATCGCGATCTTGGCATCGGGAAACGTCGCCTCAGCCTCCTCGGCCAGCCGCTCGATCCCCGGGCCGACCGGGGCCAACTTGCCCTCGACGCCGCATGAGGGACATTCCTCGGGCATCGGCTTGGTCTCACCGCATTGGTGACACATCAGCCGTTTCAGAAACCGGTGCTCGACCATTCGGGCGTCACAGTGATCACAGGCAATCTGTTCCCCGCAAGCGCGGCACAGGGTCACCGGCGCATACCCACGGCGGTTGATGAACAGCAGCGATTGCTCGCCCTTCTCGATCCGCTGCATCACCGCCTGCCGCAAAAACGGAGAAATCCATGTCCCCGGTTGCATCTGTTCGGCCCGCATGTCGATGGGCTTCATCTCCGGCAACACCGCCGCCCCAAACCGCGAGGTCAGATCAACCCGTTCGTACTTTCCCGCCTCGGCGTTGGCCCAGCTTTCCAGCGAAGGTGTTGCGCTGGCCAGAATCACCCGCCCGCCACAAATGGCGGACCGCAGAACAGCCATGTCCCGCGCGCTGTAATGCACGCCGTCCTCTTGTTTGTACGAGGTGTCGTGTTCCTCATCGACCACCACCAGGCCAAGGTTACGGAATGGCAGGAACAACGCTGAGCGCGCGCCAATTACCATTTGCGCATCCCCCTGCCCGACCATCCGCCAGACCCGGCGGCGTTCGGTCATGGTCGCGCCGGAATGCCACTCGGCTGGGCGTGCACCGAACCGCGCCTCAACCCGCGTCAGGAATTCCGCTGTCAGAGCGATCTCGGGCAGCAGAACCAAGGCTTGTCGGCCCATCCGCAGCGCCTCTGCGACCGCCTCCAGATACACCTCGGTCTTGCCCGAACCCGTCACGCCCTTAAGCAGCGTGGTTCCATATTCCCCAGACCGCTGGCCCTTCTGCAACTTCTCAACCGCCGCCGCCTGATCGTCGGTCAACGCTTTGCCCGGCAAATCCGGATCCAGATGCGGATAGGGCAAATCGCGCGGGCTATCTTCTTCCCGTACAGCGCCCTGCTTGACCAACCCTTTGACGACCGAAGACGTCACTCCGGCCTGTTCGGCGAGTTCTTTCAGGGTGAACGCCAGCCCGCCATAGTTGCGGAGTACCTCCAGCACACGGGTGCGTGCGTCGGTCATCCGGTCCGGCTCGCCATTACCCAACCGATAAACCTTACGCATCGACGGCGGATCACCCAAACCCGGCGCTCGGGTTGCCAGCCGCAACATCGCGGACATCGGTGTCAGGGTGTAATCGGCAACCTTCCCCAGAAACAGCCGCATTTCTTCGCGCATCGGCGCGACCTCAAGCACCCGGATCACGGATCGCGCCTTGTTCAGGTCGAACCCGCCCTGTCCCGGCCCCCAGACGACACCCAGTACTTTGCGCGGCCCCAGCGGAACCTCTACGAACGCCCCCAGAAAACAGCCCCCCTCGGGCGCCTTGTAATCCAGCGTCCGGTCCAGCGGTTGTGCGGTCAGAACCGCAACCAGCTCTCCGTGGTCGAAATACTCCTGAGTGCTCAACGCATATCCTTGGGCTCGGGGGTTCCAGCATGGGTCTCTTTGAGGTAAAGCCATCCGCGACCAAGGCCAACCCATCAAAGGACTGCCCGCATGAAATTCTTCGTAGACACAGCCGAGATCGACGCCATTGCCGAACTGAACGATCTGGGCATGGTGGACGGCGTGACCACCAACCCCTCGCTGATCCTGAAATCAGGTCGTGACATTCTGGAAGTGACCAAGGAAATCTGTGATCTGGTCGACGGCCCGGTTTCAGCCGAAGTTGTGGCCACCGAAGCAGACGACATGATCGCCGAGGGCCGCAAGCTGGCCAAGATCGCGCCGAATATCGCCGTGAAAGTTCCGCTGACATGGGCCGGTCTGAAAACCTGCAAGACGCTCAGCGACGAAGGCCAGATGGTCAACGTCACACTCTGCTTCTCGACCAACCAGGCGCTTTTGGCCGCAAAGGCGGGCGCAACCTTCATCTCGCCCTTCATCGGTCGCCTGGATGACATCAACCTTGATGGCATGGATCTGATCGCGGATATCCGTCAGGTCTATGACAATTTCGGTTTTGAAACCGAAATTCTGGCCGCTTCAATCCGCACCGTGAACCACGTGACCGACAGCGCCCGCATCGGTGCTGACGTGATCACCGCACCGCCTGCCGTGATCAAGAAACTGGCCGATCACCCGTTGACGGACAAAGGTCTGGAAACCTTCCTGGCCGACTGGGCCAAGACAGGTCAGAAAATCCTCTGACTCTTTGCGCGACCGCGCGGCACCGTCAGGTGCCGCGCCCGGCACAACTGCCAAGCCTTGATCTTTGATCAAGGTTTCGCAGGCGGGAGCCGTAGGTCACAGTGGGAATGAAATGCACCGCCAATGCATTTTTTCCAAGGAAACCGCCATAACTCATGTTATAAGCCCCTCAACAAAAAAAGACCGAGCGGGACATGAGCAGCAACACCAAACTCCAGGACAACTTGCGCGCCGCGATTCTGGCTAAACCAGACGCCGTGCTGGACGACAAGGACCTGATGCAGGCACTTGTGACAGCCAACGAACAGGCGCGCGGGGACAACGTCATCGACCTGCGCGGCATCGCCATGCAACGGCTCGAGGAACGGCTGGACAGGCTGGAAGACACCCACCGGTCCGTTATCGCCGCAGCATATGAAAACCTTGCAGGCACAAATCAGGTGCATCGTGCCGTTATCCGCATGCTGGAACCGGCCGAATTCGAAGATTTCCTGCGCACGCTCGGCTCGGATGTGGTCGAAATCTTGCGCGTTGATCGTATCAAGCTGATTCTGGAATCCACAGCCACACAGGAAGACCCCGCCATCGACACTCTGGGCGGTGTTTTGTCCGTAGTCGAACCCGGTTTCGTGGACAATTACCTGACCTTCGACCGCGGCGGCCCCGCTCGCGACGTGGTTCTGCGCGAGATCCTCCACCCGACGCACAGGATTTTTGGACCCAACGCAGATCACCTGCGGTCCGAGGCTTGCCTGCGGTTGGATCTGGGCGAGGGTCGGTTGCCCGGCATGATCGTGATGAGCGCAAGGGACCGCAACCACTTCTCGCCGCAGCTGGGCACTGATCTTCTGTCGTTCTTCGCTGGCGTATTCGAACGCTCGATGCGCCACTGGTTGTCGTGAGCCTGATCTCACCTGCCTGCCGCGACGCGTTACAGTACTGGCTGGACAGCCTGAGCGCGCTGGCAGGGCGATCGGAAAACACCCAAGCCGCCTATCGTGGTGATGTCACCGACTTCCTGTCTTTCATGACACTACACCACAGTGAACGGCAGGGATTGGCAGCGCTGGCCCGCATCACCGTGTCCGACATGCGCGCCTGGATGGCCGATCAGCGCAGCGCAGGTGTTGGCGCGCGATCCTTAGCGCGCAAGCTGTCGGCGGTCAAAAGCTTCTACCGATGGCTGGCTGAACGCGAAGGGTTCGAACCCACCGCCGTTCTGTCCACACGCGCGCCAAAGTTTACTCAAAAACTCCCCCGCCCGCTGGCCGAAGATGCGGCCCGCGCGATGATCGACACGGTCGAACTTCAGTCGTCAAACGACTGGATCTCGGCGCGCGATGTTGCTGTCGTCACATTGCTCTATGGCTGCGGTTTACGCATCTCTGAGGCGCTGTCTTTGACAGGAAGCGACGCACCTGTGCCGGGTAGCTTGCGTATTGTGGGAAAGGGCGGAAAAGAACGCATCGTTCCGGTGATTCCGGCCGCCCGCACCGCCGTTGACCGTTACCTGCAGCTTTGCCCGCATCCACAATCCCAGGAAAAGGCTTTGTTCCGTGGGGCGCGGGGCGGTGCGCTCAATCCCCGTGCAATTCAGGGCGTGATGGCCAAGGCGCGCATGCAGCTTGGTCTGCCCGCAACCGCCACGCCGCACGCTTTAAGGCACAGTTTTGCCACCCACCTGCTGTCCGCAGGGGGCGATCTGCGCGCCATTCAGGAATTGTTGGGCCATGCCTCGCTTTCCACCACGCAGGCCTATACGGCCGTAGATACGGCCCGATTGATGGAAGTCTACAACCGCGCGCACCCCAAGGCCTGATCGCAGGTCCCACGATAACGCCTGGGCTGTACCCTTACCCGGCTTTTAGTTTGCATCTGCAGCGCGCATCGTCCAAGAGACACAAATGACAATAAAACTCAAAGCCCTTTCCGTACATCTGTTCACCGCGACCGGTGCCGTCTTTGCAATGTTGGCCATGCTGGCCGCGGTCGAAGAAAAGTGGAGCCTTATGTATCTGTGGCTTGTGATCTCGTTCATCGTGGACGGAATCGACGGCCCGCTTGCGCGCCACTACCATGTCAAAAAGAACGCACCGGAATTTGACGGTGTTCTTCTGGACCTGATCATCGACTATCTGACCTACGTGTTCATTCCGGCCTTTGCGCTGTTCAAATCGGGGCTGATGGACGGTTGGACAGGCTGGTTTGCGATCATCGTGATCACCTTTGCCAGCGCCATGTATTTCGCGGACACGCGGATGAAAACCAAGGACAATTCGTTCTCTGGGTTTCCGGGTTGCTGGAACATGTTTGTCATCGTGATCTTCGCGCTTGAGCCCAATTTCTGGGTGATCCTGCTGCTGGTTTCACTGTTGTCGCTGGCGATGTTCCTACCGTTGAAGTTCATTCACCCGGTGCGGACGGAACGCTGGCGCAACGTGTCACTGCCCATCGCGTTCGCCTGGACGTTCTTCGCCGGTTGGGCTGCCTGGGTCGATTTCCATCCCGAAAGCTGGGCGCATTGGGGGTTGGTGATTACAAGCCTCTACCTGGTTTCAGCTGGTATTGCGCAGCAAATTATCCCGCTGCGCAACAACTGAACGCTACAGGATTTCCTCAACCTCGAACTCGGTGCCGTTATGGGTGAACACATCACCCTCTTGCAGACCGGTCATGGTCAGGTAGATCGGGCTCTGGGTTGAAATACCCATATAGGTTTTGCCGTCCACCTCGAACCGTGTAGTCGAAACACAGACCACGAAACGGCGGTTGTTGAACTTGACAACAGCGCCTGGCTGAACCCGGTCCGTCAGGCTGAAATCCGTGTTCTCGATCACATCAATCTTGGCGTGGTGCGCATGAACGGGTGCATCGAACGCCGCCGCCAGATCCGCATTCTCGCGCGAGGCGGCAATGTCATCCTTGTCATGCCCTTCGCGGTCGTCCAGCTGCGAGTCTTTTAGAAATGCGTCGTAATGCGCCTGCGCAGTTGCCAGTTCCTGTTCTTCCAGCGACATCAGGCGGTCTATGATGGCCTTTTTGCGAGCGGCCGGGTCTGTATGGGCGGTCATGCAATACGGTCCTTCAAATTCAGTAACTGATATAGGTTGGGCCGCGAACTCTGGGATTGCAACTGATTTTCGCGCCTCAGATCAGAAGGCCCGCCGCTCGTTCATGACGCAGCAAGGCCACTTTGGTTTCGACACCACCATCGCCCGAGAACCCGCCCAGACCGTTGGCAGACAGCACCCGATGGCAAGGTATAATCACCGGTATGGGGTTCGCACCGCAGGCCTGCCCCACCGGTTGGGGTGGCTGCCCAAGCTCTTTCGCGATGTCCCCGTACGTTCGGGTCTCGCCCAGCGGAATGGCATACATCAGGTCGCAGACATTGCGCTGAAAGTCTGACCCGGCAACACGATACGGCAGATCGAACCGCTCGAGACGCCCCTCGTTATATGCGGTTAACTGTGCGGCGGCTTCCTGCAACAGGGGTGTGTCCGGCCCGTCGTCCTGCCCATCCCACACAAGGCGTGTGATGGCGCCATCTGTTTCTTCAATGCCAAGGCGGCCAAACTGCGTATCAACGGAAATCATCGGCATGGACACAGCGTTTCAGATCGCCGGGGCCAGCGCAAGCGGGGAAAGAAAAACCCCCGGCGGGTGACGCCGGGGGTTCGAATGTTTAGCCCAGCGCTTCGTCGCAGCGCCCACACACACCCGCGTGGGAATGCCGACCAACATCCGGCAGGATCTTCCAGCAACGCTGACATTTCTCGCCATCTGCTTTTTCGAACACGACGCCAACGCCTTCGATTTCCGGCACACGGAACGCCTCGGCAGGGGCCGGGTCGCCCGAAACGGTCAGGCCAGACGTGATGCACATGTCGTCCACGTCGAAAGTGGCCAGCAGATCGCGGGTGTCATTGTCTTCGACATGCACGATTGGTGCGGCCTCAAGGCTGGATCCGATGACCTTGTCCTGACGCTGGATTTCTAACGCTGCAGTCACCGCGCGGCGAACACGGCGAATCTTGACCATAGCAGCCTCAAGTTCTGAATTGCGCCAGTCGGCAGGGGTTTCGGGGAAATCCACCAGATGGACCGAGCTGTCATCGCCGGGGAACCGCTCCAACCAGACCTCTTCCATGGTGAAGACCAGAACCGGGGCCAGCCATGTGGTCAGTCGGTGGAACAGGATATCCAGCACGGTGCGCGCAGAACGGCGACGCAGGTTGTCGCCGTCGCAGTACAGCGCATCCTTGCGGACGTCGAAATAGAAGGAAGACAGATCGACCGTGGCAAAGGTGAACACGGCGCTGAACACGCCCTGGAAGTCGAAGGATGCATAACCTTTGCGCACCTGTTCATCCAGATCGGCCAGACGGCTGAGAACCCAGCGTTCCAGACGCGGCATATCCTCAGGCGCGACACGATCCGCTTCGGTGAAGTCCGCCAGCGAACCCAGCATGAACCGCATGGTATTACGCAGGCGACGATAGCTGTCGGCGGTACCTTTCAGAATCTCCGGCCCGATCCGCTGATCCGCGGTGTAGTCGGTCTGAGCCACCCAAAGGCGCAGGATATCGGCACCATATTGCTTGATAACCTCTTCCGGCACGATAGTGTTGCCCAGAGATTTGGACATCTTGTTGCCCTTGGCATCCAGCGTGAAGCCATGGGTTACCACGTTGCGATACGGCGCACGCCCCTTGGTGCCGCAAGCCTGCAGCATGGACGAATGGAACCATCCGCGGTGCTGGTCGGTGCCTTCCATGTAGACGTCCGCGATGCCGTCTTCAGTGCCATCCTCACGGTCGCGTAGTACGAAGGCATGGGTCGAACCAGAGTCGAACCACACGTCCAGAACGTCAAACACCTGATCGTAGTCATCCGGGTTGGCGATGCCGTCGAGGATCTGTTCTTTGAAGCCGTCAGTGTACCAGATATCCGCGCCGTCTTTCTCGAACGCCGCCTTGATGCGGGCGTTGAGTTCCTCGTTGCGCAGCAGGTAATCCGCGTCGGTGGGCAGAGCGCCCTTCTTGGTAAAGCATGTCAGCGGCACACCCCAGGCGCGTTGGCGGGACAAGACCCAGTCCGGGCGCGCTTCGATCATCGAGTACAGGCGGTTACGGCCTGTCTGCGGCGTCCATTTCACCAGCTCGTCGATAGACCGCAGCGCGCGTTCGCGGATGGTGTCACCCATCTCACCCATGCCGTCGTCCAGTTTGCGATCAACAGACGCAAACCACTGCGGCGTGTTACGGTAGATGATCGGAGCCTTCGAGCGCCACGAATGCGGATAGCTGTGCTTGATCTTGCCACGCGCCAGCAGCCCGCCAACCTCGACCAGCTTGTCGATGACGGCTTTGTTCGCATCACCCTCACCGCCCTTACGGGACAGGATGAACTTACCGCCAAAGAACGGCAGGTCAGCGCGGAACGAGCCATCGTCCATCACGTTGTAGGTGATGACTTGCTCGAGCATGCCTAGATCACGGTACAGTTCGAATTCCTCCATACCATGCGACGGCGCACAGTGGACAAAACCGGTTCCTTCGGTGTCAGTTACAAACTCAGCGGCGCGGAAGTCGCGGATGTCGTCCCATTCGCCATTGCCACCTTCGGCCCCGGCCAGCGGGTGGGTCAACTGGACACCGGCCAATTCATCGGTGGTTACGTCACGCACGCGAGTCCACTGGTCGTCGTTCAGGCGTGCACGGCCCAGCACGTCGGCGGCCAGATTGTCGGCCAGCAGGAACTTGTCTCCGGCACTAGCCCAGCATTCTTCTGGTGCTCCGGTGACTTCGTAGAGGCCGTAAGAGATGTCCTTACCGTAGACGACAGCCTTGTTCGACGGCATCGTCCATGGCGTCGTTGTCCAGATTACAACAAACGCGTCATCCAGATCGCCAGCATTTACGACTTTGAATTTCACCCAGATAGTGAAGCTTTCCTTGTCATGATACTCGACCTCGGCTTCGGCCAGCGCGGTTTTCTCAATGGGCGACCACATCACGGGCTTCGAGCCCTGATAGAGCGTGCCGTTCATCAGGAACTTCATGAACTCGTCGGCGATCACAGCCTCGGCGTGATAGTCCATTGTGATGTAGGGATCGGGCCAGTTGCCGGTGATACCAAGGCGCTTGAATTCTTCGCGCTGGACGTCGATCCAGCCTTCGGCAAACTTGCGGCATTCCTGACGGAAGTCGACGATGTTCACCTCGTCCTTGTTCTTGCCCTTCTTGCGGTACTGTTCCTCGATCTTCCATTCGATTGGCAGGCCGTGACAGTCCCAGCCGGGCACATAGCGCGCATCATGACCCATCATCTGATGGGACCGCACGATCATGTCCTTGATGGTTTTGTTCAGCGCGTGGCCGATATGCAGGTGGCCGTTGGCGTACGGAGGGCCATCATGCAGGGTAAAGGCCGTGCGGTTCTCTTTTTCACGCAGGCGGTCATAGACACCGATTTTCCCCCACCGTTCCAACCACGCGGGCTCGCGCTTGGGCAGGCCAGCGCGCATGGGGAAGTCGGTTTTGGGCAGGTTCAGCGTGTCTTTGTAATCAGGTGTTTGGGTCGTGTCGGCGCACATTTGGGGCGTCCTCAGGATGATCTTGTCGTGTTTGGATCGAAGCGGTCAGTGCGAATTCTCAAGCACCTTTGCCCGGCGTCTCGCGAAATCAGAGCGCCGGGGATATAATTCGAATAATGATGGCCATCCGGTCATACATGCCGGGCTTATAGGACGCCCGCGCCTAATGGTCCAGAGGTTCCGCCCCATGCGGCGAATGGCGCAGCGTGGCCCACCGGTTCAACCACGCCAAACCGGCCAGCGCAAGGCCCAGCGCCAGCAGTGAGAACACCCGGATCAGCCCCCCCAAACCAGCGATATCGACCAGGAACACCTTGGCCACGGCAAGCCCAATGACGACCAACCCCGCCTTGCGCATCATGTCCGATCGACGGGCGAGTGACTGATAAAACAGCCCCGCACCGATCAGCAGTAGGGCCATGGTGTAGGTGTATAGCTCGGGCTGGGTGACACCGTTGCCTTCGTACATACCGCTGGCCCCCTGCCAAACATGGCGAATGGTCAGGCCCAGCCAGACGGCACCCAAGGCTGTTGCCAGACCGAAGCACCCTTGTTTCCATCGCGGGTGCAGTGCAGGCAGCCAAGCAGCCGACAGAGCCAAAACAATGGCGGGCAACAGGTAAGCCACGGCGAGGGTATTCAGTATTGGCACCCCAAGAACCGGATCAGCTTGCGCATTCAGCAATGGGTTCGCCTCGGTCAGCGCCTGCGCCAGGCGAACAACACCATGTGCCGCAAAGAACAACGCCAGCCCGTAGCGCGCATAATTCAGTTTTCCGCCCAGTTCGAACCGCCGCACCTGCGCGCAGGCCAGCAGCAGCCAGATCAAGGACAAAAGCCCCAGCCCCCAGTGGCTGTCATGGGCACCGCCGTTGCCAAACCCTTCGAGCCAGCGCAGCAACAGCAAGGACAGCAAGATGCCCGCCGTCGCCCAGGCGGCGCTTTCCAGAAGCAGCGCGATGACCGGACGGTTCAATGGGCGCAGGATGGCCCAGGCCGCCAGAAATCCAACAGCAGCTGTGGCATAGACAAGCGCCATTTCTGCGACCGGTGCCGAGTTTGCCCAATCCAGACCGGGATTCAGTACAAGCCGGAGCGTGACAGTGAAGACGCCAGCCCAGATGAACCAACCCATAGGTGGAAGATCAAAGCGCCGATCCAGCACCGCCGCGGCCACGATCACGGCCACAAAAGCAATTGTCAGGGCAGCCGAACTTAGGACAATCACGCAGGCAAAGGTCAGGCAAGACAAAGCCGACAAGGTCACCAAAGCCGCCCGCAGCCGGTTTTCGCCGTCGACGCGCGCGAAACGCCCGGCCAGAACAACCATCATCACCGCCAATGCAACCGCATGCAGCGCCCACGGATAGGCTCCGATAACTTCATCGGGATGCCATCCAAGCTCCAGCGCGATTGCCAACAACGGTGCAAATACTGCGGCACCGCCCGCCCATACAGCCCGGTACTCGGTTGCGCGAAACGATCGCCAAGCTGAAAGGCCTGAGATCAATGCACCCAGTGCCACCAACAGGGTAACCGCCCACGGGAAATCCGCCTCGGCGGTTTCGGCATAGGTTTCAGCGAAGCGGCGCGCGACAGAGCCGTTGTCCCACCCTTGGATCAGTACGAACCAAGTTAGACCAGCGGCTGGCAGTATGGTCAGGTCTTGCAGGGCCCGCGCCTGGCTTGCCCAGGTCAGCAAACCCAGCGTCAGGCCTGCCAACAGCATGATTCCCAGCCAAAATTCGGCCGCTGAGTCTGGCCAGTGTATCGCCAGGATTACTGCGCTGACGCTCACCGCGCCAAAGGCAAGGCGTGTCGGAAACTCTGGCCACTGGAGGCCCTTTTGAATCGTAACGATTTCGCTGATCATGCGCCCCTCGTGTTCCGGCCAGATCCGCCGCACGGGGATCGCGATCGCGATGATCGCCAATGCAGTTACGCCGACAAGATACCCCGACTCGGTCGCGGGTGCCGAAAGCACCAGCAGCAGGCACGCGGAATAAGCCCCGACTAGCGTCAGAACGGATATCCACGCCCAGCGCCGCACGGTGTCGATACCCAACCCAAGGACGGCGATCACAAAGAAATAGCCGTACAACCAGCCGGGATCGGTCGAGGTCCCGCCCACCACGAAGGGTGACGCAAACGCACCAATCAAACCGACGGCCGCCAGCAAGGGGCCGTGGAACCAGCCCAAAACAAGCCCCACAAGCGCAACAGCAATCATGGCAATCAAGGCCGCTTCGGGACCAAGCAGATCGTACAACTGCCTTGCAGCCAGCAAGCCACCGAACAGCGTCACCAGCCCGGCCCCAGAAAAGACCGATGGCAGATAAGCTGTGGCTGAAGACTCGTCATCGCCATACTTCCGGCGGATCACCTCACCCGCGCCGATCAGCGTCGCGCCGAACATCAGGGCCGCAATGACGCGCATCGTTGGCGACAACAACCCGCTTTCGACCCCGTATTGGACCAGAAAAACGCCAGCCAGCGCCAAAGACAGGGCGGATACCGCATAGAACCAGTTCTCGCGCAGCCAAGCGCTCAGTGCGGCGATTCGATCGTCCTTCGCCGTTTCGGGGAGGGGTATCTTTTGTGGCTCAGGTGCTGAGGTGCCTTCTTTCGTTTCGACCTCGGGTGGTTCTGTTTTGATTGCCGGCCACGGAGAGCTCTTTTTATCCCTCGCTTGCGTCGATTCAGGTACTGTTTCTGGCGCTGGCAGGTCGCCACCAAGTGTGCGAATCTGCTGTTCAAGTTGCTCCACCCGGCGGCGCAGTCGAACCTGGGATACCAACAGAACAAGGATGGCCACCGGGACGGCCAGAACGATCAATCCAACGAGTACGAGCAGCGATTCCAACAGAGGCCTCCGGGCAAATGTGCCGTCAACCTAGCCGGGTGTCGATCTGCGCAACAGTCCGAAAAACCGTGTTTTTTGCGGGCTACGCAGTTCAGAACGCCTTATCCCCAGCCAAGGGACAGTCCGGCAACCATCAACCAGATGATGACCAACACAGCGGCAATCGAACCAGATGAGAAACAGGCGTCGACAAGTTTTACCGTCGCCGGATCAGATCAGGGTCCATCATCGACTTTGAAAAATTGACAATCTACACCGCGTGCCCAGCGGTACTTCTTATAACTAGGGATGGAACAACGAGCCAACAAAATACGCCATCAGTGCGGCGGCGCCGCCGATCGCAAAAGTCTCTAGACCTGACCGCCACCATGGAGCCAGTGACCACCTGCTTTTCAGAGCTCCGATGATAAAGAAGACCGCCATGGTCATGGTAATCGAGAGCTGAAAAGCCCGATCGAACGACAGCAGAAACGGCAGCAGCGGGACCATGCCGGCCACAAGAAACGCCAAAAACGTTGCCATCGCGGCTTTGAACGGGTTCGGATCGACGCTGCCCAATCCGTATTCACCCTCGATCATCAGATTGATCCAATTGTCGCGGTTGGCTGTGATGGCGTCCGTGGCCTCATCCAGCACGCGCCCCGACAGGCCCTTTTGCGACAAGATCGCATGCACTTCATCCCGCTCGCCTTCCGGGTATAGTCTGATGTGACGTTCTTCGATGGACCGGATGCGGCGGATATTGTCCAGCTCGGCCTTGGTGCCCGAGTAATTACCCGCCGCCATGGAAAACCCGTCCGCCAATACATTGGCCAGTCCCAGCGCAACGATAATAAAGGGTGACAGGCCCGCCCCGGCTACACCCGCCACAATGGCAAAGGTGGTTACGGACCCATCGATCCCACCATAGACCACATCCCGCAAAACACCGCGCCCCGGTGGCGCGTTGATGCGTTCTGCAATCTCTTGCTGGCTGTGTCCGTGATCGGTCATGGCTGGCTCTGACACTGTTATGCACGACAGCCAACCACTGTACCTTGCGTCAGGTCAAGTTTTGGAAAACAAGCCAGCCAGAGCACGTTTGATGATGCCGCGGGTCGATGGCTTGTGCCGATCCGAGAAGGGCAGCGGACGGCAGACCTCCATCGCGGCGACCCCGACTCGCGCACTCAACGCGCCGTTGACCAGCCCCTCGCCGAACCGGCGCGACAGTTTGCTAAGGATTGATCCCCCAAGCACAGGTTCCAGCAGGTCGTCTCCCACGGCCACCGCCCCGGTGGCCACAAGGTGCACGAACACGGCCCGCGTCAGTCGCCAACTGCCCAAAAACCCTGCGCGCCCGCCATAGATTTCCGCGATACGCCGGATCATCCGCAAAGAAGCGGCCAGCGCGGTCGCAACATCCGCAAGCGCCAAAGGCACCAACGCCGTCACCGTTGCAACCTGACGCGCGGCAGCCTCGACTTCGCGACTGGCAGCGACATCCAGCGGGGCCAGCAGCTCGTCCTCGGCCAGGGTCAGCAGACCAGACGCGTCAAATTGTTCGTCGATCCGTTCGGACAGCCGATCGCGCCCCCAACGGGTTTCGTCTCGGCCTTTGTAAAACGAGATCAATCGGTTCGTGACTGCGCGCGCCTGCGCAAGATCATCCTCAGCCAACGCAGTATCGGCCGCGTGACGCATCCCGTCCACGCGGGACAACCGTCCGATTGCGGCCAGCTCGCGCACAGCGATGATCAATGCGACCAACACCAGCGCTGCAAACAAACCCGTAATCACCCATCCTATGATCGGCGCGCGGAGAATCAGGGAATTCACAAAGTCCCAAGCCGCCACTGAAACAACAGCCCCAAGCGCGGCAAGCGCCAAACCCCAGAACCACCGCGACAGGGTCGAAGGTTTGTGCGCCGCCAAACGCGCCGCACCTTGCATCGCCTGACCCTGAGGTTGTGCGATATCCGGGACCGGAGGTGCTTGCGACACATCAGCCGCGGGTTCATCACCCTCCAGATCAATCAGAACCGGCCCCTTAGCCATTGGATGCTCCTTCACTGTTCCAGACATACTTTATGTCCGGAAGGTTCTCGTCATTGTCAGCGCCGCTGCTGCGTGCAACCTCGGTAAAGCCGTTGCGCTCATAGAACTGGCGCGCTGGATGGTTGGCCTGAAACGCAAACAATGACAATTCGGACCGGCACGATTTGGCATGTTCAAGCAATTGCTGACCGATCCCCTGCCTCCGCACCCCAGGTGCCAGGTACAGTGAGTGGATTTCGGCACCGTTGAGCGCCAAAAACCCGATCACACCGTCACCGGTTTCGGCCACGGTCACCCAATCCAATTCAATCATACGGCCACAAAACGCGATGGTTTCCGCCTGCGAGTGCAGTTCCGGCATCCAATCGTTTTCACGGGCGAAGCCATGCAAAATCTCTCCGGCGGCACCGGCATCCGTGCTGCGGGCGGGGCGAAGAATGAAATTCACAGCCGGTCTCCGATCAGGAACTGGGCTGCGCGGTCCAGCCGTATGTGTGGCGGGCCATCCCCGGGCCGCAGTGTCAGGTGTGCCGGCGCGAATGCCATGAACTCATAATCCCCGCCCAGCCAGCCTTCTGACCCGTTGCGCGCCGGGCCAAGCAAATGCGTCGGGTCTTCCGGCAGATCACCGGGATAGAAAGCGGCCTGCTTGCCGCTGCCCAGCAAGGTTCCACGCACGCAGGGCAGCTCGGCTCCGTTATGGGTGCGGATTTCCTCGGTCGTTGCCCTTAACGAGGCCAGCGACAGCGCCGCCGTCTCGGCCCCGGCGAAGCTCGCGCGATCGCGCGCCTCGCGGGTCAGGGCCTCCATGATATTGGTCAGGCGGTGGTGTTGAAGATGGTGCAAATGGTCCGCCTTGGTGGCCGCAAACAGGATACGCTCGACCCGTTTGCCGAGCAACAACTGGCTAAGCCACGCATTTCGTCCGGGCCGAAACGCCGACAGGATATCGGCCATCGCGCGACGCATATCCTCGACTGCCTGTGGCCCGTTATGGATCGCGCCCAGCGCGTCCACCAAAACCACCTGACGGTCGATCCGGGAAAAATGATCGCGGAAAAACGGTTTCACGACCTGAGATTTATAGGCCTCGTATCGCCGGGCCATCTCGCGGTGCAGACTGCGTCGCGGGCCGTGACCCTCGACCGGCAAGGGTGCAAATGTCAGCACCGGCGAGCCTGCCAGATCGCCCGGCAGCAAGAACCGCCCCGGCGTACAGTCGTAGAACCCGGCATCGCGGGCTGCGTTCAGATAAGAGGCGAATTCTTTGGCCAGTGATTGGGCCTTTGGTTCGTCGTGGCTGACAGAAGGGTCAACCGCCTTTGCCTGCGCCAGAAAGGTCGTCGCCTCATTGCGATTGGCGATGCGCTCCAGTGTTTCCTGCGACCAGACCTCATAGGTTTTGTCCAGCAACGCAAGATCCAGCAGCCATTCGCCGGGGTAATCCACGATATCCAGATGGATAGTGCGTGGTCCCTGCAACCCTGACAAAAGCCCGGCGGGACGGGCTTTGAACGATAAACGCAGTTCTGACACTGCGCGCGTACTTTCGGGCCAGTGCGGCTGAGGCCCGGTCAGCGCCGCCAGGTGATTTTCGTAGTCGAACCGGGGCACGGTGTCGTCTGGTTGCGGCTGCAGGTAAGCCGCGTTGATCCGCCCTTCTTGCTGCGCCACGAGGCCCGGCATCCGCCCCCGGTCCAGCAAGTTCGCGACCAGAGACGTGATGAATACTGTCTTTCCTGAACGCGCCAGCCCGGTGACACCCAGTCGGATCACCGGCTCAAACAATGCCTCAGACACGCGGTCACCCACGGATTCGACGCCGCGCGTCAGACTGTCTGCCAGAGATGAGATGACCAAACCGTCGCCCCGCTTTTTTCGTTTTTCCCAAGATAGGTAGCGGCTGTCGGACATACCAGCGCTTTCCCACTCTTGCCCGTAGCGGCACGGCGCGTTACCAGCAGGCCATGCCTAGATACGCGCTGAAAGTCGAATACCAGGGGGAGCCGTTTGCCGGATGGCAGCGGCAAAAGGAATTGCCGTCTGTTCAAGGGGCAATCGAACAGGCCTTGTCATGTATTCAACCCGGCGATCACACAATTGCCGCGGCCGGGCGTACAGACGCGGGTGTGCACGCACTGGGACAGGTTGCGCATAGTGATCTGATCAAGGACTGGGATCCGTTCCGCCTGTCTGAGGCGCTGAACTATCACCTTAAACCGCAGCCTGTTGCCATCGTTAAAGCAGCACGGGTAGACGATGACTGGCATGCGCGGTTTTCAGCGCTCGAACGGCAATACCTGTTCCGCATCCTGATGCGCCGCGCACCTGCTACGCATGACGCTGGGCAGGTCTGGCGGATCAACCATCAACTGGACGTAGACGCGATGCAGGCGGGCGCGGACATGCTGATCGGGCGGCATGATTTTACCACGTTCCGGTCTTCGATTTGTCAGGCTGCAAGCCCGGTCAAAACCTTGGATGAGCTGCGGGTCGAACAGGTTGAAGGCTTTTCCGGACCAGAGGTTCATTTTCACGTTCGCGCCCGGTCTTTCCTGCACAATCAAGTGCGCAGCTTTGTTGGAACGCTTGAACGTGTTGGTGCCGGAACATGGTCGCCCGAAGATGTACGGGATGCGTTGGAGGCCACCGACCGCGCCGCTTGCGGGCCGGTATGTCCGCCGCAAGGGCTGTATCTGGCGCGGGTCAGGTACCCGGAGTCCGTGTTCGGTTAAATCGCGCGCAACAGCAGACCGCTTGCAATCACGGCGATCAGCAGCCCTGCCACCAGTTCAATCGTCGGAGCCAGAACCGAGGCAAATCGCGTCGCCGAAGCCGAGGCCAGAAGCCCTCCGCGCAGTCCGAACGACGTCCAACCGACCAGAGTTGTGACGGTCGCCGTGCCCAGCGCCATTGCGAAAGCGCCAGCAATGCCGACCATCGCGATACCCATCTGCCACGTCAGGATTAGAACAAAGAGAGCTCCGGTACAGGGGCGCGCGGCAATTCCTGCGATCAACACCACCGCTTCGCGCAGGCTACCGACTTGGGCCACTTCGTCGGCAGTAGGACCATGGCGATGCCCACAATCAGAACAGACACCATGGTCATGGTCGTGATGTTCGTGACCATCCTCGTGCGAGTGGTCGTGCGAGTGGTCGTGGCCATGATGATGCACGTTTTGGCTGCGATGGCGTCGCGCAAAACTGCGAATGGACCGAAAAATCAACCACAAACCGATCGCTGCAATGGCACCATAGCTGATCGGGGCCATAACCTTTTCAGTCGTGTCGACAAGGCTTGCCCGAGACATCTGGAACACCAGTACCCCGGCATAGACCAGAACCACTGCCGTCACCGCCTGCCCCAAGCTGGACAACAAGCTGATCGCGGACAGGCGCAGAAAGGCCACGTTGCGACCCAACCCATAACCGCCGATCAGTACTTTGCCGTGGCCAGGACCGACGGCGTGAAAAAAGCCGTAAGCAAAACAGACTGTCAGCAGTGTTGCCACGGCCTCGGGTTGTTCCGCACGCGCGGCGCGCAAAGCGCGGGCGATCTGGTTCTGAAACTCCCGCTGCTCACCAGCGGCCCAAGCGGCCAAATGGTCAAAACCACCGCTGCCCCAAAACCACAGCAACAGACCAACGGCGATGGCTACAGGAACAATCAGGTACTTGGACATGAAAGACGGACCTCGGTCGCAAAGCTTTCCCCAACCAGGGGGATATCGTTTTCTTCAAGGTCATAGTCGGCGTCCAAGGTCTGTAGGAACGCCTGCATCTGCGCCAGTTGCCCGTCAATATCCGCGTCAATCCGGCTGATCTGACAAGAGGTGGGTCCAGATACCGATACCGGGCGGGTCACTTCATAAGCCGTGTAGTAAGATTCATCATATGCTTTTGCGACGACTGCGGTTGCCGGCACTCCACCGCCTTCCACCGCGCGCAAGTGGGTTGTCACGATACGGCCATCCTCGGTGGTCGCTTTGGCCTCCATCGGCCCTGACAAATCGACCGGCGCACCATCGGCGAACACCACGAGATCGCCATTATATCCTTCGACCCACTGGGCATCAAAGCCGGACAGAAACTTTTCTTCGCTCTCGGTCAGAATGCCATCGGAATCCTGATCCAGCTTCATATCTTCAAGCTGAAACAAAGAGAAAAGCTCATCATACGCCCAAGTTACCCTGACATGGGTCAACTGGCCGCTATCATCCACAATAAATTCCAGCCCGGTGTCGATAAAGACATGCGGGTGGGCCAATACCGGAACCGGCAGGCAACAGGAGAAAAGGGTTATGAGCCATCGCATAGGCAAAAGATAGGGGCTTGGCCCGTGCCCGGCAACGTGTTTCGACAGACCCGTGCAGGAACCGGCCAAACCGGTCACTTCGGCGGGAACAAAACCAACGTCTGCAGGGCTGTTCCGACCGGGCCTTCGGTGTCGAACAGAACCGATTGTGACATTCCTATTCCCGACGATTGCCAATGGGATAAGGACTGTGAGGCCAACCAGTCCGACGTGGGTTCGCGTTGAATCTGCACCGTCAGGTCCGTGTTCATGAACCCCATCTCAGATGTTGGTGCATTCCACGAGATCCCGTTCCCGCAATCCGCCAGAGGGCATAGCGCCTGAATCAGCGATTGCGCCTCGCCCTCCAACAGCTTCGGGGTGCGCATCCAGACCGTCTTTGGACCGGCGTTCTGGTTACCATCCTTGGGGTAGAGAATATCCGAATGGTTTGCGAATCCCGGCAGGTCGTGGAGGGTTTCGCCAATCGGGAACGGGCCAGTCACTGCGTCGTCAAGATTGGGCGGCGGCATCGTGATGTTTGGAACCGGCCCCAAATCACGCCGTACTATGTGCATTGTCGTAGCCGTGGCACACAGCGTGTCATCCAGATCGTGCACCGTGACACGCGTCGTCGCTAACGTTTTGGTATGGCGCGTCGTTTCTGCCGCCACACGCAAACCTGCCAACGGTAGCGGGCGCAGCAGATCCACCGTCAGCCGTGTCAACATCTTTTCCGGCCCAACCTCTGTTTCAGCTGCACGAACGATCAGCCCCGCGACCGGGCCCGCATGACAATGATCCGCAGACCACGGCCCGCGTGCGGGATCATTGCCGACAAAAGCTCCGTCAGTCCGAACGTGGAAATAGGATTGTTCCTTCAGATCCGGTTTCAGCACCATCTAGAACCTCAGACTTTTTCCTGCGTGTGCTTTTTCAACTCGGCCCGCGCCACCTGACGGCGGTGTACCGCATCCGGCCCATCGGCCAGCCGCAAAGTACGCACATGGGTCCAGGCCGTCGCCAGGGGCGTGTCCTGACTGACCCCCTGCCCGCCGAACATCTGAACGGCCTCATCGATGACTTTGAGTGCGACACGCGGGGCAACGACCTTGATCTGGCTAATCCAGGGTGCCGCCGCACGGGCATCGCCCTGATCCATGTACCAGGCAGCCTTCAAGCACAGCAAGCGCGCCATTTCAATCTCCATCCGGCATTCGGCAATAATATCGAAATTGGCCCCCAGCTGCGCCAGTTTCTTGCCGAAGGCTTCGCGCTGCAGCGACCGTTTGCACATCTGTTCCAGCGCCGTTTCAGCCTGACCAATTGCGCGCATACAATGGTGTATACGGCCGGGCCCAAGGCGACCTTGCGCGATCTCGAACCCGCGGCCTTCGCCCAGCAGGATATTCTCGGCGGGAACCCGAACGTTGGTAAAGCGAATGTGCATGTGGCCGTGCGGGGCATCATCGTGGCCGTAAACCTGCATCGGTCGCAGAACCTCGATCCCTGGCGCATCGGCAGGCACAACAATCATCGACTGCCGCTTGTGTTTGGGTTGCTCGTCACCTGCCGTCTTGACCATGACGATATAGACCTTGCACCGTGGATCACCCGCCCCCGATGACCACCATTTTTCACCATTCAGTACATAG
The DNA here is from genome assembly GCF_059609785.1 of Ruegeria sp. YTSC003. Classification (NCBI taxonomy): domain Bacteria; kingdom Pseudomonadati; phylum Pseudomonadota; class Alphaproteobacteria; order Rhodobacterales; family Roseobacteraceae; genus Ruegeria; species Ruegeria sp. YTSC003. The sequence continues at coordinate 237,569 of NZ_JBXWMK010000005.1, read as the reverse complement.
TCGTCCCCGTCCCGCACACAGGACATCGATACATTCGTAGCATCCGATGACGCCACGCCCGGCTCTGTCATCAAATACGCGGACCGGATATCGCCGTTCAGCAGGGGTTTCAGCCACTGCTCTTTCATCTCGTCCGTGCCATAGCGCTCGAACACTTCCATATTACCGGTATCGGGGGCCGAACAGTTGAACACCTCGGCCCCAAGAGGCGTTTTGCCCATCTCTTCGGCGAAGTAAGCATACTCGACCGTGGTCAAGCCAAAGCCCCTGTCGCTGTCTGTCAACCAAAAGTTCCAAAGTCCGGCAGCCTTGGCTTTGGCTTTCAACCCTTCGAGGATTTCAGCCTGACGTTCGGTGTATTGCCAGCGGTCGCCCTTATCGATTTCGGCCTGGTATTCTTCTTCCAGCGGCATGATCTCATCCCGGATCATATCTGCCACACGTTGTAGCAGTGCGCGATTTTCTTCGCGCAGACCGAATGACATGTTCATGAGCTTTCCTCCTCAGGCCCAAAGAGCGGGCTTTACCTTTGAACAGAGAATGACTTAGCTGCCGATAGAATGTCTAGCTGTGTGACGGAACGTCAACTCAATCAAAATGAAATTGCGAGGGTGATTCATGGCGCTACTGATCGAAACCGGTCTGACCGACTGGATAAGCGATGATGACATCGCCAAAACGATCCGAAACATAAACCCCGGCGCGGATGTGCGAACCCGGGAAACGATTGGAGATGCAAGCGAAATCACCATGGTCGCTGTTGTCGGCCTGAACAACGACCACCCCAAACGGCTGCCGAACCTGCAACTGGTCCAGAAACTGGGCGCGGGCGTAGAAACGATTGTTGGCAACCCGAGCTTGCCCGATCACGTCCGTATCGCACGGCTCAAGCCCGATGCGCCCGCGCAAGGTATTGCCGAGTGGTTCGTCGCTTATGTCCTTCACCATCAACGGAACATGGCATTTCACGAAGCTGCCCAGCGCAAGGCAGAATGGGTGCCCAAAGCCCCGATATTCACGCCGGACACCGTAGTGGGCGTTCTGGGCCTGGGCCATATCGGCACCCGCAGCGCCAGGATGCTGCGCGCCATCGGATTTCAGGTCATGGGATGGAGTCGATCCCCGAAAGAAATCGAAGGCGTGACCTGCCTGCATGGCGAGGATGCGCTGCCGACGTTGCTTGGCCAATGCGACCACGTTTGCGCCATTCTGCCGTCCACGCCGCAAACTGTCGGCTTGTTCGATGCGCAGATGTTGGCCGCCATGAAGCCCGGCAGTCAGCTGTTGAATGCAGGGCGTGGTGATCTGATTGACGAAATTGCGCTGATCGAAGCCTTGGACCGTGGAACGCCCGGCCACGCCGTTCTGGACGTAACCAGTACAGAACCCTTGCCCTCAGACAGTCCGCTCTGGGCACACCTTGGCGTCACAATCACTCCGCATGTTTCTGGCTGGCACTTAGGCGAAGCATTGGCGGACGTTGCAGAGAATTTCCAACGGTTGTCCGCAGGGAAGCCCTTACTGCACGAAGTCGACCGCACACGCGGCTACTGAGTCGAAATCAGGGCGTCAGAACCCAGTTTCCGCCGGCGTCCCGGCAGTTGCGGGTTCTGACTTCGCGTGATTGTTCGGCCCCGGCAGGCACAATGAAATGCTGAAGATGCACGCAATTGTCCCGAACCTCGCGCACCCGGACAGTACCTTTTGATCCGGTGTCGTCGTTCGACCAGTTACGTTCGGTTCCGACCTGAGGCGTTCCATCTGCCAACATCGCATTGGTCGTGGCGTTGACGACACTGTAGTCTTCGGGGCTCAACCCCATTTCAGCGATGATTCTCGAAAGTGGCTTGGCCTGTGCCAGTGAAACCGCGCCGATCACAACGGCTGCTGCAAAAAAGTGTGAAATCCAGGCTTTCATGATCTTCTCGCCTTGCTAAAATAAGTTTGGTCACAAGACTATACCGCCGGGGCACGGGGGCCAAGCCCCGCTGGCCGACCTTCAAATAATACCGAACAAACCTATCGCGACTCGGGTGCTAGGACCGCCGCGCCAATCGCCTCATAGTGCTTCAAACACGAACCAGAGGCATGAAATGGCACAGCCCACCTATTACGCGCCCACAGGCGGACACCCCGGACAAGACCAGCTGTTGACCGACCGCGCCATGTTTACCGACGCCTATGCGGTTATCCCCAAAGGCACCATGCGCGACATCGTCACCAGCAACCTACCGTTCTGGGAATGCACCCGGCTTTGGGTTCTGTCCCGCCCCCTCAGCGGATTTGCCGAGACGTTTTCGCAATACATCATGGAAGTTCAGCCCGGCGGCGGCAGCGACCACCCTGAAACTGACCCTCAGGCGCAGGGCGTTCTTTTTGTTGTCGAAGGTGAGGTGACCCTGACATTAGGCGGTGCTGTCCATGTCCTCGAAACCGGCGGATACGCCTATATCCCGCCCGGATCGGATTGGACACTGCACAACAGCGCCGAAAAAACCGCCCGATTCCACTGGGTTCGCAAAGCCTATGAAGCCGTTCCCGGCCTGCCTCCTCCAGATCCGATCATCACCAACGAACGTGATGTGTCGCCCGTCGAGATGCCCGGAACTGAGGGGCGCTGGTCCACGACCCGATTCACCGATCCGCAGGATCTGCGTCATGACATGCACGTCAACATCGTCAACTTCGAACCTGGCGGCGTGATTCCCTTTGCCGAAACCCATGTCATGGAACACGGGTTGTACGTGCTGGAAGGCAAGGCGGTCTATCGGCTGAACCAGGATTGGGTCGAGGTAGAGGCCGGCGATTACATGTGGTTGCGCGCCTTTTGCCCGCAGGCCTGCTATGCAGGCGGACCTGGGCGCTTTCGCTATCTGCTTTACAAGGATGTGAACCGGCACATGCCGCTTATGTTGTCCAAACGCTAGGCTATTAAACGCTTTTTTCGGTCAGGGGTTCACAGAAGCGCGTGAATCTGGTGAAATGATAGCGGATTTTAGCACTGGAGATTGTTCAATGGTACTGCGTGTAACGATGCTGGCACTGGCTGCTGCGATTGGTTTGACAGCATTTGATGCAACGCCTGTCGCCGCAAAGGAAGAAACCAAGCAGGTTTTTGTCATGAGCCGCACCTGGGCGGTGACACAGGTCTCGGACGCTCCGGTCGTGTACCGCGCGACGCGCGACAACAACAACCTGAACCCCTTTGGCCCACCGCCGCGCTTGCGCACCATTCAGGCCATAGCCGCCTTTCAGCAAGCGACTGGGTGCAGACCGATCGTGGCCAGCATGTACCAGAACATTTCGGGTCAGTTCTTTTCGCAGGTCAGCTGCAACTGACCATAGGTCACAACGGGCATTGAGCTATTGGCAGCGCGCTGCCATAGCTTGCGCATGAAACTTGCAATCAACGGATTCGGCCGTATTGGCCGCACAATCCTGCGGCAGCTGCTGGCTTTGCCGCAGGACACGGATATTGAGCTGGTTCTGATCAACGACATCGCCCCGCTTGAGACTTGCGCATACCTGTTCAAATATGACAGCACCTTTGGCCCCTACCCCGGCACAGTAGAACAGGGCGACGCGGCGATCGTCGTCGATGGGCGCACAATCCCCATGACGCACAGCCCCAATCTGGCACATGTCGATCTGGCCGGTGTCGACGTTCTGATGGATTGCACCGGCGTTGCCCGTACCTCGGATGTGGCCAGTCAGGGCCTGACCGCCGGGGCTCGCAAGGTGCTGATCTCTGGCCCCTCGCCCGCGACCGAAATCACAATCGTTCTGGGGGCCAACGAAGATCAGTTGGGCAACGCTCGCATCGTGTCCAACGCGTCTTGCACAACCAACGGGCTTGCGCCCTTGGTCAAAGTGTTGGACCAGATTGGCGGGATCGCGTCAGCCCATATGACAACGATTCACTGCTATACGAACAGCCAACCAATGGTGGACGCACCACGCGGCGATCTGGCCCGTTCGCGCGCCGGCGCGCTGTCTATGGTGCCCACCACATCCAGCGCCACCCACCTGATCGACGACGTCATGCCGCATCTGGCCGGGCGCATCTCGGGCGCTGCTGTTCGGGTCCCGACGGCCAGTGTATCCGCCATTGATCTGGTGGTGACGCTGGATCGCGGAATGTCACCCGACTTGTTCGAAGCCGAACTGCGCGCAGCCGTCCAGACATCGCCCGTGCTGGGTTGGACAGATCACCCTCTGGTCTCGTCAGACCTGCGTACACGCCCAGAGTCACTGGTTATCGCAGGACCCGAGACACGTATGGTCGGTGAACATCAGATCCGTGTTTTCGGCTGGTATGACAACGAATGGGGATTTTCGGCACGCATGTTGGATGTTGCCCGCCTTATGACAGATGGCTGAATGTGCGCGGGCGCAGCGGGCGGGCTTGCCCGCGCGCTGCTTGGCCCAACGGGTCACAAGCATCTTTGATGCGCATTGACCGGGCGGGAGTTCCCTATCCGCCTATTATCTCAAACGGCGCGTCAAACCAGAACTCCTCCAGATTAGCCCCCCCACCAATCCGATCGATCACAGCGAATAAGCCGGGCCCGTGCAATGGGGTCAGCACCCCATGCCATGTGCCGCGAAAATAGTTTACACCCTGTCCAGGATTGGTCACAAATGCCTGCGGATGCCCGGGCCGCCCGCCCTCATCCGGGGCCACGACAACCAGAAAAGGCTGATGTGTCATTGGGATGAACGCCTGACTACCCTCGGGGTGACGCTCAACCATATCCAGTTGATAGGGCAAGGATCGTGGGTTGGCGTTAAACAGGCTGATCCCGGCGCGTCCGTCTGTGAAATCCAGTCGTGCCAGATCATGGTACCGGCCACATTGCCCCTGATTGATGATCTTATCCGGATCACCGGTCACTTCGATGACATCACCAAACGGGGCAAATGCCTTGGCCGTCAATGGCGCAGTCCTGACTTGCTCGCTCATGAGGGTAAAACGTCCCGCAACCGGAATTCGGCGATCCGCTCGACCTGACGGCAAGCCTCGGCGAATTCGGTGTCCTTATCCTGATCGATGCGCCGTTGAAACGCCTGAAGGATAGACGTTTTGTCGTGATCACGTACGGCGATGATAAACGGAAAGCCGAATTTCTCAGTGTATTTCTGGTTCAACTCGGTGAACGTCGCACGCTCTTCATCTGTCAGGGCATCCAACCCGGCCGAAGCCTGCTCGGACGTGCTTTCCTGCGTCAGCCGTTTGGCCTGCGCCAGCTTTCCGGCAAGATCCGGGTGCGCGGTCAGGACACCCATCCTTTCGTCCGCAGAGGCGGAACGGAACATGCGGGTCAATGCACTGTGCAGCCCTCCGGCCGTGTCATGAGCCGGTCCCAATTCCAGCTCATAAGCCCGTTCAGCGATCCAGGCGGAATGCTCGAAGATGCCGCCATACGTGGCGACAAACGCGTCCCGGTCCATTTGAGTAGGCTTCGGACGCCGCACCGCAGGATGGTGTTCCGCCCAGTGTTCGGCGATCTGCAACCGTGTCGCAAACCAGACATCGGAAAAGCCGCGCGCGTATTCCAGGAAACGTTTCAACGCCATCACCCGGCCAGGTCGTCCGATCAGGCGGCAGTGCAACCCAATCGACAGCATCTTGGGCGCTCCGGCCTCGCCCTCGGCGTATAGCGCATCAAAGCTGTCCTTGAGGTAGGAATAGAACTGGTCACCCGAGTTGAAGCCCTGCGGCGTGGCAAAGCGCATGTCGTTGCAATCCAGTGTATAGGGCACGATCAACTGATCCCGGCCACCGGTCTGCATCCAGTACGGCAAGTCGTCCGCATATGTGTCGGCCACATAGGCAAAGCCACCTTCTTCTGCCACCAGACGAGCCGTGTTTTCCGAACATCGCCCCGTGTACCAACCGCGCGGGCGTTCACCGACGACCTCGGTGTGAAGACGGATAGCCTCGGCGATTTGTGCGCGCTCTTCATCCGCCGGCATGTCTTTATGTTCGACCCATTTCAAACCATGGCTGGCAATCTCCCACCCGGCGGCCTTCATCGCTGCCATCTGATCCGGCGAACGGGCCAGGGCTGTTGCAACGCCATAGACTGTTATTGGCAAGTCCTGCATCAACCGGTGCAGTCGCCAGAAACCAGCGCGAGAGCCGTACTCATAGATCGACTCCATGTTCCAATGGCGCTGGTCCGGCCATTGGGCGGCCCCCACGATTTCGGACAGAAACGCCTCGGACGCGGCATCGCCGTGCAGCACGCAATTTTCACCGCCCTCTTCGTAGTTCAGTACGATCTGAACGGCCAGCTTCGCGCCGCCCGGCCATTTGGCATCTGGCGGGTTGGCACCATATCCGATCATGTCACGAGGATAGCGAGGGGGCTGCATGGCATCTTCCATTCTTGATCTTTTGAATAGCCTTACCCCAGAAACACGTCGATGATTATCAAATCAATCCGAACGCTGTTTCCGGTTCTTTCGGCATTTCCACTGTTTCAAACTTTGCGTCAGACTGTGACAAAGCAAAAGACAAATCAAAGGAGAGACCCGTGGCTGGCTATCTGACGACCCATGTTCTGGACACTGCACGCGGCTGCCCGGCTGAAGGATTGAAAATCGCACTCTATCGGGTGTCGGGGAATTCCCATCGCAAAATCGCCGAGATGGAGACCAATTCGGACGGGCGCACTGACAGCCCAATCTTGCCACAAGACTCTTTCAAAACTGGTACTTACGAGCTGGTTTTCTTCGCAGGAGACTATCTGCGCGCATCGGGCCAGGCTGCTGATGACCCGCTGTTTCTGGATCAGGTGCCGCTCCGGTTTGGCATGTCTGATGCCGAGGCACATTATCATGTACCTCTGCTGCTGTCCCCTTACGGCTATTCGACCTACCGGGGCAGTTGAACCGCGGGATGGGGTTGCCGCTAAACGGCAGCTTTATGTGTCAGCAGTTTCCGACCCACGCACGACCTTGCCGATCCGCGCAATCATGAAATCCATGAACAAACGCGCCTTGGGGTCCTGATGGCGGCGATGTGTGTATAGGCAGGCCATTTGAACAGGCACCGGCGGCGTTTCGACCGCAACGGGGACCAGACGCCCCGAACTGAGGTGTTCGGCCACTTCAAAAACCGGTTTCATCGCGATCCCCTGCCCCGACAGCGCCCAGTCAGTCAGCACGTCACCGTCGTCACATTCGAACCGGCCAGAAACTGCGAACCGCTTGGGACCGTCAGGTGTCTCCAACTGCCACTGAAACTCGGTCGCGCCGGGAAACCTCAGGTTCAGGCATTCATGGCGCTGGGAAACCAGGTCCGCGCCCGTTGCAGGCATGCCCCTGCGTTCAACATAGGCAGGAGCGGCACAAAGCACGCGCTGGCAGTCGGCGATCTTTCGAATACGCAGAGTACTATCTTCAGGCTGGCCGATGAAAAAGGCAAGATCCAAACCTTCGGTCGTCAGATCAACGGATCTGTCCGTCAACCGCAAGCGCACATCGATCTCGGGGTATTCTGCAAGAAAATCGGGCACATGCGGTGCCAAAACCCTGCGCCCCACCCCTAGCGGAGCGGCAACGAACAACGATCCACGCGGCGCTTCGGTCAGATGGACGACCTGCGCTTCGGCATCGTCCACCGCATCCAAAACAGCCACGGCACCGGGATAGAATGCCCGCCCCTGCTCTGTCGGGCTGAGATTGCGCGTTGTTCTTTGAAACAGACGCACGCCCAGATGATCTTCAAGCTGAGATATCCGCGCCGACGTCACCGCAGGCGAGATTCGCAGGTCTCGCCCGGCAGCGGACATGCTGCCAAGGTCGTAAACCCTGACAAAGGTGCGGATGTTGTCTAGATAGGACATCTTTTCGTTTTTTTTGATACAGTTTGACAATATCAGGGAATACCGAAGAAAGTGCCCTTTGCCTAGTGTGACGGCAACCAATCGGAGAGCTTTCTCATGTACGACTTCGCCGTTTTCTGGGACTGGATGGCATTTGCCGTGCGCTGGCTGCACGTTATTACCGCCATTGCCTGGATCGGATCCTCATTTTATTTCATCGCACTGGACCTTGGTCTGAACCGCGACATCCCCGGCCCGGCGGATGGCGAGGAATGGCAGGTTCATGGCGGCGGTTTCTACCACATCCAGAAATACCTGGTCGCGCCCGAACGGATGCCGGAACACCTGGTTTGGTTCAAATGGGAAAGCTACGCGACCTGGCTCAGCGGGGCCGGGTTGCTGATGATCGTGTACTGGGTGGGCGGAGAGCTTTATCTGATCGACGCACAAAAAGCCGATCTGGCGCTGTGGCAAGGCATTCTGATCTCGGCCGCCTCGCTGACAGTTGGTTGGCTGATCTATGATTTCCTGTGCAAATCGGGTTTGGGCGAACGTCCGACCCTGCTGATGGTGCTGCTGTTCGTCCTACTGGTGGTGATGGGCTGGGGGTACAATCAGGTTTTCACCGGTCGCGCCATGATGCTGCATCTGGGTGCCTTCACGGCCACGATCATGACAGCCAACGTGTTTTTCATCATCATGCCGAACCAACGCATCGTGGTAGACGATCTGAAGAACGGCCGTACACCTGACCCAAAGTACGGCAAAATCGCCAAGCTGCGCTCGACGCATAACAACTACCTGACGTTGCCGGTCGTGTTCCTGATGTTGTCGAACCACTACCCACTGGCATTTGCGACAGAATACAACTGGATCATCGCGGCTCTGGTCTTCCTGATGGGCGTGACCATCCGACACTACTTCAACACGCGCCACGCTCGGGCAGGCGATCCAACCTGGACATGGCTGGTCACTGCGTTGCTGTTCATCGCAATAATGTGGTTGTCTACTGCCCCTATGTACAAACCTCTGGAAGAGGCCGAAGCACAGCCACTGACACCGTTTGAACAGAAATATGCTGCCGCCGATGGCTTTGAAGAGGCCCATGACGTCGTTCTTGGACGCTGTTCGATGTGCCACGCACGCGAACCGGTGTGGGAGGGCATTTTGTGGGCGCCAAAGGGCGTATTGCTGGAAACTGAAGGCGACATTGCCCGCAACGCCCAGCAAATCTATCTGCAGGCGGGGGTCAGCCATGCGATGCCCCCCGCAAACGTCACCTACATGGAGCCCGAGGACCGAGAAGCAATCATCCGCTGGTTCCGCAACGCCGGTTCCTGATCCCGAGACCGATCAATCACACAGGCCGCAAAATTCAGGCGACGTAGGATTTAGTCTTTTCCTGCAAGGACTCTGATGCTCTAACATGAAAACAATCAGCCGTTGCTTTGCACAAAACGGCAAATGTGATTTCGAGTTGGGGCAGTTGGAGCTATCAGATGCCGGGGAGCAGGCCGCGCGCCTTTTTGAAGAGATGCCTTCTCGGCGCGATTGCAATGACCCTGCCGACCGCATTGGCCGCGTTGGAAACCACCCTGACGGCCCCGGGTGCCTCGAAAGAACTTGTAGAGCGGATGGAGGAAACCTCCTCGGTTACGACAGCCGAATCCCGCGGGCTGGACACGCCGCTTGAGATCTTGTCGGCCGCGCTTTCGGATTATCGCACTCTCGTCCAGATTCTTTATGACGAAGGGTATTTCAGCCCAGTCGTAAGCATCAAACTGGACGGAAAAGAAGCAGCTGAGATCAGCTCGCTCAGCGTACCGGCGCAGATCAATCGCGCGGTAATCACGGTCAACACCGGCCCCAAGTTCACCTTTGGCGAAGCCATCGTACAACCGATCACGCCCGAAACAGTTCTGCCCGAGGAGTTTGCGGTCGGCAAACTCGCGACCACCGGCGCGATCCAACAAGCCGCGTCAGCTGGCGTGCAGGGTTGGCGCAACGCGGGTCATGCCAAGGCCGAAGTCGAAGGCCAGAAAGTCATTGCCCGCCATGCCGAGGCCAAGCTGGATGCCGAGATCGACCTTACCCCCGGCCCGCGCCTGAGATTTGGCAAAATGATCATCAAGGGCGACACCGATGTGCGCCACCGGTCAATAGAAAAGATCGCCGGGTTTCCGGCAGGCGAAGTATATTCGCCCGAGAAAATCCAGAAGGTCGGCACACGGTTGCGGCGGACCGGGACCTTCAACGTTGTTTCGATTGAAGAGAGGGAGACTCCGAACCCGGACGGCACATTGGATTTCGACGCAACGTTTGAAGATTTACCCAAGCGCCGACTGACCTTTGGCGCCGAGATCGCTTCGCGCGACGGGGTAGACGTGACCGCGACCTGGACGCACCGCAACGTATTCCGGCGTGCCGAACGTCTGCGGTTCGAGGCGGCAGTCCGTAATATCGGCGGTGCCGAGGATATCGACGGCCGGATCGGCTTGCGTCTGGATCAGCCCGACCGGCTTGGTCCCGATGACAACACTTTCTGGAACGCGCTTCTGGAACGGCGCAACACAGAAAACTACAACGTCACCGTTGCGTCGCTGGCCTACGGTGCCCGGCGCACGTTCTCTGATCGCCTATATGCCGAAGCCTCAGCCGGGTTTCAGTGGTCCAGCGCGGACGACGCCTATGGCGATGACCGCAGGTTCCGATATTTCATCCTTCCCTTGCGTTCGGAATGGGACGAGCGCGACAGTAAGGTCAGCGCAACGCGCGGCTTTTATCTGGACGCGCAGATCACGCCCTTTGCTGGTCTGTCCGAAACCGAAAGCGGCATACGCATGTTTTTTGATGGACGCGGCTATACCAGCCTCGGCACCGGCGGACGGCTGGTTCTGGCCGGTCGCGTACAGCTGGGATCAGTGCTCGGGCCATCACCGGACGGTGTAACACCAGACTTCCTGTTTTTCTCGGGCGGTGCCGGAACGGTTCGCGGCCAACCTTACGAGAGTCTTGGCATCCCTGTCGGCACTGGTATTGCAGGGGGCAAATCTTTCCTTGGTCTTTCTGCCGAGGTGCGTGGCAAAGTCACCGAAGCCATATCTCTGGTCGGGTTTTATGACTACGGTACGGTGGACACATCCTCATTCATCGGCAGCGGCGCAGAATATCACGCCGGTGCCGGGCTTGGGGTTCGGTATGATCTGGGCGGATTTGGTCCGTTGCGGCTGGATCTGGCCGTTCCAGTGCAGGGTGACACCGGCGACGGCTTGCAGTTTTATATCGGGATCGGACAGGCATTTTGATTGGACGTCGCGCATATCCGTTATTGTTTTCGGGGCTGATGCTGTCTGCCCCTCTGCCACTTGCCGCGCAGGAGGAAGGCGGCAGCATGCTGGAGAACTTCCTGCAGGATACGCTCTCTGGCGACGACCAAAACGTGACCGTTAAGGGCCTGCAAGGCGCGCTGAGCGCGCGCGCGACGATTGAAGAGATCACAGTTGCCGATGATGAAGGTGTTTGGCTGACCATCAAGGACGCCGAACTCGACTGGAACCGTCTGGCGCTGATCCGCGGCCGATTTTCGGTCAACTCACTGACCGCGCAGGAAATCGATATTTCCCGTGCGCCGGGCACAACGACCAAGGAAGAACCACCTGCTTCGGCGGAAACGCAACCGTTTCAACTGCCCGAACTGCCGGTTTCCATCGAAATCGGTGAAATCCGGGTGGATGAGCTGTCTCTTGGTGAGCCATTGATCGGTGTCGCCGCTGATCTGAGCGTGACAGGCAACCTGTCGCTGGCAGATGGGGCGCTGGACACCAATCTAGACGTGATCCGACTGGACCGCGCAGGGGATGAGATCAAGCTGGCGGCCGGGTTCCAGAACTCTACAAGTGAGATCAACCTGGATTTACAGGTGAACGAAGCCTCTGGTGGTCTGATTTCAACCGCGCTGAAGATCCCCGACAGCCCGCCGATCGGCCTGGCAGCCAAGGGCGCGGGTCCTCTGACGGATTTTACCGCCGATATTGGGCTGAGCAGCGACAACCAGATGCGCGTCACTGGGCAGGTTCAGCTGCAGGCGGCCGAGGGTGGCGCAGCGGACGGCATTGCGTTCACCGCTGATCTGAACGGCGATCTGACACCCTTTCTGGGGGAGGACATCGATCCGTTCTTCGGCCCAAAATCACGGCTTTATGTCGATGGCCAGACCAAGCCCGAGGGCGCGCTGGACATCTCGGATTTGGAACTCACCACGCAGGCACTGGATCTGAAGGGTGAGCTTCAATTGGCCGAAGGTGGTGAATTGCAACTGGCGGCTCTGCAAGGGCGCATCACTCCGCCGGATGGGGAAGCCGTCGTTCTTCCGGTCGCGGGGGGCGATACCTCTATCAAGGCGGCGCAGGTGTCGGCACTGTTTGACCGCCAGAACGGCAACCTTTGGGACCTAAGCCTGACTGCCAATGAATTCGCGTCCCCTCAGGCCAAGCTGGGTGATGCCCGGATCACCGCGCAAGGCACCCTGGATCAGGGCGAGGTTCTGACTGTCGATGGCGACGTACAAATCGCGGTCGGCGGAATAGAGATGGCCGATGACGCGCTGACCACAGCTTTGGGCGATCGCATCACACTTGATGGCCAGTTCGACTATAGCAGCGACCAGTCACTGAACCTATCGGGGTTCGAGCTTGTGGGCTCTGACTACACGCTGGCGCTGGACGCGCTGATCTCAGGTCTGACCAGCGGCTTGACGGTCGACGGTACGGCCAAGCTGGACGCAACTGACCTGTCGCGCTTTTCGGATCTTGCCAAGCTGGACCTTGGCGGGCAGGTCTCGGCCAGCGTGACCGGAAAAGGTTCACCGCTGGAACGCAGCTTTGACGGCAAAGTCATGGTTCAGGGCCGCGACTTGTCTACTGGCCGTGACGATATCGACCCGGTTATCACCGGAGAGACCACGATCACTCTGGACGCAAGCCGCGGCACAGACGGCATAACTATCCGTGAATTCGATCTGGACAGTAAGGCCGCCAAAGCCGTGGCCAGCGGTGTTGTGACGACGCCCGACGGCAACCTGACCATTGATGGGCAGGCCCGGGTCAACGCATCGGATTTGTCGGTCTTCTCTGGCTTGGCAAAACGCGACCTTGGCGGTTCCCTACAGGCGACCGTGAACGGTACAGGCACGGTACAAACGCTGGAATTTGACGGCACGGCCAGCGTGATAGGTCAGAACATCAAGACTGGTATGGCCGATATCGACCCTCTGCTGACCGGCAGAACCGAGATCGAATGGGACGGCGCCAGAACCGCAGACAGTATCGACATCCGCAGCGCCTCGGTGAATGGCCGCGCCCTTAGCGCACAAGTTCAGGCGACCGTAGACGACCCCGCCGGAGATCTGTCGGCAGATGGCCAAGCGAAATTGAATGTGCCGAACCTGTCCCTGTTTTCCGGGTTGGCCGGGCGTGATCTTGCCGGTTCGGTCGCAGCAAACGTGCAAGGCAACGGTACCCTGTCCACCCGGGCATTCGATGTTCAGGGCAACCTCGATGCCAACAACATCCAAACCGGCATTGAGGCCGTGGACATACTGATTCAGGGCCAGACGACCCTGTCCGTAGATGCCCAGAATGGGGAAGATGGCCTTAGCATTGAAACGTTCCGCCTGAACGGCACGGCCATCACCGCAACGGCTTCGGGTAAGCTGGACCGTCAAGCGGGCGGGCTGGATTTCTCGGTCAAACTGGACGATCTGGCGCGGGTGTTGAACACGATGTCCGGTCCACTGACGTTGGATGGAAACGTTGCCCCGACATCCAAGGGCGTGGAAGGTACGGTCAACCTGAATGGCCCCGACAGCTCATACGCCAAGCTAGCCGGGACGGTGGACAGCGACGGGTCGGCGGATCTGGATTTTGACGCCAAGTTCAACCGGATCGAGCGTTTTGTACCTGAGTTTCCGGGTACAGTGGCCGCCAATGGCAGCGCTAAGCGCAACAACGGTGTCTGGACAATCGACGCCCAAGCCGACGGGCCTGCGGAGATTAGCGGCAAAGTCTCTGGTACCTTCGACGAAAGCACCGGAGAAGCGGACATGAAAGCCGTTGGCGGCGTCAATCTTGGCATTGCCAATATCTTTATCACGCCCAACAAGATCGAAGGCAGCGCCCGTTATGACCTGACATTGTCGGGTAAACCCGCGCTGGAATCCCTGTCCGGTTCGATCACCACTTCCGGTACGTCGCTGGCAATTCCCGGCGCGGGACAAACGATCACAGGCATCAGCGGATCGGTCCAACTTGCAAACAGCCGCGCCACTATTTCCCTGAGTGGCGGACCACGAGCAGGCGGCAATTTTACCGTCAGTGGGCCAGTAGACCTTACGCCACCATTCAATGCCAATATCACGACTGCCCTTAACAGCCTCGTACTGACCGATCAGTTGCTGTATGAAACCACGCTGAACGGACAAATTGCTATGACCGGGGCGCTGGCGGGTAACAGCTCGATCGCTGGACAGATCACGTTTGGCGAAACCAATATCAACCTCGCGGCTGCATCAGGTGCCGTGGGGGCGGCACCCATTCCGGACATCGTGCACGTAAACGAAAGTCAGGCGGGCTATGTCACCCGTGAGCGCGCTGGTCTGGTCGAAAAAGAAGGCGCAGGCAAAAGCGCTTCACGTATCGCGCTGGACGTCAGTCTTTTGGCGCCCAAGGCCGTGTTTGTCCGCGGGCGTGGTGTCAACGCAGAGCTGGGAGGAAAAATCCACATCGGCGGCACCACTACCTCGGTCATTCCATCCGGTCAGATCGAGCTGATCCGTGGTAATTTTGACATTCTTGGCCGCAGACTGGCACTGACCAAAGGCATTGTTACGCTGCAGGGGGACCTGACGCCCTATATCGAGTTCGAGTCCTCGACCAGCACCTCTGACGGCACCGCAACGATCGAGATCGCCGGGCCACTGGATTCGCCCGAGGTCAACGTCTTTTCCGACCCCGAGCGCCCGGCGGAGGAAGCGCTGGCAATGCTGTTGTTCGGTAATCGCTTCTCAGAGTTGTCACCGTTCGTAATCGCTCAGATGGCGGCCTCGCTGGCGCAACTCAGCGGCGCTGGCGGCGACGCGACCAAAGGCCTGCGCGAGTCAACGGGCGTCGACACCGTGGACATCGGCGTGTCCGACGGTGGCGCGGGCCGGCTCGGCGCCGGAGCGTATCTGAGCGACAACCTCTACACCGATTTCACCGTCAACACAGAAGGCGACACCGAGGTGAACCTGAACCTGGACGTTACCGACAGTTTCACTGTGAAAGGCACTGTAGATGGACGGGGTGAGACTGGTGTTGGGGTCTTTTTTTCGCGCGACTACTAAGCAGGCCTCAGTTCACTTTCTGCGGATGCCGATCGGGTGTCCGACCTCTGGGGCCGGGTCGATCGCCGCATGATCCCTCACCATGCTCTGAAGACGCGCGACGGCCCAGTCCGGATAGGGAACCGACCGGCCGGTCGTATGGCTGACATTCATGAACAACGCTTCCTGAGTGGCGCAGATATCACCGTCTTTTTCAGACACCATCTGTGCGAAATAGTGGCCGCGTTTGTGATCTGCGTCCAGCATCCGAAACCGGATGCTGAAGGCCTCACCTTCCAGTACTTCGCGCAGGAAATTCATGTGGGATTGCAAAATATAGGGCCCCTGCCCCATCGCATTGACCTGTGCCTCACCCAGCCCAAGATGATCCACCATCAACAACTCTAGCGCATTGTCAAAGGCGACGCCGTAATAGCCCACGTTCATGTGACCATTATAATCGATCCACTCGGGGCGCGCCTTGAACCCGCGGAATACAAGCGGGGCATCATAGGGTCCGTCATGTCCGGCCAGCGTTTCAGGCGTCAGTTGCATCAAGTGCTCCTTCTTGGGTCTCAAAGATCGCAACCGCGCGGATGAATCCAGCTGAAGCCCCTTTGATCTTGAACGGGAAACAGGAAATCTCGAACCCAGTTGGCGGCAAGGTTTCAAGGTTCGTCAGTTTTTCCATGTGACAATAGCCAACCTCCATCGAGGCCCGGTGCCCTTCCCAAATAATCGATGCATCTTGCGTTTCAGCATATTCCTGCGCGGTCAATGGAAACGGTGCGTCCCAGCTCCAGGCGTCAGTTCCTGTCACGCGAACCCCGCGTTTGGTCAGGTACAGCGTTGCCTCGCGCCCTATGCCGCACCCTTTGGCCAGATAGTCCCGATGCCCATACCGTGTGCCAGCCGAGGTATTCACGACGACGATATCCAGCGGCTGCAATTCGTGGCCAATCCGTTTCAATTCAGCTTCGACATCGGCGGCGGTCGCCACATAACCATCGTCGAAATGGCGAAAATCCAGTTTCACACCGGGGTTCATGCACCATTCCAGCGGCACCTCGTCAATGGTGATCGCGCGCTCGCCTTTGTTCATGGTCGAGTGATGATGGTAGGGCGCGTCCAGATGGGTGCCATTGTGCGTGGCGATCTGAAGGCGTTCGATGGCCCAGCCCTCGCCGCCGGGCAGATCATCTTTCTGTAGGCCCGGAAAGAAGGACATGACTTGTTCGGCGGTCTGGTCATGGGCCAGATATTCGATTTCGGGTAACATGATCGGCGGGTCCGACACGATGCCGGTTTCCAACGGAACTGACAGATCGACGAAGCGGCGCGCCATGTAAAACTCCTCCACCAAGAACGGTGACAGGGTTGGCCGCAGGTAAGCTGCTGTCAAGGAAAGAAAAAGGCGACCCAATAGGCCGCCTTTCCAAGACTGTATGTGACGGATTTACTCCGCCGCGATGGCGTCTTCGATCTTTTCGACGCGAATGGCCGAGAACTTGAACTCAGGGATTTTACCGTACGGGTCGATGGCCGAGTTGGTCAGGATATTCGCCGCCGCCTCGACATAGGCGAACGGAATGAACACCATATCTTCGGCGATCGCCCGGTCGGCTCGAACCATAATTTCGATCGAGCCGCGCCGCGTGGTGAGACGGATCATTTCGCCCGGCTCGATCCCCATCAGTTTCAGCTGGCGCGGGTTCATCGAACAGTTTGCTTCCGGTTCCACAGCATCCAGAACGTTGGACCGGCGGGTCATCGACCCGGTGTGCCAGTGTTCCAGCTGACGGCCGGTTGTGGCAATCATCGGGTATTCCTCATCCGGCGCTTCATCCGGCGGGATGACACTGGCCGGGGTGAACTTGGCCCGTCCGTCTGTCCGCGGGAAGCCGTCACCGAACACGATCGCCTGACCCGGATCGGTCTCACTGAGCGATGGATAGGTGATCGTCTCGGTCTCAAGCCGCTCCCAGGTGATGTTGTCGAGTGACGCCATGGTCAGCTTCATCTCGGCAAAGACCTGAGACACATCCGTGTAGTCCCAGTTCAGCCCGATGCGCTGCGCAAGCTCGACGGTGATTTTCCAGTCCTCACGCGCCTCGCCCGGAGGTGCCACAGCCGGACGCACACGCTGAACCTGACGGTTGGTGTTCGACACGGTGCCGTTCTTTTCATACAGCGCCGAGGCGGGCAGGATGATGTCGGCATAGTTGGCCGTTTCGGTCAGGAAGATATCCTGCACGATCATCAGCTCCAGCTTGGCCAATGCTTCCCGTGCGTGACCAACATCCGGGTCGGACATGGCCGGGTTTTCGCCCTGAATATACATGCCCTTGATGTTGCCCGCATAGGCCTGATCGATGATCTCGGTGACGGTCAGGCCCTTCTCGTTAGAGAAGTCGTCCGAGTCCCAGACATTGTTGAACTTGGCCCGAATGCCGTCATCCATAACCGACTGATAATCCGGCAGGAACATCGGGATCAGACCCGCGTCAGACGCGCCTTGCACGTTGTTCTGGCCACGCAGCGGGTGCAGACCCGCGCCGGGTTTACCAACATTGCCGGTCATCAATGCCAGCGAGATCAGGCAGCGGGAATTATCGGTGCCGTGAATGTGCTGGCTGACGCCCATACCCCAGAAGATCAGACCAGCCTTGGCCTGCGCGAAGGTACGCGCGACACGGCGCAGTTGATCCGGTTCAATGCCGCAGATCGGCGCCATCGCCTCGGGTGTGAAGGCGCGCAGATGCTCTTTTTCGGCTTCCCAGTTCTCGGTCCAGCGGTGGATGTACTGGCTGTCGTACAGTTCCTCTTCGACGATCACGTTCATGATCGCGTTGAGCATCGAGACATCCGCCCCCGGACGGAACTGCAGCATTTCGTCTGCGAACTTGCGCATACCGACGCCGCGCGGGTCCATCACGATCAGCTTGCCACCGCGC
This sequence comes from Ruegeria sp. YTSC003, assembly GCF_059609785.1. Classification (NCBI taxonomy): domain Bacteria; kingdom Pseudomonadati; phylum Pseudomonadota; class Alphaproteobacteria; order Rhodobacterales; family Roseobacteraceae; genus Ruegeria; species Ruegeria sp. YTSC003. The sequence continues at coordinate 219,423 of NZ_JBXWMK010000005.1, read as the reverse complement.
TTGGTGAACTGCTTGAAGTAGGTTGCCGCCACGGGGTGGTTTTCGATTGGGTTGGCCCCGATGATGATAACCACATCCGAGTTCTCGACCTCGTTAAAGGTGGCCGTCACCGCGCCCGAGCCCACGTTCTCGATCAGCGCCGCCACGGACGAGGCATGGCACAGACGGGTGCAGTGGTCGACGTTGTTGTGCTTGAAGCCCTGACGAATGAATTTCTGGAACAGATAGGCTTCTTCGTTGGTGCATTTGGCCGAACCAAAGCCAGCGACGTTGCGCGGATCTTCATCACGCAGCGCTTTCAGCTTGGTGGCCGCCAGATCCATTGCTTCTTCCCAGGTCGCCTCGCGGAAATGAGTGCCCAGATTGCCCGGATCGACATTCAACCCCTTTGCAGGCGCATCCTCACGCCGGATCAGAGGTTTGGTCAGGCGGTGTGGGTGGTGGATATAGTCAAAGCCAAAGCGACCTTTGACACACAAGCGGCCTTCGTTTGCTGGGCCGTTAATGCCTTCGACATACTTGACCTTGCCGTCCTTGACCTTCAGCGAAACCTTACAGCCGACGCCGCAGAACGGACAGACGCTTTCGGTTTCGCTATCGTAATCCTTGCTGTCCCCCTGCTGCTGATCGTCCAGCACAGTGGCTGGCATCAACGCACCTGTCGGGCAGGCCTGAACACATTCACCACAGGCGACACAGGTCGAATCCCCCATCGGGTCGTTCTGGTCAAACACCACCTGCGCGGTATGCCCGCGTCCAGCCATGCCAATCACGTCGTTGACCTGCACGTCGCGACAAGCACGGACACAGAGGTTGCAGTTGATGCAGGCGTCCAGATTGACGCGCATTGCAACGTGGCTGTCATCCAGCAGAGGGATTTTCTCGGCTTCTTTCGCCGGGAAGCGACTGTCGCTGACATCGTTCAGCTTGGCCATATCCCAGAAGTGGCTGGATTTATCGTGCGCCTCTTCGGGTTGGTCGGCGACCAGCAATTCCATGACCATTGCGCGCGATTTCTCGGCCCTGTCGCTATCGGTTTTTACCACCATTCCGTCCGCAGCCGGACGGATGCACGAGGCGACCAGAGTGCGCTCGCCTTCCACCTCGACCATACAGGCGCGGCAATTGCCGTCGGGTTTATAGCCCGGTTGCGGCTTGTGGCAGAGGTGCGGAATGGTAAATCCCTGCCCCTTGGCCGCCTCCCAGATGGTCCAGCCCTCGGGCACGGTGACGTCATCGCCGTTCAGGTTGAAGGTGACGGTCTTGGTTGGGCTTGCATCAAGCATGGCTCTGTCTCCCTCAGATTTCGTCAGCGAAATGTTTCATGACCAGGCGGATCGGGTTCGGGGCCGCCTGCCCCAGACCGCAGATCGAGGCATCGCCCATAACCTGGCACAGATCTTCCAGAAGATCCTGATCCCACTTGTCAGCCTGCATCAGCTTCACGGCCTTTTCGCAGCCCGCCCGGCATGGCGTGCACTGGCCACAGCTTTCATCCTCAAAGAAGCGCAGCATGTTCAGCGCGGCATCGCGTGCGGTGTCCTGATCGGACAGAACCACCACAGCGGCTGATCCAATAAAGGTGCCATGTGGCTGCAGCGTGTCAAAATCCAATGGGATATCATCCATCGACGCAGGCAGCAGGCCCGAGGATGGACCACCCGGCTGATACGCTTTGAAGGTCTGACCTTCGATCATGCCACCAGCGGCCTCAATCACGTCCAAAATGGTCGAACCCGCCGGCAGCAGGTAAACACCCGGCTTGGCCACCCGCCCCGAGATTGAATAGCTGCGCAGGCCCTTACGACCATTTTTTTCGACAGAGTTCAGAATCTGCGGCCCTTCGCGGCAGATCTTTGAGACCCAATACAGCGTCTCGACGTTGTGCACCAAGGTCGGACGATTAAAGACCCCAACCTGCGCCACAAACGGAGGACGGTGGCGCGGCAGGCCCTTCTTACCCTCGATCGACTCGATCATCGCGGATTCTTCACCGCAGATGTAAGCACCAGCACCCCGGCGCAAGTCAATGTAACCCTTTTCGACGATCCCGGCCTCTTCCAACGCGGCAATCTCGCGGGCGAGGATTTCCAGCACCGCAGGGTATTCATCACGCATGTAGATGAAGCACGTCTCTGCCTCGACCGCCCAAGCAGCGATCAGCATACCCTCAAGGAAAACATGCGGCGCACGCTCTAGATAATAACGGTCTTTGAAGGTACCGGGTTCGCCCTCGTCACCGTTCACGGCCAGATAGCGGGTGCCTTCGTTCATGCGAACAAAGCCCCATTTCTTGCCGGACGGGAAGCCAGCACCACCCAGACCGCGCAGGCCTGAGGACAGAACGTCTTCTTGTACTTTCTCCCAGTCGCCGCTCTCGCGCAGCTCTTTCAGCTTGGCGTAACCGCCGTTTGCCTCATGGGCGGCAAAGGTTTCGTAATCGGGCAGATGGGCGTGAGTATCACCGGCGGCAATTGCGGCCTGCACCTTTTCCGGGGTCGCATGGTCGATGTGGTTGTGACCAATCTCAAGCACCGGGGCCGTATCGCAACGCCCCATGCAGGGCGCGCGCACCACACGCACTTCGGATGCGTCCAAGCCATCTTCCAGGGCCTTTTGCAACTGCTGGGCACCGGCCATTTCGCAGGAGAGAGAATCACAGACACGGATCGTCAGCGCGGGCGGAGGCACCTCGCCTTCTTTCACCACGTCGAAATGGGCGTAAAACGTCGCGGTCTCATAGATCTCTGCCTGACCGATCCGCATCTCAATCGCCAGCGCGGCGATGTGATCAGCGCTGATATGGCCGTGCTCATCCTGAATCAAATGCAGAAATTCGATCAGCAGGTCGCGGCGGCGCGGGCGGTCGCCCAACAGGCGCGCAATCTCGGTCTGCGCCTCATCCGTGAACTGACGGCCTTTGGGCGTGTGCCGCCCTTTGCCTTTACCTGACTTCCAGACGCCCTTGGGTGCGCCTGATGGCTTGGTATCTAATGGTGCCATGATGCCCTCCGATTGAGGCTCCGTGTCTCATCAGAATAGCATATCGTCAAATCTCTTATCGCTATCGCACGATAACGACACCTTATCACCGTAAAGACGTCACCACAGCGCGCAAAGCACCAACCGTTGGCAATTCCGGGTCTCGGCTTAAGGTGGCCAGACAAATCGGTTTACTTACAACAGGATCGACCAGAGGCAGCACACGCGTCCCCTTAAGATCACCCAGCGCACGCACCAGAACGCGGGGGACAACTGTGGCTGCCAGCCCTTCACGCGCCATGACCATTGAGGCAGTAAAGCCACTGGTTTCAGCGACCACTTGGGGGTGGAGACCCTGCTCAGCGAAGATGCGGTCCAGAATGCGACGGTTCTGCATCTGCGGCTCAAGCAGGCTGAGTGGAAACTCGGCGACCTGTGTCCACGGGATCGGCCCGGTTTCTTCGGTCATATGCGACGGGATCAACAGCACGTAAGTCTCTTCGTACAACGGCTGAACCTGCCGCAGGTCGGTGCCAATGCTGTCGCCATAGGTGATACCCGCATCCAGACTACCTTCGTCCAACCGGTGCTGAATGGACGAGGCCGACATGGTTTCGATCCGTGTGACAACGCGCGGATGCGCCTGATGCAGCCGCTTGATCAGCCGTCCGGTAAAGGCAATCGCGGTTGGGATTACACCCAGTTTGAGTGTCCCGGTAATCTCTCCCTTCGAGGCCAGAACCTGCTGTTCCAGCGCCTTTGTCTCATCCAGAATGCGCCGCGCGCGCTGGACGATCATCTCGCCTTCTTCAGTCAGGCCCTGAAACCTGTTGGCGCGGCGCACGATTGAGATACCCAGCCGGTCCTCGAGATTCCGAATACGCATGGAAAACGCTGGCTGAGAAATTCCGCATTCCTCGGCCGCTTTGGCAAAATGGCGATGCCGGGCCAAGGCGCTAAGCAATTGCAGGTCGCGGATTTCGATCATGTTTCGGTATCCCAAGGTGAGGCCAGAAACCCAGATTAGCGGCTTTTACGTTGGGGGAAAGCGATGTGTTCAGGTCAAAGACAAGGCATAGACATTGTTGAGATAGCCCTGGTCTGCAATCCGGAACTGGGTCTCGCCAATCTGTACAAACCCATTTGCCAGATAGAAGGCGATGGCCGGATCGTTTTCTGCATTGGTGGTCAACCAGACGGAATCGGTCCCTTGCTCTCGGCAATGCGACAGCGCTGCCGCAAGCAGGCGCGTGCCGATCCCTTTGCCGTGATGACGCGGCTGAACATAGAACGTCGAAATTTCCATACCCGACCACCCCGCGATAGGGGCATCACAGACCGGAGAGACGCGAATGAACCCGTCGATCCCCTGTGAATTATTCGACACCAGAATGAACTCTTCCGGATCGCTGATCAGGGCACCGATACGCGCTGGCGTGAACTCGGTCAGCGCGTAATCCGCAAAAAAACCGCTAACCCCGCGTTTGAGATAGGTGCCAATCCAGACTTCAATCGAAATCGCAGCGATGCTCGACGCATCTGAATGGTCCGCTTCACGCAGGGTCAATCGGCGCTCAGGTATTGAACAAAAAGTGCATCACATCGCCGTCTTTGACGATGTAGCCCTTACCCTCGGCCCGCATCTTGCCCGCCTCTTTCGCGCCCTGTTCGCCATTGGCGGCGATATAGTCGTCATAGGCGATCGTCTCAGCGCGAATGAAACCTTTTTCGAAATCGCCATGGATCACACCAGCGGCCTGTGGCGCAGCGGTGCCGGTGCGGATGGTCCAGGCGCGGGCCTCTTTCGGGCCGACTGTGAAATAGGTTTCCAGCTTGAGCAGGTCATAGCCGGCACGGATCAGACGGTCGAGGCCTGGCTCTTCCAGACCCATTTCCTCTAGGAACATCTGCGCCTCGTCTTCTTCCAGCAGGCTAATCTCTTCTTCGATCTTGGCGCTGATGATGACGTGGGAATTGCCCTGCGCTGCGGCCATTTCAGCCACGCGGGCGGAATATTCGTTACCCTCGGCGGCTTCTTCCTCGGACACGTTGCAGACATAGAGAACCGGTTTTGTGGTCAGCAGCTGCAGCATCGTCCATGCTTTGGCGTCTTCGTCGGAAACTTCGACCAGACGCGCGGGTTTGCCGTTTTCCAGCATCGCTTGCGCCTCGGCCAGCAAGCGTTCCTGCTGCTGCGCCTCTTTGTCATTGCCTTTCAGCTTGCGCACCAGATTGGCGCGGCGCTTTTCGATGCTCTCCAGATCGGCCAGCATCAGTTCGGTCTCGATGGTGTCGGCATCGGCCACAGGATCAACGCGGCCGTCCACGTGGGTCACATCGCCATCTTCGAAACAGCGCAGCACGTGGGCAATGGCGTCGGTTTCACGGATGTTCGCCAGAAACTGGTTGCCCAGCCCTTCACCTTTCGAGGCACCCTTCACCAGACCCGCAATATCCACAAAGGTCATGCGCGTCGGAATGATTTGCTTGGAGCTTGCGATGGTGGCCAACTGGTCTAGCCGGTCGTCGGGGACGGCCACATCGCCCACATTGGGTTCGATCGTGCAGAACGGGAAATTCGCCGCCTGCGCAGCTGCGGTTTTGGTCAGCGCATTGAAGAGGGTCGACTTACCCACATTCGGCAGACCCACGATTCCCATTTTAAAGCCCATGACGGCCTCCTGCATAGCATTCGAGCGCAGCTTCTATGCAGGTCGGGCACAATGCGCAAGCCAGCGGGCGCATTAGGTACGCAAGAGCGTTTTGACAACACAATTGATTGTCACGGCTTTGTGCGCTTGCGCACATTGAAACGAGAGCACTAGAATCACCAATTAGCCATTTAGAAAAATTGAATAGTGAATGCTGACATGAGATCTTTCGTTCTTGCCCTTGGGGTTCTTTTCGCCACGACCTCCGCACACGCACAATCAGTTGTCTTCGGTGCCGGATATGCAGATTTTTCCGAAAGTGACGCAAAAGACCAGGCCGCCTTTTCGGTCGAATACCATCATCGCCCTTTCTACGAGGCAACGCGCCTGTCCGCGACATGGGGTGGTGCGCTGACCGTGGACGAAGCCGGTGACGTTCATGTGGGTGCTGGCCTGATCGGTACATACACTTTCGCTGAACGCTGGTTCGTAGAGGGCAGCGTCATGCCCGGCTATTTCTCTGAATCAGAGGAATTGAACGACCTGGGCGGCAGTTTCCAGATCCGCAGCCTGTTGGGCGTCGGTTATACGCTGAACAACGGCAACAAAGTCTCTGTTGCGATTACGCATAAATCGAATGCAAGCACGCAACAGGAAAACCCGGGCGTCAATTCCGTGCTGCTGCGATACCACCTTGCGTTCTAGGGGCTGCGCTGCGAACCGGGATTGATTTCTTTTCAAAGTTTCTGCACATCAGGTCTGAACCTGATTGCAAGGACAGCTTATGACCCGTATCGACGCCAAGTTCGCCTCTCTGAAAGAACAGGGAAAGAAGGCGTTCGTCGCCTACATCATGGCCGGAGACCCAGATTTTGAGACTTCGCTTGAGATCGTGAAGGGCCTGCCCGGCGCAGGTGTCGATGTCATCGAACTGGGCCTGCCCTTTACCGATCCAATGGCAGACGGCCCGACGATCCAGGCCGCCGGTCAGCGCGCACTGGACGGTGGAATGACCTTGCAGCGAACCTTGGATCTGGCCCGCGCCTTCCGCGAGACCGACGATACCACTCCGATTGTGCTGATGGGCTACTACAACCCGATCTATAACCGCGGCGTCGATAAGTTCCTTGCAGATGCCAAGGAGGTCGGAATTGACGGTCTGATCGTCGTCGACCTGCCACCAGAAGAAGATGAAGAGCTATGCCTGCCCGCACAAGCCGCAGGTCTGAACTTTATCCGTCTGGCCACGCCGACCACCGATGACAAGCGCTTGCCCCGCGTTCTGCAGAACACATCGGGCTTTGTGTATTACGTGTCAATCACCGGCATTACCGGTGCGGCCGAAGCCCAAGCTACAAATGTTGGCCCCGAGGTCGCCCGCATCAAATCTGCAACCGATTTACCAGTGATCGTCGGGTTCGGAATCAATACACCTGAAAAATCACAGGCAATCGCAACTGTTGCTGATGGTGCAGTGGTCGGCTCTGCTATCGTCAGCCAGATCGCTGCGGGCAAGCCCACCGGCGAAGTATTGGATTTCGTAAAATCTCTGGCTGACGGCGCACACTCAGCCTGATTGAGACCTGATCAATTTTCAACGCGGTCGGCCCTGTCCGGCCGCATTTTTTGTTGCCCCGGGATACGTGACGTTGCCTCACAACGTCCCAACGTTGCGAGGGCCTCAAATGGTTGGTAACAAACATCACCAATACTGCGAAGGCCGAACCTCATGCCCGTCATTACCAATATCGACGATCTGAAACGTATCTACGAACGCCGCGTGCCGCGCATGTTTTTCGACTATGCCGAAAGCGGCAGTTGGACAGAACAAACCTTCCGCGAGAACAGCTCGGATTTCGAAGATATCAGGCTGCGCCAGCGGGTCGCCGTGGATATGGACGGGCGCTCGACTGCAACGCAGATGATCGGACAGGATGTTGCGATGCCGGTGGCTCTGGCCCCAGTTGGCCTGACAGGCATGCAGCACGCGGACGGTGAGATGAAGGCCGCAAAGGCTGCCGAGGAGTTCGGCGTGCCTTTCACCCTGTCGACCATGTCGATCAACTCGATCGAGGATGTCGCAGGGCATACAAGCAAACCCTTTTGGTTCCAGCTTTATGCAATGAAGGATCAGGATTACGTCGGTCGCCTGATCCAGCGCGCCAAGGATGCCAAATGTTCCGCATTGGTGATCACCCTGGACCTGCAAATTCTGGGGCAGCGCCACAAAGATTTGAAAAATGGCTTGTCCGCGCCGCCGAAACTGACCGCCAAGACAATTGCAAACCTCATGACCAAATGGGCTTGGGGGATAGAAATGCTGGGCGCACATCGGCGCGAGTTTGGCAATATCGTTGGTCATGCCGAAGGCGTTTCTGATGCCTCATCGCTGGGCGCGTGGACGGCCGAGCAATTCGACCCCAGCCTCGATTGGAAAAAGGTCGAAAAGTTGATGGAGCAGTGGGGCGGCAAGGTGATCCTGAAAGGTATTCTGGATGCCGAGGACGCCAGGATGGCAGCTAAACTGGGCGCAGATGCCATCGTTGTTTCAAACCACGGCGGGCGGCAGTTGGATGGAGCGCTCAGTTCGATCCGTGTCTTGCCTGAAATCATGGACGCAGTTGGTGATGACGTCGAAGTCCATCTGGACAGTGGCATCCGGTCCGGGCAGGACGTTCTCAAAGCGCTGGCACTTGGGGCCAAGGGTACTTACATCGGTCGCGCTTTTGTCTATGGGCTGGGTGCGATGGGCCAACAAGGTGTCACGACTGCGCTGGATATCATCCACAAAGAGCTGGACACCACGATGGCCCTGTGCGGCGAGCGGAATGTGAGCAGTCTGGGTCGTCACAACCTGCTGATCCCCGAGGGTTTCGGCGGCCGATGGCAAGCCTGATCTCGCAAAACCTTCCAGCAAACCATTTCAAAGGGGGCTCTGCCCCACCGCAGCAAGCTGCGATTCCCCCGAGATATTTTCTGCCAGATGAAGCACGGGATCCGATCTTCATCTGGCCCCAAATATCCCGGAGCGCGAGGCAGAGCCTCGCAAAGTATGAAGACCGCGAAAAACCCCTTTTCAAACCTGACAATTCAAGCTAAGGACGCGGCTTCACGCGGGCATACAGCCTTGGAGGATGCCCGCCCTAACATTGGAGAATTATCATGGCTGGAGAGATTCCTGATCTCGTAGCTCTGGAACGGACGGGGACAGGCAAGGGCGCCGCTCGTCAGGCACGCCGCGACGGCATGGTTCCGGGCATCGTATTTGGTGGCGACAAAGAACCGCTGCCGATCCAGATCCCGTTCAACGAACTGTTCAAGCGCCTGAAAGCTGGCCGGTTCAAGTCGACCCTGTGGAACCTGAAGGTTGAAGGCCAGGAAGACGTTCGCGTCATCTGCCGCGACGTTCAACGTGACGTCGTCAAAGACTTGCCGACCCACCTGGACCTGATGCGCCTGCGTCGCACCACCAAAATCGCGCTGTTCATCCCGGTTGAGTTCATCAACGAGGAAGAAGCACCCGGCATCAAGAAGGGCGGCGTTCTGACCGTTGTCCGTCCAGAGGTCGAACTGATGTGCACCGCAGGTGATATTCCTGAGAAAATCACCGTTGACGTGACCGGCATGAACATCAACGACGTTGTCACCATTTCGTCGGTCGATCTGCCCGAAGGCACCAAGCCGACTATCGACCGTGACTTCGTGATCGCGAACATCTCGGCACCGACTGGTTTGTCGACAAGCGACGACGAAGAGGGTGAAGAAGGTGAAGTGGCCGCAGACGAAGTTGAAGTCGTCGGTCAGGAAGCCGAAGAGTAAGTTCAGGCTTAACTGTACTGAAAATGAAACGGGGTTCCATCGGAGCCCCGTTTTTTTCAAATGCACATTTTCGCATTTGATCGCAGACTGTGCTAAGTTCGCTGCCAGTGGCCCAATTGGAATGCCACCAGCTCATCGAATAGTTCAGCGTAGCACGCGATCATGAGACCCCAATCAAATTTTCTACCAGCCCTAATTTCAATGGCCGTCAGCGTCGGTTTCGGATCTTCGGTCACTGCGCAAGTGCAGGACACTCTGCCCAGTAAGGATGACGTTGCTGAACGTTTCACGTCTGATCATTTCTCGCCATATGCCGGTAGAAACTTTCCGACCCGACCGCTTTGGGGTGACACACATCTTCATACCCAGGTGTCCGTTGACGCCGGAACCATGACCCGTCTTAGCCAAGAGGACGCGTTTCGGTTCGCGCGAGGCCACGAAGTCACTACGACGCATGGATTGCAGGCAAAGCTTTCCCAACCACTGGATTGGCTTGTAGTCTCGGACCATGCCGAAATGTATGGGCTAATGCCCCAGTTACTTGGCGGGGATCAGAATGTTCTGTCGACCCCGCAAGGCAAAGCCTGGTACGACGCGCTTACCAGCAACGACAACGACATTGTCTTTGCCACCGCTATGGAAATCGTGGCGTCGTTGTCCGGGAATGAGCCCCCGATCGACAATCCCAAAGCCATCAAGGACGCTTGGCAGAACTATACGGCCCTTGCGGACCAGTACAACGAGCCCGGCGTCTTTACCGCTCTAATCGGTTACGAGTGGACGTCTGAGGGCGGAGACAACATCCACCGCAACGTGATCTTCCGGGATGCTGCGGCCAACGCCAATCAGGTACTTCCGTTCTCGCAATTCGACAGTAAGAACCCTGAAGACCTATGGGCACACCTGGCCGACTATGAGGATCGGACAGGCGGTGACGTGCTTGCAATTCCCCATAATGGCAACCTGTCCAATGGTCGCTTGTTTTCAGTTTCGAACTTTGACGGGACGCCCTTATCGGAAGAAAACGCGCGCCTGCGTGCACGGTTCGAACCGGTCATCGAAACTACGCAGATCAAAGGTGACAGTGAAGCGCATCCGTTTCTCAGCCCCGATGACGAATTCGCGGATTTTGACACGTGGGACGCGTCAAACCTGAACGGGACCGAAGCCAAAACTCAGGACATGTTGCAATACGAGTATTCCCGCGAGGCTTACAAAACCGGTCTGATGCTGGAAGAACAACTGGGCATCAACCCCTACAAGGTCGGTCAGATTGGTTCGACTGACGCGCATACTGGCATGGCAGCCGTGGAAGAGGAGAACTTCTTTGGCAAGCATTCCGGCGTGGAACCGGAGCCAAACCGCTGGGAACATTTGGTTATCGAAGCCCCCGACCCCGAGTTCTCAATCTATGGCTGGAAACAGGCCTCGGGTGGATATGCTGCTGTTTGGGCCATGGAGAATACCCGCGAGGCGATCTTTGACGCGCTCGAGCGGCGCGAAGTCTACGGCACCACCGGTTCGCGTATGCTGGTGCGGTTCTTCGGCGGCTGGGATTTTGCAGAAGAAGATGCTCTGTCTCGCCTGCCTGCCGATCTTGGCTACGCTAAGGGCGTACCGATGGGTTCGGATCTACCCGCCAGAACCGGCGACGGTGCACCGAATTTCCTGATCGCAGCGCTGAAAGACCCCTATAGCGGCAATCTCGACCGTGTACAGGTCATCAAAGGGTGGCTGAACGCAGACGGGACGCGCGGAGAAAAGGTCTATGACGTGGCATGGGGCGGAGATCGTGTGCCCGACGCAGACGGAAAATTGCCTTTGGTCGGGAACACGGTCGATGTGGGAAACGCGACTTGGACCAACACAATTGGTGCACCGGAATTGATCACCTATTGGCAGGACCCGGATTTCGACCCGTCGCAGCGGGCCTTCTACTATGTCCGCGTCATCGAAATCCCGACGCCGCGCTGGACGGCCTATGAGGCCAAAAGGTTCAACGTCCAGATGGATGCCGACGTGCCGATGACCACAACCGAACGCGCCTATACCTCTCCGATCTGGTACACGCCCAAAGGCTGAAGCTCGTCTTTTGCACCTTGCCATCACTGGATTTTCGATCCATTTCGGGGCATGAGGGGCAAGTCCTACTAGGAGGCGCAGAGCAGAGTCATGAAACTTTTTGTCGGACTGGGAAATCCGGGGCAGAAATACGCCCGGAACCGGCACAATATCGGGTTCATGGCACTGGACAGGATTGCCGACGATCACGGTTTCGGCCCGTGGAAATCAAAGTTCCAGGCAGAAATCGCCGAGGGGCGGTTGGGCTCGGAAAAGGTGCTGCTGATCAAGCCACAAACCTTCATGAACCGCTCGGGTCAATCCGTGGGTGAGGCCATGCGCTTCTATAAGCTGGACTCGACAGATGTGACCGTTTTTCACGACGAGCTGGATCTTGCGCCCGGTAAGGTGCGTGCGAAAGCAGGTGGAGGTCACGCCGGGCATAACGGTCTGCGGTCGATCCATGACCATATCAGCCCGGCCTATGATCGAGTTCGTCTGGGCATTGGGCATCCGGGCCGCAAAGAACTGGTCTCGCCTTATGTCCTGAGTGACTTTGCCAAGGCAGATTCGGATTGGCTGGAAGACGTCTTGCGGGGGGTTTCCGACGGTGCCGGTCATTTGGCAGATGGCGATGGTGGCAGATTCATGAACGCGGTCGCATTGCGCACCGCACCGCCACGGTCATCAAAAACCGCTGCGGCCTCCTCGAAATCGGTCGCTGCAGCTACGCCTGAACCCGAGGCGGACACCAGGTCCGCCATGCAAAAACTGATGGACAAGTTCAAGTAAGGCCAACGATGGTGCCGCTACGTCTCAATTGCGAACTGCGCCAGTCCGCGCTCCAATGCACACCAAAAGCGGGAGGTAACATATGCGAACCCTGATGAAATGGGTGCTGCGCATCGTTTTGATGTTGGTGCTGGCAGCGGTGGTCGTTGGCGTTTGGAAGCGCGAAGAGATTCAGCGCCTGATGGCAGTGAACTCTTTGTTTTCCGAAGGAAAGATCATTTACAACTTCTCTCACATGGATGACGCCTTCCTGACTGTCGACCTGCTAAGGGGGGAAGGTGCGACATTCGAACTGCCCTACGGCCCCGGTTTTGACCTGCCCGAGGGCACGGACAAATGGGTCGAAGACCGGGCCGTAACCTCTTTGCTGGTGATGCAGGACGGGCAGATCAGGTTCGAAGAATACTATTTGGGGACCGCCCCCGAGGATCGCCGGATATCCTGGTCGGTCGCCAAAAGCTATCTGTCCGCCCTGTTCGGCATCCTGATGGCCGAAGGCGCCATCGACTCGCTGGACGATCCGGTGGTCAAATACGCCCCGAAACTGCAGGGCACCGCTTATGACGGCGCAACGATCCGCAATGTTCTGAACATGGCCAGCGGTGTGACCTTCGACGAGGACTATCTGGACTACAACTCCGACATCAACCGAATGGGTCGCGTCGTCGCCCTGGGTGGAGAGCTGGATGACTTTGCCGCCTCGCTGAACGAAACGTTCGTCGAGCCCGGCGAGACATGGCAATATGTCTCGATCGACACCCACGTTATCGGCATGATTGTTCGCGGTGCGACGGACCGATCTGTGGCTGATTTGCTGACCGAAAAGATCATTGAACCTTTGGGCCTTGAACGCGACGGCTACTATGTCACCGACGGTGCTGGCGTGGCTTTCGTCTTGGGCGGGTTGAACTTCACTACTCGCGACTTTGCCCGGTTTGGACAGATGATCCTGCAAAACGGCGAGCATAATGGCCAGCAGATCGTGCCCGCTGAGTGGATTGCGGAATCCGTTTTTCCCAGCGCCCCCACCAAGGCCGGAGAGATCGGCTATGGCTATCAGTGGTGGATCCCCCTTGGCGCGCATGAAGGTGAGTTTCTGGCCCGTGGCGTATATGGCCAGTACATCTATTTCGACCAACCGCGCGGTGTTGTTATCGTCGCAACCGGGGCTGATCGCAATTTCCGCGACGATGGTGTCAACGAGGCGAACATAGAAATGTTCCGCACGATCGCTCAAAGCCTGTAAGGTGTGCTCATGCAAAAACTGGACAGCATAAACGTTCTGGGGGGCGTCCTTGCCCCCTGCTCCCGCGATCCACAGACCGGGTTCTTTCGGGACGGGGCCTGTAACACCTGCGCCGAAGATCAGGGCAGTCACACGGTCTGCGCGGTCATGACGGCCGAGTTTTTGGCCTATTCCAAATATGTCGGCAATGACCTGAGCACACCGCGCCCTGAATTCGACTTTCCCGGTCTCAAACCCGGTGACAAATGGTGCCTTTGTGCCGGGCGTTTCCTGCAGGCCCATGACGAGGGCTGCGCGCCCAAGGCCGACCTTGAGGCCACGCATCAGCGGGCGCTGGACATCGTCCCTATTGGAATCTTACGCGAATACGCCGCGAAACCCGATTGACCTCGGGGACAAAACCACATCAAAGAAACCCGCCAGCCGACACTTTGTTTAGCAAGCGCAAAACCGTTAAAAACGAGGTAGGCTATGAGCTTTGTCGCGATGAACCGCTTCAAAGTCCGTCTGGGCAACGAAGCCGATTTCGAATCCGTTTGGAAAGACCGCGAAAGCCGCTTGAAAGAACTGCAAGGGTTTCAGGAGTTTCGCCTTCTGAAAGGCCCCGAAGACGACGGATATCGGCTGTATTCCAGCCATGTGATCTGGGACAATCGCAGCGATTTCGAAGCCTGGACCAAGTCCCAACAATTCCGGGATGCGCACAAAAACGCTGGCAACGGCAAGACGCAGTCGGCTCTGGTGGGACCACCTCAGTTCGAGGGGTTCGAAACGGTTTTGCATCAGAACTGATCAATCCATGTCGCCAACACCGGATTGATGTTTACACGGCGCGCGCCAGATAGCCACGCGATGTGCGCGAGGGCGGACCAGTTGGAAAACTGTGCTCCGCCTCCAGCAGCCACCCCGCATCCTTTAGCATCTTGGCCACCTGTTGCGGCCTGTAGGACCGGTGACGCCATTGAAGCCAGATAATCGCGTTGCACCAGTGCGGTTTGCTAACGACCAGCCATAGCTTTGCCGCTGGCGTGGCCTGCCTGCGCATGTGGTGTAGGGCATCGGTGGGGTCGCTGCAATGTTCAAGGACATGGGCGGCGAGAATGCAATCAAAGGGCTCGGCTGGGTGAAATTTCTCCAACCGTGATCGGGCAGTCTGGGTCGTAACGCCCCTTTGGGCCAATGCACCCTCGGCCTGTTTCAGCATTTTCCCGGATGGCTCGAGCAGAGTGACCCGACCTTTGGGTTGAATGACTGCACGTGCCTCGGCAAAAGCGCCGGTCCCGCACCCGACATCCAGCCCGTTCCGGCCTAAATCATCTGCTGAACCAGTCGACAGAAACCCCAGATAGGCGTCAAAATAGCCCAGCAGACGCATCTTATCCGCCCAGCCGGGTGCCGCGGCATCGTATTTTTGAGCGAGTTTATCTGAACTGGACGCGTCCTGCATGCCCACCAGCGTGGCATGAAAGACCCGGGACGCAAAGCCCCGGGTAGTCGTTAGCCAGCAGTACGTCCTTCGGTATCGGACATGTCGAAGTTCAGGTATTTGGCCACAGTCTGAACGTCCTTATCGCCGCGCCCGCACATGTTCATGCAGATCAGGTGATCCTTGGGCAGCTCTGGCGCGATCTTCATAACATGTGCCAGCGCGTGGCTGGGTTCCAACGCGGGGATAATGCCTTCGGTTGCACAGCACAGCTGGAACGCTTCCAGCGCCTCTTTGTCGGTGATCGAGACATAGTTCGCGCGACCGATGTCATTCAGCCAGGAATGCTCAGGCCCGATGCCGGGGTAATCCAGACCGGCCGAGATCGAATAGCCTTCAAGGATCTGGCCGTCATTATCCTGCAGCAGGTACGTGCGATTACCGTGCAGCACACCAGGGCGACCGCCGGTCAGCGAAGCGCAATGCTCCATCTTTTCGTTCACACCTTTGCCGCCCGCCTCAACACCGATGATGTTGACGCTCTTGTCGTCAAGGAACGGGTAGAACAGACCCATCGCATTCGACCCACCGCCGATGGCGGCGATAAGCGTATCGGGCAAACGGCCTTCGGCCTTTTGCATCTGCTCCTTAGCTTCCTTGCCGATGATTGACTGGAAGTCACGCACCATCGCCGGATACGGGTGCGGGCCCGCCACAGTGCCGATGCAGTAGAACGTGTCGCGCACATTGGTCACCCAGTCGCGTAGCGCGTCGTTCATCGCGTCTTTCAGCGTGCCTCTGCCGCTCGTCACCGGAATCACTTCGGCACCCAGCAAACGCATACGGAACACGTTGGGCGCTTGACGCTGTACGTCATGCGCGCCCATGTAGACGACACACTTAAGGCCAAACTTGGCGCAGACGGTGGCGGTGGCCACGCCGTGTTGCCCTGCCCCGGTTTCCGCAATAATTCGGGTTTTACCCATGCGCCGCGCCAGAATGATCTGGCCCAGAACATTGTTGATCTTGTGTGCGCCGGTGTGGTTCAGCTCATCGCGCTTGAGATAGATCTTCGCGCCGCCCAGGTGCTCAGTCAGGCGTTCCGCGTAGTACAGCGGCGAGGGGCGACCCACGTAGTTCGCCCACAGATCGTCCATTTCAGCCCAGAAAGTCGGATCATCCTTGGCCTTCTCATATTCCTCTTCCAGCGACAGAATCAGCGGCATCAGCGTTTCGCTGACAAACCGTCCGCCGAAGATGCCAAAGCGGCCCTGTTCGTCGGGACCGGACATGAAGGAATTGAATAGATCGTTGGCCATGGGTGTCTCCCTCGTCGTACCCGTTGTTCATAGGAGGTGCTGACAGGTTTTGCCATGGCAAAACGTATCATTCTGTGGGCCTGTATCGATGCTTCCAGATCCGCAGGGCCTGTTCTTCGGTTGGAACAGCAATGCATGAGAAATGGTGGAACTCGTGCGTGATGGACAACCGGTCTGACACCGCAAGAACGCGCCTGTGTGGTCCCGAATGGGCAAATGTCAGCATGGCCTCGGCGTCTTGCCAAACACTGAGTGAAAAGTAGAGCCCACCGTGAGGGAACATCTGCGCATGCTCGCATAATGGGTCTCCGCGCGCCTGCTTCAATGCCTGTCCTGCACGCCAAAAGAACTCTGGCGCGTTGTACCAATGGTTCAGGGTAACCCCGCCAATCGCTGCAAGCATCTTTGTTCCTCCCCGACGTTATATACGGGGGAGGTCAGCAAGCAGATCAATGGGCGGCGGAAACGAATTCAGAAATCTTAATGGAGTCTTTAACTCCGGGCGAACTTTCGACGCCGGAAGACACATCAACCTGTTTTGCGCCGGTCATACGGATCGCCTCGGCGACGTTGTCCGGAGTAAGTCCCCCGGCCAGCATCCACGGCTTTCGCCAGTATTTCCGGCCTGCCAGCAATCTCCAGTCAAAGGCAAGCCCGTTGCCACCCGGCAGTTCGGAGGTGCGCGGCGGCTTCGCGTCGATCAGCAATTGATCAGCCACTTCAGAATACAGATCAATCGCGCTCAGATCCTCAGCCTCGGCGATGCCGATTGCCTTCATCACCGGCAGGCCAAACCTGTCGCGTACTTCTGAAACCCGCTGGGGTGTTTCCTTGCCATGCAATTGCAACATGTCCAAGGGCACGCGTGCGATGATACGGTCCAGTTCTTCGTCCGTCGCATTCACGGTCAGCGCGACCTTGGCCACGCCTGCAGGAACAAGCTGCGACAGCCCTGCCGCGGCATCAAGGTCCAGATGCCGTGGCGATTTTGAGAAAAAGACAAAGCCGACGTAGCGTGCACCGGCATCAGCCGCAGCGCGCACGTGATCGGGTGCGGTTAGCCCGCAGATTTTTACAGCTACATCGGTCATATAAAGGTGCCTTAGCTGGCTTCGTCCAGCAGAGCCAGAACGTCGTCTTTGCCCTCATTCTGCTTTTTCTTGAGCTTTTTGACCTCACGCTCAAGCTTGCGCACTTCTCCGGTCTTGGTCGAGACATCGCGGCGGTGTTTATGCTCGCGCAGCCATTCCCACAGGAAGCCGATGATCAGACCGGCCACGACGCCGCCCAGCACCACGATGAACAGTGGCAAAGACGTTGAGAAATTGAGCCCCAGCAACTCGGCCAGGGCATCCGGCATCAGCTTCAACTCGACGATCTGGCGATTGGCCAGCGAGATTGACACAAGAACGATCCCGAGGATCGCCAGGAAAGCATATCGAAGGTAACGCATCATGGTGTCAGGCTTTACCGTTCAATCGGTCCCTTAGCAACTTGCCAGTTTTGAAGAATGGAACACATTTTTCTTCGACCTGCACGGTCTCACCCGTACGAGGATTGCGGCCAACACGCGCGTCACGTTGTTTGACCGAGAAGGCACCGAAGCCGCGCAGTTCAACACGGTCGCCACGCGCCATAGCATCTGTCACTTCTTCGAACACGGTATTCACAATCCGCTCGACATCACGCTGATAGAGATGTGGGTTTTCGTCGGCGATTTTCTGAATCAGTTCTGAACGGATCATGAGTGTTACCCTCCCAGGCGACCGGTTAACCATGTCTATACTTCTGGACAGTATAGGAAAAAACCGTGATCGGGGGAACGTAAACTCTGTGTGCAAAGCATTCATTTTACAGCAAAGTCGCGCGATTTTTTGCTTGTTCAGGCAAAATCCGCTCTTAAAGCGTGAACGACGGCCGCAATAAGCCCAAATTTTGGAACATATTGATTCGCAACAAAAACGGCCCCGCGCGTCTGCACGGGGCCGTAAACTCGGCTGAAAATCCAACCTGAGCTTAGTCGCCGGATTTCAGCGCTGCACCCAGGATATCGCCCAGCGATGCGCCCGAGTCGGAAGAACCGTACTGTTCCACGGCCTCTTTCTCTTCGGCGATCTCACGTGCCTTGATCGACAGACCCAGACGGCGAGTCTTGCTGTCGACATTAGTGACGCGGACATCGATCTTGTCGTTAACCGAGAAACGCTCGGGGCGCTGCTCTGCACGATCACGCGACAGGTCGGAACGACGGATGAAGGACTTCATGCCTTCGTATTCCACCTCGATGCCGCCATCTTCGATCGCAGTGACTTCTACAGTGATGATCGAACCGCGCTTCACGCCGCCAACGGCTTCTGCGAACTTGTCACCACCCAGGGCTTTGATCGACAGCGAGATACGCTCTTTTTCCACGTCAACTTCCGAGACAACGGCCGAAACCATGTCGCCTTTGCGGTAGTTCTGGATCGCATCTTCGCCACGTTCGTCCCACGACAGGTCGGACAGGTGAACCATGCCATCGATGTCGCCTTCGAGGCCAATGAACAGACCAAATTCGGTGATGTTCTTGACTTCGCCTTCGACTTCGGTGCCCTCGGGGTGTGTTTCTGCAAACACTTCCCACGGGTTGCGCATGGTCTGCTTCAGGCCCAGAGATACGCGACGCTTGGCACCGTCGATTTCCAGAACCATGACGTCGACTTCCTGGCTGGTCGAAACGATCTTGCCGGGGTGGACGTTTTTCTTGGTCCAGGACATCTCGGACACGTGCACCAGACCTTCGACACCGGCTTCCAGCTCGACGAACGCGCCGTAGTCGGTGATGTTGGTGACGCGACCCTGATGGACCGAGCCCAGCGGGTATTTCGCAGCAACCAGATCCCATGGATCTTCCTGCAGCTGCTTCATGCCCAAGCTGATGCGGTGGGTCTCTTTGTTGATCTTGATGACCTGAACCTTGATGGTTTCGCCGATCGTCAGGATCTCGGACGGGTGGTTCACACGGCGCCATGCCATGTCGGTGACGTGCAGCAGGCCGTCAACGCCGCCCAGGTCAACAAACGCACCGTATTCGGTGATGTTCTTGACCACGCCTTCGACGGTCTGACCTTCGGTCAGGTTGCCAATGACTTCGGCACGCTGTTCGGCACGCGATTCTTCCAGGATAGCGCGGCGCGACACAACGATGTTGCCACGGCGGCGGTCCATTTTCAGAATCTGGAACGGCTGCTTCAGACCCATCAGCGGGCCAGCGTCGCGCACGGGGCGAACGTCAACCTGCGAGCCGGGCAGGAACGCAACTGCGCCACCCAGATCGACGGTGAAGCCACCTTTGACGCGACCAAAGATTGCACCTTCGACGCGCTGGTCGTCGGCATATGCTTTTTCCAGACGGTCCCATGCCTCTTCACGGCGGGCCATCTCGCGCGAGATGACAGCTTCGCCACGGGCGTTCTCTGCGGCGCGCAGGTAGACTTCTACCTCGTCACCAACAGCGATTTCAGGAGCTTCGCCGGGATTCGCGAATTCTTTCAGATCAACGCGGCCTTCCATTTTGTAGCCAACGTCGATGATGGCTTGGCCGGCTTCGATCGCCAGAACCTTGCCTTTGACAACAGAACCCTCTTCGGGCGTGTCCATTTCGAAGCTTTCGTTCAGGAGGGCTTCGAATTCCTCCATGGTTGTATCAGCCATCTGGCAGTGTTTTCCTTTACATACGTTTTTACTGGCCGAGCGGTTGTCTCCGCCGGTCTTGTTTCATGGTGTCATCGGACGTGATCCGGTGCGCCCCTGAGCAAACAAACACAAAGGGCCGAGGTGACCCGGCCCTGCTCAGTAACGTCATCCGGACGTTGACCGCCCTTGTGTTGACAGCGCGCGTATAAGCCGAATTCTCGACATGTGCAAGAGGAAAGCCTTGATATACAGGGCATCGGCCGCCGTCACACTCGGCGCGCCATGTCCCAAACGCACCCGTCCCGTTGCAACATGGACTGCTCAATCGCATTCAATCGCGAATAGGCATCATCGGGACTATGCGCGCCGCCTTCTTTATGCCAAATGCGCAGCGCCGAGGCCGGGCTCCACGGCAAACAAGCCGAGGCAAGCCACAATCGCAATTCGGCAGGCAACGCGTCATAGGCCTGCATTGGCAATCCCGTCCGCCGGCGGCGTTTGATCCGGCTGCGCAGGTTTCGGTTCTTTCTGCGGTCAGTCATTGTGCGCTCCGTTCATCGGCGCGCACGTACCTAGACTGTCGGGTGTCAACGGATATCGTCATGCTCGCTCGATAGTTTTGCTATGTTATTACATTAGAATAAACCATGTGCAACCACTCTCGTTAGGCGCAACTCCCGATTCCTGCGAAGAATGTCGTGTTTCGAACAGCAAAGTCTGCGCCACTTGCGAAGCTTTGAAAAAGTTGGAGGATCTCATGCGTCAAGACCTGAACTTTCTCGTCATCATTTCAGACGAACACCGCAAAGACGCAATGGGATGCGCTGGCCATCCGATTGTCAAAACGCCCAATCTGGATGCACTGGCCGCGCGCGGAACGATGTTTGAGTCCGCCTACACGCCTTCGCCCATGTGCGTACCCACACGGGCGGCGCTAGCGACCGGAGACTGGGTTCACACGACAGGAAACTGGGACAGCGCAACACCCTATGACGGACATCCGCGCAGCTGGATGAGGCAGGTGCGCGACGCCGGGCGCGAGGTCGTCTCTATTGGAAAACTGCATTTCAGGTCCAACCAAGACGACAATGGCTTCTCGGAGGAAATCCTGCCGATGCACGTGGTTGGAGGTGTCGGCTGGGCCGTTGGGCTTTTGCGCGAAAACCCACCAGACTATGATTCGGCCTCCGAGCTGGCGGGCGATGTGGGCGTCGGGTCCAGCACCTATACCGATTATGATCTGGACATTACCGCAGCAGCCGAGGCCTGGCTGGCCGATCCCGCGCGCCAAGCCAAACCCTGGGCTGCATTTGTGTCGCTGGTCAGCCCACACTACCCCCTGACCTGTCCCAAGGAATGGTACGATCTTTACGATCCAGCCCAGATGGATCTGCCCGTCGGGTATGGCAAAGGGCTGCCCGATCATGAAGAGCTGCGCAACATCGCCGCGTTCTTCAACTACGAAGATTACTTCGACGAACAGAAAATGCGCGAAGCCAAGGCGGCTTATTATGGCCTGACCTCATTGATGGATGATTGCGTGGGGCGCGTCCTGAAAGCCCTGTCCGACAGTGATCAGGCCGAAAATACGGTGGTGATCTATGTATCCGACCACGGTGACATGATGGGGGATCAGGGGTTTTGGACCAAACAGGTGATGTATGAGGCCAGTGCAGGAATTCCGATGATCGCGGCCGGCCCGGGTATCCCGTCGGAGCGACGTGTTACCACATGTACCAACCTGACCGATATCGCTGCAACCGCCCGGGATGTCTGCGGCGTCGAAGACGACGACGGCAACGCGGGTCAACCCGGCTTGTCTCTGATCGGATTGGCTAATGCGCCGGACGACCTCGATCGGACCGGTTTCAGCGAATACCACGATGGTGGGTCAAAAACCGGCAGTTTCATGGTGCGATGGGGCGAATGGAAATACGTCTATTATGTCGGACAGCCCCCGCAATTGTTCGACCTGTCAACCGATCCTCAAGAACAGACCAACCGCGCGCTGGATCGGGTAAATGACCCGCAGGTTCAGACTGCGCTGGTCGAAGGGGAACGCCGCCTGCGCGAAATCTGTGACCCCGAAGAGGTAAACGCCCGCGCCTTTGCCGACCAGCGAAAGAAAATCGAAGACCTGGGCGGAGAAGAAGCCTGCCGCACGGCCTTTGTCTTCAATCACACGCCGGCCCCGTCCGAGCAGGAAAAGCTGCGTAAAGGACCCGCGCTTTAACGCAGGTATTTTGCATTTCTCCAGTGGGTCCTCGGTCCGCGCAGCGCAGTTCAATGCTGCCACCACCGCAAAGCTGCGCGGAGCGCTAGGACCTTCTAGAACAGTTGCAGGTCCTTCTTGCCGCTTTGGATTTCGGCAAGGTTCGGCATGTTCTGGATTGCCACGGGTGCAAGTTGTTCGCCCGGCATCGCGACGGTCGGTTGCATCGCAGCCGCCATACCAAAGGCTGGCGGTTGCTCCAGCTCTCCTCGGATATCGCGCAGCAGTGTTTTGTGATCCGGCATCGCCTTGAGGATCTGCGCAAGATCCACCTTCGCGCCCTTCCACCACTGGAACCAAATCGGTTTCTTCAACGGCCGCAGACGATCACGGATGCCAGTCCCATAGCCGGTCTCATAGACCTGCTTGCCCAAAAGAACCGTCTGATAAACGCGGAAATTAAACAGTGTGGCAAATTCGACATCGTGTTCCATGGGCAGGCGGTGCTGCCACAATTCCAGGTTTTCGGCCAAACGATCCGGTATCTTCATCTCTGTGCGCGCATCGATCCAATATTGATCATCCGTGCGGTTGCCCAGGCGATAGTGCAGACAGATGAAATCCAGGACCTCGTCATACATCTTGTTCATTTGCCGGTTATATCTTGCCCGCAGCGATGGTTCGATATCGCGTGTAGGTAGGTGTTCTGCGAACCAGCGCACCGCATGATCAACCATATGGATTGCAGTACTTTCCAACGGTTCAATGAACCCGCCGGACAAACCGATGGCCAGACAGTTCTTGACCCAGGCATTGCGCACGCGCCCGATGCGCATTGGAATCACACGCGGTGTCAAACCTTTTCCGCTGTCGCCTAGCCATTCAAGATATTCATCGGCCGCCTGATCATCCGTGCGATGCGCCGATGAATACACATAGCCTGTGCCCACACGGTTGTAGAGCGGAACCCGCCACGTCCACCCCGCACCCAGTGCGGTAGAGCGTGTGACGCTTTCGATTTTCTCTGGGTCGGGATGTTCGATCTGCAACGCCATGGCACGGTCGTTGGGCAGGTAATCCGAGTAATCCATAAACGGCTCACCCAGTGCTTTGTTGATGATCAAACCTCGGAACCCGGTGCAATCTATGACCATCTCGATGTCGTGGCGGCCCTTACGCTCTAACATCAGATGGCTGACATTGCCCTGTTCATCCAGCTCAACCGTCTGCACCTCATCCTGAATGTGCTCCACCCCGCGCTTGGTGCAGACCTTGGTCAGCATGCCTGCAAACTTCACAGCGTCCAGATGATATGCATAGCCAAACCGTTGCTCGAACTCGGGTTGACCCAGCGGTCGTCCGCCCTTGCACAGGCGGGCCAGATCGTCATGCGGCGAGATGGACTGTGTAAAATCCCTATCGCCGTTGCCAAAGCGTAAGAAATACTCGGCGGCTTCCAATCCTTCCAACAACTGACCGTGGGCAAAAGGGTTCACGTAATCGATGCGATTGCCTTTTGCGTCCTTGTTCCAATTGCAGAACTTCACACCCAGCTTGAACGACGCATTGGTCTCGCGGAAGAAATCCCGCTCGGAAATGCCCGCTTGGCGCAGCGTGACCGGCATGCGCGGCACCGTGGCCTCACCTACGCCAACCGTGGCGATATTGGGGCTTTCGATCAGGCAGATGCGCGGACGATCCTTGGGGGCCGAGGTGCGTGAAAACACCATGTCCAGTATCAGCGCGGTCATCCAACCCGCCGTGCCACCACCCACGATAGTGATCTTACGCAAACGATTATTCATATTGTTCTGTCCCTGTTGGCTTGAGGGATTTTTTGGCTGCTTCCCCTTTTTGTTTTTGAGGATTGTATGGCAGCCTTCCCTTCTGGCATGGGCAAAGCATAGCAGGTTTCCTGCGTCCAGCTAGGGTCTAGCGCGCCCTGACCTGAATGTACTTTCCTTCTTTCGGCAAAGCGACGCTCGGTCACGGCACGCTGCCCCGGCCAGTACACATAACCGCGATGCGTTAAAGGCAAACCGGGCCGCCGATGGACCGCAGCTTCTGCGCGGCAACTTGAAATCAGAGCAAACGCAATTCCCGGGCGCGTGTCAGATTTCCTCACCTTTTTTCAGAAGCTCTTCGATCAGATCGCGCTGCAAATCCTGGCTGTCGCCCCCTCCGAATTCCGCCGCGCCACCGGTGTAGAAGGTGCCATAAGTCTTGGCGATATTCACTGTCTGGGCCAGCCCCGAGATCAGTTGGTTCTTGTCCAGCCGGGATAGCGGATGGATGTACGCAGCCCACAAGATACCATTCGCGAGCGCGTAACGCGCGTCTAGCGTACTGTCAAAATTCGCCTGCATCACGCGTTCAAGGTCAGCGGGCGACAAATCTTCGGCGCTGCCAATCGCGACCATGGCCCGCATCCGATCCGCATTGATATCCGTAACGACCAGCACCGTTACGTCCCCAACCTTCAGCTCAAACCCCGGTCCAAACGGTTTCGCGTCAGGATCGAGCGCAAAGATGATCTTTCCCAACCGCTCATACGTCATCGGGGGTTCCGGCTCAGCCGTCTCTTGAGCGAATGCACTTCCGGCAAGGAAAATCATCAATAAGGCTAGTCGGATCATGGCATCACTCCTGCAGGCTATAGGCCGACAATAGGGTCGAGGCACAGACCTGACCAAACAAAGCTTGGTGAACAGTATTTCGAAGGCACCGACAGCTTTGAACGATCTGCAAGATACTCAGGGCTTTCTGCGATAGCTCGTTCAGAACCTAGTTCCTAGCTTTGGTTCAGCGGCTGGCAGACCTGCTGGCCGGACGCTGAACCGGAAAGGAAACACAAATGAAATCTCTCGTTCTTATCACCCTGATCGCCACATTGCCCCTGATCGCAGCCCCGGCCTTTGCTGCGGATGAGATCAACGTATCAAACGGTATTTCTGCCGCCGGTGCGCCGCTTGCCGCGCATGGGGTCGATCTGGTGACTCTCGTTAACGACGGCAACCCGGTCGATGGCTTTGCCACCCACTCGGCCACTTATGACGGCGCATCTTATTACTTCACCAGCGCCGCCAACCGCGAAGCGTTCGAGGCCAACCCGGCGGCCTACCTGCCACAACATGGCGGGTTCTGTTCGTTCGGCGTTTCTGTCGGCAAAAAATTCGACGGCGATCCGGATCAATACCTTGTGGCTGACGGAAAGCTGTATCTGTTCCTGAACGCAGATACTCGCGCGGCGTTCCTTGAAGATGTCTCTGCCACATCTGAAACCGCGGACAATCAGTGGTCCAAGATCAAAAGCATCGCGGTCGGAGAGCTGTAATCTAATAGCCAAAGGCCCGCGAAGTTACGATTTTGCGGGCCTTGCCTTCTCGATGATCTCGACAGCCTTTGCTAAGGCAGCTTCGATGCTCAGATCTGACGTGTCCAGCAAGACTGCATCCTCTGCTGGCTTCATGGGCGCGGTGCTGCGTTCCGTATCCCGCGCGTCGCGTTCTTTTACGTCCGACAGCACCTGTTCGCGCGTGATATCACTGCCCTTCGCGCTGAGCTCAAGAAAACGACGCTCAGCCCGAACTTCGGGGCTGGCGGTGACGAACAGTTTCACCTCGGCCTCGGGACAAA
Source organism: Ruegeria sp. YTSC003 (assembly GCF_059609785.1). Lineage (NCBI taxonomy): Bacteria > Pseudomonadati > Pseudomonadota > Alphaproteobacteria > Rhodobacterales > Roseobacteraceae > Ruegeria > Ruegeria sp. YTSC003. Next base: position 193,604 of record NZ_JBXWMK010000005.1, on the reverse strand, counting down.
TTACCGTACCGATGTCGCGACCGTCCAGCACAGCGCCCCCACTGCGGCGTGCGAAAGCGCGCTGGAAGTCAACCAACGCGGCCCGAACCTCGGGGATTACAGCTACTTTTGAGGCCGCCTGCGCGATCTCGGCCGTGCGCAAATCGCCCTGCTCCAACTCTTCGGGGGTCAGAGCTTGTGCTGCCGCAATCGGCTCCAGTCCCTGCAAAGTCCGCCTGCCGACCGCGCGGTACAAAAGCCCGGTGTCCAGATGCGCGAACCCAAATTGCGCCGCAACCGCCTTTGAGATCGTGCCCTTCCCTGCCGCAGCTGGTCCATCAATGGCGATAGTGAATTGTGAATCCGACATCAAACCTACCGATTATTTCGTTGCAGTTTCGCACCCAACTTGGCCATCAAAGGTTCAAAAATCGGGAACGACGTCGCGATCGGGCCCGCGTCGTCGACGGTTACACCCTTTTTGGCCCCCATCCCCAAAATCATGAACGACATGGCGATCCGGTGGTCCAGAAAGCTTTCGCAGGTGCCGCCACCGGGGACGTTGCCGATGCCCAGCCCTTCAACCGACCACCATTCATCACCTTCTTCGACAGTTACACCATTGGCGCGCAGGCCCCGAGCCATTGCGTCGATCCGGTCGCTTTCCTTTACGCGCAGTTCTTTTACGCCGCCCATCATCGTGACGCCGGTGGCATTTGCCGCAATCACGGACAAAACCGGGTATTCATCAATCATCGAGGCCGCGCGTTCGGGTGGAACATCGATCCCCTTCATATTCGGCGAGTACTTTGCGCGCAGATCGGCGACAGGTTCGCCGCCCTCTTCGCGCTCATTCTCATAGGCCAGGTCTGCACCCATCTCGCGCAGCGTGGTGAACAACCCCGCACGGGTGGGGTTCAGGCCGATGCCCGGCACCAAAACGTCCGACCCCGGCGTGAGCAACGCAGCGCAGACCGGAAAGGCCGCGCTGGACGGATCGCGCGGAACGGCGATGACCTGCGGTTTCAACTCGGGGCGACCGGTCAGAGTGATCACCCGGCCCTCATCAGTGTCCTCAACGGTGATTTCCGCGCCAAAGCCTGCCAGCATACGCTCGGAATGGTCACGTGTGGCTTCTTTCTCGATCACAACGGTTTTGCCGGGAGCATTGAGGCCAGCCAGAAGCACTGCAGATTTCACCTGGGCCGAAGGCACGGGCACCTCGTAGCGCACCGGAGTGGAGTCAGCCGCGCCAACGATCGTCATGGGCAAGCGCCCCCCTGAACGGCCCACCGATTGCGTTCCGAACAAAGCCAGCGGATCTGTGACCCGCGCCATGGGGCGTTTGTTCAGGCTCGCGTCGCCCGTAAAAGTCGCCGAAATCGGACAGGTCGCCATCGCGCCCATAATCAAGCGAACACCGGTGCCCGAGTTGCCGCAATCGATCACCTGATCGGGTTCGGCAAAGCCACCGACGCCCACACCATGCACAGTCCATTCACCGCCGCCATGGTCAGTAACCTCGGCCCCGAAGGCGCGCATGGCCTTGGCGGTGTCCAGAACATCTTCGCCTTCCAACAGGCCCGAGATCCGGGTCTCGCCCACGGCCATCGCGCCCAGAATCAACGACCGATGCGAGATTGACTTGTCACCGGGCACCTCTGCCGTTCCGGTCAGCGGGCCGCAAGGATGCGAGGTCATCGGGATGGGCGTGCCGTGTCCGGACATGGGGGCTCCTGTTTTCGCTATCAGTTCAAGGCGGATTAGCGAATTGGGGCCGGTTGGTCCAGCCGCAATCAGTCTTTGCGGCGGAAGGTCAGGTAGTGTGGCGTACGGCCTTCACGCAGGGCTTTTTGTTCATAGCGGGTGGAAATCCAGTCATCCCACGGCTCGCGCCAGTCGGCAGGGCGCTCGGCCAGCCATTCGAACCCGGCGCGTGGCACCTCTTCCAACGTCTGGCGCACATAGTCGGGAATGTCGGTAGCAACGCGGAAAATAGACCCCGGCTTCAGGGCGCGGGCCAAAGGCTCCAGATGTTCCTGCGTCACGAAACGGCGACGGTGGTGCCGCGTTTTGGGCCAAGGGTCGGGATAAAGTAAAAAAGCGCGTGAGATGCTGGCCTCGGGCAGAACATCGAACAGATCGCGCACATCGCCTGGATGCACCGCCAGATTTTCGACCCCGGCCTGACGAATCTTACCCAACAGCATAGCGACTCCGTTGATATACGGTTCGGCCCCAATAATGCCGGTATCGGGGTTGCTGGCAGCCTGGTGCACAAGATGCTCACCCCCACCAAAGCCGACCTCAAGCCAGACGTCCCTGCCATCGAACAGAGCGTTCAGATCCAGCGGATGGCGTTCGGGATTGGTTTCCCAATCCACCGCACCCGGTGACAGTGCATCAAGGTCTTCGTTCAGATACGTCTTTTGGCTGGGCTTCAGGGTTTTCCCTTTGAAGCGGCCATAGAAGTTTCTGCGCGGGCGTTGTGGGGTCTGGGTGCTCATGGCGGTGGCCATACTGCGACACCGAGGTTGGTTCAAGAGGGGCGTAGTAATCACCGGCCAACAAAAAAAAGCGCGCCGATGTCGGCGCGCTTTGATAATTCGGATCAGACGGCCGCTTTCAGCGCATCGGCCAGATCGGTCCGTTCCCAGCTAAAACCGCCATCCGCCTCGGGTTCGCGGCCAAAGTGGCCGTAAGCCGCCGTGCGCTGATAGATAGGTTTGTTCATCTGCAGGTGCTGCCGGATGCCGCGCGGGGTCAGATCCATGACCTGACCGACAGCCTTTTCGATTTCTGCGTCCGGGATTTCACCAGTGCCGTGAGTGTCGGCGTAGATCGACAGCGGCTTGGAAACGCCGATCGCATAGCTTAGTTGGATCGTGCAGCGTTCTGCCATTCCGGCAGCCACAACGTTCTTGGCCAGATAACGCGCGGCATACGCAGCCGAACGGTCCACCTTGGTCGGATCCTTGCCCGAGAACGCGCCACCGCCGTGCGGCGCTGCGCCACCATAGGTGTCTACGATGATTTTGCGCCCAGTCAGACCTGCGTCACCATCCGGGCCACCGATCACGAATTTGCCCGTGGGATTCACGTGCCACTCGGTATCGTTGCTCAACCAACCTTCAGGCAGGGTTTCACGGATATAGGGCTCTACAATCGCGCGAATGTCGGCCGAAGTCAGCGCTTCGTCCAGGTGCTGTGTCGACAACACGATCGAGCTGACACCCACAGGTTTGCCGTCACGGTAAATGACCGACAATTGCGACTTGGCATCAGGGCCCAATGCGGGCTCGCTGCCATTCTTGCGCACTTCGGCAAGACGGCGCAGGATCGCGTGCGAATACTGGATTGGGGCCGGCATCAGCGCAGGCGTTTCAGTGGTCGCATAACCGAACATGATGCCCTGGTCACCGGCACCTTCGTCCTTGTCTGCCGCTGCATCCACACCTTGGGCGATGTGCGCGGACTGTTCGTGCAGCAGGTTCGTCACCTCGACGGTTTCGTGGTGAAATTTGTCCTGCTCGTATCCGATGTCTTTGATACAGGCGCGCGCAATCTCGTCGATGCGGCCCATGTAATCGTGCAGCTTTTCCTGATCAGACAGACCAACTTCGCCACCGATGACGACCCGGTCGGTCGTAGCAAAGGTTTCGCACGCCACGCGCGCTTCGGGTTCTTCATTCAGAAATGCGTCAAGTACGGCATCGGAAATCCGGTCGCAAACCTTGTCCGGGTGCCCTTCGGAAACAGACTCCGAAGTAAATGTGTAGTTCTGTCGGGACATGAAAGTGCTCCATTAAGATTATCCCATCACGTCAGGAAGCCGTTGTAATGAGCATGCAACGGGATACGCATCAAGAAACACAGCGTCAATCCGAAAATACTATTGCTGTTCTCTGGCGTTGCGCCAAAACAGCGCGAAAAACGCCAACAGCGCGACAAATACCGGTGCATCACCCAACCGGGCGTACACAGTCGGGGCCAGCGCCTTGGGCAATGTCGCATCGAGAAAACCGGCCTGCCCCAGAGGTAAGGCCCTGGTAATACGACCCAGCGGGTCAATCATCGCTGACACTCCGGTATTGGCCGACCGCATCATCGGCAACCCTTGCTCGATGGCGCGCATCTGAGCTTGTGCCAGATGCTGATACGGCCCCGAGCGCGTTCCGAACCATGCATCATTGGTGATCTGCAGCAAAAAATCGGCACGACCCGGTGCAGACAAGACGTCCTGAGTAAAGACTGCCTCATAGCAGATAAGTGGCAGGGCTTTCCCAAGCTTGCCAGCGTCCATCAGCGAAGCACCCGGTCCGGCACTAAAGCCATTGCCAGTAGTGGCAGCCATTCCGTAAACTCCGAACTGGGCCAACATGTCGCCAAATGGCACATATTCGCCAAAGGGTGCCAGATGATGCTTGTCATAAAGCCCCTGCTGCCGGCCATCTTCATCCAGATAGATCATCGAATTGTAGATGCGCGGGCCGTCTCCTCTCTGAATTCCCAGAAATACGGGCGTCCCCTGCGCGGCGTCGGCGATTGCGGTCAGATAAGGCTGCGCGCTTCCCAGCCATGCAGGAATCGAGGTTTCCGGCCAGACAATCAAATCCGGTCGCGGGGCCGCCGCTGTGAACTCTAGTTGACGGGCAAAAAACAGCGGGGCGTAATCCGGATCCCATTTCTGATGCTGGGGCGCATTTGGTTGAATGAGGCGAACAGCATTGTCAGTGTCCGTAACAACCGGGCGCGACATGGCATAAATCAATGCGAAACACGCGGTTCCAACGGTCAGGACTGACGGAACCACATAGCCATCGCGCCGCGACAGCGCGGCCCCGAGCGGCAAAGTCGCCAGCAAAGTCACCGCGCCCAGCCCATATGGCCCGAACAGAGACAATAGCTGCGCGACCTGTGTATTCACCCAGACCTGCGCCAGCCCCGCCCAGGGAAACCCCGTCAGGACATACCCTCGGGCAAATTCCAGCAGTGAGATTGAAATCGCCAGAAACACGGCCTGTGATACGCCATCGCTGTCGGGACGCCGCACCAGCCAAAAAGCAAGCGCCCAAAACAACGCGAGGCCGCCTGCCATGAATGTCAGGGCAAAGGGCGCCATCCATCCGTGACGCTGGACATCAACTAGGAACGGCTCGACAATCCAACTGAGCGCATGCGCAAAATACCCGGTCGCAAAGGCCCAGCCCAACCACGCCGCCCTCGCCCGCGTCTCAGTCGTAAGAAACAGAGGCGACAGCAGGATCAGTGCGATCACTGTTGCCGGCCAAATGCCGAACGGAGCAAGCCCAAACGCCGCGACCGCGCCCAGCAGAGCTGCGGATATTAACCGCAACCAAAACGGCCAGCCCTGTGCAGGGTTCATTCAACGCGATCCGGCAACATGACACGCAGACGTTTGATCCGGCGCGGGTCGGCGTCAATCACCTCGAACTCAGGACCTTCGGGATGCAATACGACCTCGCCCCGTGCTGGGACGCGACCAGATAGCATGAAGACCAATCCGCCCAAGGTGTCGATCTCTTCCTCGTCCACGTCTTCGTGACTTGTCAGAGAACGCCCGATCTCGGCCTCGAACTCTTCCAACGGAACGCGGGCTTGCACGACGTAGTAGCCGGGCTTTTCCTGTATCCAAAGTTGGCCTTCGTCGGCATCGTGCTCATCCGCAATCTCACCGACCACCTGTTCGATCAGATCCTCGATCGACACCAGACCATCAACACCGCCGTATTCGTCAATCACCAGCGCCATATGGCGGCGTTCGGTCTGCATCTTCGTCAACAACACGCCAATAGGCATCGACGGCGGCACAAACAGCAAAGTGCGCAGCATCGAGACCAGATCAAACTCTGACCCCGTGCCGTTAAATCCGTGCGTAAGCGCAAAATCCTTCAGGTGTACAAACCCCAAAGGCGTATCAAGCGTTCCCTCATAGACGGGGATACGGGACAGGCCGCTGTCGCGGAAAACCTGAGCCAGTTCATCCTTGCTGATTGTCGAGGGCACGGACACGATTTCCGCCGTGGGAATAGCCACATCTTCGACCCGCATTCGCCGCAGGTTGATCATGCCGCGAGGCTGAACCATGTCGACCTCATGTCCATTGGTTGCGCTGACCTCTTCGTCGCTCTGCGGCGAGAACGCGTCCACTATTCGAGAAAAGAAGCCAGCTTTTTCGCTGGCATTTTCACCGCTGTCCTTCGGTTGCGCGCTCTGCGCCGCCATAGAACTGCCGTCTGTATCGCCCATAATCCTGTTCCAAATGATCGGCCAATGCGGCCACTATTACATACTATATGGGTCATCTATACCCATTTTGCCAAGTATCTCGACCTCGACCCCTTCCATCAAAGTGGCGTCGGGGTCACGGATGTGGTCATAGCCCAGCAAGTGCAACACTCCGTGAATGATCAGATGCGTGACGTGATCGTCCATGGTTTTGCTGGCGTCGGCTGCTTCACGGGCGCAAGTATCGAAAGATATCGCAATGTCGCCCAGCGCGATTTCGCCTGTAAAGTCTGGCGTGGGTCGGGCAGGCCTCTGCCCCGCTTCATCAGCGGCCAGATCTTCGGCTGGCCAACTCAGCACATTGGTCGGCGTGGGCTTATCCCTAAATTCCGCGTTCAGGTCAGCAATTCGCGCATCATCGCAGGCCAGCAGACTGATTTCGCACAGCTCGGCGTCCAGATCGCAAAAGTCCAAAACTGCCTTTATCGCGCGCGCGGCCAACGGTTCAAGCTGTTGCCAGCGCGCATCTTCGATCGTCACTTCCAGGTTCATCTCACCGTGTCCAAAGCCTTGTGGCCGCAACCGGGACGACTATGCTTTCTCGCGGCCCGAGTCGGCCTCATACGCTTCGATAATGGCGGCCACAAGCGGGTGGCGCACAACATCCTTGGACGTGAAGTAGTTGAAGCTGATGTTTGGTATCGTATTCAACAAACGCTCGGCATCGGCCAGCCCTGACTGAACACCGCGCGGCAGGTCAACCTGCGAGCGGTCACCGGTGATCACCATTCGGCTTCCTTCACCCAGACGCGTCAGGAACATTTTCATCTGCATCGTCGTGGCGTTCTGAGCTTCATCCAGCACAACAAACGCATTCGCCAGCGTACGCCCCCGCATGAAGGCCAGCGGCGCGATTTCGATTCGCTTTTCTTCGATCAGCTTGGCCAGCTGCTTTCCCGGAAGAAAGTCATTCAATGCGTCGTAAAGCGGCTGCATGTAAGGATCGACTTTGTCTTTCATGTCACCGGGCAGATAGCCCAGCTTTTCGCCAGCTTCGACTGCAGGCCGGCTGAGAATGATCCGATCTACGTGGCCACCGATAAACATCGATACGCCAGCGGCTACGGCCAGATAGGTCTTGCCTGTACCAGCAGGGCCAATCCCAAAGGCAAGCTCGTTCTGGAACAGGGACTGGACATATGCCTTTTGCGCATCCGTGCGCGGCTCGACCAGTTTCTTGCGCGTTTTGATTTCGACCGTGCCGCCTCTGAACATCTCAAGCTGATCACCGTCGCGGCTGCCGGTTCCCGTCTCGGAGCCACCCATCCGCAGCTCGCGGTCCACATCGGCCGCTTCGACGTCACGTCCGCCTTCCAAGCGCGTGTATAGCGCCTGCAAAACCTCAATGGCCTGATTCTGGGCGTCTTCGTCACCCATCACGGCCAGCTGATTCCCGCGACGTACAATTTGAACAGATAACTTTTGCTCAATATCTGTCAGATTGCGGTCATATTCCCCGCACAGGTCAATTAATAATCGGTTGTCTGGAAACTCAACAAACGCTTCGCGCTGAGGCATTTCATCTTGCGGTGGGTTTAGGGCACCGATGGCCAATCCGCTCTCCTGTCTTGGCGTTTCACCTTGAGCGTAGACAGGAAGTCTTGGTGGGCGCAAGCCACAGTTTCATTTTTTCCGCCCAAATGGCAAAACCGCCAATGCGCCCGGCCCGTGCGCGGCTCCTGTTGGTGCCGCTGTTTCAGTCGGCGTGTCAGAACCGATAATTCAAACCCAACTTCAGACCGCGATACTTCGGCGTCGATCTGGTCGACGTTCCATTGCCGAAATCCACGTTTTCCGCGCTGAATTGAACGTATTCGAACTCACCCGTGATCGACCATTGGTCGGTCAGGTTATGTTCGGCCCCGATGCTGGCGGTAAAGCCGCTGCGTCGGCCGCCACTTTCGAAGAATTGAGACCCCCCCTGGACGGCCTGTCTGCTTGTTGTGTTGATGTCGCCATTCACATATCCAGCCGACACAAAATACAACACTGTACCGCTTTTGTTGGTCAGACCATTGCGCAGCCGAATCGAGAACACGTCAGATATTTCAGACCCGCCCGTGACTGTCTGGCCGTTGATCTGGTTGGAGGCGTCATCGCTAAGCGAGCCGAACTCGTATCCAAGCTCAAACCCATACACATAGTCGCGCCCACCGCGCGCTGGCAAAACGCCGCGCCACCCGGCCCGTACGCCACCCAACGAACCGCTCAGGTCCAGGTCACCTACTGCCGAGGTTCCGCCGGGTCCAGTCAGTCCAAATCGATCGTCGCCTCCGAAAGCGTACGCGCCCGTAGCACCCAGGTAAAAGGCGCTGACGTCACTGCCGAACCGTTTGGGGTTGACGACAGGAGGGTCAGAGAGACCTTGATCCAGATTGCCTGCAGCGGTCACACCGGGAAGCGCCGTAATAGCGATCGCGGTGGTAAGAGCGGATTTCAACAGCCGCCCTGATAAACGTTTCAAAGTCTTCACTCGTACCCTTTCCATTCACCGACCTGCTCATCCCGCCGGCAAGAGATGAGGTTTCCCAAAGGCGCAAAACACTCGCCCCCCAAGCGACCTGATTTTTCTCGGAACATAATTCCGAGTAATAAATCAAGGGTAAATTTGGAATTAACAAAACCGTATGGTTTCCAAAATCCAAATAACGGACGCGTTACCGCAACGCACCCGCCAGTGAATTTGCACCCGAGGACATAATCCGGACATCGCGCAATTCGCCCACCGCGGCATCAGCGTCAGACACGTGAACCGAATGAAGATACTCGGATTTTCCGACCATCTGACCTGGCAGACGACCCGGTTTTTCAAACAGCACTTTCACGTCCCGGCCAACCATCGCGTCCTGAATCTCGCGCTGGTGACGGGTAATCAGCCCCTGAAGCCGCTGCAGACGGTCGTCCGCAGCCTTAGGATCAACCTGAGACCGCTCAGCCGCCGGTGTTCCGGGGCGGGTCGAGTATTTGAACGAATACGCATATCCGTATTTGACCTCTTCCACCAAATCCATGGTGGCCTGAAAATCCTCTTCGGTCTCTTCAGGGAAGCCGACGATGAAGTCGCCGGACATCACGATATCCGGGCGCGCGGCGCGAATACGTTCGATCAGGCGCAGATAGCTCTCGGCGGTGTGACTGCGGTTCATTCGCTTGAGGATGCGATCCGAACCCGACTGAACCGGCAAATGCAGATAAGGCATCAGCTTGTCGCACGTCCCGTGCGCCTCGATCAGATCATCGGCCATGTCGTTGGGGTGTGAGGTGGTGAACCGGATCCGCTCTAGCCCGTCGACCTTGTTCAGCTCCCAGATCAGACCGGCCAGCGTCATGTCACCATTAGGACCAGCGCCGTGATAGGCGTTGACGTTCTGCCCCAGCAGAGTGATTTCGCGCACCCCGCGTTCGACCAGATCGTTCGCCTCGCGCAGGATACGATCGGCGGGACGGCTGACTTCGGCACCGCGCGTATACGGCACCACGCAGAAGGCACAGAACTTGTCGCAGCCCTCTTGCACCGTCAGAAACGCAGTCGGACCACGTTTGGCCTTTGGTCGGCCTTTGAGTTTCTCAAACTTGTCCTCTTCGGGGAAATCCGTGTCCAGTGCCTTGGCACCGGTTTGCGTCTTCGCCTCCATCTCGGGCAGGCGGTGATAGCTTTGCGGGCCAACAACAAGGTCGACCATCGGCTGACGACGCATGATCTCTTCGCCTTCCGCCTGCGCAACACATCCCGCAACACCGATCTTGAGGTCGGGCTTTTCAGTCTTCAAACCTTTGAACCGGCCAAGCTCGGAATAGATTTTTTCCGCGGCTTTTTCCCGAATATGGCAGGTGTTCAGCAGGATCATATCCGCATCATCGGGGCTTTTGGTTTCCACGTAACCCTGACCGCCCAGCGTTTCCGCCATACGCTCGCTGTCGTATACGTTCATCTGGCAACCATAGGTCTTGATGTACAGCTTTTTGGGTTCTGACATGAAAACGGCCTTTGCATTCGCGGGATCGGCGTCGTCTATACCCAACGAACGCCGCTTGCAATGGCGACGCGATTACCTGATTTTGACCCGAAACTCCAGCAAGGCGGCAGCGGACAGGCAATGCAATACGAATCTCTCGACTCTTTTTTGCAAACGGGCAAGGCCGCTTTGGCAAAGGGACCCCTCGCGTTGGTTTTCGTCGAAGATGACGTCGAAATTGATAGCACCATCCGTCACCATCTGAATCTGGGCTTTGAGTCTTTGATCGTATTCATGCCGCAGGAATTTGTGCTGGACCCCGAACTTGGGGATCAAGTTCACCGCGTCACTCTCAGCTGCGTTCCCCGCACCATCGTGTTTGAGACGATCAACAAGATCATTCAGGCGGCACCAGGTTTGTGGATGTATTACTGCTTTAACGCCGAGTACCTCTTCTTTCCCTTTTGCGAGACGCGTTCAATCGGAGAGATGCTGGCGTTTCACACTGAAGAGCGCCGCGACTCGATGCTGAGCCATGTTGTCGATCTGTATGCCGAGGATCTGAACGAATTCCCGAATGGCGTCGCACCTCAACGCGCGATGATGGATCGCACAGGGTATTTTGCCCAGGCGCGTCTGGATTCAATGAAGCACCCGAAGGAGCGCCAGCTGGATATGTCTGGTGGTTTACGATGGCGGTTCGAAGAACACGTTCCCGCACAAAACCGCCGAATTGACCGGATCGCCCTGTTCAAATCCGAAAGTGGATTGTTATTGCGGCCGGATCACACGTTTAACGACGAAGAATACAATACGTATTCTTGCCCGTGGCACCACAATTTGACTGCTGCGGTGTGCTCGTTCCGGGCAGCCAAAGCCTTGAAAACCAACGCAGGATCTACCTTCGACATTCCAACATTCCGCTGGCGCAATTCGATCCCGTTCGAATGGTCGTCAAACCAGTTGCTTGAGATGGGGTTGATCGAAACGGGCCAGTGGTTCTGACCCGCCTCTTTGACCTCTTCGGTGTCTGATCACCGCCGCAGCAACATCGGAAACCAATCCTCGCGCAAGCGCTGGCCTGGAATCATGTCATGCCCCGGAAACGGCGGCGATGTCCGGCCTGGCCGCTCGACATATCGCGCATCGTCACCAACCAAACGCAGTGAAAATGCGCGGCGGCGGCTGTCGGATTGATTTCCTCGCGCGCCGTGAAGCGTGCGATAGTTGAAAGCAACCGCGTCGCCCGGCTCCATCTCGAACTCGACAACCCGCATCCCTTCGGCATCCGGGTCCGGGGCCGGGATGTACTGGCCTTCGTCGGGAAAGAACCCGTCTTCCGAAACCCAGCGGGTCGGCAAGACCTCTTTCTCCCACCGGTGCGAGCCTGCCACACAGCGCAGTGTGGCTTGCGTGACCGGATCAAGCGGCGACCAAAAGCTGATCGTTTGCTGCCCTTCAACAAAGTAATAGGGCCCATCCTGATGCCACGGCGTCGCCATCGAGGTTCCGGGCTCTTTGACCAAAACGTGGTCGTGGAACATCTGCACTGTATCCGACTGCATCAAATCTGCCGCGACTTCTGCCGCCGGGGATTCGTGAATGACCGTCTGAAATTGTTCAATGCGCGACCAGTTGCAATAATCGTCGAAAAACCGACCCGTCTGGCCTTCTTTCTTGTTCTCGGAAGCATACGGCCCGGGATCCGCCATATTCGCTGCCACCCCTTCGCGCAGGGCCTCAACGTGATCGGCAAATAGCCCTTTGATCAGGACAACGCCGTCCCGTTGATAGGTGTCGATCATTTCGTGAGTAACCAAGGGGTGCGTCATGTCTGTCTCCGTGCCGGCGGTAGGACGATCTGCGCATGGATGCCCCCTCTGTTCAAATAATATCTTTCTAAGTTAGGTTTAATTTCATGTTATATATTTCACTTCGCCAATACGAATATGTCTGTGCTATCGGCCGCTTCGGCAGCTTGTCTGCCGCGGCGCAACAGCTGAATGTCTCACAACCTGCGCTGTCCACCGCTCTGACGCGCGTCGAATCGCATCTTGGTCATCCGTTATTTTCGCGAAAACGCGGGGCCGCGCTGGCGCTGACCCCGCAAGGACGCAGATTTATCGAAGACGCGGAAAACTTGCTGACCAATGCGGCCCGGCTTGAGAAAGCGGATCAGGTCAGTGCAACCTGGGCACAGTTGCGATTGGGGTGTTTCGTGGATTTGGCCCCGTTTTTGCTGGCCAAGGCGCTGCACCCGCTTCGCGTGGCACTGCCGGACTTGACCGTTTCGTACAAGGTGGACGGGTTCGAAGGGCTGATATCTGGCCTGATTGACGGGCGTATAGATTTGGCGCTGACATACGGCATGAGCATGGATGCCGGATTTCAACAGCAGACCCTTTTCCCCAGCAGGCCAAATGCCATCATGGCCCCGGATCACCCATTGGCGCACGTGCCGTCTGTTTCGCTGAGCGAGCTGGCCGCCCATCCGCTAATCCTGTCAAACGAAGGCCTCTCATCACAGCACGTGCTTGGACTGTTTCGGCAGATCGGATTGCGACCTTCAGTGGCACACCGGGCGGCAACGCTGGAAATCCAGCGCAGTCTTGCCGCTCATCATGAGGGGGTCGCGATCAGCTATGCCACCCCGCCCTCGAACGTCAGCTATGACGGAATCCCCCTGGTCAGTCGCCGAATCCTGGATGACATCGCTGCGGAACCTGTGGTTCTGGCCCGCCACGGCATCGGCCCTACAGAGCCGCACATCGCGCAGGCGGAACAGATTCTGATGGAGTTGTTGGCCTGAGTTACTTTTTCCGCAGACGGATCACTACGTCGACCGACGCGATTTCAACGCCCTCGGGCGCTTCGGGCAGGCGTTGAATCACCAATTGATCCGACGGCGCATCACTCAGGCGGCTTTCGTCTTCCCAGAAAAAATGCGGATGATCGTGGGTATTGGTATCGAAATAGCTTTTCGAGCCATCAACCGTGATCTCCTGCAGAACCCCGGCCTCACAAAACGCGCGCAGCGTGTTGTAGACCGTTGCCAGAGATACGGCGTCCCCATTCTTTTTGGCCGCCTCAAACAGGCTTTCGGCAGTGACATGCCGATGGCGACCATCGCCGACTAAAAGCTCGGCCAAAGCGACACGCTGGCGCGTTGGGCGCAGCCCCGCGTCAACCAACCAATCTGTGGCTCTGTTCTGGCTCTGAGGTGTCATCAATCCGAAACCCAATTGTTGCTGAACCATATATAGGTGCTGTGTTCGGGTAATTTCAAATGAAATTCATTCGCAAAGAATGCCGTCTGCACAACAGGATGTGACGTGCTGCTCTTGCAGGACCTTGCATACGGGTGCTAGACGAGGCCAGATATAACGAACGGACCCCTGGCAGGAGAGGCGGCAGAATGGCCCAATTCCCGAGCAGCTTTGACAAGGACGATCTGCTGAAATGCGCCCGTGGCGAATTATTCGGCCCCGGTAATGCGCAATTGCCTGCACCTCCGATGCTGATGATGGATCGGATCACCGACGTCTCGGCCGATGGTGGCGCGCATGGCAAAGGCCACATACTGGCCGAATTCGACATCACCCCTGACCTGTGGTTCTTTGATTGCCACTTCCCCGGCAACCCCATCATGCCCGGCTGTCTGGGACTGGACGGCCTATGGCAGTTGACTGGTTTCAACCTGGGCTGGCGTGGCTGGCAGGGACGCGGCATGGCCGTAGGCGTCGGCGAGGTCAAGCTGACCGGCATGGTCCGCCCGGACCGCAAGATGCTGACCTACAAGATCGACTTCAAAAAAGCGATCCAGACCCGCCGCCTGACCATGGGTGTGGCGGATGGTATCGTCGAAGCGGATGGTGAAATGATTTACGATGTCAAAGACATGAAAGTCGTTCTGTCCGAAGCCTGAGCCTGACCGGCCCGAAATAAGGAGCACGCACATGCGTCGAGTAGTTGTCACCGGTTTGGGGGTCGTGTCCTCCATCGGGAACAATGCCCAGGAAGTATTGGCCTCTCTCAAGGCCGGAAAGTCCGGCATCGAGGCCAACGAGCAGATGGTCGAACACGGCTTTCGCAGTCAGATCGCCGGAACGCTCAAGATCGATCCGGCTGAGCATGTAGACAAGCGTACCCTTCGCTTCATGGGTCCCGGTGCAGCATACGCGCATATCGCCATGAATCAGGCAATCGCCGATGCTGGCCTGACAGAAGACCAGGTCGTGAACCCGCGCACCGGTTTGGTCGCCGGTTCCGGCGGTCCGTCGACCAGCGCAATGCTGACGGCGCATCAGACTGTTCTGAAAACCGGCGCGACCAAGCGTATCGGCCCCTTCGCCGTGCCGAAATGCATGTGTTCGACGATCTCGGCCAACCTTGCGACCGCGTTCAAGATCAAGGGCATCAATTATTCAATCACCTCGGCCTGCTCGACCTCGCTGCATTGCATCGGCAACGCGGCGGAACAGATCATGCTGGGCAAACAGGATGTCATGTTCGCCGGTGGCGGAGAAGAACTGGACTGGACCCTGTCCTGCCTGTTCGACGCGATGGGTGCCATGTCCTCCAAGTACAACGACACTCCGGAAAAAGCATCCCGGGCATTCGACCAGGATCGCGACGGATTCGTCATCTCCGGCGGCGGCGGGATCGTCGTTCTTGAGGATCTGGAACACGCGCTGGCCCGCGGCGCAAAAATTTATGCCGAAGTGACTGGGTATGCGGCCACGTCGGATGGCCACGACATGGTGGCACCATCCGGTGAAGGTGGCGAACGCGCGATGCGTCTGGCTCTGTCGACCATGCCCGAAGGGCGCAAAGTCGGCTACATCAACGCCCACGGCACCTCGACCCCGGTTGGAGACGTTGGCGAAGTTGAAGCCGTGCGCCGAATCTTTGGTGAAGGCAATGTGCCCCCGATCTCATCGACCAAGTCGATGACCGGACACGCACAGGGTGCGGCAGGCGCGCTGGAGACGATCTTCTGCCTGTTAATGCTGGACAATGATTTTATTACGCCGTCGATCAATGTCGACACGCTTGCCGAAGGCATCTTGCCCGGTGAAATTGCAACTCAAGTAGTTGAAAACGCAGGATTGGATAGTGTGATGACCAACAGCTTCGGCTTTGGCGGCACCAACGGGTCCATGATCCTGTCGAAGTATAACGGGTGAATGTAATGTCGGATCTTCTAAAAGGTAAACGCGGCCTGATCATGGGCGTGGCCAATGACCGCTCGATTGCGTGGGGCATTGCCAAGGCCATGCATGAGGCCGGTGCCGAACTGGCATTCACATATCAGGGCGAGGCGTTCGGTAAACGTCTTGAGCCATTGGCCCAAAGCCTGGGCAGTGATTTCATGGTGGACGCGGACGTCACGGATGACACCTCGCTGGATCGCGCATTCGAAGAGCTTGGCGCGCGCTGGCCCACCATCGACTTCGTGGTTCATGCGATTGCCTTTTCGGATAAATCCGAACTGACGGGACGTTTTCTGAACACCACGCGTGCCAACTTCAAGCACTCGCTGGACGTGTCGGCGTATTCCTTCATCGAGGTCGCGCGCCGCGCTTATCCGCTGATGCAAGAGAATGGCGGCACGCTGCTGACCCTGACGTATCAGGGATCGAACAAGGTTGTTCCGAACTATAACGTCATGGGTGTGGCCAAAGCCGCACTGGAATCGGCGACCCGCTATCTGGCCAACGATCTGGGTCCAGAAGGCATTCGAGTCAATGCGATCTCGCCCGGCCCGATGAAGACGCTGGCAGGTGCTGCAATCGGCGGTGCCCGCAAGACTTACAAATTCTGCGATCAGAACGCGCCCATGCGCTCGAACGCAACGCTCGAGGCTGTTGGCGGCACGGCCGTTTACCTCACTTCAGATGCGGGAGCATGCACGTCGGGTGAGATCATTCGCGTCGATGGCGGCTTCCACGTTCTGGGCATGCCGCAACCTGATCACATGTGACCCGATCTTTCCCTGCCGGTGCCAAGATTTCACCATCTTTCACGGGCAGGGATATCGGCATGAGCAAAGCCGAACATATCCTTTCCAGCAACACTCGCAGCATCCGGTCGCGCCGCAGATCCGGATTTCTGGGCACGCGTGGCATTGTCGCGTTATTGGCCCTGACCACCCTATTGTTGTTTGTGTTTTTCACACAGCCGCAGATGCGGGAAACCGTCAAAGCCTGGATCAGCCTCATAACAGGCTGATCCAACTCGTTTCATTGGTCAGTTAATTGAAACGACCTCGATATCGAAAATCAGATCCTGACCAGCCAATGGATGGTTAGCATCCAGCGTGACGGTTGCTTCGTCGACCTCGATCACCGTCACCGGAACCGCCTGTCCGTCTGGCGTTTGCATTTGCAATTGGGTGCCAGGATCCAGCGGAATATCGTCCGGAATGCCTTCACGCGGGATCTGCTGGCGCGCTGCGGGGTTGATCGGGCCATAGGCGTCCACGCAGGCGATCTCGACCAGCTTTTTGTCCCCAATGTTCAAACCCGGCATCGCCGAATCCAAACCCGGGATAATCTGGCCCGTGCCAACGACGAATTCCAGCGGGTCACGTCCTTCGGAACTGTCAAAGACGTTTCCGTCCAACAGCGTTCCTGTGTAATGGATGCGAACCGTGTCGCCTTGTTTGATTTCCGTCATATTGGTCTCCGGCCTCTTTTGGGGTTTAGCGGCCAAGCCTAGGAGGTAACACGACATTGTAAACCCCACCCTCTTTCATGCCCGTTATTGTTGTGCAAACCTGCGCCGGACGATCAGGAGGGGACCGGATGCCAATCACAACCTGCATTTTCGATGCGTATGGAACGCTGTTCGACGTGGCCGCCGCCGCACGACAAGCAGCCGGGGAACCGGGCTTTGAGAAACTGCAACATAAGTGGCCCGAACTCGCCAATCATTGGCGCCTGAAACAGCTGCAATACACCTGGCTGCGCGCGGTCACGGATGCTCATGCGGATTTCTGGGATGTTACACAGGATGGCCTCGACTGGGCGCTTGAGGCGACCGGCCTGGACGGCGACGCAACACTGCGGCAACGGCTTCTGGATCTGTACTGGGAATTGCAGGCCTATTCCGAAGTTCCAGAAATGCTGCGCGCACTAAAAGCGGGTGAGTTGCAAACAGCGATCTTGTCAAATGGCTCGCCACCGATGCTTGATGGCGCGGTTCAGTCAGCGGGTATCGGGGACGTTTTGGACGACGTGTTGTCCGTGGAAAGCGTCGGAGTCTTCAAGCCGGATTCGCGGGTCTATGACCTTGTGCAGGAACGGTTCTGCTGTGCCCGAAACGAGGTTCTGTTCGTCAGCTCGAATGGCTGGGATGCGGCTGGGGCCAGCGGGTACGGCTTTGTCACCGCCTGGGTCAATCGCGCCGGGGAACCGATGGACCGCTTGCCATGGAAGCCTGCGCATGTACTGTCCGACCTAACGACGATTCCGCAACTGGCTGGACTTTAATGGCATTTTTCACTTCGTCTGATGACAGGCGTCTTTTTTTCGAGGACACCGGCTCTGGTGCGCCTGTGCTTTGCCTTGCCGGGTTGACCCGCAACAGCAAGGATTTTTCGTTCCTCGCGCCGCATCTGGGTGACATGCGGGTAATTGCGATGGATTACCGCGGGCGCGGTCGCTCGAACCATGACCCGGACTTTATGAACTACAACGTCCTTCGCGAATCTCAAGACGCGATCGAGCTGCTGGACCATCTTGGTCTGGACCGTGTGAATGTCATCGGCACCTCGCGTGGGGGGCTGATTGCCATGGCGCTAGCCGCCAGCCATCCCGAACGGTTGTTGAGCGTTGTTTTGAACGACGTCGGTCCGGTGCTGGAACCATCGGGTATCGCCAAGATCATGGAATTTGTCGGCAAGCAGCCCGTTTCCAAAACATATGATTTGGCGGCCCGGGCGTTGCAGCACGTCTTGGGGCCCCAATTTCCCGGCGTGTCACTAGCGCGTTGGCGGCAGCAGGCGGAAGTCCAATTCGACGAAACGCCTGATGGTCTGACCCTCAGCTATGATCCTGCGCTGCGTACAGCGCTTCTGGAACAGGCCGCTGCAGGGCCCGCCCCTGATCTGTGGCCCCTGTTTGAAGCACTGCAGAGCATTCCAACCGGCGTCATTCGCGGCACAAATTCGGATATTTTGGGCAAAGACACGCTGACTGAAATGCACAACCGCCACCCTGATCTTATATCGACAGAAATACCCGACCGTGGTCATCCCCCGTTTCTGGATGAACCACAGTCGGTAGAACTCATTCGCAAGGTACTGGTCACCGCATGAGCACACTTGAAATGATCGAGGCCGCCGCCGAGCGCCTCAGAGGGCATGTTCGCGAGACACCGATTCTAACCTCGCCGTTTCTGGACAAAATCGCGGGCCGCCGCGTGCTGGTGAAACCCGAGTGTTTGCAACATACCGGCAGCTTCAAGTTTCGCGGGGCCTGGTCGGCGATATCGGCCCTTGGTGATGCGGACCGGCAGCGCGGTGTCATCGCCTATTCCTCGGGCAATCATGCGCAGGGCGTGGCCTATGCGGCCGCGCAGCACGGGATTTCCTCGGTCATCGTCATGCCCTCTGACGCACCGCAGCTAAAGATCAACAACACCCGCGCGTTGGGGGGTGAGGTTGTCTTGTACGACCGCGCGAACGAAAGCCGCGAAGAGATTGGAGAGGCGTTGGCGTCCCAACGCGGCCTGACCCTGATCCGGCCTTACGACGAACCTTTGGTCATCGCAGGTCAAGGCACCGTCGGGCTGGAACTGGCGCGGCAGACGGCCGATTTAGGTATCGAGAAGGCGGATGTTCTGGTGTGCTGCGGCGGCGGCGGGTTGACTTCGGGCATTGCGCTGGCGCTGGAAGGCCACGCGCCGGGGCTGCGCGCCCGCCCGTGCGAACCTCAGGGGTTCGACGACGTCAAACGGTCTTTGGCCATGGGGCATATCCAAAGCAACATCGCCGCATCGGGCAATATTTGCGATGCGATTCTGACGCCGCAACCGGGCCAGATCACATTTCCGATTCTGAACCGGCTGTGCGGCCCGGGCTTTTCGGTGTCCGAGGAAGACGCGCTGCGCGCCATGGCGCATGCGTTTTTGCGCCTAAAGATCGTGCTGGAACCGGGCGGGGCGGTGTCGCTTGCCTCGGCCCTGTACCGCGCGGACGAAATCGAAGGCGATGCAGTGATCGTGGTGGCATCGGGTGGCAACGCCGACCCCGAAGTCTTTGGAAAAGCGCTGGAATACCTGACCTGACAAGTCGTTTAGGCTGGGGCACCCTAACATGTGGGCGTATGACGCCAGGGGATTGAGTCGTGCAGATCGCAGACATTGGAAACGTTCAAATCCACTATCGTATCGATGGTGATCCAGCCGGCGCGCCAATTGTGTTTGCCAATTCTTTGGGAACCGATCTGCGGCTTTGGGACCATGTTTTGCCGCACCTGCCCGCAGGGCTGCGTGTGATCCGCTTTGACAAACGCGGGCACGGCCTGTCCTCTCAACCCCCGGCACCTTATTCTATGGGTGCCCTCGTGCGCGATACGGAAGGTCTGCTTGATTTCCTGAAGGTGCGCGATTGCGTGTTTGTCGGCCTGTCCATCGGCGGGCTAATCGGACAAGGGCTGGCCGTCAAACGGATGGATCAGGTGCGCGCGTTAGTGCTGTCCAATACAGCGGCCAAAATCGGCATACCCTCGATCTGGCAGGACCGTATGGACGCTGTACGAAGAGGTGGGGTCGAGGCCTTGGCCGATGCGACCATGGAACGCTGGTTCTCAAAGGCGTTCCGCGCGTCAACCGAACATCTACTGTGGCGAAACATGATGGTGCGACAGCCGGTTGACGGCTATTTGGGCTGCTGCGCGGCAATCTCAGGTACGGACTTCTACACCCCCACCAGCGGCCTGCGTCTGCCGACACTCGGCATCGCCGGCAGCGAGGACGGATCGACCCCACCGGATCTTGTGCGGGAAACCGTTGACCTGATCCCCGGTTCCCGATTCGAACTGATGCGGCGCGTTGGGCACTTGCCTTGTGTGGAACAACCGGCAGAATACGCGGCACTACTCCACAGCTTTCTGACTGATATCGGACATGTGTGAAGGAGAATTGGTTTGGCCGATCTTCTGTTAGTCCACGGATCCTGTCACGGTGCCTGGTGTTGGCGCGACCTCATCCCGGCGTTGGAAGCGCTGGGGCACGAGGTACGCGCCATTGACATGCCCAGCCACGGATCAGATCCGACGCCCGTTGCCGATGTGACTCTGGACAGCTGTCGCAACACAATTTTGGATGCGACCTCGCCCAATACAATCATTGTCGGGCATTCCTGGGGTGGGTACCCGATCAGTGCTGCGGCCGAAGCCGCGCCGGATGCCATGCGCGCCCTTATCTACCTTGCCGCCTACGTCCCGCAGGATGGTCTTTCGATGGTGGAAATGCGCAAACGATCGCCCCGGCAGACAATCCATGATGCGGTCGAAAAATCAACTGACGGCCTCTCGTATACGGTTGTACCAAGCAAGGTGCATGATCTGTTCTACCACGACTGCCCACCCGAAACCGTGCCATTTGCATTTGCGCGCTTGTGCCCGCAAGCCATCGCACCACAGGACACCCCCGTGCCCTTGACCGGCAATTTCGACCGGGTTCCCAAGGCCTACATCCGGACAACCGATGACCGGACCATCCCGACCGAATACCAGGAACAAATGAGCCGCAGCGCCCCCGAAGCGATGCGGCATACGATTGCCACGTCGCATTCCCCGTTTTTTGCGCAACCCCAAAAACTCGCTGATTTGTTGGACAAAATCGCAAAAGACCTGCCAGGGTCACAAGTCTGAGCACATCCCTTTCAACCCGCATCGTCTGCGGATAAGGTCCGCCCAAATTCTCATCCTTGCGGTTCAAATGCGTCTTCCCTTTTTCTTCGTCCTTCTCACGGTCATGATCGACGCCATGGGCATCGGCCTTGTCCTGCCTATCATGCCGGAACTGATCGTCGAAGTTCAGGGTGGCACATTGGCGACAGCTGCGATCTGGGGTGGCATCCTCAGCACCGCGTTTGCCGCCATGCAATTTGTGTTCGGACCGGTTCTGGGTAACCTTTCGGATGCTTACGGGCGACGGGTGGTATTGCTGGTCTCGCTGTTCGTCATGTCACTGGACTATGTTGTCATGGCGCTTGCGGGCAACATCTGGTTGCTGTTGGCCGGACGCATCGTCGGAGGCATTACGGCTGCCACGCATGCAACGGCGGCGGCCTTCATGGCGGATGTGTCGAAACCCCACCAAAAGGCTGCAAACTTTGGTCTATTGGGCGCAGCATTTGGCGTCGGGTTTGTCTTTGGCCCAGTACTTGGTGGGCTGCTGAGCGAATATGGCACACGTGCACCATTTTGGGCTGCGGCGGGTTTGTCTGCCCTGGCCTTCGTCATCGGTGTATGTGTCATGCCCGAGACGGTCACCGACAAGACGCGCCGGGCCTTCAGCCTGCGGCGCGCAAACCCAGTGAACTCGCTGCGCGCGATTGCGTCGTTGCCCGGTATCCGGCCGATGCTGTGGGTCTATCTCCTGTACTCCATCTCGATCTATGTCTACCCGGCAATTTGGGCGTATTTCACAACCGAACGGTTCGGCTGGTCACCACAAATGATCGGCCTGTCATTGGGCGTCTACGGGATCGGCATGGCGGCCGTTCAGGGCGGCCTGATCCGTCCCGCAACCAAGTATTTGGGGGAACGCGTTACAATCATCTACGGCATGGGCTTCGAGCTGTTTAGCTTTTTTCTTCTGGCCTTTCTGACCAACGGGATCATTGCCCTGATGCTAATCCCAATCACTGCGATCGGAGCGGTTGTGACCCCTGCCCTGCAGGCCCTGATGTCGCGTAAGACGCCCGATTCGCAACAGGGTGAACTGCAGGGGGTGCTGACATCCTTGCACGCTTTGTCGATGGTCATCGCACCGTTGCTCATGACCAGCGTGTTCGCCCAGTTCATTAAACCCGACGCGGTGATCTACTTGCCGGGCGCACCATTCCTCTTGGCATTCGTCATGATGGTGATCTGTCTTCTTGTGTTTTCCCGTTCACGTGGGGTCATGGCATAACTACGACATCCCTTTGACGGATTCCGCCTTGCAGCGTCCCGATAAGCGCGCCACCGTAGCGCAAAGCGAGAGAGGGACAGCATGCAAACCATCAAAGCCGCCGTTTGCCGGGCGTTCGGTGAACCTCTGGTCATCGAAGATATTCAGATCGCACCGCCCAAGTCAGATGAGGTCGAGGTGACACTGGATGCGGTGGCAATTTGCCATTCAGACATTTCATTTGCCGGTGGTGCGTGGGGCGGGCATCTTCCTGCCGTCTACGGGCACGAAGCAGCGGGTATTATCACTGCGGTCGGCGACTCGGCAGGTGAATTTCAGGTTGGGGACCCGGTTGTCGTTACCCTGATCCGGGCATGTGGCTCGTGCCCCTCTTGCGCGGGGGGGAAACCAACTGTTTGCGAAACGCCTTATGACAAGGTCAACGGGCCGTTGCGCACAGCAGATGGTGGACCACTGGAGCAGGCTATGGCCTGTGGTGCCTTTGCCGAAAAGGTTGTGGTCAGCCACCGACAGATCGTCAAAATTCCGCCGTCGATGCCCAAAGACGTCGCCAGCCTGCTGTCCTGCGGAGTGATCACGGGCGTCGGCGCCGCCGTCAATGCCGCCGGGCTGCGGCCCGGACAGGACGTGGTGGTGATCGGTGCCGGAGGTGTCGGGCTGAACGCAATTCAGGGCGCCCGCATCGCCGGTGCACGCCGTATTGTGGCCGTGGACATGACCGAAGAGAAGCTGAACATTGCCAAGGAATTCGGCGCGACCCACGGCGTTTTAGCAGATCAGAAAGCCCCCTGGAAGGCCGCCTACAAGGCGCTTGGGGGGCGCGGCGCAGATGCCGTTTTGATCACCGTCGGCGCGATTCCTGCCTACGACCAAGCCCCTCGTTACTTGGGTCCGGGTGGTAAGGCGGTAATGATCGGGATGCCGCACTCCGGGGATATGGCAAGCTACGAGCCGGTAGTTCTGGCCGCGCTGGGTCAGGGTTTGATCGGATCAAAAATGGGCGATGTTGTCATTCAGCGGGATATTCCGTGGATGATCGACCTTTATGATCAGGGACGCCTGAAACTGGATGAACTGATCTCAGGCCGATGGTCGCTGTCGCAGATCAACGAAGCGATCGAGAACACCAAAACCGGATCCGCCAAGCGTAACGTGATCGTTTTCGACAGGGATTAACCCGGCAGGGCAGGAGACCACCTGATGAAACTGCAAGACCTCGACATCATTGTCACTGCCCCTCCTGCGCCCGGATGGGGCGGGCGGTATTGGATTCTGGTCAAAGTCACGACCGATACCGGGATCACGGGCTGGGGTGAATGCTATGCATCCTCGGTTGGCCCCGAGGCGATGTGCCATGTCATTCGGGACGTGTTTGAACGGCACATGCTGGGAGAGAACCCCGAAAACGTTGAGCTGATGTTCCGCCGAGCATACTCCAGCGGATTTACACAGCGTCCCGATCTGACGGTCATGGGCGCCTTTTCAGGACTGGAAATCGCGTGTTGGGATATTCTTGGTAAAGATCGCGATCGCCCGGTCTATGCCTTGCTGGGGGGATTGGTGAACGAACGCATAAGGGCCTACACCTATCTGTACCCCCTGCCCCAACATAACCTGAACGATTTCTGGACGTCGCCTGAACAAGCTGGCGAATGTGCCGCCGAAATGGTCCGGCGCGGGTTCACAGCCGTCAAGTTTGACCCCGCCGGGCCTTACACTGTTCGGGGCGGGCACATGCCTGCGATGTCTGATATCTCGATGTCTGTGGCGTTCTGCAAAGCGATCCGAGAGGCCGTGGGTGACAAAGCCGATCTACTGTTCGGCACCCACGGCCAGTTCAACACCGCGGGCGCAATCCGATTGGGTCAGGCGCTTGAACCCTATTCACCGCTTTGGTTCGAAGAACCGACACCACCGGACATGATTGAAGATATGGCTCGTGTCGCGCGGAACGTTCGGATCCCGGTCGCGACCGGTGAACGCATGACCACCAAAGCCGAATTCGCGGCCGTTTTGCGGGCTGGGGCGGCGGAAATCCTCCAACCGGCGCTGGGTCGTGCCGGCGGAATTTGGGAAATGAAGAAAGTCGCGGCCATCGCTGAAGTCTTCAACGCCCAGATGGCCCCACATTTGTACGCGGGTCCGGTTGAATGGGCCGCAAATATCCATCTGGCCGCGTCCATCCCCAACCTGCTGCTGCTTGAGACCATAGACACGCCGTTTCACGATCAACTCATCAACGGCTCATTGCAGGTTGAGGCCGGATTTGTCCCCGCGCCGACCGCACCGGGCCTGGGGATTGAGGTGAACGAAGACCTTGCACGGGCGCACCCTTTCAACGGTGATGGCCTGCATCTGCAGATGCAGGAAGAGCCCTGTGATTACGTGAACGGAAACGCCTTTCAAGGTGGTGCCCCTGCAACCGAGGGGTGACAACCCAATAGGTCTTGGGGCACATTGACCCAACCAATAGGTGTTAAACAGGCCACACGTGACACTTGAAGACGACCAAACCGAAGAAACCGAAGCCGCGCTATCTGAAATGAAAGAAAGCGCGGCTCGGGCCTCTGCATTTCTGAAAACGCTCGCGCATGAGGGGCGGTTGATGATCCTGTGCCATCTGGCCGACGGCGAAAAATCCGTGGGTGAGCTGGAGGCCTTGTTGCGTATCCGTCAGGCTGCGGTCAGTCAGATGCTGGCGCGCCTGCGCGCTGAGAACATTGTTGCGACGCGCAGGGACGGAAAGTCTATCTATTACTCGCTGAACAACGACGGCGCGGCGCAGGTGATCGCCGTTCTTTACGATATGTTCTGCGGCCCCGACAGCGAATAACCCTTAGTTCGATACATAGCCCGCTATCACCTGCAACAGTTTGAACGCGGTTGCGGCATCATTTTCGACCACGGCCAGGAATTCCTCTTCACCAATACGCAGGCACGACAGTTCCGTCTCGGCGATCATGCTCAGCGCCCTAGGTTCCTTGCGGATCAGGCCCAACTCTCCGACCAGGGCACCGGGGCCGACCGTGGCAATCAACTGATCCACTCCGTCGGTTTGCGGAAGGTACAGCCCGGCTTCCCCGTCCAGCACCACATAGGCGCCGTCGGTTGGCTGATCGTCCTTAAGGAAAACAACCTCTCCTGCTTTGGCATCGAACCAGCGCGCACCAAAGGCCAGCAGGCGCAGCTGTCGACGGTCCAGCCCGGAAAACAGCGGTGTCTGTTCCAGCGCGCGCAGCTTGCGCGAAAGGTCAGCTGAGGCGGCACTGTCTTCTTCCACGTCCGCAGGTCCTTCGTCCGAGACGACCCGACCTTGCCTGATTTCCACATACATGTCGAACACGCTCGGGTTTTCGAACTGGTCGTTCAGGTAGATCACCGTGGTATCCGGCAGCAAAGCGCGCAGATTTTTGTACACGGCCACTTTCGAGGCCATGTCATAACTGGCCAGCGCATCCTCAAGGATCAGGATATCCGGTTTCTTGATCGTCGCGCGCGTAAATGACAGAGGTTCAGCAAAAACCGCGGGCAGGTTTTGACCGCCAAGCGCCACCGGCACGTCATAGATCAGTTCGACCACCAACGGGCGCGCACCGTTTTCGTTCAATACATCCACGATCAGTTTGCGCGCCTCGTCCGAACGGGCGCCGCCGATCTGACTGACCTTTCCGAACAAAGCGTTTTCCAGAACCGTCAAGCCAGGCGCGAACTTCGTTTTGTCTAACGGGACAAATACATCGAGCAACCGTTCCAACAACTTTTCGGAATGGCTATGCCGCAACTCAAGAATGCGGTCTTTGAGGTCGTCGGTGAAGGCTGGTCCAATCTGCTCCGCCGAAATCACGAACGGAACGGCCAGCAGGTTTGCCAGCTGTTCATCATTCAGCCCCGATACGCCCTCGTTCCGGGTCTTTTCGACCAGCTCGACCGCAGCCTCGTACGTTTGCGCCTCTAGTCCCAGTTTGCGAAACAGCGGGTGATCGGTGCCGTCCAGGCCGAAAATCTGGCGCAGCATCTCAATCACATCGCGTGTCAGGCTCACCAGAGTCTCATCCAGACCAAATTCGCGCAATTGCTCAAGGAACACGGTCTGCTGCGCCAAAAGCTCCTGCGTGACCGGCACTTTGGGCGTGGCGAACAGCAAGTTCTCCGCAACCGGCAAGGCAGGATTATAGCTGTCGCGATCAAAGATCAGGGCCTGTTGCTCCAGCCCTGATGCTTTCACCGCATCCTGAACCAAAGGTCGCAGTTCGACCAGTTTGTCGGCCAGCTCGGGATGCTCGGCGGCATCGAAGACCTGTTCGGCCCCGCGCAAAAACAGCGCCGCGCCGGAACCCATCCCGTCAATCAGTTTCAACCACCAGTCGCGTACCTCTTCGGCGCTGTCCAATCCCGCAGTCGTCGGGTCCAGCCAATTTGCCCTGAAGGGGTCCGGGCTATTGCCGGCCCGCAACGTCTCATCATATCCGGGGTCGTTTGTTTCGGTTGTTTGCGGCTTGAACCGCATCGGCATCATGACGTTGTCGCCCAGCGTGCCCTGGAACATCACAGGCCGTGACGAAGCATACCCAATACGGGCGGCCACGACGCTTTGATGCAGCTCTGACAAACGGATATCACCTATCTGCACCCGGCCCGAGCTGGGCAGAATTTCCCGCGTCAGCAACTCTGCCAAAGCGCGGCGATCTTCTTCGCTGGGGGCCGCGATCCCGATGATTTTCCCGCTGGGAAAGGACAGGTCCAAATCATCCAGAACCTGGTTACCGTCCATATCGCGAACCGAGACATGGTCGAGCACTATGTCGCCGTTCAGCCTTGGCGTGGTCTCGGGTTCGCCATCGAACAGTTTTTCGTCATGCATTCCGGAAGGTGCAAACCGTTCCGTCACCACGTCCCAGCGCAGCGACATATCCTGTGTCTGGTTATAATAGGTCAGCAGTTCCTTCCACGGCGAGCTGAGGTCCTTATACGCAGCCAGGGCCGCAACCAATGCACCCAGCGAAACCGAACCCTGCAGGACCAGAAGACCACCAACCAGATAGAACAGGAACGGCGTTAGCTGCGAAATGAAGTTGTTGAGGAACTTCATAAAGAACTTTTTCTGGTAGATCTCGAACCGGATACCAAACAGGCGGCCCAGTTGATCGGACACCATCGCCCGGCGGTATCGCCACCCGCCATTGGCACGCAACGTGGACGCGCCCGCCGCGTTCTCGCCGATTTGGGCGGCCAGCAACCGAACCTCTTGAATGCGTTTTTTGTTCAGAAGGTTGATCTGTCGCTGCAGTTTCGGAATCAGCCAAGCTTGCAGCGGGATCAGCGCAACTGCCGCCAACCCGAACCAGAAACTTTGCAGAAACAGGAAGGACAGGATGGTGATCATCTGGCCCGCCTGCAAAACTGGTTGGCTGATCGCATCACCCATAAGCCCACCCATCGGCTCGCTTTCGGCAGTGACCATCGACACCAGCTCGCCTTGGCTGACGCGTTCGAAATAGGGTTGAGGGAAACGCAACGCGCGGCTGATCAGCACGTACCGGAACCGGCGCAACATACGCTCGCTCAGCACGCCTTTCATGGTGTTGATGCGCATTTTCATCAGGCCATGCGCCAGCACCGCAATCAGGAACCCGATGCACAGAACAATCAGAAATGTGGTCTGCGGCAGGCTATAGCCCCAAACATCCACAATCGGACTGGCAGCACCGATTGCATCGTTGATGATGCGTTTGGGAAGTTCGAGTGTCAGATAGAGTAGTGGAAACAACGTGGACGTCACGGCCAGCAGAATCAACTGGTCGCGCTTCGAGTATTTCCAAATAAACTGGAAAATTGAACGTTCTATGGAACCTGCCCCTACTACGGATCACTGAAACAGTCTTGACGAAAGTGCAGTAAATCCAACACTGTGAATTTACGTTAGTCCAGCCAAAAGAGGCAAATAGTTTCCAGTTTGAACAGTTAATTGCCAAGTGTGAACAAGTTCATTTGCGCAACCACAGATTAGTGCCTAGAGTCTGTTCTGGGACGATATTGGGAGGACTCATTTGACTGCCAGTTTAGGCGCAGTGCTATTGATGCTCTGCTTGTTGCAGATCAAACATATGTTTGCGGATTTTTTTCTCCAGACTCCTAAAATGTTGGCAGGGCGCGGTGAGTATTTTCACGCGGGCCGCGCGCAGCATGCCGGTGTGCATGTTATCGGGTCAGTGATTGTCTTTTTGCTGTTTGGCGCGCCGTGGTCGTTTATTTTGATCATTGCGGCGCTGGAATGGATTGTTCACTTCAATATTGATTTCGCCAAGGCCAGCTATTCGGACAAAAAGCAACTGATACCGACACAGGCCGCGTTTTGGCGAGCTGCCGGTCTGGACCAGTGCCTGCACAACCTGACCTACATTGCCATGGTATGGGCCTGGGCTACATTCGCGACCTGATCAGCGTTAGACTCAGGCGACGTTTTCCAGGGATTGCGGGCAATACGCGTCCAGCCACATTCGATCCAAATGGTCAATTCTAGCGGCATCGAAACGTTCCGCTTCTTTCCAGTAGCGACCAGACGGAACGAAGTAATTCAGCTGTTCCTCCGCCTGCAGTGCCGCTTGCATACTTTTTGTCGACGGCAGCGCGGCAGACATTAAGGTGTCAGTCGTCACCGAAGGAAAGACCAGCCGACTTTCACCCTGCGACAGTCGAACCACGCGGCAGTTCTGCGCGGCACCGAACAACGCTAACCGGGCGGATTTCGCCTCAAGCGATCGCAGCGTCACATCAGCGCGCAAAGGATCGGCTGTTCCGTTGCCGTAAAAATGGGTCTGGCCGAAATTTGGGTAAATCATATCACAGCCCAAAAATGCCAAAACGGCAGGTTGAAGCGCGGCCAAGGCCCAGTAACCGGCCGTGAACGCCATAGTCCCACCAGCATAAACAAACCCTCCAAACTGGTTTTGAAGGGGAACGTATTCATCGGCTTCGACAATGCGTTGGCCGTGGGCCAGTTTGTCTGGACGATTGCGGACAGGGAAATCCTCGGGGTGAATAAGGACATCCCAATCATCACGAATTCGCCATGCGTTGTTGATGGCAACGATGTGGGTGAACGGATCCCGAGGCCACTCGCGCGCGGCCACAGCGGCCGGCGCACTGCCTAGTATCAGAACGCGATGTGTCAGCTCGGCCATCCTGGGTCCTGCGCTTTTTCAGTTCCCCGGAAGGATAGGGCGATTTTTTTCCTTAACTACCCCAGTACAGAAAAACTGCTTTCTTCGTTGATGGGTCGCTTGCGGGAATAGAACCCGACATCAATGCTCCGCCCGATATAGGGAAGTTCATATTGCAGCGGCTGCGCGTCGTGATCCGCGCCCCCTTCACAATACGCGATCAGGGCCGTCATCATCTTGCCTGCGATCGGCGCGTTCTTGTACTGGTTCCCACTGGTCCCGCAGGCCATGTAGAACCCCGGCAGGCTGGATTTGTCATAGATCGGAATCCAGTCTGTGGATGCGTCATACAGGTCCACGACTCCGCGCGTTTTGGACGGGATGCCAAGACTTGGGACGCGCTGCGCGTATCGCATGGCCTGCGTTGTCCACTGGTCGGTGAAATCGTGATTATAGTCCACGTCATCCTCGCACCATTGATGCGGGTCGCACTCAGGGTCCTCGGAACCGATCAGAATGTGGTTGCCGTGCTCGGGGCGACAGTAGCAGGCGATATCGCTGTCCGAGACAATCGTTCCGTCGTTTTCAAAATCAAACCCCTCTGGTGCGGGGACGTGCACAACCTCTTGCCGCAAGGGGCGGGTTTCGATCGTCATGTCATCCAGAACGCCCGCCATCTTGTTTACGATCGCTGAGCCGGGGCCCGCGACGTTCACGACGACTTTTGCGTGGATTTCTTCGCCCGAGACAAGTTTGACACCCGAAACCCGACCGTCGCTGGACAATATCTCGACCACTTCGGCACCAGTACGCACTTCTGCGCCATGCAGCTTGGCAGCATCCATCAAGTTCTGCGCGGACAAAGCCGGGTCCGTGACATATCCCGCCTGCGGCCAGAACACGCCGCCCTGCATCTTGCGCCCGTTCGGGTGCCCGAATTCTGGATCATCCATCCGGCGCGCTGGCGCGAAACTGTCCTGCGAGTAGATCGGCAAGCGCTCACCGACTTTGTCAGATGACCATTCTTCGAACGGGCAATCCAAATCGGCGCTGTTCTTCATGTGCTTTTCAAGCAAGCCATTGGCATCGGTCTTCATCACCAGACAGCCGGTCTCGCGGAATTGCGCCAGATTAGCATCCTCGGGCAGGCCGAGGTAGTCCGCCCAATCGCGCCAATAGTGGTAACCTTCCCACGCAAACGCCGTTCCATCGAAGGTCGAATAGTGCATCCGAATAATAGCACATGACCCCGCGGTCGAACCGTGGCCAACCTGACTGTTTCGGTCCAGCGACAAGGTTTTCCAGCCTGCCTTGGCCATTTCAAAGGCGATGGCCGCGCCGATCACACCTGTTCCGATGATGATTGCGTCAGGTTGACTCATGAGGCTTCTCCCTTCCAATAGCGCATTGAATAGGCGCTGAATTCTTCGACTTCTTCGGGCTTGGGCTCAACCCCGGTGAAGACATAAAGGTAATGCGGAACCATTGCGATCCGCGTGGACATTGGCTCGTTCAGCTGCGCCAGATCATAACCGATTTGCATATAATACAGCACGCGGGCACGCGTTTCGGCCTCGACTTCGGAATAGCCATAGCGCGCGAACATGGCGTGAAGCGCTTCGAGCCTGCGCGCATCCGACTGATCGAGCGCCCGGCGTACTTTCCCCGATTTGCGCGCCCAATCCCGGACGGCAAAATCCAGCGCGGTATCGAATAATTCGGTGTTCACCACGCAACGATGCACGTTGCAGACGGCTGCGGTTATCGTATCCGCTGGGGCCTTGGCCTGCGCAACCAAAGCCGCTGTATTCGTCGCATGCCAGCGCGCCAGCAGGGCATCCAAAAGCTCTTGCCGGGATTTGAAGTACCAATAGAAGGACGACCGCGACACGGCCATCCGTTCAGCCAGGTTCAGGACCTTGATCTGGTCCACACCGTCTGAGATCAGCACATCCATAGCCACGTTCAGCCAGTCGTCACGCGTGACTTTGATGTTCCCAACCAAGGGTTCAGCTTCGGGGTCATCCCGGTGCAGGATGGGTTTTGTGCTCATTCAACTCTCCGGCGGTGCGCCGCCCTCAGCCGTACGGCGGGTAATATAGTCTCGCAAGGCACCAATGCGGTCACTGTCTGTGGGCGGGGCCTTAAAGTCATTCACAATGCCTTTCCAAACCCTGGTTGCGCGATGATTGGCATCCACTGATCCGCGTTCCGTCCAGGTTCCGAAATTTGCGTAATCGTGCAAATGCGGTTCATAGAATTCGGTGTTGTAGCGCTCCATCGTCTGGCTCGAGGCAAAGAAGTGCCCGCTGGGTTCGACCTCGCTTAGCGCTGTATCGAAACCGATCTCAGCTTTGCCCGCATGCGCCCCCGCGCACAGTTCGGCGACCATGTTCAGGACCTCGGCGTCACAGATCATTTTCTCAAAAGAAACGGTCAAGCCACCCTCGAGCCAACCGGCCGAGTGAATGATTACCGTCGCCCCTGCCATTAGACAGCCCCAAAGACCAAACTGGTTTTCATTCGCTGCCTGTACATCGTTGATGTTCGACGCTGATCCGGCAGCTGACCGCCAAGGCAGCCCAAGGTGCCGCGCCAACTGGCCTGCGGCAAGCGAAGCCTGGAAATGTGAGGGTGTTCCAAATGCGGGCGCACCCGATTTCATATCTACGTTGCTGGTGAACGTGCCATAACACACCGGCGCACCCGGTTTGGTCAGCTGTGTCAGCGTCAGCGCCGCCAACGCCTCAGCATGTGAAAGCGTTATTGCCCCGGCCACTGTAATCGGGGCCATCGCGCCCATCAGGGTGAACGGCGTGATGATCGACATCTGTCCATTGCGAGCGAAATCAATCAGCCCCTGCGCCATCGGAATATCCAGCGTGCGCGGGCTGTTCGTATTGATGATCGTATAGCAATGTGCGCCCGCCTGAAACTCATCGTCCGACAGCCCCCGCGCGATAGACAGCATTTCAAAGCAATCCATCACCTGCGGCGTCCCGCGTGAGAAAAAGAACGGGAACTTGTCGGTCAGCTCCATCTGCGCCTGCGTCGTGAAGTAGTGGCGCAGGTTTGTTGGAACGTCTTGCGGTTCGACCTGAGGCGAGATCATCTGGAACACATCAAAATGGTGCGTTAGCTTGAGGAACTCCAGATAGTCCTGCCCCGATGCCGGGCGGCGGCCGCGTTCAAGATCTGTCGCGTTCGGTGCCCCTGCCCCCGGCTGAAACACCAAACTACCTAGCTCAAGTGTGAAGTCTCTGTGTCGCGCGCCTGCATGGCACGCAATCGACTTTGGCGCTGATGCAACAGCGGCCTCAACAATGTCGCGGCCGATAAACACCATCTCGGTATCTTCATCCACACGCGCGCCTGCTTTCGCAAAGAGACGCCGGGCTTCCGGAAGCAGGCATTTGACGCCCAACTCCTGAAGTGTTCGCAAGGCCGTTTCGTGCATGTCCGCAATCTGATCCGCCGGGAACACCTCCATCAACGGGAAGGGATTCTTCAACTGGCGATAATTCACGTTCCGACTCGGCGCAGGGGCTGCCTCGGCGCTTCGTCCGCGCCTTCGTCGCCCGCGTTCAGGTGTTTGCGACATCATCGTCAGCCCCTCATCGCTTTGCCTTGAGGATCGTAAGGCGAAGGTGCGATGACCCGCGCCGAGCGCTCAACGCCAACTACGTGCACCGACAATTCTGTCCCCGGCTCGGCCTTTTCGCGGTTGACTAACGCCATTGCCAGCGACTTTCCAGTGTAGTGTCCATACCCGCCCGAAGTGACGAAGCCCACGCGCTCATCGCCTGCCCAAACGGGTTCGTATCCGCTGGCGTCCGCGTCTGCGGCGTCCACTTCCAGTGTTACCTGAACCTGCGCCGGACCATTGCCGTCACGTTCTGCGACTGCCGCATCCTTTCCGACAAAATCCTTGCCCCAGTCGATCCAGCGATCCATTCCGGTCATGCCCGGAGTGTAGAGCTGCGTGAATTCTGCAGACCAGATGCCAAAACTCTTTTCCAGCCGCGTCGACAGCATCGCGTTGAAGCCACATTCGCGAACACCTTCATCTGCCCCGGCCTCCAGCAACATACGGCGTAGCTTGATGTGGTCTCCGTAGCGGCAGTTGATCTCGTATCCTTTCTCGCCGGTCACAGACATGCGGGCAACACGTGCGCGAACGAGCCCGATGTCGAAATCACCGCAGCCCATGAATTTGAGGTCCGAGATGTCCTGTTCGGCCAGTTTTTCCACAACCGCTTGCGATTTGGGACCGACTACGGCGAAACCGCAATATTCCTCGCCCAGATCCCGGACAGTAACGCCGTCGATCATGTGATAGTCAAACCAGCGCATGTGCCAAGCCCGCAGGTAATAGCTGCCCATGATCCACCAGGTACCATCGCCCCAGTTCAGAACGGTCAAGTCCCCCTTGAGCCGCCCATTTTCACCCAGCATAGGCGCCAGCTTTGCGCGACCCGGCGCAGGTAGTTTCGAGGCCATGACTTTGTCGAGCCACACTTCTGCATTTGGTCCCGAGACCTCGAACCGCGAAAAGCCCGAAATGTCCAGCAATCCCGCGCCTTCGCGGATTGTCTTGCATTCCGCGGCGACGATGTCATGCGCGTTCGAGCGCTTGAGCGTCGGTGTTTCCTCGAACCCTTTCGGCGCGAAATACAGCGGCACTTCAAGATCCCAACTGACGCCCCATTTGCAACCCGCATCCGTCATCGCGTCGTGCGCCGGGGCCATCTTTAGCGGTCGGCCCGCGGGCAATTGCTCGTTCGGGTAGGTCATAACAAAGCGCCGGGAATAAAACTGGCCCGTAGTTTCACGGATGTATCGCTTGTTCTGCGCAAAATCACCAAAGCGCGCCACGTCCATTGGCCAGGCATCCGCCTCGGGCTCGCCATGGATCATCCATTCAGCCAGCGTTTTGCCGACGCCCCCGCCCTGCAGGAAACCTGCCATAACCGCGCAGGCCGACCAGTAGCCGCGCTTGCCCGGCACCGGACCGACCAGCGGATTGCCATCGGGGGCAAAGGTGAAGGCACCGTTTACCCAAGTCTTGATGCCTACGTTCTGGATCGACGGATAGCGTTCAAAGCCAAGCGTCAGCTCGTTCTCGATCCGATCAAGCTGTTCCTGAAACAGCTCCTCACCATAATTCCAAGGCGCGCCGTCCATGGCCCAGTGTTCGTGATCCACCTCATAAATCCCGACCAGAACGCCTTTCTGGTCCTGCCGCATATAGGTGAACCCCTCGAGGTCCACCGTCATCGGCATTTCGAATTCGGCTTCAGCGACCTCGGGGACTGTATCGGTGATCAGATAGTGGTGTTTCAGAGGAGACACCGGCAGCTCCACCCCGGCCATACGCCCTACTTGCTTGGCCCAAAGGCCAGCGGCGTTAACCACGTGTTCACAAGTGATTGTGCCCTTGTCGGTGATGACCTGCCAGCCATCATCGGTCTGGATCAGCTCCTCGACCTTGGTTTCCTCATAATACTCAGCACCGCGTTTTTTGGCAGCCGTCGCATAAGCCTGCACCGTGCCGGTTGTATCGATATAGCCCTCGCGATCAGCCCACATCGCGCCCAATACGCCGTCGGTGGACATGATGGGGCAACGTCTTTGCGCCTCTTCCGGAGAAAGCAACTCGCAGTCGTCAATGCCGATGGATTGGAAAATGCGATAGTTCGCCTGCAGCCATTCCCACCGTTCTGGCGTACCCGCCAATGTCAGACCACCGGTCATGTGCAACCCGATATTCTGACCAGACTCCTTTTCGATCTCGCTGAGCAGATCGATTGTATAGGCCTGAAGCGACGCCATGTTTGGGTCCGCATTCAGAGCGTGAATGCCGCCAGCCGCATGCCAGGACGAGCCGGACGCCAGCCGCCGCCGTTCCAGCATGACCACATCTGTCCAGCCAAACTTGGCCAGATGATACAGAACCGAGGCGCCCACAACGCCGCCCCCGATGACCACAACGCGATACTGAGATTTCATACTGCGCTCCCCTGTATGACTAAGGAAGGACGCTAGTGGCACTGTTCACTTCTGTCTAGACATTTCTGTACAGTTCCGCGCAAGCGAAGAACCGGCCTCGGGCCAGCAGTTTCTAGAGCTGAGCGCTGGGACGGGATGCGACCTTGTCGAACCATGCCAAAGTGGCTGTATTTTCTTGTGGAATCCGTTTCTTGATCACGCGGGCAAAGTCCACAAAGACAAAGGTGGAAATGTCCGCGAGGGTGAAGTCGGCACCTGCGATAAACGCACTTTCGCCCAGCCGCTGTTCGAGCAGCGAAAAGAAATGATCAACCCGCGCGGACCCTCGCTGAGCCAATTCCGGAATTTGCCGGTGATTCACCGGACCCGGAATCGCCCTGTCCGCAAAGGCCGGATGCGTGTTGCGCAAGGCCTCGGCAACAGGCATGCCGCCCTGTTGTTCGACAATGCTGTTCCACATCAGAACCTGTCCCTTTTCATCGGGTGTGCGCCCCAATAGCGATGGCTCGGGAAACCGCGCCTCAAGGTAAGCGGCGATCCCAAGATTCTCGGTTAGCGTGCTGCCCTCATCCGTCACCAACACGGGGACAGTTGCATTCGGGTTCACCGCGCGAAATTCGTCGCTGAGTTGCTCACCTTTGCCGATCGAGATTTCTCGGGTTTCGATATCCAAACCCTTTTCGGCAATGAACATGCGCGCGCGCCGCGGGTTGGGGGCCGTGGAACAATCATAGAAAAGCATTGAGGTTCCCTTCCAGGTCAGCGGCGGTAGATAAAACAGCGACCTTTGACGGCCCCTTCGGGAAGGGAAACTTCGGTCAAGGTATCGAAATACATCCGGTCGCTGGACACCATCAAACCACCCTCGGCTAATAGCGGCTCGATCAATGGTGAGACAAATCTGGCGAAGTCGTCGTTCTTTTTGCGGTTGTGGCCGCCCAAGTCCGCGTGGATCAGACTGGCCGTGGCTCCGAACCGATCCACCGAGGCCGGTAGTGTTTCTCGCACATCCCCCAAAATCACCCGATCTGCGGGCGGCGTGGAATCCGGATGCGACGCCACGGCGCGCTCGAACACATAAACAGGTCGACCTGAAATATACTGCACCATGTGATGATAGGTGCGCCCGTTGCCCAACCCCAGTTCGAACACTGGCCCAGGCATTCCTTTGGTTTCAGAGATGGCGAAATCCAGACAGGCCCGTTGGGACACCATACGGTCGATGAACAGATCCAGGCGGCTTTGGTTGTCGGGCACGGGGAAATCTCTCCTTGATATCAGTCAGCTCATGATTTGGGGCCGACACCGCATGTGATGACAAATCCTCAAGGATTTGTGTAGGTAAATTGGCCTAAGTTTCACATTTTCGCGACAATTCGGCCCAAGAACGGGTTTGACTACACAGGCACAACCGCGCGAGACTAAGTCAAAAAACACAGGGAGTTGAATACGCCGATGTCGAACCACGGACGAACGGGTGGAAAACCCGCATGACTGCGTTGTTGTCCGTCAGAGACCTCAGCATCGGTTTTGGTGCGGGCGACTCAGTTGTCAAAGGTGTCAACTTTGATGTCGAGGCTGGGCAGACATTGGCTCTGGTCGGTGAATCCGGATCGGGAAAAACCATCTCGTGCCGGGCGGCCTTGCGTATTCTGCCACGTGCCGCGCAAATCCGCAGTGGCACGATAACCCTGAACGATTCAAAAGGCTTCGAGGATCTGACCAAGATCAGCGAACGCCAGATGCGCGACATTCGCGGCAATCGGGTTTCGATGATTTTTCAAGAACCGATGCGATCACTATCCCCGTTGCACAAGATCGGCAATCAGGTCAGCGAGGTCTTGTGGCTGCATCGGAGCGCGTCCGAGGCGCAAGCCCGCAAAGAGGTCCTGACCCAATTCGAACGCGTGGGCTTTCCTGATCCGCAGCGTGCGTATGATTCTTACCCGTTCGAGTTGTCGGGCGGCATGCGCCAGCGCGCCATGATTGCGATGGCAATGGTTTCCAAGCCGGAACTGCTGATCGCAGATGAGCCGACGACCGCGCTGGACGTAACGACACAAGCGCAGGTCCTGGGGCTGATTAAGGAGTTGCAGCGCGAGACGGGCATGGCCCTGATCCTTGTGACACACGACCTTGGGGTTGTTGCCAATATGGCGGAACAGGTTGTCGTCATGCACAAAGGCCGGGTGATGGAAGCTGGTGCCGCCGCGCCAATCCTCAGCGCCCCAGCGCACCCCTACACACAACAATTGTTCAACGCGGCCCCTGCGATTCCAGACGAAGATTCGGTCGGGCTGCCGATGCCGGATGAGGACCTCATTCTACAGATGAAGGGGGTGTCCAAGACCTACACTATGCGGTCCAGCAGGGGCTGGCAGGGGGACAAGCTGATCTATGCCTGCCGAGGTGTGGACCTGAATCTGGCCCGCGGCAAAACACTGGCAATCGTCGGCGAAAGTGGCTCGGGCAAAACAACGGCGGCGCGGATCGCCCTTGGCGCGGAACTGCCCGATCCGGGTGGCGAGGTTCTGTTTCGCACCTCGCCAGGCGAAGACCCGATCACCGTGCACCACATGAACCGCTCTCAGCGCACGGCCTTTCAACGCAAGGCGCAGATGGTGTTTCAGGACCCGTACAGCTCGCTCAGTCCGCGGATGCGCATTCAAGACGCGCTGACCGAGCCTTTGGAAATCCACTCCATTGGTTCGACCGCCGAACAGCGGGACAAAGCGGTCGAGATGCTGCAGCGTGTGGGACTGAATGGTGATATGCTCAAACGCTACCCACACGCCTTTTCCGGCGGACAACGGCAACGCCTGTCGATTGCGCGGGCGATGATGCTGGACCCGCAGCTGATTGTCTGTGACGAACCGACATCGGCACTGGATGTATCGGTTCAGGAACAGATCCTGACCTTGCTGGAAAACCTGCAGGACCGGTTGAACCTGTCCTACCTGTTCATCTCGCACGACCTTGCGGTTGTGGCGCGCATTGCCGACGAAGTGGCCGTGATGCGCCGGGGTCTTGTCGTCGAACAGGCCCCGCCCGAGACACTGTTTTATAACCCCCGACACCCTTACACCAAGGCGCTGATTGCCGCCCAACCAGAACCCGACATCAACCGGCCCATCGACCTTAAACTGGTTGCGTTGGGCGCTGGTTCACCAGACAGTTGGGATGACACCTTCCGATTTACGGACTCCGTGATACCCTCACTGGTAGAGATGGAGCCCGGCCATAAGGTACGATGCCATGTTTAAAACCACTCGCCCGCTTATTCTGGCTGCCACGTTGGCTGCCACTTTGGTCCTGCCCGCCACGGCAGGAACACCGACCCCTCAAGAAAGCGAATTCTGGAAAGCCGAAGTAAACGCCGGGAACCTGCCACCGGTCGCAGAGCGCCTGCCAGCCGAACCTCTGGTCGTGGATCTGGCCGCCAAAGGCCGCGAGTTTGGTGCCCCCGGTGGTACCCTGCGCACCATGGTGACCCGGTCAAAAGACATCCGCCAGATGGTTGTCTATGGGTATGCGCGACTGGTTGGGTTTGACGAAAACTACGAGATTGTCCCCGATCTGTTGGAATCCTATGAAAATGATGGGAACCGGAAATTCACACTGCATCTGCGTGACGGGCACAAGTGGTCCGATGGATCGCCGTTCACATCCGAAGACTTTCGTTATTGGTGGGAAGACGTTGCCAACAATGAAATGCTCAGTCCTTCTGGCCCACCTGACTTCCTGATTGTTGAAGGTAAAACGCCAACCGTGACCTTCCCGGATGAGACAACTATTGTCTTTGAGTGGGAAAACCCAAATCCTGATTTCCTGCAATCGCTGGCCCAAGCGCGCCCGCCATTCATCTACCGGCCGTCTGAATTCCTCAAACAGTATCACGAGAAATTCGCAGATGCTGAAGACCTCGCCTTTCAGGTCGAAGACGCACGGGTCAAAAGCTGGGCGGCGCTGCACAACAAACTGGACAACCTCTACAAGTTCGACAACCACGAACTCCCGACGCTGCAGCCTTGGCTGAATGCAAGTTCGGGCAAGAAGATCCGCCACAATTTCGTTCGCAACCCATATTACCACCGCATCGATTCCAACGGCGTTCAGTTGCCTTATATCGACGTCGTCGAGATGGAAATCGTCGCTGCTGGCTTAGTCGCGGCCAAGACCAATGCTGGCGAGACTGATCTGCAGGGGCGCGGTCTGGCGTTTCGCGATGCATCTATCCTGAAAAAAGGTGAAGCAGGCGGAGACTACAAAACCTTGTTGTGGAAGACCGGTGTCGCATCACAAATCGCGATCTACCCGAACCTGAACTACTCGGATGAGGTTTGGCGCGACGTTCTGCGCGATGTTCGTGTTCGGCGGGCGCTGTCCTTGGCTATCGACCGCAAAACCATCAATCAAGCGCTCTATTTCAAGCTGGCCCATCCCGGTGCGATGTCCGTTTTACCCGCGTCTCCGTTCTATGACGAGGAAAACGCAAAAGCCTGGGCGCAGTATGACGTTGAGATGGCCAACGCCCTACTGGACGAAGCTGGCCTGGCCGAGCGCGATAAAAACGGCATTCGCCTGCTGCCGGATGGCCGCCCGATGGAATTGATCATCGAAACCGCCGGTGAAAGGCAAGAAGTTGAGAACGCGCTTCAGATCGTCACCGATACATGGCGTGAAATCGGTGTGGACCTGATCATGCGCCCACTGGACCGGGACATTCTGCGCAACCGCGTATTTTCAGGCAACACCATGGCCTCAGTTTGGTTCGGCTGGGATGACGGTATACCGCAGGCGCACACATCCCCTGCTTATTTGGCCCCCACGGATCAGGTGTTTCTGGCCTGGCCCAAATGGGGACAATTTTATCAGACCGGCGGCGACGTTGGTGAAGCGCCTGACATGCCCGAAGCCGAGCGTTTGATGCAACTGGCACATGATTGGGAGGTTGCCACCACCGACGAAGAGCGCAAGGCAGTCTGGACCGAGATGTTGAAAATCCACGCTGACCAGCTTTTCGCCATCGGAATTCTGAACGGCGCACCGCAGCCTATCGTAGTGTCCAACCGTCTGCGCAACGTGCCCGAGCAAGGCATGTGGGCATGGGAGCCCGGCGCACATTTTGGCATTCACCGCCCCGACGAATTCTTTTTCGCCGACTAATCAGGAGCAGCTAAATGGTAATGCTGCGCTATGCGGTGTATCGCTTTTTTACGATGCTGCTGACTTTGCTGGTGGTGTCGGTTCTGATCTTCGTGATCATCAACCTTCCACCCGGCGATTATCTGAGCAATCAGATCGCGGAATTGCAGGCATCTGGCCAGTCCGCCGGGGTGGCCAAGGCCGAGTTCCTGCGCGCGGAGTACGCTCTGGATCGTCCCGTATGGGAGCAATACTTGATCTGGATGGGCTTCTGGCCCGGTCCGCACGGGTTCGAAGGCCTGCTGCAAGGCAACTACGGCTGGTCCTTTGAATTCGACCGCCCCGTGGCCGAAATCGTTGGTGATACTTTGTGGCTGACGGTTGTGGTCAATCTGGCCGCTATCCTGTTTGTTTACGCCGTTGCCCTGCCGCTGGGTGTCCTCGCTGCAGCAAAATCGCGGACCTGGATCGACTATACGTCGGCCTTTGTTGGCTATCTTGGTCTGGCGACGCCCAATTTCCTGCTGGCGTTGATCCTCTTCTACTACGGCCACCGTTACTTCAACCTGCCTATCGGCGGCCTGATGGACCCATCGTTCGAAGGCCAGCCCATGAGCTGGGAAAAGTTGAAGTCCATTCTTGTCCACCTGATCGTGCCGACCTTTGTCATTGGCACATCTGGCGCATCAGCCATGATGCAGCGCCTGCGTGCGAACATGCTGGATGAACTGGGCAAACCTTATGTGGAAACGGCCATTGCCAAGGGTATGGCGCCATCGCGAATGCTGACAAAGTATCCGCTGCGCGTGGCGTTCAACCCTTTTGTTGCAGATATCGGGAACCTGCTGCCGTCGATGGTATCCGGATCGGTTCTGGTGTCGGTCGTGCTTGGCCTGCAAACCATCGGCCCGACCTTGCTGACCGCACTCAAAACCCAGGACCAATTTCTGTCTGCCTTCATTTTGATGTTCGTGGCCTTGCTGACACTGATCGGCACCATGATCTCTGATATCTTGCTGGTCATGCTGGACCCGCGTATTCGATACGAGGGGCGTGAAGCGTGACCAAACACACCGACGGTCGCTTTGTCGACGATGCACCTTTCGACGCGGATGCCGCCCTGCAACAGTTAGAGCGCGCCGATCTGGACGCACCCAACTGGGTTCTGGTCTGGCGGAAATTCAAAACCCATAAGCTGGGTTTGATTTCAGGCGTCTTCCTGCTGTTCTGCTACCTGATGCTGCCCTTCGCTGGATTCATCGCCCCCTACGGTCCGAATGAACGAAACGGCGAACACCTTTACGCCCCACCACAAAGCATCAATTGGTTCCACGATGGCTCCTTCATCGGCCCGCATGTCTATCCGATCGTGGCCGAAGCTGATCTTGAGACCTTTCAGTGGAAATTCGTGCCCGACACAGAAGACCCTCGCCCGATCCGCTTTTTCTGCGAGGGGACCGAGTACAGGCTTGCTGGGCTTGTAAAATCGGACACCCACCTGTTCTGCGCGCCAGAGGGCGCGACACTGTTCCTTTGGGGATCCGATCGTCTGGGCCGCGATGTGTTCAGCCGCATTCTATACGGTGCGCAGCTGTCGCTGACTGTCGGCTTGATCGGCATTTCGGTATCGTTCACCCTTGGCATCTTTTTTGGATCAATCGCGGGGTATTTCGGCGGCAAGATCGATTGGGTCATCAACCGCGTGATCGAGGTTTTGCGCTCGCTACCTGAACTGCCGCTGTGGCTTGCTCTATCGGCAGCGGTGCCCTCAAACTGGAGCCCGGTTGCTGTTTTCTTCATCATCTCGATCATCCTCGGGATTCTCGATTGGCCCGGCCTCGCCCGTTCGGTACGCGCAAAATTCCTGTCCCTCAGGGAAGAAGAATACGTCCGCGCCGCCGAGATGATGGGTGCAAGCTCGGGCCGTGTCATCCGTAAGCACTTGCTGCCGAACTTTATGTCTCACCTGATTGCCTCGGCCACATTGTCAATACCGGCCATGATCCTCGGGGAAACCGCGCTCAGCTTCCTGGGTCTTGGCCTGCGGGCCCCGGCCGTCAGTTGGGGTGTGATGTTGAACGATGCGCAGAACCTGGCCTCGATCGAGATATACCCCTGGACGGCAATCCCGATGCTACCGATTATCGTGATCGTGCTGGCCTTCAATTTCCTGGGTGACGGGCTGCGTGACAGTCTGGATCCATACCAGCAATGAGCTTGATTTCAGCCCTTCCTGCAACTGACGGATACCGCAAAACGGGCGCCGGGGCTTGGTCCAGCGTCTACGCGGTATCTGAATTGGCGACGGCAACCTTCGGCGCGGTGGGTCAGGAACTGGCTCGTCTGATGACGGCGCTGAACCTGTCGCCCAGTGCCCCGGATGTGTCTGTGGATCACCGGCTGGCCTCGCTTTGGTACCAATATTCCTTCAAGCCCAATGGTTGGGAGATGCCCAACCTCTGGGATGCGGTCGCGGGCGATTACCAGACTGCGGATGGTTGGATCAGGTTGCACACCAATCTGCCCCGCCACCGGGTGGCGGCACTTAAGGTCCTTGAGGTCAAAGCAGATCGAGACGCGGTCTCTCAGGCGGTGCGGCAATGGTCCGCCAGCGAGCTGGAATCGGCAATCGTGGCCCAGGGTGGCGTTTCCGCAGCCATGCGCAGCCGAGCAGTGTGGTTAGAGCATCCGCAAGGTAGGGCCGTGTCACGCGATCCACTAATCGGTTGGCACAGCCCGCGACAGATCAAACTGCGACACCGATCCGAGGCCACGGCTGAGCGCCCTTTGGCAGGACTGCGCGTCCTCGACCTGACACGCGTGCTGGCTGGGCCCGTCTCAACGCGAACCCTCGCCGGTTTTGGCGCTGACGTTCTGCGTGTCGACCCACCCTGTTGGGACGAGCCCGGTGTCATACCCGATATCTCTTTGGGTAAATCCTGCACTTACCTCGATCTGAAATCGCCCTCAGGTTTGGAAAAGCTGTACGAGTTGCTGTCTCAGGCCGATGTGTTCGTCCACGGGTATCGCCCCGGTGCTTTGGATGCGCTCGGCCTGACTAGGGCCAAGCGCGATGAACTGGCCCCTAACCGGGTCGAAGTCACTCTCGACGCTTATGGCTGGCAAGGTCCTTGGGCTGCGCGGCGCGGGTTCGACAGCCTTGTCCAGATGAGCGCAGGCATCGCGGATGCAGGCCGTGACTGGGCGAATGCGGACAAACCAACTCCGTTGCCGGTTCAGGCGCTGGATCATGCAACCGGCTATCTGATGGCCGCCGCTGTGCTATCCGCCTTGGCTGAGGCCGCCTCGGGGAATGCGATCATGCTGGGCCAGCTCTCTCTCGCGCGCACGGCCGAGTTGTTGGCCATTCTCGGCAAGTCCGACACGAAAGAGGTCATCACCGGTGCCAGTCCGTCAGACTACAGCCAAGCTCTCGAAGAATCTGGCTGGGGCGCCGGTCACCGCCTGAAACCTGCTCTGACCGTTGGCGAGGCCAAGATGTTCTGGGACAAGCCTGCACCTAAACTAGGCACGTCGGCTCCGGTCTGGGCCACGGCCATCACCTGAGCCAACCGCCGCGCGGTACGCGCGGCCCGGCCCAACGCTTTGGGTCACGTCTCGCCAGAGACGTTACCCAAAGGGGCGGGAGACCCCCTCAGCGATCATCACCACCCGGGCCGATATCGTCCAAATAGTCCTCGTCAATCGCAGCCTGCACAGCACCAGTGACAGCCTCTCGCTGCTTCGGCGTCAGATCTTCCGACTCCTTGCCCTCGGCCAACCGTACCGTGACTTCACGGTGCGCGAACTTGATGCCTTCGCGGGCGAACAATTCCCGGATGTCCTGATAGACTTTCTTGCGCACAAGCCATTGATCGCCCGGTTTGGTCATGAACTTGACCCGAATGATCATCGCAGAGTCTTGCATTTCGATCACGCCCTGCGACTTCAG
This sequence comes from Ruegeria sp. YTSC003, assembly GCF_059609785.1. Classification (NCBI taxonomy): domain Bacteria; kingdom Pseudomonadati; phylum Pseudomonadota; class Alphaproteobacteria; order Rhodobacterales; family Roseobacteraceae; genus Ruegeria; species Ruegeria sp. YTSC003. The sequence continues at coordinate 148,947 of NZ_JBXWMK010000005.1, read as the reverse complement.
CGGTTGGATAAAGTTGTCGCCGATCACCGGGTCGCTCAACAACTCTTGACCCAACTTCTTGATCAGCTTGCGCACCTTCTCGACATCGGTGTCATACGTCACCCGTAACGGCAGTTTCATGATCACCCAGTCGCGTGAATAGTTGGTCAGAACCTTGATCTCACCAAAGGGGATGGTGTTCAGCGCGCCCAGATGGTGACGCAGTTGGAACGACCGAACCGAGATCTTTTCCACCGTTCCCTTCACGTCGCCGATGTCGATGTATTCACCCTTGCGGAACGCGTCATCCATCAGGAAGAACGCCCCCGAAAAGATATCGCGGACCAATGTCTGCGACCCAAAGCCCACGGCCAGGCCCACGACACCAGCACCCGCGAATAGCGGACTGACATTGATACCCAATTCCATCAGGGCAATCAGCGCTATGGTCACAACAACTACGGCCAGAATGGCCCCGCGGAACAAGGGCAACAATGTTGCAAGGCGGCTTTGCCCACCTTCTCCGCCTTCATCGCCCAGCTCAGCCTCACCACCGCCGTCGTCAATCTCCTGCGCGATCTTCGAGTCGATCCCGATGCGGAAGAAATGGAACAGGATGTAACCCATGAAGAGGATCACCATCACGTCCAGCGCCCGCTCGATCGGCAGGTCCTCGCTCCAGCTGGCATCCGGATTCCAGATGACAACCAACGCATACAGACCGACAACAAAAGCCAGAATACCGGCAACCCGCCGCGCCAGATCTTCGTAGGTCAGGATCGAGTGCTTGCGCATCTCGGCCTGCGGCGTTTCGATCGCTTCAACCTCGGCATCCGCCTCATCAGCATCGGCATTCATTGCGTCCAGCTGGCTGTTGCGATTGAAGTACCGTTCCAGAAGATAGTTCATGGCCCCATAGGCAACCACGACCGACATGAAGATAGCATAGCTGCTGGCCACGATCGGGATCGAGTTTTGATTTTCCAGCACCAGGTCGACGGCCAGTTTGAACCAGCTGAACACCATGTAAAGGATCAGCACCGGCGCCCATGCGAACGAGATTAGGCGCAGAATCCACGACACCTGATCCGGTGATCGCCCGCCGCGGATAGCGTTCGAGATGGCGCGGGCGTTGAACAGGATCATCAGGACATTGCCGATCGCACCAAACATGGTCAGGCCGCCATAGACCAAGGCGTAGACGTTATAGTTCAGCCCAAAATCAGCGACCCAAGTGGCAAAAAGCACCACGGTAATGTCGTAGGTCGCCAGCGCCGAAGCCCAGATATACAGGCGTTTGGCGTCACGATCCGAGAAAGGCGGCAAGCGATATTGGCTCAGATACGGGGATAGAACCATGCGCCACAGATCAGACACGGTACGCGACAGGAAGAAGGCGGTAAAAATTGCTGTGACCGTGAACTGGATCGAGATGTCCTCAGCCTCACCGAAAAACACGAAACCGACGATAAGCGCCATCACCATGGCGAAAATCGTGGCGCCTATCCCCATCAGGAATCGGAACACCAAAAACGGCATCTTCTCGCGATAGCCTTGCGGATCTTCCTTGGATCGCGCCACGACGATTCGCTTTGCGATACGCTTGCCGTAGATTTCAATCGACAACCATCGTCCGATCAAAAGGAAGAGAACGTTCCAGAACAGGACCTCGACATAGGTCTGTATTCGACCATCCGGGCTGGTCTGACGCAGGATGTATTGCACCTCGAAGATCGAATAAGGCAGCGCCTGAAGCCGTGAATTCATCGAGTCGCGAAATCTCGAAAACCGCTCCTGCGCTTTCATGAGCTGCGAACCGTCGCCCATCGGATCCCCGGGTGCAGCCTCGGGGGTGGCGCTGTTTTGCTGGCCGGAAGACACGATTTGCCCGGCGCTGTCGATGACGATCACACTGGCCCCGGCTTCGGTCGCGGAACGGATCGCCGTAGCCAGATCGCTTTCGCTGGCTGTTTCCGAACTGCTGCCCCCGGCTGAGGGATACCCCGGTATCAGAGAGGTCTGCGCAACTGCACCAGTGACCAGCGCCAGAGTAAGGGACCAGATTACAAACGTTAATCCAGCCAGCAATGTTCGTGTCATCGGATATTTTTCCAGTTCGCCATTCGTAACACAGGTTATCGAAGCCCGGTGGCGGGTTCAAATATTCAACCCCCGCAGCCTCAACATCTTATCAAGCCGTGTTCCCCGCACCATGCTATGAACAGAAGTGTTTGCAACCCGGAAAAAACTGAATATGACCAACCTGACGCTGTCATCATGACGGATGGGCAGGAAATTTGATATAGAACAGGGCGCAGATGCGAAACCCACGGCTAAAATCGAAACAAGCCGGTAACGACTGGTGGGGTCAGTGATTTTGCACGCGGCCAAAAAAAATATATACGATACGGGTGCAAGCGCGCGGAGTTGCACCGGAACACTGAATTGGGCAAAGGCATGAGCCTAGGAAGACAAAACGATACAACCGGCCGTGCGCCGCGCATCTTGTTCTACAGCCACGATACGTTCGGGTTGGGTCACTTGCGCCGATCCCGTGCACTGGCTGGTGCGATGACGCAGGCTGACTCATCGGCATCGGCGCTGATCCTGACCGGGTCACCCGTGGCTGGGCGGTTCACCTTTCCGCGTCGCGTCGACCACGTGCGTTTGCCAGGAGTGACCAAACGCGCCGATGGATCTTATGCATCCCAGACAATTGGAATGGGCATCGAGGAAGTGACTGAGCTGCGGGCGGGTCTTATCCAGACGGCGGTTCAGCAATTCGATCCTGACGTCCTTATCGTCGACAAGGAACCAACCGGTTTCCGCAGCGAGCTGTTGCCCACCCTGGAAAATTTGCTGCGGTCCCGCCGCACCAAAATGGTCCTGGGCCTGCGTGACGTTTTGGATGAACCCGAAGTGTTGGCCGCCGAGTGGGAGCGGAAAGAAGCCATTGCAGCAACCGAAAGATTCTACGACGAAATCTGGGTGTACGGGCTGCGCTCGATTTATGATCCGACCGAGGGCCTGCCGCTCAGCCCTGCCGCGCAGTCGCGTATCCATTGGACTGGTTATTTGCGCCGCGATCTTGGGCCGATAGGCGATCCGCCGGAACAACCCTACATCCTGATTACGCCCGGTGGCGGCGGCGACGGCAAAGCCATGGTGAACCAGGTTTTGTGCGCCTATGAAAAAGACCCCAACCTGTCACCGCGCGCTGTCCTTGTCTACGGCCCCTTCCTGTCGGGCGAGCTGCGCGACGATTTCGAAACCCGCGTTGCTGCGCTGAATGGTCGGGTCACGGCTGTTGGCTTTGAATCGCAGATCGAAACGCTGTTTGCCGGCGCTGCAGGTGTGGTCTGCATGGGCGGCTACAATACGTTCTGCGAGGTGCTCTCGTTCGACAAACGCGCCGTCATCGTTCCGCGCACGACTCCGCGGCTGGAGCAGTGGATCCGCGCCTCACGCGCCGAAGGTCTGGGACTTGTCAGAATGCTGGACGAAAATCGTGACGGGTTAACTGCGGACGCGATGATTGAGGCTATTCGCAATCTGCCCGATCAGCCCTTGCCTTCACAGGCAATCCGTGACGGCCTGCTTGATGGTCTGGACTATGTCACAAGCCGCATCGACGCGCTGCTTGGTGGGGAACGGGAACGAGCCACCGGATGACGTCAGGAAAACCCAAGCTCGCGGTGCTGGTCAAAGGATGGCCGCGCCTTTCAGAGACGTTTATCGCACAGGAACTGGTCGCCTTGCAGGACGCGGGCCACAGCTTTGACATCTGGTCCCTGCGCCACCCGACCGACATCAAACGCCACCCGCTGCATGACCGGTTTAAGGGGCAGGTTCACTACCTGCCCGAGTACCTGTACGAAGAACCTGATCGCGTCTGGGCCGCGCGCCACCTCGCGCAGACCCTACCCGGCTATACCGAGGCTTATAAGGTCTGGCGCTCTGATCTGCGGCGCGACCCGACACATAACCGCATCCGGCGTTTCGGGCAGGCCTGTGTTCTGGCCGCCGAGTTGCCTGGGGAAACGCAGGTGATGTATGCGCATTTCATGCACACGCCGTCGTCGGTCGCACGCTACGCCGCCATCATGCGCGGCCTGCCCTGGAGCTTTTCGGCACACGCCAAAGACATCTGGACGTCACCCGACTGGGAGAAAGCCGAAAAACTGCAGGCCACCACGAATGGGGCCGCTTTTGGCGCAACCTGTACTGCCATCGGGGCCGAACACTTGCGAAGTTTGGCCGATGATCCGGCTCGGGTCGATTTGATCTATCATGGCTTGGACCTGAGCCGTTTTCCCGATCCGCCGACCCGCGCAGCTCGGGCACCGGATGGGCCGTTTCACATGCTCTCCGTCGGTCGTCTGGTCGAGAAGAAGGGCTTTGATCGCCTGATCGATGCGTTCGCCATGCTACCCAATTCGCTGGACTGGCACTGGACACATATTGGCGGCGGTGCGCTTGGTGATGCGCTGCGCGAACGGGCTGAGGCCCAAGGTATCGCAGACCGGATCACCTGGAAGGGGGCCTGTGACCAGCCCGAAGTGATCGAGGCGATGCGCACATCTGATCTGTTCGTGCTGCCCAGCCGGATCGCGGCTGACGGAGATCGCGACGGGTTGCCAAATGTTCTGATGGAGGCTGCGTCGCAGCTGTTGCCGATCCTGTCGACACCGGTTTCCGCCATTCCGGAATTCATAGAAACCGGGACGCATGGCGTTTTGTCCGATGACAACCCGGCCGCACTTGCCAGCGCGATCACCGAATTGGCCGCCGCTCCTGAGCGTACTGCATCTATGGCCAACGCTGCCTATTCCCGCTTGATCGCCGAGTTCCGTATGGACCCCGGCATAGCCCTGTTGTCCAAAAGGCTCAGCGCGTTGGGCGCGGGCAAAGACTGATGGCCCGCGTCGCCTTTTTCTCACCGATGAAATCACCGGACAGCCCGGTGCCGTCGGGAGACAGGGAAATGGCGCGCAATCTGATCAGGGCGATCGGGGCACAGGGCGATGAGGTCAATCTCGTCTCGGAATTGCGCATTTATGACAAAACGGGCGATCCGGCGGTTCAACAACGTCTCTGCTCTGACGCCGATGCCGAATCCCGGCGACTGATCGCGGACATGATCCACGACACGGATTTGTGGGTGACCTATCACAACTACTACAAGGCCCCCGATCTGCTGGGCCCTAAAGTGTGCGCCGCTCGAGGCATCCCTTATGTGCAATTGGAAAGTACCCGTGCAACCAGCAGGTTACGCGGCCCATGGTCCGGCTTTGCACAAGCCGCACATGAAGCCTGCGACGCGGCGAACGTCATTTTTTACCACACGGCCAACGATCTAATCACGCTGGAACGTGAAAAATTCGAGGATCAGCGTCTGGTCGAATTGCCGCCCTTTTTGCCAATCTCGAGCCTGCCGCCCGCTTCCTCATGTGACGGGCCAATGCTGGCGGTGGGAATGATGCGGCATGGCGACAAACTGGCGTCGTACCAACTGCTGGCGCAGGCCCTGTCGCATTTAAACGGGGATTGGGCTTTGGATATTGCAGGGGATGGACCTGCGCGGGCTGAGATCAAAGACCTAATGGTGCCGTTTGGCTCGAAGGTGCGGATTCTGGGGCAACTGGATCGCGACGCCTTGCAAAACATATACGCAAATGCATCCATCTTGGTGTGGCCCGGCGTGAATGAGGCATATGGCATGATTTACCTTGAGGCGCAGGCCAGCGGAGTTCCGGTTGTTGCGCAGAACAGGCCCGGTGTCCGCGATGTTCTGGCGCCGGCCAACTATCCCGAGGTCGAAGCAGGACCTGAAGCGCTTGCCGCCAGGCTACAGACGCTGATTGGCGACCCTGCCCTGCGTCGTTCGCTTGGTACGACAGCCCAGGGATACGTGTCCAACCGCCACCTGATGCCCTCCGCAACCGAACGGTTCTGGCAGGCTGCGCGGCCTTTGATCGGAGGCACCGCATGAGCCAACTTGCTCTTTTGCGTCACGGCCACACCCATTGGAATCGCGCAGGCCGTATTCAGGGCCGCAGTGACATTCCGCTGGACGAGGACGCGCGCACTGAACTGGCCGGTTATGAGCTTCCCGATCCGTGGAACAAGGCCGCGCTCTGGTCCAGCCCCCTGCAGCGCGCCAGCGAAACCGCCGCATTGGTCGCGGGGCGCGAGCCTATCGTGTCCGAAGCCCTGACCGAGATGAACTGGGGCGATTGGGAAGGCAAGCGCGGCGTTGACCTGATTGCAGAAGCAGACAGCGGATATCGCCATATCGAGGATTGGGGCTGGGACTATTGCCCACCAAACGGCGAAAGCCCGGCGGACGTGCGGGCGCGATTGCAACCCTGGCTGGGCAGTTTGCAGGGCGACACCGTCGCCGTGTGTCACATTGGGATCATGCGCGTCATTCTGGCCTCGGCCTGGGGATGGGACTTTGACGGCACCGCCCCATTCAAGATCAAGCGCAACCGCCTTTATGTCATTGATCTGGAGTGTTTTCAGCCTCAGCCCGAACCGGTTCGCCTGCTGCGACAGGGGCCCCGCGAATGAAGGTCATGATTGTTGTCACCCACCTGCTGGGCACCGGGCACCTGAGTCGCGCGTTGACGCTGGGCCGAGCCTTTGTCGCGGATGGGCATGATACCTTCGTGGTCTCTGGCGGGATGCCTGCTCCTCAATTGGACACGTCCGGAATGACGTTGTTGGGACTGCCCCCTTTGCGCTCGGATGGCACTGATTTCACCCGTCTTTTGACACAAGCCGGAACGGTGGCGGATGAGGGGTATTTCGCGGCGCGCAAGACTGCGCTGGTTGAAGCAATTCGCAGCTTTGCACCGGATGTTCTGATCACCGAGCTTTATCCGTTTGGCCGCAGGTCTCTGGCAGGTGAATTTTCAGCCGCGTTGGAGACCGCTCGTGAAATACGCCCGCGCCCGATAATTCTGGGATCGATCCGTGACATTCTGGCACCGCCGTCAAAACCCTCAAAGGCAGAGCGGGCGGAGCAGATTATCGCAGAGCATTACGACGGCATCCTTGTCCATTCGGACCAGAGCGTTGTCCCGTTGAACGTCAGTTGGCCTGTGTCTGAGCAACTGGAGGGCCGCCTGTTTTACACGGGTTTCGTGGCTCCACTGGCCCCAGCACCGCACAAGGATGCAACCGGCAAAGGCGAGGTGCTTGTCAGCGCAGGCGGCGGTTCGGTTGGGCAGCCGATCTTTCGCGCGGCCATCGAGGCCGCCCGAAAGATGTCCAACAGGCACTGGCGCCTGTTGGTCGGCGGACAGGATGCAAAGGCACGCATTACCGAACTGCGGAAGCAAGTGACGGATGCCCCTGTCACTTTGGAACCGGTGCGGCCCGATTTTCGCCAGATGCTGCCCCACGCGGCGGCTTCGGTCAGCATGTGCGGCTACAATACAGCATTGGATATTCTGCAAGCAGGAACCCCTGCAGTGTTCATTCCATTTGATGATGGCAATGAGGTCGAGCAGAGCCTCCGCGCCCGCACCCTTGCGGAAATGCCCGCCATAGATATCATCTCAAGCAAAGAATTGAACGGAGATCTACTGGCCCAGGCCGTGGGCCGCGTGATTTCATCGGAAACTCGTCCGGTCTCAGATCAGGGGTTCGATGGCGCAGCGCAATCCGTACGCATCGCCAAAGGACTTTTGGAGCGCCGCAGATGAGTGTTGACTGGCGCAGTTTGTCGGATGAGTTGGATATCTGGCTTCAACAAGGACTGGCACTGCCTTTGTGGTGGCGCGACGATGATGCGGTTTCCACAACGCCGCAGCTTGATCGCTTGACCGCGATGTCAGACCACCTTGAGGTGCCCGTTCATCTGGCGATCATCCCCCGCGATGCCCAAGACACGCTGATCGAGTATGTAACTGCCCAGCCAAACTTGATCCCGGTCGTGCACGGTTGGGCCCATCAGAACCACGCACCACCGGATGAAAAGAAATCCGAATTCCGCCTGCACCGGCCCATGGACGATATCACTGGGGATATCGGTTCAGGGATATCGCGGCTGCGCACCCTGTTTGCAGATCGATTGTGCCCGATGTTCGTGCCGCCATGGAACCGCATAGCGCCAGAGGTGGTTCAGGAATTGCCCGCAGCGGGGTATCGTATCTTATCGACCGCCACGCCACGGTCCAGCCCGCAGGCAGCGCCCGGATTGGCCCAGATCAACACGCATCTGGATCCAATCGACTGGCGCGGATCACGCGGACTGGCCGACCCGGACATGTTGATCGCCAAAACCACTCTGCTGCTGCAAGATCGCCGCGAGGGTCGCGCGGACAACGCCGAGCCCTTTGGCATCTTGACCCACCATCTGGTTCATGATGAGGACATCTGGGCCTTTACCCACGACCTGCTGCACCGGCTGCTGAACGGGCCGGGCTTTGTCTGGTCAGCCCCCCAAGCCGATTGAAAACGGAGATCTGAATGAGCCGACTGGATTCCATGCTGCGCCGCCTGACCGCACAACGTGACGGTTTGAATTGGGCGGTAGATCAGATCTCGGGTATGGCAGGCGACGTGCTGGATATGGGCCTTGGAAACGGGCGCACTTATGATCACCTGCGGGAAATTCTGCCGGATCGGAGGATCTGGGTCATGGACCGCGTGCTGCAGTGCCATCCGTCCAGCACACCGCCAGCGGAAGATTTTTTGCAAGGTGAGGCCGAGCTGATGCTGCAGAAGCTGGCAGAAGGTGGACCCAGGATCGCTTTCGGTCACTACGATTTCGGGCGGGGTGTCAAGGAAGAAGACGTTGCCGAAGCCGCGCGCCTCAGCCCTCTGATTGCGCAGGTGATGTTGCCCGGTGGTCTGCTAATCTCGGGCCAACCTTTGGTTGGCTTTGAACAGATAAGCGGCCCGGACACCATCGCGCCGGACCGTTACTTGTTCTACAGGGCCTGATCAGGCTACGCGCCGTCCGCGCGACCAAACGCCATTCAACGCAGGAGTGCCTTCGCGCATCCGGAACCGGATGACGTCCGCCCGGGTGCCCGCCCGCAACTCACCACGATCATCCAGCCCAACGACCTCTGCCGGTGTCTTTGTCACGGTTTTCAAACCGCGGGCAAAATCACCCCACATCTCGCCCAGTTTCACAGCGGACAGCAACAATGCGGAGGGCACATAGTCCGAGGACAGTATGTCGAGATGGCCCAACTGTGCCAGTTCATGCGCAGCGACATTGCCGGAATGCGACCCGCCCCGGATCACATTGGGTGCGCCCATCATCACCTTGATACCGTGGTCTTGGCAGGATCGCGCGGCCTCGACCGTGGTCGGGAACTCGGCAAGGGTGATCCCGTGACCGGCCGATACGCGCACCTGTTCGTCCGTCGTGTCATCATGGCTGGCCAGCATTGCACCAAACCGTTTGGCTGCTTTTACCGTCTCAACCTCGTGCAGATCACCATAGCGGTCGCGCATCGCCTTGAGGTCGGCCACGTGTTGCAGAAATCCATCGCCCTCAAGCCCCAGTTTGCCTTTCAGATACGCTTCCAGTTTCGACATATCGCGGAACTGTCGTTGTCCGGGCGTGTGGTCCATGAGTGAGACTAGGCCAACACGGTCTTCGGGCCCAAATTCGTTTAATTCTTCGGCCAGGGTTTCCGAGCAGACCTCGGCCCGCAAATGCAGAAAATGGCTGATCTTCAATGCATCCTGTTCCCGTAACTGCCACAGCTCATGCGACAGACCGCGCGCGTATTTGACATAGCGTTGCCCGGACGGGATCGAGCCTATCCGCATCGCGTCGAACACGGTCGTGATCCCGGTACTGGCCAGTTCGGCATCATGGGCCAGAATAGCGGCGGCATGAGGCCAGTCGACCTTGGGCCGCGGCTGAATGTGGCGCTCAAGATTATCGGTGTGCAGTTCGACCAGACCGGGGCAGACATAATCGCCTTCGCAGTCAATTGCACCAGCGGGAACAGTTGCGCCGGTCGCAACCTCAGCAATCGTATCCCCCACAAACCGAAGGCTGCCCACGACCGTCTCATCGGGAAGAACAAGCGTGGCATTGGCAAGTATCATTTCTTCTGTCATCTGAACTTCACAAGGTTTGAGCTATTGGAAAGGCCACGCATAGGAGGCCAATGTGACATTCACGCGATACGCGATCTATTTTGCGCCACCGGCTCAGGCCGAATGGACAAGCTTTGCGACCCAATGGTTGGGCTGGGACATGGAAGCCGGAACGGAAGTTGCGCATCCTGTCATTGACGGCGTGGACGTCGGAGCCGCGACCGATGTTCCGCGCAAATACGGTCTTCACGCGACGTTGAAGCCGCCGTTTCGCCTGAACAAGGGGCAATCTCTGACCGACTTGCAAGATGTCTGCAAACGGTTGGCCGGAACGCAACCGCCCGTCACGCTGGACGGGTTCGAGATCGCCCGGCTGGGTCGTTTTCTGGCCCTGCGGCCGGTAGGTTATACCGACGCGCTGAACGCGCTTGCAGCGGCTTGCGTCCGCGAACTTGACAGCTTCCGCGCCCCCGCATCCGCCGCGGAACTGGACCGCCGACGTGCCTCGGGCCTGACGCCTGAACAGGACGCCAACCTGCAGCGTTGGGGTTACCCTTACGTGATGGACACGTTCCGCTTTCACATCACCCTCAGCGGAAAACTGGACAAACCCACGCTGAAAACCGTTCAGGCCGCATTGGAGGACCAGCTGGTCCCCCTGCTGCCCGCCCCCTGTCAGATCAAGGATCTGGCGCTTATGGGCGAAGCCGAAGATGGGAGGTTTCATCTGATACATCGCTACGCCCTTTCCGGTTGAAGCCCGGAAAGGATCGCATCAATCGTGCCTTCCAGCGGCCCGGAATTATCAACTTCGATCACACGGTTCAGCCCGTCGGGCAAGGGCATACCAGCCCGTCCCAAACGACGCGCCTGATCAGAGGCGCTTTCCCGCCCGCGTATAAAGAGGCGCTGCGCCAGCACCTCAGGGTCCGCTGTCAGCGAAATCACGATCAGGTCGCCAAAAACCGCCTTCGCGTTCAACAAAACCGAACGGGACAGATTGACCAACAGAGCATTCGCCGTTTGCCGTTGGTCTTCGATTTCAATCGGGATGCCATAGTGCAATCCATACGCGCTCCAGTGCAACGCAAAGGCTCCGTCCAGAGCCATCTGCTCGAAGATTTCGACCGACACGCGATCAAAATCTTCGCCTTCTTCGCCCTCGGGGCGGGTAATCACCCGGCGAACCCGCAAGGTACCTGGCGACGCCGCCACCAACGCCTCCATGACGCTGTCTTTGCCGACACCTGACGGACCAACAACGGCTATGACCGGCGCAAGGCTCACGCGACCATCCCCGGGGTGAATTCAGACACGTTGATCTCGCGATCACAGACCCGGCTGCGCGCTTCGATATCGTGGAAAATGCCAACAATCGCCGCGCCGCGTTCTTTGGCCTCTTCGATCAAAGACAGTACCGTTTCGCGATTTTGCGCATCCAGTGAGGCAGTCGGTTCGTCCAACAGCATCGCAGGGTAATCATGCGCAAATCCACGTGCGATGTTCACCCGCTGCTGCTCACCACCCGAAAAAGTGGTCGGACTCAGGCTCCACAGTCTTTCGGGAATGTTCAACCGCCGCAACAAATCCGCCGCCTTATCCAGCGCCGCTTGCTTGTCGCACCCAACGGCCAACAGCGGCTCGGCCACCACCTCAAGCGTCGGCACTCTGGGGACCACACGCAAGAACTGACTGACATAGCCGAGCGTCTCACGCCGCAAAGCCAGAATTTCGCGCGGTTCGGCCTTGGCGACGTCCAGACCACCGACAAGGACCCGGCCTGATGCGGCCAGATAATTTCCATAGACCACCCGCATCAGTGTTGATTTCCCTGCGCCTGAAGCCCCGGTCAGGGCGACGCATTCACCTGCGGCGACATTCAGAGATGCACCCTGCATCACCGGAATTACGGCACTACCCTGATTGTGCAGGGTAAAGCTCTTGCTGACATTGATAAGCTCAATCATAGCACTTCATCTTTTTCCAAATACTCAAACCTGCAGAACGCTGGACACGAGCAACTGCGTGTAGGCATGTTGCGGATCGTCCAGAACCTGATCGGTCAACCCGGCCTCAACCACTTGACCGCTTTTCATCACCATCAGTCGATCCGCCAGCAGGCGTACGACGGCGAGGTCATGGGTGACGATGATCGCGCTCAACCCCATCTCACGCACCAACCCGCGCAGCAGATCCAGCAGACGCGCCTGAACGGAAACATCCAGCCCGCCCGTTGGTTCATCCATGAACACGAGGCGCGGCCCTGTGACCAGATTGCGGGCAATCTGTAATCGCTGCTGCATCCCGCCAGAAAAGGCGGACGGACGGTCATCCACACGAGATTCCTCAATCTCAACCCGGCCCAGCCAGTCGATCGCACGGTCCCGGATGTCGCCATAGTGGCGATCCCCCACCGCCATCAGACGCTCACCAATATTGCCGCCAGCACTGACCGACATCCGCAGGCCATCGCGCGCATGCTGATGTACAAAGGCCCAGTCCGTACGGCTTAGCATCCGACGTTCCGGTTCGGACATGGTGACCGTATCCACTGGACCATCAGCGCGTGTGTCAAAAATCACCTGCCCCGCATCGGGTTCCAGATGACCGGCCATGCAATTCAACAGCGTCGACTTGCCCGATCCGCTTTCACCCACGATCCCCATCACTTCTCCAGGGAAGAGATCAAAACTCACATCCGAGCACCCGATCCGCGCGCCATAGCGCTTTTCGATGCCTTTGACCTGCAATAAGGGGGTCATGCCGCATTCTCCTCGGCCAGTTGGCCAACATGGCCCGCCTCGCGGCGTGACCGGCAATAATCCGTGTCGGAACAGACGAACATCCGGTTGCCTGCATCATCCATGATCACTTCGTCGAGATAGCTATCCTCTGCCCCGCACAGATCGCATGGGTGATCGGCCTTGGTGGCCTCAAACGGGTAATCCTCGAAATCCAGACTGACTACCTTGGTATGCGGCGGAACCGCGTAAATCCGCTGTTCACGTCCCGCACCAAACAGCTGGATCGCGTCCATCTCAAGTTTTGGGTTGTCGAATTTCGGGATCGGCGACGGATCCATCACGTAGCGGTCCGACACTTTCACCGGATAGGCATATGCGGTCGAAATCGCCCCGTGCTGGCTGATGTCCTCGTACAGCTTCACATGCATCAGCCCATATTCTTCGAGGCTGTGCATCTTGCGGGTCTCGGTCTCACGCGGTTCCAGAAAGCGCAGAGGTTCCGGGATCGGCACCTGATAAACGATGATCTGGTCCTTGCGCAGCTTCGCCTCGGGGATGCGGTGGCGGGTCTGGATGACTGTGGCCTTTTCGGTTTCCTCGGTCGTTTCCACACCTGCCGTGTTCTCAAAAAACTTGCGGATCGACACAGCATTGGTGGTGTCATCGGCACCCTGATCGATCACTTTAAACGTGTCTTCGGGTGTTAATGTAGCGGCTGAAACCTGCACTCCACCGGTGCCCCAGCCATATGGCATCGGCATTTCACGGCTGGCGAATGGCACCTGATAACCGGGCACAGCCAGACCTTTCAGAATGGCGCGCCGGATCATTCGCTTGGTTTGTTCGTCCAAATATGCGAAGTTATACTCATTCATTTTGATGTATCACTTTGTTTTTGGTGTTTTTGTGGACGTATTTCTGTTGGGCGCACTGTTATTGGCGCTATTGGTGTATATTTTCTTTCACTCTCGTCATGCGAAGCGACGACGTCGTGCGCAAAAGCGGGATCCAAATGGCGAATGGAGTTCGGTTGGCGCGCGCACGGACTCGCCACCCGGTAGAAACCTGCGACGCCAATAAGGCGGGTTGGTAAAATCCCCAGCTTGGCTTGCCGCCGCGCATATGCGGGCGCTATCCAGTTCATTGATGCCCCCTTTCCCTTGGTTCGACTTTCATTCCGCAGCTTCTTTCGGCTGCATCCGTTCTTCGGCTTCGCGTCGTAGTTTGCGAACCAGTTCCAGCTCGGACTGGAAATCCACGTAGTGCGGCAGCTTGATATGCTCGAGGAAACCCGTCGCCTGAATGTTGTCCGCGTGGCTGAGCACGAATTCCTCGTCCTGCGCGGGTGCGCCCAGATTGTCTTCGCCCAACTCTTCCCAACGCAGGGCGCGATCCACCAAAGCCATCGCGATGGATTTCCGTTCAGAATGACCAAACACCAAACCATAGCCACGGGTGAATTGCGGGGGTTCCGTCTTGGAACCTTTGAACTGGTTGACCGTCTCACATTCGGTCAATTCGATTTCGCCGATGTCGATGGCGAAACCCAGTTCCGGGATGTCCATTTCCACTGCAACCTTACCGATCCGCAACTCACCGACGAATGCGTGGTTACGGGCGTAACCGCGTTGCGTTGAATAGGCCATGCCCAGTACAAACCCCTCATCCCCGCGGGTCAGGGATTGCAGACGCAGGGGGCGGTTCGACGGAAACTCCATCGGTTCGCGGGTCAAATCACCCGGGGTGGTGTCACTGGCGGGTTCATCCTGAATGATGTCCTCGCCCTTCAGGAACTCAGTGATATGCGGCGTCGCCTCGGTGCGGGGTTGCGCCGTAGGCGCAGCCGGAACCTCTCCTTCTGCGGCCAGTTTGAAGTCCAGCAAGCGGTGTGTGTAATCAAAGGTTGGCCCCAGCACCTGCCCGCCCGGCGCATCCTTGAACGTGGCCGAAATCCGGCGATCACACGCCATCTCATCAGTCTTAACCGGGTTCGAATAGCCAAATCGCGGCAATGTCGTCCGGTAGGCTCGGATAAGAAAGATCGCCTCGATCAGATCGCCGCGCGACTGTTTGATTGCCAAGGCTGCCAGATCGGGGTCGTAAAGGGACCCCTCGGCCATCACCCGGTTGACCGCAAGGCTCAGCTGTTCGCGGATTTGGGCGATACTCAGTTCGGCAATGTCGGATGCGCCGCGCCGCTCTTCTGCCAACCAAGAATGCGCGTTTTCGATGGCTTTTTCGCCACCCTTGACTGCAACATACATAGCTTAGGTCTCCGTGCTGATCTGAGTACTGCGAGGCAGGGCCGCAACCCGGTCACCGCACGTGAAAAAGAAATCACATCCAAGCGGGTACAGAGCTGCGTTGGCCTGCAACGCCGAATCATCCGGCAAGGACAGGCACGCGGTGTCTTTGATTCCCGGGCCGCTCAGTGTGACACCCGCCTGTTGCAGCGCGTCACATTCAACAATCAAGGTGGTCGAGCGATCCGGGTACTCTGCTGTTCCGATGCGGTATGTGCCCAATGGCCCAAGCTGGGTCCATGTCCCAACAGCAAAATCCGCGTCAGCTGCCTGTGACAGGGGCGCTCCGGTGTGAAAGGTCAGCCATGCGCGCACCGCATCGGTGTTGAAGGCGCCAGCCAGATGGACCTTTGTCTCGGGGTCACTCAACGTCAGCAAAAGCGTTCCTGCTGCGATCGACAAGGGGTTCGGCGGCTGCACGCCTTTCAATTCACGGATTTCGCCGGGCCGGGCCATCACGGTCATCGCGGCACGGAACGCATGTGCAGCCTGCACTGGTGCGTTCTGAAATCCACCGGAATACTGGAGCTGTGCCGTCATCAATCTTCTCCCCTTACCAATGTAAAGAACTCGACCTTTGTCGCGGCGGCTTTGGCAGCGCGGTCTGTTCTGGCGGCTTGCATCTGCTTTTTGAGCGGCGCAATCACCTGATCCTGGATCGCATCCGCAGCAGGGGTCTGCATCAGCGCATCAATCAAGGCGGCCGTTTCGGCCTTGGGCTTGGACCGGCCCTGCACGTATCCATGCCCAATCGTTCCGTCCTGCAACACCAGCGAACACCGCGTGACGGTCATTTCGCCAAGATTGAACCGGGCACCCGTGCCACCCGTGCGCCCGCGCACCATGACACCGCCTACTTCGGGGCTGCGCAGCCATTCAAAGTCCGGGCGGTCTTCGTAGCCACCCCAAAGCTTCATCAATGCGCCTTCAGGGGCCCGCGCCAACAGGCTCATCCAATCCTGCCGCGCCGCATTCGAAATATTTGTTTGATCTGCCATCAAAGCCTCTTGGCCGGGTTGTCTATCTGAACTATACAACTAGACAAATATTACATCCCGCCACCACGTCTGGCAATCCGCAACCTTGTGAAGTTTTGGTGACATGAGAAAAACACCCGTTTGGAAAGGCATCGCGCTGAATCTCACATCGGACATTGCAGAGGGTCGGTACGACACCGGCGACCGCCTGCCGACCGAGGCACAACTGGCAGCAAAACACGGGGTCAACCGCCACACGGTACGGCGTGCACTGTCGGATCTGGCGGACCAAGGTCTGGTGCATGCCCGTCGCGGCGCCGGTGTCTTTGTGGCGGCACGTCCGACCGATTATGCCATCGGCAAGCGCGTCCGATACCACAAGAGCATCTCGGCCAGCGGTAAAATCCCCGGCAAAAAGATCCTGACACTCACAACGCGCGCCGCAGATGAAACAGAAGCAGAGGCCCTGGAGATCGCTTCAGGCGATCAGGTGCACGTTTATGATGGGCTGTCTCTGGCGGATGGGCAGCCGATCGGGCTATTCCAAAGTGTCTTTCCCGCGGACCGCTTGCCCGGCATTCTTGAGGCGCTGTCCGAAACACAATCAGTAACGAAAGCTCTTCAGCACTGCGGTGTTAAGGATTACACCCGCGTCTCGACACGCCTGACAGCGCGCGCGGCGACGGCAACACAGGCCCTGCATCTGCGACTGACAGAAGGTGCGCCTGTTCTGTTTTCCGTCGGTATTAACGCAGATCCCAATGGTCTGCCGGTTGAATTCGGGCGAACCGTATTTGCCGGAGATCGGGTCACCCTGACCCTGAACGAGGACTAGGCCGCAGCGCCCTCCCGCCCGTCTTCGACCTCCTGACGGCGGTCATATCCTGTTGGGCATAGCGCCGCGTGAAACGCGGTGCCGCGCCCAAGGCCGCCAGCCTGTATCGGCAAAGCCGATGCAGGTGCGGGCGCGGGAGATTTCAGCTCTTGCCTATTCAAATCGGTTCGTATTTTTCCAGAAATGCCTCGGCGCTCAATGTGCGGAAATCCGGCAGGGCCGCGCGCAGACGGGCATTGTCCCAATCCCACCAGGCCAGGTTCATCATGCGCTCGGCCACGCCAACCGGATACCGGGTACGGATCGGTTTGGCCGTCACACCGCCTACAATTGTATAAGGCGCTACATCCTTGGTGACGACAGACCCCGAGGCAACCACCGCGCCGTGCCCAATGGTCACTTCAGGTTTGATAATCGCCGCATGCCCAATCCAGGTATCATGGCCGATCCGGGCGATGCGGCTGGCGCGATGTTTGAACCAATCCGCGTCATCCTCGGCATCATCCCAGTAATCTGCTGAGCGATACAGGAAGTGATGCAATGACGCCTTTTCCATCGGATGATCTGTCGCACCGATCCGTGTGAAACTGGCGATATTGGCAAACTTGCCGATCTCAGCATTGGCAATGTCACAGGTCCGGTCGCAATACGAATAGTCGCCGAAAGCAGAGTTTACAACGCGGCTTCCCGCACCAATTTCGACAAATTCACCGAAGGAACTACCCGAGATTTGGCAATCAGGATGGATAAACGGTTGGTCAGAACGCAGTCGTGCCATGGTTTTGTGGTCCTTGGTCATGAGTCACGGCAAAAAGAACGACTTTGCCTTTGTGTCCCGAGCTTTGCGTATCTTGCTTGTCTCTCCCTGGATAAGCCGTCGGCGCAGCCAGCCCGAGAACCAGTCCATCAGCATCACCATCAGGATGATCAGAACGATGTAATAGGCGACCTCTTCCCAATCCTTCTGGGTGATGATCGCTTGCGTCAACAACAGACCGATACCACCACCGGTGATCGCACCGACCACCGTGGCGCTGCGGGTGTTGGATTCAAGGAAGTAGAGCAACTGACTTAGCAGCACCGGCGTCACCTGTGGGATCACACCATAACGATAGCGTTGCGGTGCATTGGCCCCTGTGGACTGCACGCCCTCGATCTGTTTCTGGTCCACATTTTCCAGCGCTTCCGAGAAGATTTTGCCGAAGGTTCCGGTATCGGTCACCAGAATGGCCAGCGCGCCGGTGAGTGGACCAGGTCCAAAGGCACGCGCCAACACAACCGTCCAGATCAGCGCGTCCACACCGCGCACAAAGTCAAACACACGGCGCGTCAGGAACCGAATGGATTTTAGCGGGTTGAAATTGCGCGTGGCGAAAAACGCCAAAGGCAATGCGATCATACCCGCGCCTAACGTGCCGAGAAATGCCATCAGGATGGTTTCAAAAATGGCCCAGGCCACGTCCTGATGCCGCCACATCTTGTTGGTCCAGAAGTCATTCAGGATTGCCCCGCCCTCACCCTTTGCGGCGAGGCCCGCCAGTTCCGGGAGGGATTTGCCGTAATAAGGGCTGTCGAGCGTGAACCAGAACAGCTCCCACCCATTGAAATAGCGGAAGACCTCGGACCGGTTGCGTGTCACGGTCAGACGCCCCGCATCCGTTGTAATCGCCATGCGGTTTTTTGAGACGTTGATCCAATCCGGCACCTCGCCTGCGGGCAGTTCAGCCTGAACACCGGCAGAGCGGGTCGGTGTCGCGCGGACGGTGCCATAGCCGGGGATATCGTATTCCACCGTCTCGGGACCAAAGCGGACGATGTGGCCGTCTTCCAGATCAATGACTGTAGTTTCGCCTAAACTCACCCAGCCCGGAGCCTCACCGTCGGGGTAGCGGCCCTTGCGTTCACCTTCGATGGCGGTTGAAACCTCGCCGGTGCGATTGTCACGCGAAACATGCGTTTTGTAGCTGTAGCTGTCTGCAATCAGCGTTTTGCCGTTCTCCCAGTTCGCACGCTCGGCCATTCCAGACACGTCGAAAGCAAAGAACACGTAAATCAGATAGACAAAAACAAGCGCGGGCAATCCAAAGTTGGTCAGCCGTTTGCGGTTGAACAAACGGGCAGCCTCAGCCTTCAACTCATCGGCGGTCAGGTCGGTGGCAAAAGTGCTCATGCCCGTGCTCCTTTCTCGGAACCGTGGGTCAGGCGCTCACGCAGCAGACCCGATATCTGATCGACAACAACAATCGTGACGAACAGCAGAAGGAAGATGGCGGCAGCTTCGTCATAACGCCCCTGCCCCCAGGACATCGCGTTGCGCAGCTCATAACCCAGCCCGCCGGCGCCAACAAAACCCAGAATGGCCGAGGCGCGAATGTTGATCTCGAACCGAAGCAGCGCATAGCTGACATAGTTCGGTCCAACCTGTGGGATCACGCCAAGATACATCCGCTGAGACCAGTTCGCGCCGACCGAATGAAGCCCCTCGACCGGTTTCAGCGAGGCATTTTCGTTCACTTCCGAGAAAAGCTTCCCCAACGCGCCTGCCGTATGGATTGCGATGGCAATCATTGCGGGCACCGGACCACCGCCCAGCACAAAGATCAAAACCAAAGCGATAACGATTTCAGGCACCGCGCGAAAAATATCAGCGATGCGGCGAAACAGCGGGATAAGCGAGGGCCACAATGCCATGCCACGCGTGGACATCAGCGCCAGAAACGTCCCAGCGATGGCCCCTATCAGCGTCGAAGCCGCAGCGATATTGAGTGTCTCGACCAGAGCCGGGAAAAACTTCACAAGGTTCTCCGGCATCGCGCCGATCTTTTCCCATGCTTCCGACAGAACCTCGGTCGGGTAGTCGAGGATACGGTGCCAGCCGTCGACAAAGCTGCCGGCATTGCGGTCGTCTGCAGTACGGAAACCCGCGGCCATCATCGCCACGAATACGATCAGAAGGATACCACCATAGACCCTCTTGCGTCGTGTCATCTCGGAATAGTCGGCCCGGATCTGGTCGACGCTGGGGGACCCTACGGTCAGGTCTGTCATGGAATGCTCCTGAGTGGCAAAAAGAGGTCCGGTTTGCCACTGGACCCCGATCATTGGAGGTGCAGGATTAGTTGGACTTCAGCTTGCGCGCTTCGATGATGATTTCGTAGGCGTCGTGGGTGATCGGCATAAGGCCTTTGGATTCACCGCCCAGAACGTTGTACATGCAGTCTGGATCAATCGAATTCATCGAGGCCAGCATGCCGGTCATCTTGATTTTAACGTCTTCGGGTAGCTCGGTGCGCAGAACGAATGGGCCTTCGGGGATCGGAGCCGATTTCCAGATTTCGATCAGATCGTTCATGTCGACCAGACCGGCATCCACGGCACGACGCAGCGCGCCGGACTGATAACCGTCTTCCCAATCTCCCAGACCGTCGGCCCATGTCACGCCGCCGTCAACGTCACCGTTGTTTACTGCCACGATGGTCTGCTCATGGCCGCCGGTGAATTTTACTTCACCAAAATAGTCACCCGAAGTCATGGTCGCGCCGGTGGCCTGCGGAATTTCGATTGACGGGATCAGGAAGCCCGAGGTCGAATTGGGATCGCCGAAACCAAAGGTCTTGTCCTTCATGTCTTCCAACGAGGCAATGCCGCTGTCCTTGCGGGCAAATCCGATCGAATAGTAGCCATAGCTGCCATCGGTGTTGACCTTGACCAGAACAGGCTCAACCGCTTCAGGATCGCTCAGGTAGGTTTTGGCGTAACCGGATGCACCCAGCCAAGCCATGTCGATGGTGCCGCCAAGCAGCCCCTGAATTACGCCGTTGTAATCGGCGGGCGCGAACAGCTTGGTCTCGACGCCCAGCAGGTCCTCAGTCTGCTCGCGCAAGCATTCCTGCTTGCTCAGACGGTCCTGTGCGTTTTCTCCGCCCAGAATACCAATGCGGAATTCGGAAATCTCTTGCGCCATGGCTGGCGCGGCCATCGCAGTTGTGGCCACCAGGGCGGCAATCAGTTTTTTCATCTGTCTCTCTCCGGTTTGATGCGCCGGCCTTTCATCGGCCGGTCGATGAAAGGGTTGGGTCTGGCCTAGATGGTCGCCTCGGCTTCCATCAGCGCTTTTTGGGTCGCGTCGAGTGTTTCGATCTGGGTCGAAGTTGCCTCTTCCGAGAAGCTGGCGTCGGCGCCATAAATTTCGCGGGCCACGCCAGTTGTCAGTTGCTCGGGCAACCCGTCGAAAACGATACGTCCATCGCGCATACCGACGACGCGGTCACAATAGCGGCGGGCGGTATCCAGCGTATGCAGGTTAGCGATGACGGTGCGGCCGTCCTCTTCGTGGATGCGGCGCAGCGCCTGCATCACCACCTGCGCGTTCATCGGGTCCAGCGAGGCGATGGGTTCGTCGGCCAGAATGATCTTAGGGTCCTGCATCAGGGCGCGCGCGATGGCGACGCGCTGTTGCTGACCGCCCGAAAGCGCCTCGGCGCGTTTGGGCGCGTGCGCGGCGATGCCGAGGCGGTCCAGAATATCAATCGCCCGGTGGATGTCTTCCATCGGGAACAAGTTGAACATGGTCGCCAGAGTCGAGTGGCGATTCAATGTGCCATGCAGCACATTCGAAACAACATCCATACGCGGCACCAGGTTGAATTGCTGAAAGATCATCGCGCAATCAGCCTGCCATGCGCGCTTGTCACGGCCTTTCAGCTTGGTGACTTCACGGCCTTGAAACAGGATCTCGCCGTCGCTTGCATCCGTCAGACGGTTGATCATCCGCAACAACGTCGACTTGCCCGCGCCGGACCGCCCGATGATGCCAATCATGCAAGGCTTGTCTACGTCCAGCGTCGCGGCATCAACGGCCACGTTGTCGCCAAAGCGTTTAGTCAGTTTTTCTATCCGCAGCACGTGCCACCCCCAATTCGTGTTGGCGACCAACTACAGGCGGGATTCAACGGCTTTGTGTCGGCACAGTGAAAGTTTTGTAAACGCCCCCGCGTACCGAGGGCCTACCCATTGGCGCATATCGCCGCTATACGCTGTGCCAACACGCTATCCATATGAGGCCATTCATGAGCTTTGACCGCAGCATCAAGATCGCCCCGTCGATCCTGTCCGCAGATTTCGCCAATTTTGGTGCCGAGATTCAGGCCATCGAAGCCCAGGGGGCGGATTGGGTCCATATCGACGTAATGGACGGCCATTTTGTGCCCAACCTGACCTTTGGCCCGCCCGCCGTCAAAGCGTTCCGCCCCCATGTCAAAACGGTCATGGACGTGCATCTGATGATCACGCCGGTTGATCCCTACATTCAGGCCTACGCGGATGCAGGCGCCGATATCCTGACTGCACATGTCGAGGCCGGTGCCCATACCCACCGTACTTTGCAGGCGATTCGCGCCGCTGGCATGAAGGCGGGCGTTGCGTTGAACCCCGGCACCCCGGCCGACGCGGTTGAACACTTGCTAGACCTGACCGATCTGGTTTGCGTCATGACAGTGAACCCCGGTTTTGGCGGCCAGAAATTCATCGACATGACCAACAAGATTCGCAAACTGCGGTCGATGATCGGAGACCGTCCGATCCATATCGAGATTGACGGTGGCGTCGACCCCAAGACGGCCCCGTTGGTGGCCGCAGCTGGTGCGGATGTGCTGGTCGCAGGTTCAGCCGTATTCAAGGGCGGTTCGGTCGATAACCCGGACGTCTACGGCGCAAACATCAAAGCGGTGCGTAGCGCGGCGGAATCGGCGACCTCGTAAACATCACTGCATTAGAAGTGACGCGCTAGTTCGAACGTTGCGCGTCACTTGTCGCATCCGGTTGGCGGTTTTTGTACCGAGCACGCATCTTGATCGCTTGCATGAACCGCCCCTCGGCCACCAAAGCGGCCAGAAAGTCGCCAAGGTAGTCCTGGTGCAGGCCTGCGGCGGTGGCAGAATCGAACATGCTTTCTGCTGCATCGAACCTGTCCTCGGCCAGCAGCACCAGCGCATTCGAATACTGCTCAAACTCTCCATCGGGATAGAGACCAAGCGCCTGATCAATGGCATCACGGGCTTCATCCGTGTACCCCAGCCCTAACGCGATATCCGCATGCAGGCGGTGGTCAAAGCGGTCGGCACCCTCAAGCGCGACACTGCGTCGAATGTGGAAAAGAGCGGCTTCATACTCGAGGTCGTCCGCCAACAGGCTGGCCCGCCAATAAAGCAGATAACTACCCGGTCCCACCCGGCTTTCCGCCAGCTCCAACACCTCATGCGCCTGTGATCTTTGGCCTAAGTCTGACAGCGCCCGCGCCTTTCGCACGTAGCCGTCCGTGTCATCAGGTTCGGCCTCAATCACCGCTTCGGCATCTTTCAATGCCTGTTTGGGCCGATCCAGCATCAGCAGGATAAGGGACCGGCGCGATAATGCGGTCACGAAATCCGGCTTCAGTTCCAATGCCCGACTTACGTGGTCAAACGCAGCTTCCCAATCGTTCTGCTCGGACAACAGAAAGGCGACGCCGTATTCCGCATATGGATCATATGGATCCAGTTCGCTGGCGGTTCTGAACAGGCTCAGCGCTTCGTCCTGCCGGTGATGGTCCACCAATTTCCAGGCCAGTTCCCGCATCGCCCAAGTGTATTCCGGGTTCAAGGCCAGAGCGGTTTGCATCATCTCTTCGAAATCGGCAAAATCCATCTGCCCGGCCCGGCGCGCGCTGGCGGCCAGACCAGCCATGTTGCTTGCATTGGGCTTGCGCGATACGGCTTGCCTAAACAACGCACTCGCAGCCGCGTAATAATCGCGATTGTAATGCACCCACGCCCGCCCCTGCAGCCCAAGCTCGGCATCGGGATTCAAGGCCAGAATTTCGGCAAACGCGTCATCGGCCTGATCCATATCATCGAGATCATAATAGGCCCATGCCAGCTTATCCAACATCTCAATACGCTGCCGATCAGACGCACCGACACCACCCAGCCCGTGTTGGCAGATTTCGATGATACGCTCTGGCGTGTCACTCTGATCCAGGCAGGCGGAAACATAGGTTTCCTGTGAATTCGTAAGCAAAGGCTTGGCCTGCCCTACGCCAGCGACTGCGATCATTGCTGTTAGGGAAAACCCGGTGAATTTAGTTAACGATTTTATCATGTTACCGAAAATCTGAATGTCTGCCGCCAGAATACTGACAATTGTGAAAAGAAAAAGGCCGCCCCGGTTGACGCGGCCAAATACTTCGCCTGTGTGCCGAAAGTAATCGCCTGCAGATTTTCAGAGAACATACGGAAGGGCTGCGGGGTTGGCGCTGGCAATTTTGTTTTCGGTATCAACGGCTTCTACAATCCACGCCGAGGCCACTCAGCGCCGGGATGGAAAAGCCTGTGCGCGTTTGAACGGAAGGTGGCAAAGACAAGCACTCGAGGCGGCACGAATGCGAGATAGGTCCACGCGCTTTCTGATCACGTTTTTTTCTGCGTATTAAATTTCTCTGAAACGCACTCAAACGGTTTCCGTTTGCCATACAGGGTGGATTGTGACCATGAACGACCGTATCCGACACTAAAAAACGAGAATACCCCCATGATTGAACGCATCGACACCGGCGAACGGTCCTCAAAAATTGTGAAACACAACGGAGTGGCCTACCTGACCGGGCAAGTCGCCGAGGGCGAGACTATTCAGGAACAAGTCCGGATTTGCCTCGAGAAGATTGACGCCCTTCTCGAACAGGCTGGCTCATCGCGCGAAAAGATGCTGCGCGTGACGATCTGGCTGGCGGACATGAAAGATTTTGCCGGATTGAACGAGGTCTGGAATGCCTGGGTTCCAAAGGGCCACGCCCCCGCGCGGGCTTGCGGCGAGGCCAAATTGGCCCGCGCCGAGCTAAAGGTGGAATTCATCGTCGACGCGGCCTACGACTAATTCCTTTCCGCGCAAGGCGCGCTGACCATAGCAGGAATGCAAAAAAAGGGCGTCCCGAGGGACGCCCTTTCTTTGGATATTCGCTGGTGCGACTTACTCGATGATTTTCGAGACGACGCCGGCACCGACGGTGCGGCCGCCTTCGCGGATGGCGAAACGCAGACCGTCTTCCATCGCGATCGGTGCGATCAGCTCGACGGTGAAGCCAACGTTGTCGCCGGGCATAACCATCTCAGTGCCAGCTGCCAGGGTCACAGTGCCGGTCACGTCAGTTGTACGGAAGTAGAACTGCGGACGGTAGTTCGCGAAGAACGGAGTGTGACGACCGCCTTCTTCCTTGGTCAGGATGTAGGCTTCGGCTTCGAACTTGGTGTGCGGTGTAACCGAACCCGGCTTACACAGAACCTGACCACGCTCAACGCCTTCACGGTCGATACCGCGCAGCAGGGCGCCGATGTTGTCGCCCGCTTCACCGCGATCCAGCAGCTTGCGGAACATTTCAACACCGGTACAGGTGGTTTTCTGAGTGTCGCGGATGCCGACGATTTCGATCTCGTCGCCAACGTTGATCACGCCACGCTCGACACGACCCGTAACAACGGTACCACGACCCGAGATCGAGAACACGTCCTCGACCGGCATCAGGAACGGCTTGTCAACTTCACGCTCAGGGGTGTCGATGTAATCATCAACAGCCGCCATCAGTTCGCGGATCTTCTCTTCGCCGATTTCCGGCTTGTTGCCTTCCATCGCCGCCAGAGCCGAACCTGCGATGATCGGAATGTCGTCGCCGGGGTATTCGTAGCTGGACAGCAGTTCGCGAACTTCCATCTCAACCAGTTCCAGCAGCTCTTCGTCGTCAACCTGGTCAACTTTGTTCATGAACACGACCATCTTCGGGATGCCAACCTGGCGGCCCAGCAGGATGTGCTCGCGGGTCTGCGGCATCGGGCCGTCAGCTGCGTTCACAACCAGGATCGCGCCGTCCATCTGAGCGGCACCGGTGATCATGTTCTTGACGTAGTCGGCGTGGCCGGGGCAGTCGACGTGCGCGTAGTGGCGGTTGTCGGTCTCGTATTCCACGTGGGCGGTCGAGATGGTGATGCCACGTGCTTTTTCTTCAGGCGCGCCGTCAATCTGGTCATACGCTTTGAAGTCACCGAAATACTTGGTGATTGCTGCGGTCAGCGTGGTCTTGCCGTGGTCAACGTGGCCAATCGTGCCGATGTTGACGTGCGGCTTATTACGCTCAAACTTTTCCTTTGCCATTCCTCAGGCGCCCTTTTGCGATTTGGGGGACCCTTAGTCCCGTGGTTACATCTGCGCGCGCGAGATATTTGGTTCAAAGGGGAAAATCAAGCACATCCTGCGTGAAAAGCTGGTTAAGACGCCGGATTTTGGGTGACCTCGACGGAATCCAGCGGCTGGATCAAGTCCGGGCGCCGGTCAAACCAGCCATTGTCCTTGTGTTCCTCGGCAAGCCATTCCTCGACACGATCGGCAACCTTGAGCGCCAGGCCATCCATTTGCTCTTCTCTGGTGCGCGAGTGACCAGATCCCGTGAGTGCACTTTCACCGGTCGTGTCTTCTAGCACCTGAAACTGTTTTCCTTTGGCCAGGAACTCTTTTTTGCGCACGTCATAGACGTTAACCAGGACAATTGCCGTGCTTTTGGGATTGTAGATCACGGGCACACCCGGAGGTGCCAACATGTAGCCTTCCAGGCTGATCCCAATGTCGTATTCCTGAGCGCCCTCATATCGGCCAAGCCGAATATTCACGGCGTTCTGAATGGCGTCTTCCCACTCTTTGGGCGTCGCATCCCGCGACACCGGCCCCTGCCGGGCCTTTTCGGCAAATGCGTAGTTGACGCGCAGTTTGAATTCGCCCAGCGATTCAGGCTCTTCGTAAACCTGTGTCTGCGTGCACGCGCCCATCAGGGCCAGTCCGGTAATCAGGGTCAAAGCTCGCAACATTTTCTCGTCTCGATATGCCTGTTTTTCTTTGATCTAGCGCAACGATACCGCTTGTGCCATGCCGTATCGGCAGAAATCCACTTGCAAGCGCGCTTACTCACGAAAATTTATAGTCGCGTGGGAAACCATAAGGCGCTTTTTTCCCAACGCTGGCCCGTTTGGCCAGCCACTGTGACATGTCCGCCTCGTGCCGGGTCTTGTCGCCACCCATGGACCATTTCAGGCCCTCTTCCCAATTGAAGGTGGTGATGTCGGACAGGCCACCATCCAGTTCCAGTGTGCCCTGCCGACCGCGCGCCATGTTGTATTTCTGCAGACGTACGCCCTTACCGCGACCCATTTCGGGCAGCTCTTCCACTGGGAACACCAAGAACTTGCCGTTCTGCGACACAACCGCGACGTGATCGCCCGATACGGGCTTACAGATCATCGCCGTCTCGTCAGCTTTGACGTTCAGCACCTGCTTACCGTTGCGGGTCTGGGCCAACACGTCATCTTCGGGCACCATGAAACCGTTACCCGCGTCTGACGCCACCAACAGCTTGCGCCCTGGCTTGTGGATCAGGATGTCGATGATCTGTGCCTCATTCGGCAGATCGACCATCAGGCGCAGCGGTTCGCCCATACCGCGCCCACCCGGCAGATTGGCGGCGCTGAGCGTGTAGAATCGTCCGTTCGAGGCAAACACCAACAAGCGGTCAGTCGTCTCAGCGTGGAATATGAAACGCGGGCCGTCGCCGTCCTTGAACTTTAACTCGCGCTTAAGGTCGATGTGACCGGTCATAGCGCGAATCCAGCCCATCTGAGAGCAGACAACCGTGATCGGTTCTTTGTCGATCATTGCCTCAAGCGGCACTTCTTCAACCTGCCCGGCTTCGGCGAATTGGGTTCGGCGCGCGCCACCTTCATAGTCTTTGCCAAAGGTCTTCTTGGTCTCTTTCAACTGCTCGGCGATTTTGGCCCATTGCAGGGCCGGGTCGGCCAGCAGGTCTTCGAGATTGGCGCGTTCCAACATCAATGCGTCGCGCTCACGAACCAGTTCCATCTCTTCCAGACGGCGCAAGCTGCGTAGGCGCATGTTGAGGATCGCATCGACCTGAACCTCGGACAATTCGCCCTCGCCCGGCTTGGGCGACACATAGTCCGCCTCGCTGGTGGCGCGGATATGGTCGATGCCCCAATCCTCGCGCATCAACGCGGCTTTGGGGTCGTCGTCGTAGCGGATGATGTCGATCAACCGATCCAGGTTCAGGAAAGCGACGATAAAGCCTTCCAACACCTCCAACCGGTGGTCGATCTTGGCCATACGGTGACGCGAGCGGCGCAGCAACACTTCTTGCCGGTGATCAAGGAAAGCGCGCAGCACTTCCTTCATCGAGCAGACCTTGGGCGTCACCCCGTCGATCAGCACGTTCATGTTCAGGCTAAACCGAACCTCAAGATCAGAGTTGCGATAGAGCATCCCCATCAACACCTCGGGGTCCACATTCTTGGACCGTGGTTCAAGGATCAGGCGGATATCATCGGCGGATTCGTCGCGCACATCGGCGAGGATCGGGATTTTCTTGGTCTGGATCAGCTCGGCGATCTTTTCGATCAGCTTGGATTTCTGAACCTGATACGGAATCTCGGTGACAACGATCTGCCATTGACCCCGACCCAGATCTTCAACCTCGAACTTACAGCGAAGACGGAACGATCCTCGTCCGGTGCGGTAGGCCTGCGCGATGTTCTCGGGTGGCTCAACGATCACACCTCCGGTCGGAAAATCCGGACCGGGAACATAGTTCAATAGTGTGTCATCGCGCGCATCCGGCGTCTTGATCAGATGCAGACAGGCGTCGCAGAGCTCTGAGATGTTATGCGGCGGAATATTCGTCGCCATGCCAACCGCGATGCCGCTGGAGCCATTAGCCAACAGATTCGGGAACTGCGCAGGCAGCACGACCGGTTCGCTTAGCGTGCCATCATAGTTGTCGCGGAAATCGACCGCGTCTTCGTTCAACCCTTCCAGCAGGGCTTCGGCCACGATGGTCATCCGCGCTTCGGTGTATCGCGAGGCCGCCGGGTTATCACCGTCGATGTTGCCGAAGTTCCCCTGGCCATCGACCAGTGGGTAACGGACGTTGAAATCCTGCGCCAGACGCGCCATCGCGTCGTAGATCGCGGCATCGCCATGCGGGTGATAGTTACCCATCACGTCGCCGGAAATCTTGGCGGATTTGCGGAACCCGCCCGTTGCACTGAGTCGAAGCTCGCGCATCGCATAGAGGATTCGCCTGTGCACAGGCTTCAGCCCATCGCGCGCATCAGGCAATGCCCGGTGCATGATGGTGGACAGCGCATAGGTCAGATAGCGTTCGCCGATCGCGCGGCGCAGCGGTTCAGCTACCTCGCCCCCATTGTCGGGGGCCTCCATATTGGGGTCGTCGATCGTATCGTTCATATATGATGTGATACGCCGCAAGCGCGCGCGGGTAAAGCAATCAGCTTAGATTTTGCTGGGGACAAGTCGCGCTTTTTGCAACAGGGGGAGACAAGTCCCGGAATTCCCCCGGTTTTCGACTCGGACCCCGAAATATGGTAGGCTGTCTTCATTAGCCTGCTGCCGATTTCTTGTACCTAACGATTGACCTGGGGGATGCGCCATGACGCGCCTTATTATTCTGACTTTCACTGCACTTGGCTGGTGTTTTTACGTTATGAGCGGTGGACCAAATTTCGAACCGCGCGGCTTGCGGAGCGATCAACCTGTGCGCGTTGCCTCTGTATCCCAACCTGCAGCAGTAGCACCCGCTCGGGTTGAAGAGCTTGTGACCGAAGAGCTTGTGACCAATGTGGCCGTTCGGGCACCGACGGTGCGCGCACAACCCCAACCTGAAACCGAAGAGATCGTGCAGATCGTGGCCGAACCAGCCAGCCTTCAGTCTTTGTCCGGCATTTCGGTGTTCGATGATCAGAGCGCAAACATCACGCTTGCTTCGCTGGAAGACGGCGTAGCGGGTTTGCGTCAGATCGATGAAGCGCCCCTGCCGGAAACATCAGAGGCTGCGGCGATTCCCGAACCTGAAAAAGACATCCGCGAAATCTCGGGAACGCGGGTGAACATGCGCGATGGACCCGGTACCATTTACCCAATTGTCGGCAAAGCGGCCATCGGACAGAAAGTCGAGGTGCTGAGCGATTCCGGAACCGGCTGGCTGCGCCTGCGCGTGTTACCCGCGCAACAGGTCGGTTGGATTTCAGCCTCACTGGTTCGAAAAATTCAAAACTGACGCTGCACCGTCATTGTCCTGACCCTCACCTCGCAATAGCTTTGGCCTGAATTGAAGGTCAGGAAGATCATGCAGAAAACCATTCTTATCACCGGCTGCTCGTCCGGCATCGGCCTGGACGCGGCACACGGTATGCGTGCGCGCGGCTGGCGTGTCTTTGCATCCTGCCGCCAGCAGCGTGATTGCGACCGGCTGCGCGCGCAAGGCTTTGAAAGCCCGCGCATCGACTATACCGACGCCGCAAGTATCGCATCAGGCCTGACCGAAGTGCTTGAGGCCACCGGAGGTACGCTGGATGCGCTGTTCAACAACGGAGCGCACGGCTTGCCCGGCGCAGTTGAAGATCTGCCGACCGAAGGGCTCCGTGTGATATTCGAGGCCAACTTTTTTGGCTGGCATGAACTGACACGGCTGGTGATTCCAGTCATGCGCGCGCAAGGACATGGGCGAATCGTTCAGAATTCGTCGGTTCTGGGCCTGGTGGCCTTTCCATGGCGCGGCGCATATGTCGCCACAAAATATGCCATTGAAGGCCTTACCGACACGCTGCGTCTGGAACTTGCCGGAACGAACATCAAGGCCATTCTGATCGAACCCGGCCCAATCACGTCGAAAATCCGCGAGAATTCGATCCCCTTCTTTGAACGTTTCATCAACTGGGAGAACTCGGCCCTGCGCGAAAAATACGAGGCTTCTCTGTTGAAAAGACTGTACGAATCCTCAGGCCCGGATCGTTTCGAACTGCCTGCATCAGCGGTGACCGACAAGCTGGCCCATGCGGTTGGATCAAAAAGGCCGCGCGCGCGCTACTATGTCACCACGCCAACCTACATCGCCGGGTATCTGCGCCGCCTTTTGCCCACCCGCACCATCGACCGCATTCTGTCGGACGTCTGAGGCGAAATTACCCGTTCGCTTTTCATGTACATGAGGCTAGATGATAGCCTAACGAAACAAGAAACGCGGACGGTGTGCTTATGGACCTTTTGATGGTCATTTTGCTGTTGGCCATGGCGGCGGTCGTCGTCGTGCTGGCGATCGGCATCTCCAATTTCGGCAAAAGCGGCAAAGCTGCTGCGATGAAAAGCAACAAGATGATGCGCCTT
Organism: Ruegeria sp. YTSC003; assembly: GCF_059609785.1. NCBI lineage: Bacteria > Pseudomonadati > Pseudomonadota > Alphaproteobacteria > Rhodobacterales > Roseobacteraceae > Ruegeria > Ruegeria sp. YTSC003. Next base: position 117,770 of record NZ_JBXWMK010000005.1, on the reverse strand, counting down.
CGCATCCTGTTCCAGTTCATTGCCGTGGTGCTGATCGTGCTCTACGTCTACCTGCGCGGACAAGGAGTTTAATAAATGGTCGTTCTGAACAAGATTTACACCCGCACCGGCGATGATGGAAAAACTGCGCTGGGCAACGGCGAACGGGTCGCCAAGTATTCTGGTCGCGTGGCCGCGTATGGGACCGTTGACGAACTGAACGCTTTTGTTGGCGTTGCTCGGACCGAGGCGGAAGGCGACGTCGATGCCGCCCTGGCGCGCATTCAAAACGACCTGTTCGATCTGGGCGCAGATTTCTGTCGCCCCGACATGGAAAAAGACGCCGAGGCGGACTACCCGCCCCTGCGCATCGTTGCATCTCAGATCGATCGGTTGGAGGCGGAGATTGACGTGATGAACGAAACGCTAGAGCCGCTGCGCAGCTTCATCTTGCCCGGCGGGTCGCGTCTGGCAGCGAATCTGCATGTCTGCAGAACCGTATCCCGCCGCGCCGAACGTCTGGCGGTCGAGCTGACCAACATGGAACCCGTGAATGCAGTCGCGGTAAAATACCTCAACCGTCTGAGTGACTGGTTTTTTGTCGCCGCCCGCTGCGCCAACGAAAACGGCACTGCGGACGTTTTGTGGGTACCAGGCGCGAACCGCTGAAGGCGACGCGGGATCCGGCGAACCCTGCACCGACCAACAAAGCAAATCTCCAGCCAAACGGGTGGGGCCCAAAGCTCTGGCACCGGCCACCAAAGCAATAAAATTTCACGCCGTTGCGTCAAAATACATGAAACGCGACGTCTCAAGTTCATGACGTGACGATTTTGCCCTGTTGCAGCGTGAACTGAGACGCTATTCAGTCCCCCGAGAGCATTGGTGGAGTCGCTTCGCGGCTTACCGTTTTTTGTGAGGAGCAAGCGCAAAATGAAGGTACTCGTGCCTGTCAAACGCGTGATTGACTATAATGTGAAAGTTCGCGTGAAAGCGGACGGTAGCGGTGTTGATCTCGCCAATGTCAAAATGTCGATGAACCCGTTCGACGAAATCGCTGTGGAAGAAGCGATTCGCCTGAAAGAAGCAGGCAAGGCTGACGAAATCGTTGCGGTTTCGATTGGCGTCAAGCAATCGCAGGAAACCCTGCGCACCGCACTGGCCATGGGCGCTGACCGCGCCATTCTGGTTGTTGCCGCCGATGACGTCCATCAAGACATCGAACCGCTGGCCGTTGCCAAGATCCTGGCCAAAGTGGTCGAGGAAGAGCAACCCGGCATCGTTTTGGCTGGTAAGCAAGCGATCGACAACGACATGAACGCTACCGGTCAGATGCTGTCGGCCCTGCTGGGCTGGTCGCAAGGCACCTTCGCGTCCGAGCTGGACATCGAAGGCGACAGCGCCAAGATCACCCGTGAAGTAGACGGCGGCCTGCAGACCATCAGCGTCAAGATGCCGACCATCGTCACTGTTGACCTGCGCTTGAACGAGCCGCGCTATGCGTCTCTGCCGAACATTATGAAGGCGAAGAAAAAGCCGCTGGACGAGAAAACCGCCGCCGATTACGGCGTCGACGTCACACCGCGTTTGGAAGTTGTCAAAACCGAAGAGCCGCCGGCACGTGCTGCTGGTATCGTCGTCGGCTCGGTTGATGAGCTGGTCGAGAAACTCAAAGAAGCGGGGGCTGTGTAATGGCTGTTCTTCTTCTCGCAGAAGTCAACAACGGCGAACTGGCGATGGACGCCACCGCCAAGGCTGTCACTGCCGCAAAGGCACTGGGTGACATCACCGTTCTGGCCGCGGGCGGTTCTGCCGCTGCTGCCGGTGAGGCCGCCGCCAAGATCGACGGTGTGTCCAAGGTACTGGTTGCCGAAGACGCGTCGCTGGGTCACCGCCTGGCTGAATCGACCGCGGCCCTGATCGTGGGTCTGGCTGATGGTTACGAGCACATCGTTGCGCCTGCCACCACCGACGCCAAGAACGTGATGCCGCGCGTTGCAGCCCTGCTGGACGCGATGGTGATCTCGGATGCATCCGGCGTGGTTGACGGCTCGACTTTTGAGCGTCCGATCTACGCGGGCAACGCGATCCAGACCGTCAAATCGAACGACGCCAAGAAAGTCGTCACCTTCCGTACCGCGTCCTTTGACGCGGCTGGCGAAGGCGGCTCGGCCGCTGTCGAGACCATCTCAGTCGGCGAAAACCCGGGCCTGTCTTCGTGGGTCGAGGACAAGGTTGCCGCAAGCGACCGTCCGGAACTGACTTCGGCTGGCGTTGTTGTCTCGGGCGGCCGTGGTGTCGGCTCGGAAGAGGACTTCAAACTGATTGAAGGTCTTGCTGACAAGCTAGGCGCCGCTGTTGGCGCATCGCGCGCCGCCGTGGACTCGGGCTATGCACCGAACGACTGGCAGGTCGGTCAGACCGGTAAGGTTGTTGCACCCGATCTGTATGTCGCGATCGGCATCTCGGGCGCGATTCAACACTTGGCTGGTATGAAAGACTCGAAAGTCATCGTTGCGATCAACAAGGACGAAGAAGCGCCGATCTTCCAGGTTGCGGATTTCGGACTGGTTGCAGATCTGTTCCAGGCCGTGCCTGAACTGACCGAGAAACTCGGCTAACCGCTGGTCTAGCTTTTTCATCGCGAATTTTGGAAAGGCCCGCCAATTGGCGGGCCTTTTTTAATGCAAATTGCGTATAGGCCCCATCAAAGCTGCCGCAATCGCCCGATGGGCAGCTGGGCCAATCATGTGCTCTGCCATTGTCTGTTGCAGTGTGCCGAACAACATATCCTCGATCTCATCAGACTGGCCGCACACATGTGTTTTGACGTCGACGATATCCGCGCAGGGTTTGCCAACGGTTTTGATCATCTGATCCGTTACGCCGACATTAGCGCTGTCAATATGATGCGCGCCCAGTTCTCCTCGAAGGACGTGTAGGCGCAAGAGGATCACCGGAATTTCCAGGCTTTGAAGAAATTTACCGATCTTCCGAACCCAGTTTCGGCGCAATTCGTCCAGAACAACTTCGATGCGTGCGTCGCGAACCTTTTCCAGGCAGCTCATCAGGTGGCGCACGAAATGAACCTCGGTGAAGTCGATTTCGGGATACAGACTGATCAAATCCTTCGTTGGCGCCAGAAATCGGTCATTGCGCCTGGAATGAACGCGATAGAAATGGTTGGACTGTCCAAGAAGCCTTGGCGCCTGCATGACGCACAGATCTGCGCCTCTTAGCAAATCGCATAACCCCCTATCATCGCACAGCGCATCGACGCCGCTGAACAGGCATCCAAAGTTCAGAACGCGTCTTTCAAGCCCGTCTTCGAGAATAGCTGAGAATGGTCGGTCGACGAATCGCCCAAATGTCTCATCCCCGCCGACGCAGGCCGCGTAAGGTTGATCCAGAACACGCCGAGCGCCACGAAACCACAGCCGCGATCCGTCATATTGGCATACCTCATGCCCAGGTCCCCCCGAGCCTGTTTGATAATAGCTCATATCACTCACCCATTTTTTACCCGGTTGCCATCTTGCAGCCGCAAGTCTTGAGAAAATCCTAATGTGCGCATTTGAAGCAAAATCGAACAGTCGGATCCCCTTGCCGCCCGCCCCGATCTGTCGATACTGTCGCCGTATCCCGAGACACAAAGGCACCTGAACATGGATGTAAAATCGGTCGGAGTGATTGGCGCAGGTCAGATGGGCAATGGCATTGCTCATGTTCTGGCGCTGGCGGAGTATGACGTTCTGCTGAACGATGTCTCGCAGGACGCGCTGGACAGCGCCGTGGCGACGATTGAAGGCAATCTGGCCCGTCAGGCCTCAAAAGGCAAAATCTCGGACGAAATGATGCAAGCCACGCTGAGCCGGATCAACACGACGTTGGAGCTGCCCCAGTTGGGTCAGACCGATCTGGTGATCGAAGCCGCAACCGAGCGGGAAGCAATCAAACAGGCGATTTTCGAAGACCTGCAGCCGCATCTTCTGCCCCATACGATTCTGACATCCAATACGTCCTCAATCTCGATTACCCGCCTGGCCAGCCGAACGGATCGGCCGGAACGCTTCATGGGGTTCCACTTTATGAACCCGGTGCCCGTGATGCAGCTGGTCGAGCTGATCCGGGGGATTGCCACGGATGAAGAGACGTTCAAATCGTGTAAGGCGGTTGTGGACCGGCTTGGCAAAACCGCAGCAAGCGCGGAAGACTTCCCAGCCTTCATCGTGAACCGCATTCTGATGCCGATGATCAATGAGGCTGTCTACACCCTCTACGAAGGGGTCGGCAGCGTGCAGTCGATTGACCAATCGATGCGGCTGGGTGCAAACCACCCGATGGGGCCACTGGAACTGGCTGATTTCATCGGGCTGGACACTTGCCTGGCGATCATGAACGTGTTGCATGACGGATTGGCAGACACCAAGTACCGGCCTTGTCCACTGTTGACGAAATACGTCGAAGCCGGCTGGTTGGGCCGCAAGACCGAACGCGGGTTTTATGACTACAGAGGTGAAACTCCGGTCCCAACGCGCTAGAGGGGCCAGCCCCCTCGACCGGCTTTCATCCGGGTTCACCCCCGGGATTTTTTCAGCCAGATGAAGAGCGGATCAGGGATTGCGTGATTTACCAAGCGCCATTGTGCGCTTTCTTAGCCACGCCATGAAACCGCGCGGATCACTTTCCAACAGCTTCATTTCCTCGTCCGAAATCGGTTCGCCAATCACCGGAGATTGCGGTTTGTTGCAAGAGCGGACGATCTCATGCAACAGCAGCCCCTGCCGTAAGATCGGCGACAGCTTGTTGGCAATCTGATAGGCGCGCGAATTGCTGCCGGGGAAGAAAATCGGAACCACCTGCGCGCCAGATCGGCGGATCATCTTGGCGGTAAACACATTCCATTCCTGCTCTTGCGCAGGACCGAACCAGTCGTCCGAGGACATCACCACACCTGACGGGAACAGAGCAACAACGCCACCTTCCTTCAGGTGTTCCATCGCCTTGCCGCGCATCTCAAGCATTTTGGTTTGCGCTTCGGGGTCGTGTGGAAAGGGAACCGGGATCATGAACGAGGTCGCCGCCTCGTCCAACCCGGTCAGGACAGAACGGGTCAAGATACGATAGTCATTGCGAACCTGTCCGATCAGTTCCGCCAGAATCATACCGTCGACCATGCCATGCGGGTGGTTGGCCACGACAACTACGGGTCCGGTTTTCGGGATATTTGCAAACTGTTCCTTCGGAGTAGTGAGGTTGATGCCCATAACCTCAAGCGCGCCGCCCCAGAACCGCTGGCCGCGATAGTATTCGTTCTTCTTCTCGAACTTGTTGACCATCCGCAGGATAGTCAGCTTACCCGTACACCATTCAATGGCGCGGATGGCTGTAGACGTCCAGACATCGTCGAAGGAGTTCGCGTAGGTCAGGGTTCTGCGATCATAGATTTCGCCCTGATCTTCTGCCCCGTCCACCACCGGGCCTGTCTTGGTCTCGTGCGTCGTTTGCGCCAATTCCTGGTTTTCCCGTTCTTCGTATCGCGACTGGCAGGATCAGAACCCTTCCCCGAACTTTCCGTTCACAAGGGTTTCTAATGCATCCGCCAACGCCTCAGCATCCGGTCCGGACGTCTCGACGTCAATAGTCGTTCCGCGAGACGCTGCCAACATCAAAAGACCCATGATGCTGTCCCCTGATGCAGAAAGCCCGTCTTTGGACACCTCTGCCTGGGCGTCAAACCCCTCGACCACTTCGACCAGCTTAGCCGAGGCGCGGGCGTGCAGGCCTTTTTCATTGATTATTTTCAAGCTTCGGTTGGTCATTCTTAATCAATCCGGTCTTAATCCAACGTCACGTTTTGGGCATTGATATACTTGCGTCCAGCCTCCATAGCCCGCCGAACCGCATCCCCGATCGGCAGGTGGCGACTTTTGGCCAATTTTATCAGCATAGGCAGATTTGCACCGTAGAGGATACGGCGGTCCTGCGGGGTGCAGGCCTTCAGACTCAGATTCGACGGGCTGCCGCCAAACAGATCCGTGACAACAACCACGCCGTCGCCGACATCCACACCGTCAGCGGCGGTGCAGATTTCCGACTGCTTGGCTTCCCGGTCGTGGTCAGCCTCGATCGAGATTGCGGCCAGGCCCGGTTGCTTTCCGACAACATGCTGCATTGCGGCCAGATATTCCTGAGCCAGCCCGCCATGTGCTACGAGTACGATCCCGATCAATCCGGCCTCTCATTCAACGATCGACGTTCCATTTCGCGGTGCCTAATTGCCACTTGCTGCCCCTCCTGTGCAAGGGCCTTTGCGACCGCTTCTGCGGTTGCGACCGATCTGTGTTGCCCTCCGGTACACCCAAATGCCACCGAAAGGTGCGCTTTGCCTTCGGCGCGGTAAGCGGGCAACAACAATTTCAGCAGATCGACAACGCGGTCGAAAAACGGCGCGTAATTCGCGTCAGACTGTACATAGCGCGCCACGTCCGGGTTTCGACCATCTTCGGCCCGCAATTCCGGACGCCAATAGGGGTTGGCCAGAAACCTGCAGTCAAAAACCATGTCCAACCCATGCGGCAAGCCGCGTTTGTACGAAAAAGACTCGATGGATACCGCCAGATGTCGGCCGCCTTCTGGAGCGAACCAATGCTCGACCTCCTTGCGCAACTGGTGAACGTTGATCTGGCTGGTGTCGATCAGAATGTCGGCAATTTCACGGATCGGGGCCAACAGCTCTTTTTCCTGCAGCACACCGGCTTCAGGACCTGCGTTGGCCGCAACGGGATGGCGTCTTCGGGTTTCCGAGAACCGCTGCAGCAGCACTTCGTTTCGGCAATCAAGATAGAGAACCGTAAGCTCGACCTGCTCGGTCCGCCGCAGCCGCATAACAAGATCAATGAACCCAATGGTCGAGAAATCGCGATTTCGGGCATCGATGCCCAATGCCATGGGCCGATCGTTTTCCGGACCGTCCAACAAGCGCATCAAAAGGCCCATCGGCAAATTGTCGATGGCCTCGAACCCCAAATCTTCAAGCACACGGATCGCCGTCGTCCGCCCAGCGCCCGAAGGACCGGTGATCAAAACGATCCGCCGCTGTTGTTTCATTTGCTGGGCCATTCCGGGTTTACGCGCCCCATTTTCATCAGTTGCATCAATGCTGAAGCCAAATTGGGGACGCCGCTACCGCGAAGCAAGAGGATTGTTTGCCTCAGGGCTCGGATCGAGATCGGATCTGGCAAACGTGCTTCTTCCCTTTGGTCCAGATCCACCACATATCGCAAATCCACGGGTCCTACGGGTGGCGCGCGCAACAATCCGATACCGCGGGCCTCAACAACGCCGCGGATATTCGGGGCCGCATCAGCGGTCACTTCACCGCCGCTATTGTGTAAAGCCACGCGGTCATCACCGACAAGTTCGGCACCCAGCGCCATCATCTGCAAGACCAGCGCGGATTTTCCCGCCCCTGCCGCGCCAACAATCAGCAGACCGCGCCCGCCGACAGCCACACAACTGGCGTGGAGTATGGCACTGTCCTGTTCTTCCAAATCATAAATTGACGGGGCGTTCATAATTTACACAGGCAACCCGACAACAAATCGCGCACCCAGCGGGTCCGAGGTGATATCGGCGTCGGTTGGTCGGATGTTTTCAGCCCAGATCACACCACCATGTGCTTCGACAATCTGCTTTGATATTGCCAGCCCCAAGCCCGAGTTGTTTCCGAAGTGTTCAGCGGGACGCTCGGAATAGAACCTTTTGAAGACCTTTGTCAGGGCCTGTTCAGGAATTCCGGGGCCGGTGTCTTCGACCACGACCAGCACCCTGTTTTCGCGCCGTCGGACCCAGACACGGATCGCATCGCTGTCCTCGCAGAACGAGGTGGCATTGGTAATCAGGTTGACAAAGACCTGCGCCAGTCGCGCCTCCAGCCCGTTGATTATGATCGGATTGGACGGCAGATCGGTTATATAGTCGATGCCCTTAGCCCGCGCATCTTCACCCAGATACTGGCTGATATTGCCAACCAGCTTCACCAGATCAAACGGCTGTTCTTCTTCCTTGACCAGTTCGGCATCCAGACGGGACGCGTTCGAGATATCGCTGACCAGACGGTCCAGACGGCGAACATCATGTTCGATCACACCCATCAGCTTTTCACGTTGGTCATCGCGTTTGACCATTCGTAACGTGCCCACGGCAGACTGAAGGCTGGCCAGAGGGTTCTTGATCTCATGCGCGACATCAGCGGCGAACTGTTCGTTCGCGTCAATTCGGTTATAAAGCGCGGTGACCATACCCCGCAGCGCGCGGCTGAGCAGACCGATTTCATCCGGACGCGCGGTCAGGTCTGGGATGCGGATACGGCCGGGGTTCACTCCGGCGCCCCGGTCCTTACCCAGTTCGGCGGCCGCCGCAAGATCCGCCAACGGGTTTGCGATGGTTGAGGCGAGAACAAGGCTTAGTCCGATCGACACAAGAAGCGCGACAACAAACATCTGAAGGATGCGCTCCTGCTCGCGACGGGCGAGGGCGTCAATCTCTCCGGATGGCCCGGCCATGGCAACGGCCCCTACCGCGACGCCATCTTGCAGGATCGGGGCGGCTGCAACAATGACCGTTTCGCCAAAGTCATCCTTGACGGCCTGCACCTGCATCTGCCCCTGCAGCGCGCCGGGAACTATGGTCTGTACCCGTTGCGCCAGGGTAGGCGCTTCGCTGGGTTCTGTGGCGGAGAACACACGCGACAAGCCCGTCCACACGGCGTTCAAGGCGTCGCTGATCAAGGTACTGCCGGTCTGAACCTCGGACTCGGACGCCAACAGCGCCTGCTCGGATGCTGCGCCACGCGCCCATCCAATCAGAGTTCCCCGTTCGTCATAGACAAAGACCTCGCCCCCTTGGGGCAATGTAAGGCCCTCCAGCGTGTCCTTTACGTCCAGTGTGCCGGCATCCTGTGACAGGCCGGATGCTGTCTGGCGCAACTGTGCTTCGAACACGTTGCTGACCAACTGCGCATCCCCGATCAGATTGCGCGCGGTCTGCTGAACCTGCTCATCACGGGAATCGTCCAGATACAGCAACCCGGTGACAAGGATCACCAAGGCGATCAGGTTGAGCGTGATGATCTTGCGCGCAAGCGGCGAGCCGCGCATTGCAAACAAGCCGCGGCGGCGGCGCGCGTGCCGAAGTTCGGCTGACTCGGGATCCTGCGGGATGACCCAATCATCCCCCAGAACGACATCACCGTCCCGCAATTCGCTGGCTTGTTCCGTATCGCGCACGAGACTTGGTTACCCCTAGTTTTTGGCCACGCCTATTCTTCGTTGTACCTGTACCCAATTCCGTACAGTGTTTCGATCGCCGAAAACTCAGGATCTGCGGCGCGCATTTTCTTGCGCAGTCGCTTGATGTGGCTGTCGATCGTGCGATCATCCACATAGACCTGATCATCATAGGCTACATCCATCAGCTGATCGCGGCTTTTGACAAAGCCCGGTCGCTGAGCCAACGCTTGCAACAACAGAAACTCGGTTACGGTCAAAGAAACGTCCGAGCCCTTCCAGCTGACCGCATGGCGCAGAGGATCCATCCGCAGATCGCCGCGTTCCATAACCTTGGCGTCACCTGTGTTGGCGGTTGCCACATCGCCAGTTGTCGCCTCTTGCCGGCGCAGCAGCGCGCGGATGCGTTCAACCAGAAGACGCTGGGAAAAGGGTTTCTTGACGTAGTCGTCCGCGCCCATGCGCAGGCCAAGAACCTCATCTATTTCGTCATCTTTGGAGGTAAGGAATATCACCGGCATCTGAGTTTTCTGCCGCAGCCGCTGCAACAGATCCATCCCATCCATCCGCGGCATCTTAATATCCAGAACAGCCATATCAGGCAGTTTCTTGTTGAAAGCGTCCAGCGCCGCCTGCCCATCATTATAAGTTTCAACCTCGAACCCTTCGGCTTCGAGTGTCATGGATACGGACGTCAGAATATTTCTGTCGTCGTCCACCAATGCAATCTTCGACATCGGGTTAACCCCTATTCCTGCTCACTCACGCAATAATTCGCTTATTAGTAGGGCATCTTTGTCGTTTTTATGGCCGCGAATCAATCCGTATCTGCGAATCGTGAGATTGTTGTCACACAGATGCGGCAAAAAAGCCGTTAATGCGCGCGGAAAAACGCCTTGTTTTCCGACAGGAAATTAGTGGTGGCGCTAAACTTTAACTTGGTTGCGCTAACTGCGCCAAACCGTCCTGTTCATGCCCCAAACGACCATGTTAAGACCCGCCCATCCGCCGGTTTTTCCCGGTATACTGCCCCAAGTGCGCCCCCCGGCCCAACCGCCGACGCGCCGCCACAGGAGAAGAAACGCATGACATCTGGACGGGTTAACCCGCAATTCCGCCTCGAAGATCAGGGCATCGAGGGTCTGGGCAATGTCTATTACAACTTCATGGAACCGGCGCTGATCGAAGAAGCGCTGAAGCGCGGCGAAGGCACTCTTGGCAATGGCGGCGCATTCCTGGTCACCACCGGCAAATTCACCGGCCGTTCGCCCAAGGACAAACACGTCGTCAAAACCGACAGTGTTGCCGACACAATCTGGTGGGAAAACAACGCCGCGATGACCCCCGAAGGGTTTGACGCGCTGTATGCCGATATGATCGAGCATATGAAGGGCCGTGACTACTTTGTGCAGGATCTTGTCGGCGGCGCCGATCCCGCCTATTCGATCAATGTGCGCATGGTCACCGAACTGGCATGGCACAACCTGTTCATCCGCCACTTGCTGCGCCGTCCGGATCGCGAAGATCTGGAAGAGTTCATTGCAGATTTCACCGTCATCAACTGCCCCAGCTTCCAGGCCGACCCGGCCAAGCATGGCTGCCACAGTGAGACCGTGATTGCGCTGAACTTCGACCGCAAGCTGATCCTGATTGGCGGCACCGAGTACGCGGGGGAGAACAAAAAGTCTGTCTTCACCCTGCTGAACTACATGCTGCCCGAAAAAGGCGTAATGCCGATGCATTGCTCGGCCAACCACGCCGTTGGCAACCCGGTCGACACCGCGGTGTTCTTTGGCCTGTCCGGCACTGGCAAGACCACCCTGTCGGCAGACCCTGCCCGCACGTTGATCGGCGATGACGAGCATGGCTGGTCGGATCGCGGCACCTTCAACTTCGAAGGCGGTTGCTATGCCAAGACCATCAATCTGAACGCCGAAGCCGAGCCGGAGATCTACGCGACCACCAGCAAATTCGGTACTGTGATCGAGAACATGGTCTTTGACCCCGAAACCAAGGAATTGGATTTCGAGGATGACTCGCTGACTGCAAACATGCGCTGCGCCTATCCGCTGGAGTATATCTCGAACGCCTCGAGCAGCGCGCTGGGTGGGCATCCCAAGAACATCATCATGCTGACTTGTGACGCATTTGGTGTCCTTCCTCCGATCGCGCGGCTGACCCCAGCACAGGCGATGTATCACTTTCTGTCGGGCTTCACCTCGAAAGTAGCGGGTACAGAGCGTGGCGTCACCGAGCCTCAGCCCACCTTCTCAACCTGCTTCGGCGCGCCCTTCATGCCGCGTCGCCCGGAAGAATACGGCAACCTGTTGCGCGACAAGATCGCCCAGCATGGTGCGACTTGCTGGCTGGTGAACACTGGCTGGACAGGTGGTGCCTATGGTGTCGGCAGCCGTATGCCAATCCGCGCGACCCGCGCGTTGCTGACAGCTGCCTTGGAAGGATCGCTGCGCGACGCCGAATTCCGCAAGGACGCCAATTTCGGATTTGACGTCCCGGTCTCCGTGCCCGGTGTGGCCGAAGTTCTGCTGGATCCGCGCCGCACCTGGGATGATCAGGCCGCATTCGACAAGCAAGCGGAAAAACTGGTGCAGATGTTTGCAGAGAACTTTGAGCAGTACCTGCCCTTTATTGATGATGACATCAAAGCCGTAGCAATCGGTTGATATCCAAAGGGGGCGGTTTTCGCCCCTTTTCTTTTCTCCGGGCGAGTAACCTTTCTGCAATCTTCCTGTGGTTGTATAATGCACCAAGCATATACAAATTCATTGCCCGCTGCAGCAGATTGCAGTACTTCACTGTGTCATTATGACGTAAAAGCCCGGCGCTTGCGCACCGGGCGGGAAGTAAAAAGACCTTGGGGACACTCAATAAGCGCGCACTCACATTCGCGATTTGAGCAACCTAATCAGGTATCTAGTTTAATCCATCGGGGATGGGTGTCAATATGAGACATGCTGGAAAAATTCTGTTTCAGCGAGTTTCTAACTTTCGCTCCAGCGCGAAAGGCGGCAAGGAAAACAACAGGTAGGCAAATGACGGAAATCTCGAAACTGACCGAACTTCGCAAACTGATGCAAAGTATGGAACGGACCCTTGGACTGGAACAACTCTCTCCGGTTGAGCGTGACATTTACTACGCGGCCGAAGAATTGTCGAAAGCCGATCAAGAAGTCCGCACCTTCGGTCTGATCGAGCACACCCTTGTTCAGAGCGTCTCGCGCCCGACATTCTTCCGCGCGCTGAAATCGCTGGTTCAAAAGGGCTATCTGTCCCAAAGCGGCAATGCCAACCGGGGGCGGTATATCGTACATGCGCCCAGGTGACACCGCCAACCTGCGTGTTGATGGCTAATCATCGTGCGCAGATGGGCCTCTGACACTTTCTTCGCCTCACTGGCTTACATAGTTGCATCATTCCTCACCTTTGAGGTCTTGATGCCGCTGCAAAACGTGTTCTTTCCGGAATATCCAAGCCGGGCCAGCCTGCTGTTCCTACCTCACGGGGTTCGGGTCCTGGCGGCGTGGCTATTAGGGTGGCGTGCGATTTTCGCATTGTTGCCGGGCGTCTTTGCAGTCTTTGCATTCCTGGGGGGTGCGGATGTCTTTTTGCCCAGCCGCTTGTTGGCAATTGTCATCGCGGTCACAACGGTTCCCACCGTGTTCTACTTGCTCAAGTGGGCAGGTTGGGACTTGTTCCCCAGACCCGATCGCAAACCCTGCTGGTTGTGCGTCATGGGTGTCGGCGTGATCACGTCGTTCTTGGCATCCGCTATGACAAACATGAGTTTTGGCAGCGCAGGGGTAGAGTACATCGCCTTTCTGATCGGCGATATCTCAGGGCTGTTTTTCCTGATGCTGGGGCTTTACTTCGCGTTTCGGTATATGGACCGCAGAACTTAACCCATCAGACCGCGGCGCAGCAGGTTCAATCCAGCGGCCAACAGCACAACCAAAGTTACTTTGCGAAACAACGCCTGATCGATTCTCGATTGCAACTGCATACCCACCCACATCCCGATCACTGCTGGAGCGATCAGAGCAGCCGAGAACGGCGCCGTGTCGGCCCGCAGGATACCTGATCCCATATGGGCGACCATCAAGGCAATTGCGCCCAGCCCATAGATAACCCCCTGTACCCGCATTTGCACGGCTTTCGGTGTGTTCAGGGCCGTCAGGTACGCCACCGTTGGCGGCCCCCAAATACCAGACATACCGCCCACAAATCCTGCGACGGCCCCAATGAGAACCTCAACACGGGCCGATGGTTCTTTCAGCACCAGTTTCACACCCAGGACCTGGATCAAAGCAAAGAAGGTGATTGGAACGCCGATCATCAACAGGAAGGTCGATGTCGGCACCAAAGTGACCAGCTTGGCTCCGGCCAGAAGGAACACCAAGCCCACAATCAGAAATATACGAAACTCCCTGACCGACGACACGGCCGCGGAAACACCCTGTCCCAAAGCCTGAAAGACATTAGTTACCAGTGTCGGAAGGATCAGACCCGCGATGGCCAACTCGGGCGGCAGAAAGACACTCAACCCTGAAACCATAACCATCGGCATGGCAAAACCGACGATACCTTTGACCCACCCTGCCAGAAACGCAACGCTCAGAGCCAGCAGAAGATCCTGTGGAGGTAATAAAGAAAACAATGTCATGGCCCCCTGATATCATTCCTGACGGGCGCTGCACTGCAAAAACGTTCGAGAAATATTAGAACTTTTTCGCAACGTAATACGTATTTTTGTTGCGCTGCACGTGCAGCATGATATGACCAGACGACACGAGAAAAGGACACGATTCATGGCCCATGACGGACAGGATATGACCCAGATGACAACACCTGCGATTTTGCCCGATCTTCTGACGCTGACCCGTGCGGCCGCACCCGCCGTTGAAACAGTGTTCGAGCGTGCGCGCGAGTCGGTGCGCGGTATGGTTTCCGCCGATGGCCGTGTTTCCGGTGCCTTGATCGAAGCCAATCAAACTGCCGCCCATGGCTTGTCATGGCTGGCCACATATTCTCAGTCCCTGAAACAGATGCAACGCTGGGCCGAAACGCTGGAGGCCGAAGGCAAGTTCGGTGAAATCGAACAGTTGCTGCTCCAAATCGCCTTTGGCGAATACCTGCACCAGGTTGCGGGCGGCATTCCGATGAACCAGGGCGAAGTCGTGCGCCTGCAGGACATGGGTCTTGGCTGGGACGCGCTTTCCGGTTTTCAGATCCCCGAAATTCAAACGTTGATGGCGCAGGCCAATTCTCAGGCCGCCCGCAGCCGTCTGGTCAAGCTGATGGAAGATCAGGCAGGTGCCACCATGTTCGGTGCCTCGGGTCTGGACGAAGAGCTTGAGATGATCCGTGACCAGTTCCGCCGCTATGCGGTCGAAAAGGTCGAGCCCCACGCTCATGACTGGCACCTCAAAGACGAACTGATCCCGATGGAAGTCATCGAGGAACTGGCGGAAATGGGTGTCTTTGGCCTGACCATCCCCGAAGAATTTGGCGGCTTCGGCTTGTCCAAAGCCTCGATGTGCGTCGTGTCCGAGGAACTGTCACGCGGCTATATCGGCGTGGGCTCTCTTGGTACGCGCTCCGAAATCGCGGCCGAGCTGATAATCGCGGGCGGCACCGATGAACAAAAAGCCAACTGGCTGCCAAAACTGGCCAGCGCCGAAATTCTGCCGACCGCAGTTTTCACCGAACCAAACACCGGCTCGGATCTGGGCAGCCTGCGTGCACGTGCGGTCAAGAACGCGGACGGTGACTATGAAATCACCGGCAACAAAACCTGGATCACCCACGCGGCGCGGACCCATGTGATGACGCTGCTGGCCCGGACCAACCCGGACACCACCGATCACCGCGGTCTGTCCATGTTCCTTGCGGAGAAGACGCCGGGCACAGATGAGAACCCTTTCCCCACCCCCGGCATGACCGGCGGTGAGATCGAAGTTTTGGGCTATCGCGGCATGAAGGAATACGAGCTGGGCTTTGACGGTTTCAAAGTCAAAGGTGAAAACCTGCTGGGCGGTGAAGAAGGCAAAGGCTTTAAACAGCTTATGGAAACCTTCGAAAGCGCACGCATTCAGACCGCCGCCCGCGCCATTGGGGTCGCCCAAAGCGCGCTGGATATCGCGATGCAATACGCGCAGGATCGTAAGCAATTTGGCAAGTCGCTGATCAACTTCCCCCGCGTGTCCGGCAAACTGGCCATGATGGCGGTCGAAATCATGATCGCACGTCAGCTGACATATTTCTCGGCCTGGGAAAAAGACCACGGTCATCGCTGCGACCTTGAGGCCGGTATGGCCAAGCTGCTTGGCGCTCGTGTGGCCTGGGCTGCGGCTGACAACGGCCTGCAGATCCATGGCGGCAACGGGTTCGCTCTGGAATACAAAATCAGCCGCGTTCTGTGTGACGCGCGCATTCTAAATATTTTTGAAGGGGCTGCCGAAATTCAGGCACAGGTTATTGCACGGCGTTTGCTGGGCTAACCGGAATTAGGTATCCCGTTTCCCCAACTAGACCCGGCCTTGCGCCGGGTCATTTTCTTTATTCCGTACCCCAGTTTGAAATTCATGCCATCCGATCTGTGACCAGATAGAGACCTTTTCTGATCCTTGACCGAAAAAACTTCCCCCTTTGCTTTTTGTTGAAACCCCTTTAGGGCACGCTGCGACCCAGACCGGGCCCAAGGATGGTGATGACAGAATGACCCGACTATTATTTGCGCTTTGGGCGACCGTTGCAGCCCTGATACTGGGCGGATGCGCCACAACCCAACCTGTGGCGGGCTACACCGAGATGGACGAGCTGGCACTGGCGATCGAAAACCTTGGCCCCCAAGTCGATCCCGCCGAGGCGCAAAAGGCCGCCAACATCGCCTACACCTATTCGCAGCAACTGAAGCGGGATTGGAACGTCACAGACCCGGCGATTATCCACAACGCCAAGGTCATCAACGGGTTCCGGGAAAAGGGGTTGTGCAACGACTGGGCGCAGGCGATGAGCCGCCGCCTGCAGAAGGAAAACTTCCGCACTTTGGACATCCACTGGGCCACCTCGCCGCCAACCGCATTCCGGATCATCCACCACTCGGCAGCAATAAGCGCCAAGGGCGATACGATGAAGGACGGCATCATCCTCGACCCATGGCGCAACAGCGGTGCGTTGTTTTGGGATCAGGTAAGCGAGGACACCAGATACAACTGGAGGCCACGCCTGGACGTTCGCGAAGAACTTATCAGCGGCGAGATCCCGTACTGAGCTGGCTTCGCCGGTTCCCTCGGCACCGGTAAGAAAGTAAGACACCCGTATGATACGCCTGATCCTGACACTGCCCCTGATTGCTCTGTTTCAATGCGACAGGGACGAATCTGTTGCCGCCTACGGCGCCGCGGACCAGACTTGGGTGCTGCAGGAAATCGACGGACAGCCTTTCGAGGCCATCGCCATGTTGCGGTTCCCCGAAGAGGGCAAGATCGCGGGTAACGCCCCTTGCAACAGCTATAGCGGAACCCTGAACGCGCCCTACCCCTGGTTCGAGATTATGGACCTGACCGCAACACGTGCGGCCTGTGCCGGGCTTGAGGCCGAAGGCTTCTATTTCGCTGCGCTGATTGCGATGACGCAGTCCGAAGTATCCGGCGACCTGTTGATACTGCGCAATGATGACGGGCACGAAATGGTGTTCAAAGCCGCCGAGTGAACTGATCCACAAATCTTGCCCGCGCATCCGGCAAGGGGTTATGCCCCAGGGACGGGGCAAGATGGTGTTCCAGAAAGTAACCGGTGGTTTTCAACCCTGCGGCAATCTCAGCGTCCGGCGCTTGCCCCTCACCGCGCAAACAGGGTGGCAGGGGCAACAGCTTATCCGCCCATTCGCCAGCACCATCGGCGCTAACGGCTCGACCAGTCTTGGGGGAGACATAGACCAACCCATCCGCCGCCCCTGTCACAGCACAGGCCGACAGGTCCAGGCCAAAGCCCAGTTCTTCAAGCAACGCCAATTCCCAGCGCAGGTAAGCTAGCGGCCAGATTTCGTCCTGCCCCAGCAGATCCAACAACTGTTCGGTCTGTTTGTAGATCGCTGGATGCGGTTCACGCTCGGGCAGGCAAAAGGACAACAGCGCAACGGACGCGTTCAATCCTGCCAACGCCATCCGACCCGAAAATGCCGCTGCTGCACGTGAACGCAAAGGTTCAACCTGAAATGTGCCAAGGTGTTCTTCTAACCGCGCGCGCCATAAAACATCTATTTGCGCGCCGGGCTGCAGGATGGGGGCAATTTTGCGGCTGGTGCCACCGCGTACGACGCCTGCATGACGACCGTGGCCTTCGGTGAAGACCTCGATTATCGCCGCTGTCTCGCCATGACCGCGAGAGGTCAGAAGTATGCCGTGATCACGCCAGTCCAATTGGGCCTCGCACTGTTTGCCTTGCTCAACTTGACCCGGCATTGCGGGAAGCCGCAACCGCGAATACTTGACTCGCGGGCATTCCTATACTTAATTAACAATATTGTTAAACAAGAGGCCAGATCATGCGAGGCATCACAATCTCATACCGTTATGACGGTGATGAAGCCGAATGGCAGACCACTATCCGCACCTTTATCGAGGCGATCGACGCCGATCCTGAGGCGGCCGGAAAATTCACCTATCAGGTTGCGGTCGCTGATGACGGAAAGTCCCGGGTTCATTGGGGCCGCTGGGACAGCGCTGAGACATTGGCCCACGTGCAGTCGCAACCCTATTTTCAGGCCTTCGCACCCAAAGTAAAGCAATTCGCCGGTGAGACATTGACCACCACCGGGCACGATATCACGCTTAAAAGCAGCGGTTGGTGACGTCTTGGCACCGGACTGTGGCGGCCGGTCAAAACGTTAAACCGGCGTGGATCAGGATGCCCAGAACCATCAGGAGGTTCAGCACCATCGATATACCGTTGCCCAAATAGATGGGCAACTTACCGACCGCCAGCCCGTAGGCGAACCAAAGGAATGACAGCGCAGCATAGAGCGACCAAGACAGCAGAGACTGGCCGGTCGCGTGTTGCGAATGCGTGAAGTACAGCTTGATCAGCTGCGGCAACGTGGCAAAAGGGCCGACAACGCCAATGAAGACCATGAAGCCCTCAAACCGCTGCATCCAATGCCCAAATTCTGATTTTTCAAGCTTTTCAGCGAGTGTTTCGGCCACACACACCCCCATAATTTGTTCAAACGGTACGGCGATCCTCACCGACATAGTATAGGGTAAAATAGACGTTTTGACCCGAGTGACCAAGACCCGTTGAACCGCGGGCTAGTCCAACCCCTCTTCACCCAACAGATGCCGGCCTTGCCGGTCTTCGACTTCAATCACCCAGAGGTCCGGATCAAAACTGCGTTGCCGGGTGATGGCGTCGTCAACCTCTGCTTCGACGCCGGAGGAAAGCTCGACCCATTTGCGTTCACCGCTCATCAGATCAAAGCTGCGTTGGAACGCCACGGCGTGCCCGTCCAGAGTGTTCAATTTGACAAGCACTGCACCCGCCGTATCGTCGCCATGGGCTACGACAAACGCCGGGATTTCCTGAAAACGCAGCCGCGCCAGATAGGCGTGGACCCAGAAATCAGCCGTCAGGCGAGTCATGCATTACCGTCTTTGAAATCCAGACCCATTTCCGAGTAACGCTCGGATTCCTCGAGCCAGTTCGGACGCACTTTGACCTGCAGAAACAGATGTATCTTACGGTCCAGGAACTCTTCCAGTTCCGCCCGCGCGGCCTGGCTGACCGCTTTGATCGTCTCGCCCTTTTTGCCTAGCACGATGCCCTTGTGACCATCGCGCATGACATAGATGATCTGGTCGATCTTGGCAGAGCCGTCTTTGCGCTCTTCCCAGTTTTCGGTCTCGACCGTCAGCTGATAGGGCAACTCCTGATGCAGGCGCAGGGTCAGTTTCTCGCGCGTCATCTCAGCCGCGATCATGCGCAGGGGCAGATCGGCGATCTGATCTTCGGGATACAGCCACGGGCTTTCGGGCAATTCCGCAGCCAGCCATTTGCGTAGATCCTCAACGCCATAGCCCTTTTCGGCGGAAATCATAAAGGTTTCGGAAAACGGGTAGCGTGCGTTCAGGTCACTTGTTAGGGCCAGCAGCACCTCAGACTGGACCTTGTCGATCTTGTTGATCGCCAGCGCAACCTTTCGGCCCTGCCCGATCTCTTCCAGACCTTCGAGGATACGTTCTACCCCTTCGGTGATGCCGCGATGCGCCTCGATCATCAGAACGACGACATCTGCATCCGCCGCTCCGCCCCAGGCCGCGGCAACCATGGCGCGATCCAAACGACGACGCGGTTTGAACAGGCCGGGTGTGTCTACAAAGACCAGCTGCGCATCGCCTTCCATTGCCACACCGCGAATGCGGGTACGGGTCGTCTGAACCTTATGCGTCACGATCGAAACCTTGGCCCCGACCATGCGGTTCAGCAGGGTGGATTTGCCTGCGTTGGGCTCTCCGATCAGGGCGATAAATCCGGCGCGTGTGGTCATGTGTCTGGCGTTCCTGGTTGCAAGTGCGCACCCCTATAGCAGAAAGGCCGCGCGGGCCAGAGGGATTTGTCGCATTGCGGTCATGCAAAATCGGTGGCACGCCTAATCCAGGCCGCGCCAAATCCAGCCAGGCGACCATCGGAAAATGAGGCAAGACATGAAACGTCGCGAGTTTCTTTTGGGCAGCGGGGCCGCTGCCGGCGCGCTGGGTCTGGGCGGTTTCGGGTTGGCGCAAGGCACGCCGGAGTTGACCATTCAACCAGCAAGCTTTGCCCTGCGGGATACGGTGACGACCGGAATGGTCAGCCTGTCCTCTAACGCACCGCCGCCGGTATTGTACGGCAAGCAAGGGGAAGTGATGTGGCTGCCCGTGCGCAATACCCTGTCGGAATACACGGCAATGCACTGGCACGGGATGCGGATCGCGAACAACATGGACGGGGTGCCTTACCTGACCCAAATGCCATTGGGTGAAGGTGAGGCCTTCACCTATGAATTCACTCCGCCCGATGCAGGCACCTACTGGTATCATCCACATTGCATGACGATGGAGCAGATGACCCACGGCCTGACGGGCGTCATGGTCATTGCCGAACCCGAAAACCCCGGTTTTGACAGCGAACAGGTGATCAACCTGCGCGATTTTCGGCTGGACGATGATGGTGCGTTTTTACCCGCCTATACCCAGCGCGGCGCCGCACGGGCCGGGACCTTTGGCAATGTCCACACTGCCAATTGGCTGCAAGGGCCTATCTACGATCACGCCGCAGGCAGTCTGGTGCGACTGCGGGTGGTGAATACGGACACAACGCGCATCTACAAATTACATCTTGAGGGTGGCGATGCGCGGATCATCGCGTGGGATGGCCATCCGCTTGAGATCAGCATTCCAATGCCCAGCGCAGATGAGCCACTTCTGGTGGGACCAGGTCAGCGCGTGGATTTTGCGGTTGCAATGCCCGGCGACGAAGGGAGCAACGTTGCGCTGATGGCCAAACTGCCCGGTCAGCCGCACAGACCTATGGCACAGCTGCGCGCGATTGGATCATCGGCGGCACGGGACCTGCAAGAATTGCGCCCTCTGCCATTAAACCCGGTGTCCAAACCCGATCTGACCAACGCCGAGCTGCACGAGTTTGTTTTTGGTTGGACCCCCGAAGGAGGTCAGCCCAACAATGGATCCTGCGGCTCGCTGGGGTATAACTTCTGGTCCATCAATCGCAAACCATGGCCCGGTGACGCGGCAAAGGGTGTCGGTCCGCTCGCAACGCTGGAAATGGGCAAAACCTATGTCTTGCGACTGCGAAATGAATCCCCGAACCTGCACCCGATCCACCTGCACGGGCTGGCGTTTGTCCCGCTACGGTCGAACCTGCGACAACTGCCGCCCCTGATGACCGACACGATGCTGCTGCTGAAGGACGAGGTGGCCGAGATCGCGCTGGTCGCCGATAACCCGGGCGACTGGGCATTTCACTGTCATGTCATAGAGCACCAGAAGACCGGGCTAACAGGATTTATCCGAGTGGTATGAGGGGCGCACTAGACGCCCCCCTTTGACTCATCCGTTCTGACGTTCGATCAGGCGCAGAACGGCAACCATGACGATCCCGTAAAAAACATGCCCGATCAACGCGACCCAGGTGATCGCCGAGAAGTTCAGGAAAGTCGGCAATCCGGACAAGGTGGTGATCCCGCCCAGGGCAAAAACCCAAAGGCCAAACCCATAGATGGCCGAGGCGACGAACATATGAACCGGGCCAAGGACCTTAACCCAGATCGGCTTGAAGATCAGAAACCACCCCATCGGGTAGGCAATCAGACCCACAAGGTAGAAATGCACGAAGAAACCAAGGAAGGCATTGCTGGGCAAGCCGAGACTGGCCAGCAGGCTTTGGGCCAGTCCTTCGGGCGACAGATTGGCCCAGCCGATGCCGGGGCTGACAACCTGCCCCCAGAAATCGAAGGCGATCGTGGCGATAAAACCGGCGATGAACAAAAAGCCGATATTCACGGTAGTCAGTTTTGCGTTTTGCATGGAAATGCCTCAACTCATTGTATCAATTTCGCTTTGCTCGCTTGTTCTTAGACATGCGCCAAAGCGGATGATGTTCAGATACGACTGCGACCCGAGGTCTGCCATAGGCCTCAAGTTAGATTGAGAATTGTGACATGTTCGGGCTGTCGAGGGTTGCTATTTCAACTGATCCAGTAGCGCCTTTGCGGCGGCTTGTTCCGCCTGACGTTTCGACCCCGCCGTTGCCTGCGCTTCGGTCCCGTCCTGCAACCGAGCCGCAATAGTAAACACCGGGGCGTGATCGGGGCCGCTGCGCTTGACCTCGACGTAAGCGGGCGGCTTTTGCCCGCGCGCCTGCGCCCATTCCTGAAGCGAGGTTTTGGCGTCGCGCGCATCCGCTTCAACGTTGTGGACGCGATCCCCCCACAGTCGCAGGATGACGTCGCGCGCGGCCTCGAAACCGGCATCGCGATAGATTGCGGCGATTACAGCCTCCATCGCATCACCCAGCAAGGCCTGTTTGCGGCGCCCGCCTGACAGCATCTCGGACCGGCCCAGTTTCAGCACCACGCCAAGATCGATCTGCCGGGCCACATCAGCGCAGGCCTCTTTGCGGACCAACGCGTTGAACCGAGGAGCCAACTGCCCTTCTGATGCTTTTTTGTCGGCCTCCAACAGCGCGGTGGCCATGACAAGACCCAAAACCCGATCGCCCAGAAACTCCAACCGCTGATTGTCAGGTCGTGTCGAGGACGAGACCGATCCATGGGTCAGGGCGCGCACCAGCAGTTCAGGGTTCGAGAATTCGTACCCCAGACGCTGCTGGAACGCCTTTATCTCGGTCGAAAGCTTCAATTGACCGCCTTGAAGAAGCGATCCCCGCGCCACGTCCAGAAGAACAGCATCGACCGGCCAGCGGATGAGAACAGGATGCGATCAGCCCGCCCGATCAGGTCTTCGTAAGGCACATAGCCGACGCCGCCTGCGGATTGCGGCACGCGACTGTCGCTGGAGTTGTCGCGGTTGTCACCCATGAAAAAGTAATGGCCTTCGGGAACCGTGTAGATGCCGGTATTGTCAGCCGCCTGATTGCCGATGTTCAGCACTTCGTAAGACACATCGTTTGGCAGTGTTTCGATCATACGCGATTTTTCGCAGACACCGCCAAAGCCGACAGGACCGTTTTCGCAGCGCGGGCGCAGACCTTGCGAGCCTTGTGGTTCGGCGACTTCGGTGAATACACCATCGGGTTCTTGTTGCACTGGCGTACCGTTCAGAATGATCTGACCGTCCCGTACTTGAATACGGTCCCCGGGCAGACCGATCAGACGTTTGATGTAATCGCGGCCGCTGACCGGGTGGCGGAAAACAATGACGTCACCGCGTTCGGGGTCGCCGCCCCAGATACGAGTGTTTTCATCGCTCTGCATCCAGCCGCAGAGATCTTCGGCGTCAACATTCAGGCCGACGCTTGGGATGATCAGGCTGGGGCAAGACGCGTAGGAATAACCGTAAGACATTTTGTTGACGAACAGGAAATCCCCGATCAACAAGGTGGGCTTCATCGAACCCGACGGAATCCAGAATGGCTGGAACAGGATCGTGCGGAAGACGCCCGCGATCAGCAGGGCATAGACGATGGTTTTGATCGTCTCCCAAACGGCGTTACCTGTTTTGGCTTCCTCGGCCATACTGCTCTCCGGTCGTTTATTCGTTGGGGTGCTACATGCGGGTCGGTTGGGGGCAAGTCAAGACTGCGCAGGCGCATCGTGAAGCGGACGCGCCTCGATCACCACGAATGCCTGTGCCCAAGGGTGATCGTCGGTCAGGGTGACGTGGATAATCGCCTCATACCCTTCGGGCGTCATCTCTTTCAGCCGATCTGCCGCCCACCCCGTGACATGCATCACAGGCTGACCCGTGCGCAGATTGGTCACCGACATGTCCTTCCAGGCGATGCCCATGGCCAAACCGGTGCCCAGCGCCTTGGAACAAGCCTCTTTCGCGGCCCAGCGTTTGGCGTATGTTCCCGCAACATCAGCGCGACGTTCCGCTTTGCTCTGTTCGATTTCGGTGAAGACACGATTGCGGAACCGATCTCCGAACCGATCCAATGTGCCCTGAATGCGGTCGATATTTGCAAGATCTGTGCCGATGCCGAGTATCATGACAGCCGCACAGTCAAAATCTTGTAACTCGCGACCCCAAAGAACCCGGCAAAGGCGAAGTCGAACCACCGGCGAGCGCGGCGGTAGGCCTGCACCATACGCTCGGAGGAAAAGAGGAAGGCGTAGCCGATGAAGATCAACAACGATCCTGCGTAAAGCATGGCGAAATAGCCCAGCAACATCGAAAGGCTGGCATCATTCGGGGCGACGATGGCATAGATCGAGCCCCAGCTCAGGATCGCCTTGGGGTTGGTCAGGTGGATAGCTGCGCCCTTTGCAAAGATTGTGCGTAGTGAGCCGGCCACCGGGTTGCCGATAGCAACTTCATCAGACGTCAGTGCCCGGCGCAGCGCTTTGAACGCCAACCAACCCAGATAGGCCACACCAACATAGCGGATGACCTCGAACACCCAGACATTGGCCAGCATGATTGCTGATAGGCCCAGCGCTGCGGCGATGCCCCAAGCGGCAGAGCCTGCGCAAATGCCCAAGGCAAAGACCAGGCCGGCGCGGCGACCTTCGTTCATTGCCGTTCCGGCAATCCCCATTGTTGCAGGCCCCGGAGAGCCACCGGCCATCAGCCAGGCAAACCAGATCGCAACAAATCCGGGTGTGATCATCCGCGCGCCTCATCCATTAGACGCCGCATCTCGGCCATGGCAGGCGTGAGGCCGCGAAAGATCGCCTCGCCAATAAGGAAGTGGCCGATATTCAGCTCGCGCACTTCGGGGAATGCCGCGATCGGTTGTACGGTGTCATAGGTCAGGCCGTGACCCGCGTGCACCTCAAGGCCCAATGAATGGGCAAAAGCGGACATTTCGCGCAGAGCTTCCAACTCACTGTTGGCCTTGTCCGCGTGGCCCTCAGCCATGGCATCGCAATAGGCACCGGTGTGCAGCTCGATCACTTCAGCGCCGATACGATGCGCCGCCTCGATCTGGCGCTGATCAGCAGCGATAAAGATCGATACACGACACCCGGCATCGCGCAGCGGAGCGATAAAATGAGCCAGTTTGTTTTCCTCGCGCGCGACTTCCAGCCCGCCTTCGGTGGTTCGTTCTTCGCGCTTTTCAGGGACGATGCAAACGGCATGCGGCTTATACCGCAAGGCAATTTTCTGCATCTCGGGCGTCGCGGCCATCTCAAAGTTTAACGGCACCGACAGGACCTCCATCAGGCCATCGATATCAGCGTCCGAGATATGGCGACGGTCTTCGCGCAGATGCGCGGTAATGCCGTCAGCCCCGGCCTCTTCCGCCAGCTTGGCGGCACGCAGCGGATCAGGATAGGCCCCGCCCCGCGCGTTGCGAACCGTGGCCACGTGGTCGATATTTACGCCAAGACGCGTGTGGTTGTCAGACATCGCTCGAATCCTTCTTAAGGCCCTGGTCAGAACCTAGGGCATTCATCAATGGAACGGCAGGCTTAGTTTCGGCCAAGCGTTTGATTTCGTCAAACTTTGCCTTGATCTTGTCGCGACGGCGCTGCTGATAGGTGCGGATCAGCGGCAAGCTGAGATAGGAGCAAATTACACCCGCCAAAATGCCCGGAAGAACGCCGCCAATCATGTAGGGAAAGAACACTTCGTTATAGAAGATGCTGAGCCCATGCCAGTCCGCGACACGATCGGTGAACATGGCAATAAAATTGTTCTTCAGAT
This sequence comes from Ruegeria sp. YTSC003, assembly GCF_059609785.1. Taxonomy (NCBI): domain Bacteria; kingdom Pseudomonadati; phylum Pseudomonadota; class Alphaproteobacteria; order Rhodobacterales; family Roseobacteraceae; genus Ruegeria; species Ruegeria sp. YTSC003. The sequence continues at coordinate 92,092 of NZ_JBXWMK010000005.1, read as the reverse complement.
CACCCATTGCATCTGTGAACTTGCCCATCAGCCCATGTGTATCACCCTTGTGGAATTTGGTTCCCAGCAGGAAATGCCCGGTCTGCAGGCAAACCACGCCGATTGGCACATAGGTGAGTGGGTTGCCAAAGAATGTTCCACTCAGAGCCGCCAGAATATTGCCGTTCAGCAGGCGCGCCACCACGGCAGCGACAAGAAAATGCAATCCGTAGAACGGAGTGAATGAGGCAAAGACGCCTGCACCGATGCCACGCGCAATGCGCTCGGGGGAATCCGGCAGCCTACGAACACGATGCTTGACGTAGTGAAAGGCCCGCGTCCATCCACCACGGGGATAGACGAATTCAGACGCGATCTGGACAGGCGAGCGTCGGTCTCGGCGCTTAAATACCACTCCTGATCACCCCTTCTCAGCCAGCCGCAACTGCGGTTTTTGCCCTGTCCCGATACCGCTCCACTGCCGCCACGTCGCTTTCGGCCTCGAGCATCAGCATGAGCGAATGCAGCTGCTCCAGGTCACGCAGTTCGACATTGATCAGCAAGCGGTAAAAATCCGGTTTGCGGTCGACGAATTCGAGGTTCGAGATATTGGCCTTTTTCTCGCCGATCAACGTGCAAATGCGTCCCAGAACACCGGCATCGTTGCCAATGGTCATATCCAGCGTCGCACCATAGACAGCCGGGTGCGTTCCCGAGTGCCAGTGCAAATCGACCCAGCGATCAGGTTCGCTTTCGAATTCGGATAGGCGGTCGCAGTCGATCGCATGCACGACAACACCTTTGCCGCGATAGGTTATGCCGACGATGCGTTCGCCCGGCAAAGGCTGGCAACAGGGGGCGCGGTCGAATTTTTGGCCGGGCTCAAGGCCGATCACCGCGCGGCGCGGAGAAATGGCATCACCGTCATCCTGGGTCAGTTCAGGGTAAACGGCGCTGACCACATCATGCGCCGTCAGCTCGGCGCTGCCGAGACGCGCTAACAATTCGTGACGATCCTTCAGGCGCAGGTGTTTCGCCGCGGTATCAAGCGCCTTGTCGGTTGCCTTTCGACCGACATGTTCGAAACCGGAACGCGCAAGTTCCTTGCCCAGCTTGATGAACCGCTCGCGGTCGACCTCGCGCAGCGCACGCCGAATGGCGGTCCGGGCCTTGCCGGTCACCGCAATCTCAAGCCACGTTACCTGAGGCGTCTGGCCGTCAGCGGTAATTACATCCACCGACTGACCATTCTTGATCCGCGTCCACAGTGGCACACGGATGCCGTCCACCTTGGCGCCAACACAGGCATGTCCAATGCGCGTATGGATCGCATAGGCGAAATCAATCGGCGTAGCCCCGCGCGGCAGCTTGACAACATCGCCCTTGGGCGTGAAGCAAAACACCTGGTCCGAGTACATTTCCAGTTTGACCGCTTCGAGGAAATCTTCGTGATCTTCCTCACTGTCGAACTGTTCAGTCAGGTTCGCAATCCACTTGGCCGGATCAACGGCAAATGGGTTTTCCGAGCGGACACCGTCGCGGTACGACCAATGCGCTGCAACGCCGGTTTCTGCCACATCATGCATCTGACGGGTGCGGATCTGAACCTCGACCCGTTTCCCGTCGCGACCGGAAACTGTTGTGTGGATCGAGCGATAACCGTTCGATTTCGGCTGCGAAATATAATCCTTGAACCGACCCGGCACCGCGCGCCAGCGCTGGTGGATCGCACCTAGCGTCCGGTAACAATCTTCCTCGGACCGGGTAATGATGCGAAAGCCGTAGATGTCGGACAGGCGCGAAAAGCCCTGATCCTTTTCCTGCATCTTACGCCAGATCGAATAAGGCTTTTTGGCGCGACCAAACACTTCGGCTTCGATGCCCGCCTTTTCCAGCTCGTGCCGCATGTCGCCGGTGATCCGGTGAATCACGTCGCCGGTTTCACGTTGCAAGGTGATAAAGCGGCGAATGATCGACTGGCGACCTTCGGAATTCAGAACGCGGAAAGCAAGATCCTCAAGCTCTTCGCGCATCCACTGCATACCCATGCGACCCGCGAGCGGCGCATAAATATCCATCGTCTCGCGTGCCTTCTGCACCTGCTTTTCCGGACGCATTGCCTTGATCGTGCGCATGTTGTGCAGACGGTCAGCGAGCTTGACCAGAATAACCCGCAGATCCTTGGACATGGCCATGAACAGCTTACGGAAGTTCTCGGCCTGTTTGGTTTCGCGGCTGGACAGTTGCAGGTTGGTCAGTTTGGTGACGCCGTCGACCAGCTTGGCAACCTCTTCCCCGAACAGTTCGGACACTTTGCCAAAATTGGCTTTGGTGTCTTCGATCGTGTCATGCAGCAACGCTGTAATGATCGTCGCATCATCCAGGCGCTGTTCGGTCAGGATGGCGGCCACGGCAACGGGATGTGTGAAATAGGGTTCGCCTGAATGGCGGAACTGACCGTCATGCATCTGCTTTCCGAACTCATATGCCCGGGCGATGCGGTCAGCATTTGTCTTGGGGTTGTAGTTGCGGACCAGCGCAATCAGGTCGTCTGCAGAAATCATCCGGTCCGCACCTTCATCTTTGGGGCTTACCCCTGGCCTTGAGCCTCCATCAGAGCGCGCAGCAGCTTCTCTTCCGACATATCGTCATCGGCAGGTTTGTCCGATTCCGCACCCATCAGCAGAGCCATCTGATCTTCTTCCGGCTCATCGACCTCAATCTGGGTCTGGTTGGCCTCGATCAGGCGCTCGCGCAGTTCATCCGCGCTTTGAGTTTCGTCCGCAATCTCGCGCAGCGACACGACGGGATTCTTGTCATTGTCACGGTCGACGGTGATCGGGCCGCCGGCAGAAATCTCGCGCGCACGATGGGCGGCAAGCATCACCAGTTCAAACCGGTTAGGAACCTTGTCTACGCAATCTTCAACCGTCACGCGGGCCATGGGGCGCTCTCCGTTACTGAATCCATGTCAGGAAGAGGTTTATCTAAGGGCGAATCCCCGCCTTGACAAGCAAGAAATGCTGCAAATGCACCGTTCACACAGCCGTGACTGCCGCAATATCCGACGCGGGCAGGTCTGCCAGCATTTCGGTTACCGTCCGGCCCAGCACAGGATGCCGCCAATCCGGGGCGACGTCCGCCATCGGAACAAGGACGAAAGCACGATCCTGCAGGCGCGGATGTGGAATAATCAGCCGGTCCGGCGCCTTTTGCGTCTGCTCCTGTGCTGGCAGGGTCAGCCAGCTGTCAAATTCGGTGCGATCTGGCAGAACCAGATCATCATAGCAGACCAGATCCAGATCCAGCGTTCGCATACCCCATCGCTGCACCCTTTCGCGCCCAAACTGATGCTCAATCTGGTGAAGCAGGTGCAACAAATCGGTCGGTGTCCTGTCCGTTTCGATCAAAGCAGCCGCATTGACGTAGTCAGGCCCGGCACCTGCCGGGAAGCACGGGGTCTCAAAAAAACGGCTGACGGCACGAATCACCACCCCATGACGCAAGATCGCGTCAAGGGCGCTTTGAAGTGTCACCTTGGGGCCAATACCTCTCAATTTGAGATTTGCGCCCAGCGCGATAACCGCTTTTGACATAGATTTGTACGTTCCATTCACTATATTCGGCGAATTGCATACTTGCGATACGACCGAAATGGCCTAATTATAGAAGATCAGCGCGCCGCCTATTTTTCAAACACCCACTCACGTAACACCACGGCGCTTTGTATTGTACCGGAAGGACCTATTTATGTTCTATAAAGACGAACGGCTAGCGCTGTTCATCGACGGCTCGAATCTTTATGCAGCCGCAAAAGCACTGGGGTTTGACATCGACTACAAATTGCTGCGCCAGGAGTTTATGCGCCGCGGCAAGATGCTTCGGGCTTTTTACTATACGGCGCTATTGGAAAACGACGAGTATTCCCCGATCCGCCCCTTGGTTGACTGGCTGCATTACAACGGCTTCACCATGGTGACAAAACCGGCGAAGGAATACACCGACAGCATGGGGCGTCGGAAAGTCAAAGGTAACATGGACATCGAACTGACAGTCGACGCTATGGAACTGGCACCACGTGTCGATCATATTGTGCTGTTTTCGGGCGATGGGGATTTTCGCCCGTTGATTGCCAGCCTGCAGCGTCAGGGCGTGCGCGTTTCGGTGGTTTCGACCATCCGCAGCCAGCCGCCGATGATCTCGGACGAGTTGCGCCGCCAGGCCGACAACTTCATCGAGCTTGAGGACCTGCGCGACGTGATCGGGCGGCCTCCGCGTGAAATGCCCATGGAGCCACGCAGCGTTGCTGCGGGTGGACAGTAAGACCGGGCCACTCACCAAACCCGGGGGAAGAAATTAGCGCGGTCAGGCTGTACCAACCTGACCGCGCTTCTTTAACTAAAAGCAGGTACTGAAACACCTGCTGGCTAGCAGTGATTCATGTCATATCAATGACAATGTCCTGTCTGGACCATAGCCGGGAAAAGACTTACCTGTGGCCTATGGAGACCAAGACATGACCAAGCCGCCCCTTACCCTATACCTCGCCGCGCCGCGCGGGTTCTGCGCCGGTGTCGACCGGGCGATCAAGATCGTTGAAATGGCGCTGCAGAAATGGGGTGCTCCGGTGTATGTGCGGCATGAAATTGTGCACAACAAATTCGTCGTAGATGGTCTGCGCGCCAAGGGGGCCGTTTTTGTCGAAGAGCTGGACGAGTGTCCTAACGACCGACCCGTTATTTTTTCAGCGCATGGCGTACCGAAATCCGTTCCCGCGTCGGCGGCCCAGCGCGAGATGATCTATGTCGATGCCACCTGCCCGCTGGTCTCCAAGGTTCATGTGGAGGCTCAGCGCCATGCTGAGGCCGGATTGCAGATGATCATGATCGGGCACAAGGGCCATCCGGAAACCATCGGCACCATGGGCCAGTTGCCCGACGGCGAAGTGCTGCTGGTTGAAACCGTCGATGACGTGGCCTCGGTTCAGGTACGCAATCCGGAAAAGCTGGCATTTGTCACCCAGACGACGCTTTCGGTGGATGACACCAAGGATATTATCGCAGCCCTCCAAGTCCGGTTCCCGGCCATCGTTGGCCCGCATAAGGAAGACATCTGCTACGCCACCACCAACCGGCAAGAGGCCGTCAAAGCCGTGGCTCCAAAATCGGATGCCCTGCTTGTTGTCGGCGCGCCGAACTCGTCGAACTCACGCCGACTGGTCGAGGTTGCGGCCCGCGCCGGGTGCAACTATGCGCAATTGGTGCAGCGCGCCCACGATATCGACTGGCGGGCGCTGGAAGGCATCTCAACCATCGCCATTACCGCAGGCGCTTCAGCACCCGAAGTGCTGGTGAATGAGGTGATTGACGCTTTCGACACCCACTATGACGTGACGGTTGAACTGGTCGAAACCGCCGTCGAAAATGTCGAATTCAAAGTGCCCCGCGTCCTGAGGCAAACCGCATGAGAGGCGTCCCCAGGGCGCCGTTGGTTCTGGCGCTGGCGGGGTTGATCCCGTTCATTTGGGGCGCGCTGACCTCCTTGAACGGCGATTTGCAGGATTGGGGCAGGCAAGAGCTTGGGTCGCGGTTCGTCGGACCGTATATTCAACTGTTCTACGGCTCTGTGATTTTAAGTTTTATGTCCGGTGTTCTGTGGGGGTTCGCCACCAAGACCTCGGGCAGTAAGGCAGCGACATGCTATGTGCTGTCAGTCCTCCCGGCGCTTTGGGCGTTTTTCATGACCGGCGGTGGACCTGTTGAGGCGGGCATCAACCTAATGTACGGCTTCGCCGGTTTGCTGATGTTGGATGCGATATTTGCATATTGGCGGCTGACCCCAACATGGTGGCTGAGGCTGCGCGTTCTGCTGACAGCCATCGTCCTGATATGCCTTGCCGTAGGAGTGTACCTGTGACCGACCGTCAGACAATTGACGCCTACACCACGCGTGTTGCCGAGTACCTGAGCGTCCCATTGCCGCCCGAACAGATCGAGGCCCGCATGGCCTTTGCCGAAGCGGTTGCGCCGGGCGGCTATGTGCTTGACCTCGGCTCAGGCCCCGGGGCGGACAGTATGTTCTTCATGCGTGAGGGGCTGCGGGTTCGGGCATTGGATGCGACGCCGGCCTTTGTGGAACACGCCCGCGAAAATGGCGTAGATGCGCATGTCGGTACATTTGACGATGTGACCGAAACGGCCACGTTTGACGGCATCTATGCCAGCTTTTCGCTGCTACATGCGCCGCGCAAGGATTTCCCGCGCCATTTGGCGGCCATCCACCGGGCACTCAAGCCTGAGGGTATCTTTTTCCTTGGTCTGAAACTGGGAACCGGTGAACACCGCGACGACATTGATCGCTATTACACCTATTTCTCACAGACCGAGATCGAAGAGGCTCTGGCGAAGGCGGGGTTCACAATTGACCGGATCACAACTGGCGTGGGCAAAGGCCTGGCTGGATCTTATGACGGTTTTATTCTGGTGATCGCCCATGCCTGAGTTGTTTGCCTATACCGATGGTGCCTGTTCGGGCAATCCTGGTCCCGGGGGCTGGGGTGTGTTGATGCGCGCAATGGATGGCGAGAAAGTCCTGAAAGAACGCGAGCTGAACGGCGGCGAAGCTGAGACCACCAACAATCGTATGGAATTGCTGGCCGCGATCAGCGCGCTGGAAACCCTGGAGCGGGCCTCGAAGATCACTGTGGTGACCGACAGCGCCTATGTAAAAAATGGCGTGACCGGCTGGATTTTCGGCTGGAAACGCAACGGCTGGAAGACCTCGAACAAGAAACCGGTCAAGAATGTCGATCTGTGGCAGCGACTGGATGAGGCACAGGCCCGCCATGACGTGACCTGGGAATGGGTCAAAGGCCATGCTGGCCATCCCGAAAACGAAAAAGCCGACGAGCTGGCCCGCGCGGGCATGGCCCCGTTCAAACCAAAAAAGGCGCAAACGTGAGCGGTCTGGCACTGCTCGACTATGCCTCAGTTCTGGTTTTTGCCCTGACAGGCGCATTGGTGGCCAGCCGGGCACAGCTGGATTTGGTAGGCTTCGCCTTTATGGCCTGCCTGACTGCTGTGGGCGGCGGAACCGTCCGCGACCTGCTGCTGGACCGGCATCCGGTATTCTGGGTCGGCCAGCCAGACTATATCCTGATCGCCACAGCAGCCGCCGTGGTGGTGTTTTTCACTGCCCATTTGGTGGAAAGCCGATACAACTTGCTGGTCTGGCTGGACAGTTTCGCCCTGTCGATTGCCGCGGCAGCAGGTGCTGGCGCAGCCTTGTCTCTGAACCAATCCGGTGTCATCGTTGTGCTGATGGGCGTCACAACGGGCTGCCTTGGCGGCCTGATGCGGGACGTGGTCTGCAACGAAGTGCCACTGGTCCTGAAACAGGGTGAGCTCTACGTCTCTTGCGCGTTTGCCGGGGCTTTTGCCGCTGTGATCGCGACCCGACTTGGTTTCGACGAGTTGGCCACACTAGCCGCATGTGCGTTGATCTGCTGGGCATTGCGGGCAGGATCATTGGTGTTTGGCTGGCGGCTTCCGGTTTACAAGGCGCGCCCGCCGCGGCAATAAATGGGTGCAAAATGTTCGATCTGCATTTCCTGTGCCACAGAAGTGAGAACTGAAATGAAATTCACTTTCCCCATTTTTGTCGCCTCACTGGCTCTTCTGGGTGCGTGTGCGGAGCGATACGACGCGGTCAGCTTCGTTGTACAGGGCGACGAAATCGTTGCTTCGGGGGCTATTGATCACACGACACTCAGCGCTTTTGAAGAAATCACTGCGGCCAATCCCGAGATCAAGACACTTGTACTGCAGAACATCGAAGGCTCGGTCGATGATGATGCAAATGTCGTTTTCAGCCGCGTTGTTCGGGACGAAGGGTTCGATACTGTGGTGCCCTCAAACGGCTTGGTCGCCTCTGGTGGCACCGATCTGTTCCTGGCAGGCAATCGTCGCACTCTGGAACCTGGCGCATGTGTCGGGGTTCATAGCTGGGGCGGCGGCGGATATGTGGCTGCCAACCTGCCCGAAAACCACCCCGAGCACGATCGCTATCTCGACTATTTCAATGACATTGGTGTCGACCCGGCCTTTTATTGGTTCACGCTTGATGCAGCGTCCGAGGACGAAATGCACTGGATGTCAGCAGAGGAAGCCAATCGCTTCAAAATGGCGACGCGCAATTCGAAATCGTTGGGATCAACAGTGATTTGCGACGAGCGGTAGCCCCGCTCAACGCCGCAGATAGGTCTGCCATATCCAGATTACCAGCAGCGCGCCCAGAATCGCGCCTACAAATCCGGACAACCACCCTGCCACGGTGATCAAGGCCCGCAACAGAAATCCGCCAACCAGTGCACCAACGATGCCAATCAACATGGTTGTGGGGATGTTGGCCTCGATCCGCATTAAACGGGTGGCCAGGAACCCTGCGGCGGCTCCGATGACGATCAGGGCGATGACAGGCATGTCACTTCCTCCAATGGGTCGGCACGATGATCAGCGCGCCGACGGATGACACAATAGCGTTCAATCCCGGGGACCCAAAAGCAAGGTTAAACCCGAACATCCTGCCAAACATGATCTGAGCAAAGAAAAACAGAAAGGCACCGCCGATACAAATGATGATAGATTGCAGATAGCCGTTTCGGGTAAACCCGGTTTTTTCCGCAAGGCTTCCAACGACGGCTGCAATCAACACCGTCCCCATCAAAGTCATGTACAAGTCTGTTATTCCTTCTAAATCCGACTTCCCTTGGCCACAGGCCAGCCCCGCAGAAAGGTTTCCTTATCCTGTGCGCCTTTGCCCGCCCGTTGCAGGCGCAACAGATCAACGGCACCCTCGCCGCAAGCTACTGTCAAGGCATCGTCCAGAGCTTCGCCGGGTACGCCCTGCCCCTCGGCCAGACGCGACGCCAGTAGTTTCACGCGGTCTCCGTCAATCTCGGTCCAGGCACCTGGGAACGGGGACAGACCGCGGATCTGCCGGTCCACCTCTGCTGCGGGCCGCGACCAGTCAATCCGTGCCTCTGATTTGTCGATCTTGGCGGCATAGGTCACACCGACCTCGGGCTGCGGCTCGGGCGTCAGATTCGGCAGGTCATGCAAAGCCCCAACGATCAGTTTGGAGCCCATTATCGACAGCCGGTCATGCAACTGGTCGGTGGTTTCCTCGATCCCGATATCGGTTGCTTCGCGCATAAGAACCGGGCCTGTGTCCAGACCGGCCTCCATCTGCATGATGCAGATACCGGTTTGCGCATCGCCGGACATGATGGCGCGATGGATCGGGGCCGCCCCGCGCCAGCGCGGCAACAGGCTGGCATGGATATTCAGACATCCCTGGGCAGGCGCGTCCAGAATGGGCTGCGGTAGGATCAGGCCATAAGCGACCACCACAGCCACATCTGCGTTCAGTGCAGCAAAGGCATCCTGTTCATCTGACGATTTCAGAGACACCGGATGGCGGACAGTCAGGCCTAACGCTTCGGCCCGTGCGTGAACCGGTGTCGGTCGATCCTTTTTGCCCCGACCAGCCGGGCGCGGGGGCTGGCAATATACGGCGACGATATCATGACCCGCCTCAACCAGCGCATCCAGCACAGGAACCGAAAAGTCGGGTGTACCCATGAAAGTGACGCGCATCTCTACCCCTGCTTTTTGGCTTTGCGCAGCAGCATGTCCCGTTTGACCTTGCTGAGCCGGTCGAAATACATCTTCCCGTTCAGATGATCGATCTGGTGCTGTACGCTTGTGGCCTCGATCCCGACAAAGTCGCGGCGATCCACCATGCCCTGTTCGTTCAGAAACTTGACCGTCACCGCGCGCGGGCGTTTCACCTTGGCCGAGACACCGGGCAGGTTCGGGCTGGCCTCATCATGTTCGCGCAATTCGATTGAGCTGTGCAGGATTTCTGGGTTCGCCAAACGCACAGCCTTACCGCGTTCGACCGAGCCGTCCACCACAGCCAGCCGCAACATGACACCGATCTGCGGCGCGGCAAGGCCAACACCGGGCATAGCTTCCATCGTGTCGATCATGTCGTCCCAGATGGCTCGGATTTCATCGGTGATCTCGGCGACGTCCTCCGCCTTGGTGCGCAGGCGTTTATCGGGCCATGGCAGGCAGGTGCGAGCGGTCATGCGCGGGCCTGCTCGCGCTTTAGTTTTTGCATCTTCCGCGTGATCATCTGCCGTTTCAGCGGCTTGAGATAGTCGATGAACAGCTTGCCGTTCAAATGGTCGATCTCATGCTGAACACAGGTCGCCCACAGGCCGTCGAATGTTTCCTGTTGCAAGTTCCCATCCTGGTCAATCCACGTGACATCAACCACTTTGGGGCGCGTGACTTCGGCGAATTGCTCGGGGATCGACAAGCAGCCTTCTTCGTAGACATTGGTCTCATCGGACGAGGCGATAACCTCGGGATTGAACATGATCAACGGACGCGGGGCTTCGCCCTCTTCCTTAATGCAGTCCAACACGATCAACCGATCCAGCACGCCGATCTGAGGCGCGGCCAGACCAACGCCAGGCGCGTCATACATCGTCTCCAGCATGTCGTCTGCCAGCTTGCGCAGCTCGTCGCTGATATCTGCCACAGGCGCGCAGACCTTTTTCAGGCGGGGGTCGGGATGGATCAGGATATTACGTTTCATGGGGTTGATTTAGGCCATCCCGCACTGCACCGCAACGCCCCCCTTGCACCCGCTGGAATTGTAGCTAGCTTTCGTCCGGACAGATGGAGCAGACATGACTTTCAACGACCTGATCGACCGCCGGGGAACCAACAGTTCAAAATGGGATAAGATGGAGCAAATCTACGGTGTGCCCCCGCAGGACGGGCTGGCCATGTGGACGGCAGATTCCGATTACCCAACAGCGCCTTGCGTAATTGATGCGGTTCGAAAAACGGCTGTCCATGGGGTCTTTGGGTATTCGTGGATTCACCCGGAATATCTGGCATCGATTCAGTGGTGGATGAAGAACCGCCATAGTTGGGACATCGACACCGATTGGGTGCTGACTTCACAGGGGTTAGGCAATGCGATCGCCCTGTCTCTGGATGTCTGGAGCGAACCCGGCGACGGCGTCGTCATCTTCAGCCCCGTCTACCATGAGTTTGCCCACAAGGTGAACAAATCGGGACGTCGCGTTGTCGAGTGCCCGCTAGTTCGCCAAGGCGAAACCTATGGCCTGGATCTGGACGACGCTCAGTCGCGTCTGGACGGGTCGGAAAAGCTGTTGCTGTGGTGCTCGCCGCAAAACCCCTCGGGCCGGGTGTGGACACCGGATGAACTGCGTGCCGTGGCCGCATTCGCCGAACGTAATGGGTTGATTTTGGTCTCGGATGAGATCCACCACGATCTGGTTTATCCTGGCAATACGTTCGTGCCGATGGATGTGGCTGCGCTGGATGCGCGGCCGTGGACCGTGACCCTGACTGCGGCGTCCAAGACATTTAACATCGCCGGTCAACGCACCGGTAACATGATCATTCCGGACCCCAAACTGCGCGCGGCCATGCGGCACCGCATTCAGACGCTGGACTATGACCCCAGCGCGTTGGGCGTGGCGATGATAACTGCCGCCTATTCGCCCGAGGGTGCGGCATGGGTTGACGAACAGGTCGCGCATCTGGCGGGCAACTGCCAGGTCTTTGACGCAGCAATCGCCGAGATTCCTGGTCTGAGGTCCATGCCGTTGCAGGCTACTTATCTGGCTTGGGTAGAATTCTCAGGAACCGGCATGACCCATGAAGAGTTTGTCCGCCGCCTGCGCGAAGATGCCAAAATCGCAACGTCCTCAGGCCCCGGTTTCGGCGCAGGGGGTGAGACCTTCGAACGGTTCAACCTGGCTACTCAGCGTGCGCGGGTCGAAGAGGCATGCGAACGGCTAAAGCATGCATTTGCTGATTTGCAGTGAACGAGGCGGCCAACGGCAATGTCGTTGGCCTTGCCCTCAATCCTTGTGCCCAAGCAACGCAATCGGCGCGTCCGGCGCGCGGTAGAAATCCAGCGGAGCCTTGTCGGCAGCGGCCGTGCTGCGCTTGAATTCGTATCGCATTTCGCCTGCTTCATCCTCATCCGCGATGATCAGACATTGGTACAGGTGGTTGGCGCCATCATAGATGTCGACGAGCCCGCGCAGTCGCGGCGTGGTTTCAGCTTCAACCGTAAAGCCGTCTTTCCACAATCGAAGAATTTTATAGGAATTGTCGCCAATTTCGACACGCAGGCGGCTGGTTTTCTTCAAACCGGCGATTCGGGCCGCATCCAATTCGGCAGTAATTTCCTTTGAAATATACGTACTCATAAAAATTTCCCCCAACAGAGTAGTCTATTGTGAGGCGCAAATTGTAAAAATCCAGTGAACCCGGTCACAGTCAGCGCCGAGAAATCAATTTGTTGCACAGAAATCCCAATCCATCCTGTGCGTATGCGCAGGAAGGATGCGCGCGCCCTCGCATAGGAACGGCACTTGCGACCGCCTATGTTTGGCGAAATCGCTTTTCGGAGGGCATGAGATGGGCCTGTTGGTCGACGGTAAATGGCACGACACTTGGTATGACACCAAATCCACTGGCGGCGCGTTCAAACGCAGCGCCGCGCAGTTTCGCAATTGGCTGACGGCAGATGGCAGCGCCGGACCATCGGGCAAGGGCGGGTTTAACGCTGAATCCGGGCGCTATCATCTTTACGTAAGCCATGCCTGCCCCTGGGCACACCGAACTCTGATCTTCCGGGAACTGAAGGGTTTGACCAGTCACATCTCTGTTTCTGTTGTGCATTCCGACATGCTGGATAAGGGCTGGACCTTTGAGACTGATGGCAATGGGGCAACCGGGGACACTCTCTATGGTCTGGACTTTGCCCACCAGATTTACACCAAGGCCGACACTTCTTATTCGGGCCGGGTCACAGTGCCGATCCTGTGGGACAAGAAACAGCAGACGATCGTTTCGAACGAAAGCTCGGAAATCATCCGCATGTTCAACTCGGCCTTTGACGGGATCACCGGCAACACCGACGATTACTGGCCCGAAGCGATGCGCGATGAGATCGAAGAGGTGAATGCGCGCATCTATTCCAACGTCAACAACGGCGTCTACAAATCCGGCTTTGCCACGAGCCAACAGGCCTATGACACCGCCGTGGACCCGCTGTTTGAAACACTGGACTGGCTGGAAGACCGTTTGACTTTAAACCGTTATCTGATGGGTGATCGCCTGACCGAGGCTGACTGGCGGTTGTTCACGACGCTGATCCGGTTCGATCCCGTCTATCATCTGCATTTCAAATGCAATCGGCGGCGGCTGATCGATTATCCGAATCTTTGGGCTTATACGCGCGAGTTGTATCAATGGCCGGGCGTCGCTTCGACGGTGAACATGCACCACATCGTGCGCCACTATCACTATAGCCACGAAAGCATCAACCCGCATCGGATCATCCCGACCAACCCGGTTTTGGACTACATGGAACCGCACGGGCGCGGTCAGCGGCCCGCCGCGTAATGCTCGACCATCGCCGCCAGATCTTCTGGCGGCGTGCCGCTTTGCACATAAGCGCACGCGTTTGGGCTGTGTGCAAAGATCGATCCGTCTGAAAAAAAGGTGGTGTTGGTGACAAAGATCACCCGCGCCTCGGGGCGGCGATAGCTGGCGAAATCAGCCACTGCCAACGCGCTGCCATTTTCCAGCACCAGATCCAGCACGATGATATCGAAATCCGTGCCGTACAGCGCAAGGATCGCAGCCTCTTGCCCGGCAACAAGCGTCACTTCGGCGCCTTGCCGTTCCAGATGTCTTTTCCAGACCCGACCAAGGTCGGGGTTACTCTCAACAATCAGTACATTCATTTGCAACAACCTCGGCACTTGGTAGAGTGTGCGGTGCCGACCCCCGTGGTTTGTGATCACGCTTATTCCTTAACAAAGTGTTAATGGTGCCGGTCATCCGGGCCGATCACGCGGATTTGCTTGTGTAAGCGGCGAAAATCCGCTTGAAGCACAACAAACGCGCAATTCCGGCGAGAACATCGATGGCAAGCCCAAACGCAGATTTGAACCCCCGTGCCGCGCGCGACCATGGCGGCGGACTGGACGGTGCTATCGCCCGGTTCGGCGGGGCACGCGACAACTGGCTGGACCTGTCCACCGGCATCAACCCACACCCGTATCCGGTGTCGGGACTGACCCCATCGGATTGGGCCGCGCTGCCGGATCACGGTGCGTTCGAACGGCTGTCTGCCGCAGCACGCCAGTTCTGGTCCGTTCCCAAAGGTGCAGCGATTCTGCCCGCGCCCGGCGCTTCAGCAGTAATCGCCCGCATGCCTGCACTTGCTGCGACGGGTCGGGTTCAGATCACAGCACCTACCTACAACGAACACGCGGCAGCTTTCTCCGCGCAAGGTTGGACAGTTCAATCGAACGGTCCAGCCGAGGCGCGCGTCCTTGTGCACCCGAATAATCCGGATGGACGTATCTGGTCCGAACAGAACGCCGATGCCCCGCTGACCGTGATTGATGAGAGTTTTTGTGACGTTTGCCCTGAAGCATCCCTAATTCATCTGGCCGAGCAGCCCGGTGTGATCGTGTTGAAAAGTTTCGGCAAGTTCTGGGGCTTGGCCGGGCTACGGCTGGGATTTGCAATTGGCCACCCGGACCTGATCACAAAGCTGAACGATTTGACCGGGCCGTGGTCTGTCTCTGGCCCTGCCCTTCGGATCGGGGAACGGGCGCTGCGGGACACGGGCTGGGCCAAAGCAACCCGTCAGCAGTTGGCGGCAGCGACAGAACAGCTAGACCGGATCGTGACCGGCAAGGGGGCAAAACTGGTCGGGGGCACTACGTTGTTCCGCCTTTATGACGTCGACGATGCCGCCGCTTGGCAGGCCAATCTCGCCCGCGCCCATATCTGGAGCCGCATATTCCCCTACTCAAACACCTATCTCCGCCTTGGCTTGCCGCCCGCAGACGGGTGGAGTCAGCTTGAGGACGCGTCGTGAGCACAGCTTTCCTGCTGGTTTGCTCCATGTGTCTGGACGCGGCGCTTGGAGAGCCGGATTGGCTCTGGTCCCGCATTCGTCATCCGGCAGTGATAATTGGAACCGCCATCGGCTGGCTGGACCAGCGCCTGAACCGCGGAACGAATAGGCGCCTGAAAGGCGTGGCAGTCGTGGTGGTGCTGGTCTTTGGCGCATTGTTTCTGGGCCGCGCGCTGACCTTGTTTGGGCCGGTGATCGAAATCATCCTTGCCGCAATTCTACTGGCACAAAAGTCACTGGTGATCCATGTCCGCGACGTCGGTGACGGGCTGCGCATCTCATTGGCCGAGGGCTGCGCCAAAGTCGGCATGATCGTTTCGCGCGATACGCGGGACATGACCGAGGCGCAGGTCGCGCGATCTGCGATTGAGAGCGCTGCCGAAAACCTCAGCGATGGAGTGATTGCGCCCGCGTTTTGGTTTCTGGTTGCGGGCCTGCCTGGATTGCTGATCTACAAGGCGGTCAACACGGCCGACAGCATGATCGGCTACCGATCAGAAAAGTACCGCGATTTCGGCTGGGCCGCTGCGCGTCTGGACGATGTGTTGAACCTTATCCCCGCCCGTTTGACCTGCGTGATGATCGTTGCGCTATCCGGTCAATGGACGCGCTGGCCCGAAATGGTAGCGGATGCGCGCCGCCATATCTCACCCAATGCCGGTTGGCCCGAGGCCGCCATGGCGCGCGCACTGAACGTCGCCCTTGCCGGGCCGCGCAGCTATGATGGTCAGGTCCGCGATCTGGCTTGGGTCAACGGTGATGCGCGACGTGACATCGGCGCGCCGGAGGTTTTCCGCGCATGTGACATGCTTTGGCGGGTTTGGGGGCTTGCGCTGGGGCTCGTGTCGGTGTGGGTTGGGGCAAGCTTCATTTTCTGACGGACCTAAAAATGCGTTTTCTCTCCGGCATCATTGCCGCCACCCTGCTCGCCGCTCCCGCCTTGGCCCAATGTGGCGGTGGGTTCAATTCCTTCGTGAAGGGCCTGAAGGCCGAGGCCGTACAACAAGGGTTCGACAAATCCACGGTGAACAGCTTTTTCAAAGGTGTTCAGCAGGACAGCGCGGTTCTAAGGGCGGATCGGGCGCAAGGCGTATTCCAAATACCGTTCATCGATTTTTCACGCCGTCTGATCTCTCAGAACCGGATAGATCGCGGCAAATCCATGTCTCGCAAATACGATACGGTGTTTGACCGGATTGAGCGGGAATATGGCGTGTCGCGCGGTGTACTGCTGGCATTCTGGGCGTTCGAGACCGACTATGGCGCGGTACAAGGTGACTTCAACACCCGCAACGCTCTGGTCACTCTGGCGCATGACTGCCGCCGACCTGAGTTGTTCCGACCACAGGTTTTTGCGGCCATCGAGCTCTATAGCCAAGGGGATTTTGACCCCAACCGCACAACTGGTGCCTGGGCAGGTGAGATCGGCATGGTGCAGATGTTGCCCCGCGACATTCTGGAAAACGGCGTAGACGGGGATGGCGACGGCAAGGTCTCGCTAAAAACCTCAGCCCCGGATGCGCTGATGTCGGGCGGCAAGATGCTGTCGCATCTGGGCTGGCGTCCGGGTGAACCCTGGCTGCAGGAGGTAACTGTTCCCGCCCAGATGGACTGGTCCCTGTCTGGCCCCGGCAAGTCGCGGTCCGTATCTGAGTGGCAGGCGATGGGCGTTCAAGCGCGCAGCGGATCTCTGGCCAATCTGCCCGCGTCGCTGATCCTACCACAGGGTCGCAACGGCCCTGCATTTTTGGCCTACCCAAACTTTGACGTCTATTTCGAATGGAACCAGAGCTTTGTTTATGTCCTGACCGCCGCCTATTTCGGTACGCGGTTGGAGGGCGGCCAAATCTATGACGCAGGTTCCCCGCCACAAGGCCTGTCGGGCGCGCAGATGAAGCAGTTGCAGACCAAGCTACAAGCAAGCGGTTATGATGTTGGCAAGATCGACGGCATTCTGGGCGCGGGCACACGGGCTGCCGTTCAGGCCGAACAGGCACGGCTGGGGTTGCCCGCGGATGCGTGGCCAACAGCTGATTTGCTCAACCAGTTATGAGCCCCGATGCGTCCCGCACAGACGGGACGCATCCGGACGCAACACCACAGAGTTATGCAACCTCGACGTGGTGATGCGGCGCTTTTGGTTCAAACGCGTGTGAAGTCAACGCCTTTCCCCGCGTTTCAATCGCCGTATTGGCAGGGATTTCAGTCCATTCGCCGCTATTCGCGTCCAAGGGTTCGGACGAAATAATGAACCCATCCTTACACGCCTTGTAGTGGAGGCTTGGGGCAAAGCGGTCCGAAGCATATCGGGCGGCAAAAAGGCGATCGCCGTCCGACCAACAAGCGGCAAAGCGAAGATATGGCATCGTACCTCGGCGTCGTGACAGATCTTCGACACGTTGGACTGCCCGCTCCATGGCGCCGATCGGATCGATATCCAGACCTTCGCCATGGGCAATCAGGAAAATCGCTTCGCTTTCGGTTGCGCCAAGCCGGTGGCTGTAGAGGTCAGGTGGTATCATCCCGTCCAACTCCTGCCGGATACGGTCATGCCCTCCGGCCTGCCCATTATGCATAAAACTCCATTTTCCAACCCCAAACGGGTGGCAGTTGTTCCGCGACGTTGCAGTACCAGTTGATGCCCGCACATGGGCCAGAAAGAGATGCGACCGGGTGTGATGCGTTAGCTGTTTAAGATTGGCATCCGACCAGGCGGGGTTAGTGTCCTTGTAAAAACAAGGCGTCTCACGTTCGGAATACCAGGCAAGGCCAAATCCATCTGCGTTGATCGGCGTCTTTCCGATCAGAGCATTTCGGCTCTGAATGACAAGCGATTGCTCTTGGTTCAGAACCAATTCATCTAGATAACGCTTTGCGCCTGCCCAAGCCAGAAATCGGCACATCTGTTAGCCCCATTGAGTATGAATTTTTTGAGAGCATACCACCGTCTCAGATAGGAAAACTCACCATTCTTCGCGAGCATTCGGCAATATTTCGATCAAATGACAACGCAGAACGCGAATCTTAAATCAACTAATGCCCTACTTGGATTCGATGCCTGATCGTCAAGGCGGCTACCAAACTCATTCAGGCCGGACCGGGTATCTGTCGCCTTTCTCGTCAATCAGAACTAGGCGCTTACCGCTGCGTACATAGAGATCGCAGCGGCTGAACCCGTTACGATACGTGATGCAGACACTGCCGTCGTCGGCAATGGAATATGTCCCAAACGCGGAATCCCCGCTGGCGTAGGTAAAGGAATAAGCCCCACCAGCCGAAAACTTAGACTGTCCGTCGTCATAGAAGGTCAGCGTTCGCCCCGCGAGGGCGTCCAGCTCGGCAGATGAAAGCGGGACATCTCCGGGTTTTGTTGGCCATTCCGCCGCCACAACCGGGCTGGCAGTCAACAGGGCAAGGATCAGATATCGGGTCATACGGCCACCTTAACCCGCCACCGGGCGATTGGGGCATAACGTTGCGGTGAACGATCAGGCGACCATCTGTTCGGCCTTTTTCAGATCGACCGAAACCAATTGACTGACGCCCTGTTCCTGCATGGTTACGCCAAACAACCGATCCATCCGCGCCATGGTCACCGCGTGGTGGGTGATGATCAGGAACCGAGTGTCCGTCTGGCGGCA
Organism: Ruegeria sp. YTSC003; assembly: GCF_059609785.1. Lineage (NCBI taxonomy): Bacteria > Pseudomonadati > Pseudomonadota > Alphaproteobacteria > Rhodobacterales > Roseobacteraceae > Ruegeria > Ruegeria sp. YTSC003. The sequence goes on along the minus strand of NZ_JBXWMK010000005.1, from coordinate 73,415 downwards.
CATTTCGTCCAGCAAATCACAAAAGCGGGTGACGTTGGCATCGTCCAGCGGCGCGTCGACCTCATCCAGCACACAGATCGGCGCGGGGTTGGCGAGGAAGACGCCAAAGATCAGCGCCGTGGCGGTCAGGGTCTGTTCCCCGCCCGACAGCAGACTAAGCGTCGACAGCTTCTTGCCTGGCGGTTGGCACATGATTTCGAGCCCGGCATCCAATGGATCATCGCTTTCGACCATGACCAGATTGGCCTCACCACCGCCGAACAAATGCTTGAACAACATGGCGAAGTTGGAATTCACCTGCTCGAACGCAGTCAGCAGACGCTCACGACCCTCGCGGTTAAGACTGGCGATGCCGCTGCGCAGGGCCTTGATCGCCTCTTCCAGATCGGCCTTTTCGCTGTTCAGTGTGTCAAACTCTTCCTGAACTTCTTTGCTGTCTTCTTCGGCGCGCAGGTTCACCGCACCCATTGCGTCTCGTTGACGCTTGTGGCGGTTTACTTCGGCCTCCAGCGCGTCGGCGGCAGGCATCTGGTCGGGGTTTACATCCAGTTGGTTCAGCAACTGGTTCGGCGTCAGCTGCTGGTCTTCAGCGATCCGCTCAGCGGCGGCCACGACGCCTTCCTTGGCTGCGTCACAGCGCGCCTCGGCCGCCGCGCGGGATTCGCGGGCTTCCGATGCCAAACGTTCAGCCTCACGCTCGGCCAACACAACCTCGCGCTGCTGCGTCTCAGCCTCGGCAAGCTTGTCGGCGGCCTCGGCGCGCCGGGCCTCGGCTGTCTCGATCAACTCGTTCAGTTCTTCACGCGCCTCGGCGATCTCACCCGGGGCGGCCATCGCCTCAGACAGTTCCCCCTCAGAGCTTTCCTTGCGCTCGACCAATTCCGAGATACGTTTTTCTGCTGACTCCAACCGGTGCCGCCACCCACTGAGGTCCTTTGTCACTTCTTGAGCCCGCCGCGTCCGCGCCTCGCCTTCGCGGCGCAGCTCATCATGGGATGAGCGATGGGTCAGCATGGTGATCCTTGCGGCCTCAACCGTTTGCTTGATGTCCTCGACCTGCGCGCGCGCGCTGTCGACATCACCCAGACCATCCAGCGCTCCCTCGGCCTCGCGCAGTTGCGCGCGGGCTGACATGGCATCTTCCTTGTGCCGGTCAACAGCAAGGGCGAGAGTTTCCAGCTTACCCTGCGCCAGATTGCGGTCGGCCTCGGCCCGGCTCAGCTGACGCGCGGTTTCCGCCATCCGCTGGTCGGCTGCTCGGCGGGCTTCGCGGGCCCGGCGGTCTGCTTCGGTGACGTCCGCCAATTGCTGCGACAGCGCTTCATGCGCGGCGCGGGCACCATCAGCCTGCGCTTCGGCGCGGGTAAGTTCCTGTTTCAGAGCTTCAAGCTTGTTGAGCTGCTCCAACCGCAAGGCTGCAGCGCTTGGCGCATCCTCGGCCCATGCCCGAAATCCATCCCAACGCCACAAGTCACCTGAACGGGACACCAGACGCTGCCCCGGCTTCAATGAGGCTTGCAGCTGCGCGCCCTGATCCGCATCAACCAACCCGATCTGAGCGATCCGGCGGCTCAGACGGTCTGGGCCCGAGACATGCAACGCCAATGGTTCGGCCCCGTCGGGCAAGGGCTGATCTGCATCATAGCCAGAAACTTGGACCCAGCCGGACGGTCCGTCGGCATCGACCAACGGTGTACGCAGGTCGTCAGCCAGTGCCGCCCCCAGCGCCTTTTCATAACCGGGCTCGACCCGCAGCAGATCCAAAACCTGCCCGCCTTCGGCCGTATCCCGTTCGACCAGCTTGGCCAGGGCGGATGTCTCGGCACGGATTGCACCCAGTTCACCCTCGGCCTCGGACCGCTGCGCGCGCGCCTCGGCCTCGCGCGCCTGCGTTTCGTTGCGCAATTCATCTGCCGCGGCCAGCGCTTCTTCGGCGGCTTCTGCAGCCTCTCGCGCTTCTTCCTCGCCTTCCTGCGCTTGTTCGTATGCTTCGCTGGCGCGGGTCAAAGCATCTCGGGCTTCGTCTACTGCACCACGGGCTTTCTCTTCCTCACCCTCGGACCGGGCCAGTGTCTTACGGCTGTCTTCGACCAATCGTTGCGCCGACTGGTGACGGGCTACAAGACGCGCCATATCCTCGGTTTCCTGCGACAAGTGATCTTCACGATCCTGCAGCACAGATGCGGCTTCGCGCGCGATCTCGGCGGCCTTAGCCACTTTGTCGTCATGCCCTTCTGCCGCTTTGGCCAGTTCGCGTGCTTCCCATTCCAGACGCTCGATCATCTGGCCCGCGTCCCTGTTCAGGCCGGTTTCGCGTTCGATATCGTTGGCCAACTGCTGAATTCGGTTGGCCAGCGTCTCGATCGTCTGACGCGCGCGGGTTTCTTGATCAGCCAGCTGATCACGCTGCACCTGCTGACGTTGCAAGACGGCGGCGGCGATTGCCTCCTCCTCGCGCAACGGTGGCAGAGTTTCCTCGATTTCAGACCGCTTGGCGCTGGCTGCGCGCGCTTCGGCCTCGGCACGGGAAGCTTCGGTGATCCGCTCGCGCAGCACGTCCTCGGCTTGCTGGCGGGCCATGTCGGCCTCTTTCCAGCGGCGATAGAGCAGCATGCCTTCAGCCTGCCGTAGTTGCTCCCCAATCTCACGGTACCGCGAGGCCTGACGGGCCTGACGCGCAAGCTGCGCCAATTGGGTGCCAAGCTGTTCAAGAACGTCATCCACACGGGTCAGGTTGGATTCGGTGCCCTTCAGCTTAAGCTCCGCCTCGTGGCGGCGCTGATAAAGGCCCGAGATACCGGCCGCCTCTTCCAGAATGCTGCGACGCGCGCGGGGCTTGGCGTTGATCAGCTCGGCAATGCGGTTCTGCCCCACCAGTGCAGGTGAATGCGCGCCGGTCGAGGCATCGGCAAAAAGCATCTGGACATCGCGCGCCCGAACATCTTTGCCGTTGGTCTTGTAAGCGCTGCCGACATCGCGGGTGATGCGACGCACAATTTCCAACTGATCGCTGTCATTGAACCCCGAAGGCGCCAAACGTTCCGAGTTATCCATCGTCAGGACAACTTCGGCAAAATTTCGGGCCGGACGCGTTGCGGCCCCGGCAAAGATCACATCCTCCATCGCGCCACCGCGCATGGATTTGGGGCGGTTTTCGCCCATTACCCAACGCAACGCTTCCAGAAGATTGGACTTGCCGCAGCCATTTGGGCCCACCACACCGGTCAACCCATCCGCGATAATCAGATCGGTCGGGTCAACAAAGCTTTTGAAGCCGGTGAGTTTAAGTTTGCTGAACCGCAAAGGCCGCTCGTCCCATGATTCCTATATCTGGAAGTCTGCGCAACCCATTGGGGGTGAGTCAACGGAGTAACGCAGGATATGGGATTTCACGCCAAGTTATCCACAATATCTTGCCAAAATACGCAAAAAAGCGCGTATCTCAGTAAGAAGCGCACTCAAAAACCTGATAGCCATAGTCTTCGTAGTAGCCATAGTCGATACATTCATAGGGACCGCGAAGAAGGCTGCCGAGAATCAGCTTTTCCCCCAATTCCCGGTCACAACCTAGAATGCCCACGGTGACCGCAGCGTCGCCCAGAACATCCAACAACGGGCAACCCGACACCTGTGCCATAGCCAGTGCGGCCCGGTCTCGAATGGGGTCAAGACGCGGAGCATATTGAGAGTTGATGCGTACAGCCTCGGCCAGTTGATCGCGGACCCGCACGTCAAACACACTGCCATTCACCGCAACGCGGGTCGCAGGCACATCGCGAAAGTGGGGCGTGCCAGCCGAACAAGCGGCCAGCACTAGGAGGGACAGATACCGGATCATGCCCGCAGCATTGCAGCATCAAGGTTAACAAAACCTTTCCGCCGATCAGGCGCGCAAAACCTCACCCAATCGGCGAATACCTTCGCGGATCGTATCCTCATCCGAGTTCGAGAAACTCAACCGGATCGTGTTGGTCCCGCTGCCGTCCGGGAAAAAGGCTCCACCCGGGACAAAGGCGACTTTGACCGTGTCCAACGCCCGGGCCAACAGTTCGGCCCCGTTTGTACCGACCGGCAATGTCAACCACACGAACATGCCACCTTCCGGCTTGGTCCACTGCACGCCATCGGGCATATGGTCCTGCAACGCCTGCAACATGGCGTCGCGACGGGCACCGTAGACACGACGCAACATCGGGATATGCGTGTCGAAACAAACCCGTGCCACCTGGTCAATGGCCATCTGGTTGATGGTTGCCGAATGCAGATCGGCAGCCTGTTTCATCAACACCAATTGAGAAATCACTGGCTTTGCCGCCACGACCCAACCAACCCGCAACCCCGGAGACAAGGTTTTCGAAAAGCTTCCACAATAGATCGTGCGGCAATCCTCAATCGACCCTTTGCACGCCAATTCCAGTGCCAGAACCGGGGGGATGGCATTACCGTCATAACGCAGGGCCTGATAGGCGCCATCCTCGATCACCGCACAGTTCAACTCATCCGCCAGATCCAGCAGCGCTTCCCGCCCCCGCAGATCCACGGTTTCGCCTGTCGGGTTGGCGAAATCGGGCGAGAGATAGGCAAATTTGACCGCGCCTTCGCCCGCTAACGCCGCGTATTCTGCCGCGCCCCGGTTGCCATTGATGCTGAGCCGGTCAAAACGTGGTTCATAAGCATTGAATGCAGCCAATGCGCCCAGGTAGGTCGGCCATCCGACCAGCGCAGTATCGCCCGGCGACAGATAGAGTTTACCCAGATAATCCAATGCCTGCTGCGAGCCTGACGTGATCAGGATGTTCTCAAGCCCGCATTCCACTCCGATTGAACGCATGTGGTCGACGAGCCATTCCCGCAGCGGGACGTAACCTTCGCTGACGGAATATTGTAGCGCCTGAGCCTGCTGGTCAGGCCCCAACGCAGCTTGAAAGGCGGCCGCGAACCCTTCGGCTGGAAACAACGCGGGATCGGGGATGCCGCCTGCAAAAGAGATGATCCCCGGCTGATCCAACAGCTTTAACAATTCGCGTATCTCAGACGCTTTCATCCGGGATGCCCGCGTGGCGAACAATTCGTGCGTAGACATGAGTCTCCTCCGCTCTCAGTCACGGCCAGCGTAGAGAGGAACATCATAAAGTCAACAATGCTGACCTAATATTATAGACCACGTGACCCCGCATTCTTGAACCTCGCCGCCATCCGTGGTCATATCATTTGACCAATTTCCGGAATGACGCCCGCATGCCTTTTCAAAAAGTTCAGACCGAAAAGCTTTCAATCGCGGTAGTTCGCCAGATTGAACTGCTGATACTGCGCGGCATACTGCGCCCCGGCGAACGTCTGCCCGCCGAACGCGAATTGGCCGAGCGGCTGGGCGTATCCCGGCCGTCCCTGCGCGACGCGATCGCAGACCTGCAAAGCCAAGGGTTGCTGACAGCAAAAGCAGGATCCGGGATCTATGTGGCCGAGGTTCTGGGCTCAGCCTTCTCCCCGGCGCTGATCCGGCTGTTCGGCAGCCATGACGAGGCGGTGTTCGATTACCTCTCATTCCGGCGCGACATGGAAGGGTTGGCCGCCGAGCGCGCGGCCCGGTTGGGGTCGGACAGCGACCTGAAGGTGGTACAGACGATTTTTGCAAAGATGGAAGCCGCCCATACCAGCAATGCGACCGAAGATGAGGCGCAGCTGGACGCGCAATTCCACATGGCTATCATCGAGGCCAGCCATAATGTGGTCATGTTGCATATGATGCGGTCAATGTTCGATCTGTTGCGGCAAGGCGTGTTCTATAACCGCCAGATGATGTTCCACCAGCAAACAACGCGCGAAGCAATTCTGGACCAGCACCGCGCCATCAACACGGCGCTTCAGACACGCGACCCGGCTGCGGCCAGACATGCGGTTCAAGAACATCTAAGCTTTGTTGAACGCTGCATGGCCGATCAGCAAAAAGCAGAAAGAAACGAAGAAATCGCTCAGCAACGCCTTCAGCACGAGGCAGGCACACTATGATCGTCAACGTTTGAGTTGCATCGACTTTACGCGTTGCTTCATGTCTTCATAGTCCTGTTGCGTCAGGCTGGCGCGGCGGAACGCTTTTAGAATTCTCCATTGCTGCCACCGGCTGGGCCACGTGAGGCTGTCCAGCGCAGTGAAGGCATAAAGGTCTCCTCGGAGGTGGACTTTCCGCATCTCCAACTGCTCAGCCATATAATCCAGGCTTTGCTCTGAGAAAAAGCTGATGTGCTGGCCCGTCTCAAAAGCCCAGTACCACCAGTCGCGCGGCGGTAGATCCCTTGGATCGAAGCAAGTCGCCGAAAAAAAGAGCGTTTCGAAACCAAATTTCTTGCGCGCCTCTTTTAAGTGCGAAAGCGGATCCGGCAAATGTTCAAGAACTTCAAAGGCCGTCGCAACTGCATATGTTCCATCATCCGCGTCGAACCCACGCGCCAACAGGTTTTCTGCATAGGGGTCGGACCAGTGAAAATTCAGTCCAATGTCCCTTAGGCCGCGAACAAACAGCCCATAGCCTCCGCCGATGTCGATCCCACGGGCATCTGCAAGACCATTCGCACGCATGGCTGTTGAAACACGGCGCAGGTTCGACAGGTTTCGGGCGACGATCCCTGTATCCGTCAACGCGATGGCATCGCTATACGCTTCTTCCAGCCATGTCGGGTTTTCCACCCAGATAAAACCGCAGCTTTCATCCAGAAAGTACTTTGCCGGGTGCCGCCCGATCACTTCGCTTTCAAAAAGCAACACTCCAAGTTGCCCGGTGATTGGAGAATAGGGCATTGATCACGTTGCTCCGCTCGAAAGGTCTTGTAGGTTCGGTGGAAATGGTGCTCCGCTGCCTTCACCAAGATGTTCTTGCGGCGCGATAGTCATCAACGCCGGGTCGATATAGAGCCTGGCACCTCGTGTACGCATTTCCTGATGAAACAGGACATGTTCACAGACCAGCCGGTCCTCCTCATCTCGGCATTTATATCTCAAGCCTCGTAACGCCTGAGTTTTATAAAGGCCGGCGCCCGCAAATGCGCTGTCGACAGGTATAAGTTGGCAATCTTCTGGAATATGAAACTGACGGTCATGGATCATAGTCTTCAATAGGTTTCGACGCCATTTTCGTTTACCAAACAGAGGTTTACGCGCGTTGTGTATCTGTTGCCAGACATCCTGTTCGCACCACCCCCGGCAGCGCAAGGCATATAGGTCGTAGTAGGCAGGCCTCGAGTTTGCAAAAACCGCTTCCCACTGAATATCCGAACGCTTGGCCGCTGCTAAAACAGCTTCGGGATTCAGACAGATGTTCGGCCCGTCTAAATCCAGTATCAGAGTCAGGTGGTTGTCACGACCATTCTTTTCGAGAGTTTCAAGTATAGAATTTCGAGCAGCGGTGATACGCTCGACACGTTCAGAAATGTCCGAGATCACACCATCCAGCCGAATGATCTGAACCTCGGTAATCTGGTTCGCGTATTCAGACAGGATCTGATCGGTGTCATCGGTATTGTCATTGGTGGCAATGATGACCGAGTATTGCCCTACCCGTTTCGACAGGTCTTCGATCCGATGGATCGTTTCTTTCAGAGCCGAACCCCCGTTACGCACCGCGCCGACAATGTTCATGGAAACTGTGTTGTCTGTGGCTGGCACGGTCACTCTTTTCCTGTTTCCGGATTTCAGTTTTCTACTTCATCCGACCTTGTTCTGTGCAATCCCAGAGCCTCCGGAAAGGAAGGTAGACGCACTATGGCTCTGTCATAAAACGCCCAAACAACGCCTTCGCATCCGTCAAATCACAATTCGGATCCGCTGCACAAGTGACTAGACTAGGATCGCGCGTCGTCCCTGTAGAAAACAAATGACCCGAAAGCATGCGGCTTCCGGGTCACTTCTGTTACTCGTCTGCTATCTGTCGGTGTCAGTGCAGTTTGTCACCAACATCCGCAATCGCTGCGTCGATCAGTTTGTTCGCCTGTGCGGCCGTCATCTGCTTGGCCAGAACTGCGTTGGCAGCCGATACCGCAACGGTGATGGCCTGATCACGGACTTCCTTGACAGCTGACGCCTCAGCAGAAGCGATCTGGTCCTGAGCTGCTGCCAGACGGCGGGCGATGGATTTCTCCAAATCGACCTTTGCCTGTTCTGCCGCCAGAATAGCATCTTCTTTGGCTGCAGCCACGATGGCATCCGCTTGGGTCTGCACTTCACGCTGCTTGCGCTCGTACGAGGCCAACAGGCTGCGTGCCTCTTCATGCAGGGCGCGGGCTTCATCCAGTTCGGATTTGATGCCGTCGGCGCGGTTGTCCAGCGCGCCACCAATCATGCCTGGAACCTTGAAGTAGAACAGGACCGCGATGAAAACGATGAAGCCCAGAAGGACCACAAAGTCGGTGTTGCCAAGCGAGAAGAACGGGCCACTTGCGGCCAGCGCGGGGCTGGCGGTGCCGACGGTCAGGATAAGGGCAAGAGTATTCCGCATGTCACTTATCCTTTCGTCTGCGCGTCAATTGCACTGTCGATGGCTTTGGCATCCGCCTCGCCGCCCAGAGCTGTGACCAGTTCAGCTGCCGTGTCCTTGGCAACCACTTGAATGCTTTCCAGCGCGCCGGCTCGGATATCGGCAATTGCCTTTTCCGATTCAGCCGCCTTTGCAGCGATTTCCGCGTCTGCCTTGGCAATCGCGTCATCCAGACCAGACTGAATTTCAGCGCGGGCTTCCGCTGCGATACGCTGTGCCTCAGAACGGGCATCGGCCAGCGCCTTGTTGTAGGCCTCTTCAGCCTCGACCGCTTTGGCCTTCAGATCTTCGGCCGCAGCCAGGTCATTTGTAATGGTCCCCTGACGTTCCGCCAGGATTGCCGCGATGCGGGGCAAGGCCACGCGAGACAGGACCAGAAAGATGACGACCAGCGTGATGACCAGCCAGAAAATCTGGTTGGGAAACCAATCGAAGCAGAGCTGCGGCATACCGATGGCCGAGCCGTAGGCGTCGACGCAGGTGCCAGCTACTTCTTTGGCAAGGGGTTCAGTCGCCATGATGTCCTCCGTCGGAACGTTGTCTTTACAACAGGTGGGCCGCTATGGCTTGGACCCACCTGCGCGTAAGGATCAGGTTCCGCAGATTAGACGGCGAACATCAGCAGCAGCGAGACCAGGAATGCAAAGATCCCCAGGGCTTCTGCGAATGCGATACCGATGAACAGGGTTGCGGTCTGCGAAGCAGCCGCCGAAGGGTTGCGCAGGGCGCCGGCCAGGAAGTTGCCTGCTACGTTGCCCACCCCGATTGCGGCTGCGCCGGAACCGATTGCTGCCAGGCCTGCGCCGATGTGTGCGAGATCGCCTTCCATGATGTTTCTCCTTACGAATTGGAAGTTTCGATGTTTGGGTATCGGACCTTAGTGCGAAGGATGCAGCGCATCTTTCAGGTAAACACAGGTCAGAATGGTGAATACGTAGGCCTGAATAAAGGACACGAGGACCTCGAGGCCGTACATTGCGGTGATCGCCAGAACGGACACCGGTGAGATCACGGCAATCGCGGCAAAGCCTGCGAAAACCTTGATAACCGCGTGGCCTGCCATGACGTTACCGGCAAGACGAATGGAGTGGCTGACCGGACGCACGAAGTACGAGATCAGCTCGATGATCGCCAGGACAGGGCGCAGTGCCAGCGGTGCGCTGGACACCCAGAACAGACCTAGGAAGCTTGCGCCGTTCTTGACGAAACCCAGAACGGTTACGGTCAGGAACACAGCCAGCGCCAGCGGGATGGTCACGGCGAAATGCGACGTGGTGGTGAAAGACATGGGCAACATGCCCAGGAAGTTCGCGCAGACGATGAACATGAACAGGGTCATGACATAGGGGAAGTACTTCACGCCTTCTTTACCGCAAATGTCTTCCAGCATCTTGTAGATGAAGCCATAGGCCAACTCAGCAACAGACTGCATTCGGGTCGGAACAATGGCACGTTTCGAGGTGCTGAGAACCAGCAGGGCAAAGATCGCCGCAATAGCCAGAAACAACCACAGAGTCACGTTGGTCGGCGTGTACCACGCAATCGCACCGTCACCGAAAAGCGGTTTAACGATGAACTGATCCATCGGATGGAAAACCAGGCTGCTGCCTTCTGCTGCGGTGGTCTCAGTTGCCACGTTCAGTCCCTCTCGTCCTTATCGGCCGCCTCAGCAGCCGCTTGTTTCTCCTGAACCTCTTTCGCGCTGCGGAGCATAACCTTCACGCCCGCGACAAGGCCCAGCAATGTGAACAGCACCAGAAAGATCGGGATTGTCCCGAGCAGGCTGTCCAGCCCGTATCCGATGCCAAATCCGATCCCAAGACCGGAAACCATTTCGATGACCATCCTCCAGGCAAGCTCGCCCCCGGACACGTCAGCATCCGCACGAGGCTTTGGCGCTTTGGCCTTTTTCGCCGCTGTGATCTTGGCCTCCAGCTGCGCCATACGCTGCTTTTGGTCATCATCGGTCACGGGCAATTCCCTCGCACAGTCTTGGGTAGGGTGCTAAGGGGCGCAAGGCACAGAGTCAACGGTGTTAAATGTCTGACTTTCCGCAGGTTAAGTAATTGAATTTACGCAATTTATTCATGTAATTGAAGCACCATTAAAATGTCCCGATCCATCGGCGTGCGTAAAAACCACTCAATTCGTATATTCAACCAAATGGTTGACCAAAACCGGGCGCTGTGATTGAGCGATAGCATGTCCAATGACCTCGATACCGTTTTCGCGGCCCTCGCCGACCCGACCCGCCGCGCCATCCTTGCGATGCTGCTTGAGGATGACATGGCCGTCACCGACGTCGCCGACCCGTTCGAGATGTCGCTGGCCGCGATCTCGAAACATCTGATCATCCTGACCAAGGCCGGGTTGATCAGCCAGGAAAAGCGCGGGCGGGTGAAGTGGTGTAAGCTGGAACCGGATGCGCTGCGCGCGGCATCCGTCTGGATGCAGGGGTTCGGTCAGTTCGAACCGGTCAATCTGGATGCGTTTGAACGATTTTTGGAAGTCGAACTGCCCGCAACAGACGATCCCTAGATCTATCTAACTACAAACACCGATACTTTGGCGTGTTTGGCCAGATATCCGGCATGGCTGGAAAAGATGTGGTCCGTGATGCGCGGTGCGTGCGTCCCAACGACGATTAGGTCGGCCCCAATCTCTTCAGCGGCGCGGGTCAAATCACCGTCGACCTCTGCAGCTACATCTACCGAGTGGATGTTGCGCGCTGAAACCTCGGAGCCACTCTGCTCGGTAAGTTGATCCACAATGGCTTGCAGCTCGACGCTGATCTCCGCGTCTGAATGCGTGACGTCGCCCGGCTGGGTTCCGGTCACGCTGACGATCGTGATCCGGGCGTTTTGCCATCTCGCCATTTGCGCCGCGACATCCAGAGCTTTGCGAATTTCCGGCGGCAGATGAATATCGACCGGGATCATAATGTGATTAAACATGGCATCTTCCTCCTGCCGCCGATGTTAGCGGGCTCAGGAATAGAGCACTTTGATCTGTCTCATGTAGATGACTCCGACCATTTCATCCGGTTCGGCCGGTTCCCAGCTAGCCTTCCTGACTATACTCGACGCCGATGATCACACCCGTTGCATCCGCAAGACACAACCACGGTGCCTGAGCGCCAGTGACCTCAATTGTCGTGATTGTTCCGGTCGGTACCGATTCAGTCGAAATCGCGTTGACGTCAGCGGCCTGAACACCCGTCTCAGCCGATACCAGCGCCTCACAACTGCCTTGAAGGTCGGTCTCCGACGACCCCTGCCCCCCTCCTTGCGTACAGGCGGATAACATCGCACCGACGACAAATAGAATAGCTTGCTTCATCATTCCCTCCGGGATGGTTCATCAGACCCGAGGGTTGTTAGATTACGGCCAAAAGACAAGGGTCATTCCGAGACCGGCGCAGTGTCTTTCGCAGGTTGCTCTTCGCTTTTGAGCAGCAGAACAAGCGCGATCGCGGTTAAAACGACACCGACCAGCACCATGACGGTTGGCGCAGGCCGCCCAAGCGCGATCTCCCACAGGATCACCCAGCTGGGGATCAGATAAGTGTAGGCCATAACCTTGGCCGACGGCAGGCGTAGCGCTGCAAACTGGACCAGAACGAAACTGGAGGCCGTTGCGAAGATAGAAAGATACAGCAGACTGACCCAGACGATCAGCGGCAGGTTCGCCCAATCGGTTGCACGGATGTCTGACCAGCCGACCACCGTCAGGATCACACAACCAGCAACCAGTGTTCCAAATGTAAACACGACTGCGGGCTCGCCCCGGTTCAATTTACGCACCATCGGCGTGTAGATTGCATGCGCCATGCAGCCCCAGAAAAAGATGATCTCTCCGCCACCGATCTCGAAGGCGCGAAAGGACTGCCAATCGGCGCGAAAGATAACCCACAAAGCCCCGGTAGCCCCCACCGTCAGGGCAAAAGCCATGCGCGGCGTGGTGATCTGGCGCAGCAGAACCCATCCGGCGATGGCCGACATGATCGGCGTCAGGGTGAAGACCGCGGATGTGCTGACCGGATCGGCGGTTTTCAGGCCGTAGAACATAAGAACAAAGTAAGTGGCGAACAGCCCGCCCAAAACAGCGTATCGCCACGGCGCGTGCGCAGCGCTGCGCGGCAACCCGGTGGTGGCAAGCGCCGCAATGCCGATGATGACGGCCGCAATCAGAAACCGCCCGGCTGTAATCGCCAACGGTGCAATCTGGTTGGCAACAATCGATCCCAACGAGAAACTACCCGCCACCAGCAGAGTGAATGTGATCATTGCCAAATGACCACGCCCCTGCGGTGTCACGAGAGCCAACCTTTGGATTCTTTCTTAAGGAACGATAGGAAGGCCTGCACTTTGGTCGTGCGATGCAGATCGACATGGGTCACCAGCCAAAGTTTGCCGAACCATTCGGGCAATGGCTCAATAACTTCGACCAACTCCGGATCGCGCGATGCCTCCCACCGCGCCATGAAACCAATCCCTGCCCCGGCCAGAACCGCCTCGCGCAAGCAGAAATTGTTGGTACAGCGGAATGCGATGGCCTCGGCCGGGACAGTGGCACGCAACCACTTGGAAAACGGAGCGCGGCTGTTTTCATCGTCCGTGCCGACAAACAAGTGGTCTGCAAATTCGTCAATGCTCGCTGGTTTGCCTCGGCGTTCGATATATGACTTGCTGGCAAACAAGCCGACCTCCTGTTCGATAAACGGCTGCACAACATTGTCAGGTTGGTCCGGGGCGGCACCCGCACGGATGGCCACATGCGCCTCGCCGTATTCCAGGCGGAACAAGCGGTCCCCGGTCAGGTAACGTACAATCAGACCCGGGTGCATTGATTGAAACTCGGACAGGGCGGGAACGACCAAGGGCGCCAGCGAGGCCAGAGACGTCACAACCAATTCGCCCGACACATCATCGCCACGCCCTTTCATTCGGCCCACCAACTGATTGAACTGATCTTCGGTGGCCTGAGCCACGCGCAGAAGGTCCTCTCCGGCATCGGTTGGGGTATAGCCACGGGCGTGGCGCTGGAACAGCTTAACGCCCAGCCGCGCTTCGATCGCGTCGATATGGCGGATCACGGTGGCATGGTGAACGCCCAAGATTTCGGCCGCGCCGCTGACGGTGCCCATCCGAGCGACCTGATACGCGGTTTTGACTTCGTCCCAATTATCCATGCTCAAGCCTACTGTGCAAAATCCAACAATACCTGTTGGTATATCTGCGTTTCGTTCGCTGACGCAACACTCATATTGGGACCGGAAGCAGATTCCCCGCCAAAAAGGAAACCCTGACATGACCAAGACCATCCTGCATATCGACGCCTCGGCCCGCCGCACCGGATCCGCCACCCGTGACCTTTCCGGCCAGATTATCGGGCACCTTGGCGCCGGACGCATTATCCGCCGCGATCTTGCCAGCCCCCTGCCCCTGCTGACCGAAGACTGGATCAACGCCAACTTCACCCCCGCCGATCAACGTGACGAGGTTCAACGCGATCTGTTGGCCCTGTCCGACGAGTTGGTTGGCGAGCTGCAAAACGCCGACACCATTGTCATCGGGCTGCCGATCTACAATTTCTCGGTGCCTGCGGCCTTCAAGGCCTGGATCGACCTTGTCGCCCGCGTGGGTCTGACCTTTGCCTATTCGGAAACCGGCCCCAAAGGCCTGCTGGAAGGTAAGCGCGCCGTGCTGGCGATCGCGTCCGGCGGCACCGAGGTAGGGTCTGAGATCGACTTTGCCACCAACTATGCCAAGCACGTTCTAGGATTCATCGGCATCCACGACGTCGACGTGATTGCGGCTGACAAGATGGCGCTGGATGCGGACGCCGCGTTGGCGAATGCCCAAAAAGCGGTAACTCAACTCGCCGCTTGATCCACCTCTGGCCTTTACCTTGTGAAACGTCCAGTCTGCCTTAAGCGAGATTTGCAGACTGGGCGTTCATCATGAAGAAAATCGGCATTCTGGGCGGTGTGGGCTGGGCCTCGACCGTGGATTATTACCGAGCGATCGCAGAAGGGGCCAGCAGGCACTTTGCCAATCGCGGCCACAGCTCGCCCCTGCCGATCCCGCCCATGACAATCGAATCCGTTACGCAGGCCAAAACACGCGCCCTGCGGGGAACCGCCGGAGACGAGGCCAGTTGGTCCGGGTTCGACGCGGTGTTTCGCGAGGCGCTGTTAACACTTGAAAACGCGGGCTGCGACTTTGGCATCATCGCCTCGAACACTCCGCACGCGCGGCTGCATGCGATCCGGCAAGGTATCACCATGCCCATTCTCAGCATTTTCGATGCAACGGCTGAGGCCACGGCATCTGCCAAGGCGTCCACAGCCCTGGTTCTGGGAACGACAGTGACCATGCAGGCCAGCAATTATTCAGACCGATTGGCCGCTGAAGGGATCACTGCAAATGATCGCTTGCCCGAAACGGAAATTGCCGAGATGCAGGCTATGATCGACAGTGACTTCTACGGCGGCGCATCAGACACGGCGCGCGCTCGTTTACTAACATTCTGCGACAGGCACGCAAAGCCGGGAACCGCGATCTTGCTGGCGTGCACCGAACTGCCGCTGGCCTTTCCCGACCACCTGGATGACCCTGTTTTTGAAGCTGACGGCCACCTGTTCGTCAATCCGTCCGCCGCCCATGTCGCCGCAACCCTCGAAGAGGCGCTGAGCGATTGATCACGGCAGCCAGGTGATCTCGCATCCGATCTGATCGAAGAATGCCATCAGGTCATCGCGTGTCATGGCGACAGTCCGGTCATTTACCAATGGATGCATATAGATGACGTCCGCCGTTTGCGCGGCGGCGTCCATGAAGAACCGCACATCGTTTGACGCCCCGTTGATCATGGCCAGCGGACTGACCGCGCCGGGGCGGATGCCAAGGTTCTGAAACAGCCGATCCGCCGATCCAAACGACAGATTACCGATCCCCAGCTCTGTGCCCAACGCCTTAAGATCAATCTCGCGGCTTTGTTCCAGCGTCACCAGATAGTTTCGCTTTTTCTTGTCGCGCAGGTACAGGTTCTTGAGGCGCAAGGTGTTTTCGCCTGGTACCAGGAATTGCTCTTCAACGCCTTTGGCATCCTCAACCGTGCGCAGGGGGATATGCGTGTGCAGACGATAGCTCAGCCCCCCGTCATCCAGCCGCTGCAACAGCGCGTCTGAACTGATCGGCAGCGTGTCTTGAAAAGCGGATGACGCATCCATGGGTACCTCCTCGTTTGAGGCGCTAATCGCGCAATGCGCTGACAGATTCAAGCCACGACAGGCCTGAAAATCGATGCTAGCGTGCCGCCATGAAAGTCACGCGCAATTCTCCGAACCAACTGATCTTGTCCGATACGCCATGGTTTATCGGCATCACGCTGGTCTTCTTCATTCTGGCTTTTGTCGGCGCGGGCCTGTTCATGGTCAGTGAGGGCGGTGAGGGCATCTTGTTCGGCATCTTCTTTGCCCTATTCGGCGGTGGGATGGGTCTTGGGGCCTTCTGCGCCTTTGTGCGCCGCGTTCAGGTTATCTTGGACCGGAACAAAGACAAAATAATGATCCGCAGGCAGTCCGTCTTTGGCTATGATACCGTCGAGCATTTGCTTGCAAACTTGTCCCATGCGGAGATCGAAAGCACGGCATCGAGAAGCAATAAGGGGACATCCACCCGATATCGGCCTGTGCTAATATTGGACAAGGGAATGAGCGAGGGCCGGCATCCCATCGTCGAGGCATTCTCAAATGGTCGGGGTGCGCATCGGCTGGTTGATGCGGTCAATGACTGGCTTCCTGCGCGCAAGGTTGACTCTGCCAGCCGATCGGCCTAAAGCCCAACCCAACATCCGGAAGCGTCTGATCTTCCGGTCCCTTGAGTCGTTCAGGGATCGCCCCCCACCAGCGTGTTACGCCCGTGGGGGCGTTTGTGCATTTAACCGGCGCATCCTATCTAGGGCACGCCACCAGATAACCGGCATAGGAGGCCGAAGGCATGTTTGAAAATCTATCCGAACGCCTTTCTGGCGTCTTTGACCGGCTGACCAAACAGGGTGCCCTGTCCGAAGAGGACGTCAAAACCGCTCTGCGTGAGGTTCGGGTTGCGCTGCTTGAGGCAGATGTCTCGCTGCCGGTAGCTCGAGAATTCGTCAAGAAAGTGCAGGATCAGGCCACGGGTCAGGCGGTGACCAAGTCGATTACCCCCGGACAGCAGGTCGTCAAGATCGTGCATGACGCGTTGGTCGACACCCTGCGCGGTGAAGAAGATCCAGGTGCGCTGAAGATCGACAACCCTCCTGCCCCGATCCTGATGGTCGGCCTCCAGGGCTCGGGTAAGACGACCACAACCGGTAAGCTGGCGAAGCGCCTGAAAGAGAAAGAGGGCAAAAAGGTCCTGATGGCCTCGCTCGACGTCTATCGCCCGGCCGCGATGGATCAGTTGGCCGTTCTGGGCACGCAGGTTGGCGTTGACACCCTGCCGATTGTGCCGGGCCAGAAGCCCGTTGATATCGCCAAGCGCGCAAAGCAGCAGGCCACGCTGGGCGGCTATGACGTCTACATGCTGGATACCGCTGGCCGTCTGCATATCGACGAAGTCCTGATGGACGAGGTCGAGCAGGTCCGAAACGCGGTTGATCCGCGCGAGACCCTGCTGGTCGTCGACGGCCTGACCGGTCAGGTCGCTGTTGAAGTCGCCGAAGAGTTCGACGCCAAAGTCGGCATCTCCGGCGTGGTCCTGACCCGGATGGACGGCGACGGGCGCGGTGGTGCGGCGCTGTCGATGCGTGCGGTCACTGGCAAGCCGATCCGCTTTGTCGGTCTGGGTGAGAAGATGGACGCGCTCGAAACCTTCGAGCCGGACCGTATCGCCGGTCGTATTCTGGGCATGGGCGACATCGTTGCCCTGGTCGAAAAAGCCCAGGAAACGATGGAGATGGAACAGACCGAGCGCATGATGAAGCGCATGGTCAAAGGTCAGTTCAACATGAACGACCTGAAAATGCAGCTGGAACAGATGATCCAGATGGGCGGCATGCAGGGCATGATGGGCATGATGCCCGGCATGGGCAAAATGGCCAAGCAAGTCGAAGAAGCAGGCATGGATGACAAGGTGCTCAAACGCCAGATCGCCATGATCCAGTCCATGACCAAACGCGAACGCGCCAACCCGCAACTGCTGCAAGCGAGCCGTAAGAAACGCATCGCCGCCGGTTCGGGCATAGAGGTCAGCGACCTCAACAAGCTGCTCAAGATGCACCGGCAGATGTCCGACATGATGAAGAAGATGGGCAAAATGGGCAAAGGCAAGATGCTGAAACAGGCCATGAAAGGCATGTTCGGCAAAGGCGGACCCTCGCCCGAGGACATGGCCGCGGGTATGGATCCCAAAGCGCTGGAACAGGCCGCCAAGGCGATGGGCGGCAAGATGCCCGGTATGCCTGGCATGGGCGGCGGCATGGCTCTGCCTCCGGGTCTGAGCGGTTTCGGAAAGAAAAAGTGACGCCAGCACGCTGCACCCAGCCCCCGTCCGGAAAGGCGGCGATGGCAGCAGCGCAATATCGCGCGGCCTTGCCGGTCATTCAGACCCGGCGGCTGGTCCTGCGTGCGCCCACTTTGGACGACCTGCCGGTGTGGACGTCAGTCTGTGCAGAAAGCTTTGGCGACACTGAGCAAGAAGCCTGGACCGAGTTTTCCTACTATACCTCCGGCTGGCTTCTGCATGGTCATGGCCTGTTCTCGGTCACCCTGAAAGATGGCGGTCAGGTCATTGGCTTCGTCATTCTGGGCTTGGAATGGGACGATCAAGAACCCGAGCTTGGCTATGTTTTCAGCACCGAATACCGCAAGCAAGGCTACGCCATTGAGGCCTGCACTGCCGTTCGCGACTTCGGTTTTGACCTGCTCGGGTCCGGCCAGTTCGTCAGCTATGTATCGGCATCCAACGTCCGCTCGAATGCGCTGGCTCAACGCCTTGGTGCGTCCCGTGACGCCATGGCTGAGAGCGCCTTTGGCGCAGACCAACATGTCTGGCGCTATGGCGAGGTGCAGGCATGACACTTTCCATGGCGATCCCGACGCTGGAAACCGAGCGCCTGATCATGCGTGCCCCCTGCGAAGCTGACTTCGCAGCCGAGGCCGAGTTCTTTGCCAGCGATGCCTCAAAATTCGTCGGCGGCCCAAAACGCCCGGACGAAACTTGGCGCGCAATGGCGATGCTGCTGGGTCACTGGGCCATGCGCGGATATGGGTTCTGGGGCGTCGAAGAAAAGGGCACCGGCACCTATGTCGGCCATGTGGGCCTGTGGTTCCCACACAGTTGGCCCGAGCCCGAAATCGGCTGGACGTTGATGAATAACGCCACCGGCAAAGGTTACGCGACCGAGGCCGCTCTGGCCGCGCGTGCGCATGCCTATGATGTGCTGGGGTGGGAAACGGCGATTTCTCTGATCGATCCGGACAATCTGGGCAGCAAGGCCGTGGCCGAAAGGCTGGGCGCGCAGTTTGATTATACCTACGAACACCCGGGTTTCGGTACAATGCAGGTCTGGCGGCACCCTGCGCCGGCCGATCTGGTGAATGGCGGGATCGAGGCCTACGCATGACGTCGTACACCATCCCCACCGTTGAAACAGAAAACCTGATCCTGCGGGCACCACAAGAGGGTGATCTGCCCGCGATGACAACCTTCTTCGCGTCGGACCGCAGCCGTATGGTCGGTGGACCAAAAACGCCGCTGGAGGCATGGCGGTCGCTTTTGGGCCGGTTCGGGCACTGGGCCATCATGGGTTACGGCGGTTGGCACATCGTTGAAAAGGCAAGCGGCGCGTTTGCAGGCTGGACCGGGATCATCAATGCCCCGGGCTGGGATGAGCCGGAATTAGGTTGGGTCGTTTTCGACGGCTTCGAAGGCAAGGGCCTTGCATACGAAGCTGCGATGGCTGCCCGCGCCTATGCCGCCCATCACCAGGGGGTGAACGGTCCGATCTCATACATCGCCCACGCGAATGACCGCTCGCGCGCATTAGCCGAACGTCTTGGTGCCACTTATGAGCGCGAAGGCGAGGTTGTCGGCGAACGCTGCCAGGTTTGGCGGCACCCGATAATCGACATTTCCGACACCGCTTTGACCGCTGAGAGGACCGGCCAATGAACAACCCTGTGACACGGGCTGCGACGTTGCTGAAAGAGCATCGCGAAAGCATTGATCGGCTGGACGCGATCCTTGTCTACACGTTGGGCGAGCGGTTCAAGCACACCCAGGCCGTTGGCAAGCTCAAGGCCGAACACGAACTTCCCCCGTCCGATCCTTCGCGCGAGGCCGCGCAGATCGCACGGTTAGAAGAACTGGCGAAAGAAGCCGATCTGGACCCCGATTTCGCCAAGGCTTTTCTGAATTTCATCATTCAGGAAGTCATCCGACACCACAAGAAACACCAGAACTAAACCGGTGAACCACCGGATACGCCATTCAAAGGAGATACCACCATGGCAATGAAAATTCGTCTCGCCCGCGGCGGCTCGAAAAAGCGTCCTTTCTATCGCATCGTAGCGGCTGACAGCCGTATGCCCCGCGATGGTCGCTTCATCGAAAAGCTGGGCACCTACAACCCGCTGCTGCCCAAAGACAGCGAAGAGCGCGTGAAAATGAACATGGAGCGCGTTCAGTACTGGCTGGACCAGGGCGCACAGCCCACCGACCGTATCGCACGGATGCTGGAAGCTGCCGGCACCCGCGACAAGGCCGAGCGCAACAACCCCAACAAGGGCACCCCGGGCAAGAAAGCTCAGGAACGCGCAGAAGAAAAAGCTGCAAAGGCTGCTGAAGCTGCCGAAGCGGCTGCTGCGCCGGCTGAAGAAGCAGCAGCAGAAGAGTAAGCAGGTCGGCGCGTGCAGGATCAGGACTTCACCGACGATTTTCGCACGCAGTTCGAACTGTTGATGCGGCTCCGGCGCGATGTGCGCCGGTTCCGCACCGATCCCGTGGACGAGGCGGTGCTGACGCGCTGCCTCGACACATTTCGACTGGCCCCTTCAGTGGGGCTGAGCGAACCCTGGCGCGTCATTCGCGTCGAAAGCGAAGCGGCGCGTGCCGCAGCGCTGGAGAATTTCCAAAACGCCAACGAAAAAGCCCTTGCGGGATACTCGGGTGACAAGGCGCTGAAATACAGCCGCCTGAAGCTGTCCGGCATGCAGGAAGCGCCTGTTCAGCTGGCTGTTTTCTCAGACGAGACGACCAACAAAGGTCTGGGGCTGGGCGCGGGCACGATGCCCGAGATGCGCCGCTATTCTGTTGTAGCCGCAATCACCTTGTTTTGGCTCGCTTTGCGGGCCGAGGGGTTGGGTCTGGGTTGGGTCTCGATCCTTGATCCCGAACGGATGAAACGCGATCTGGCTGTGCCTGACGATTGGTCTCTGGTAGGCTACTACTGTGTGGGCTGGCCGGAAGAAATGTCTGAAAGACCCGAACTTGAGCGTGCCGGCTGGGAACAGCGCAGCGCCCGGTTGCATATCGAAACGCGGTAAGGCCAGATGTTCGGACTGATACGGCTTCCCATCCTGTTGCTGATCGTTTTTATTGTGGGCGTGTTCTTTGAGCGCAATAACCAACGCGAGGCATGTGCCTCGCTTGGAGACTGGCAGGACGGATTATGTGTAACGACGGAAGAGCCAAATGACTGATCTGATCTGCGTGGGCAGCGTTGCGGGGTCTTACGGCGTGCGCGGCGAAGTGCGGCTAAAAAGTTTTTGCGCCATCCCAGAGGATATCGAGACCTATTCGCCCCTAACTGACGAAGACGGCAAGGAACGCTATCCGCTGGTCCTGACCCGCCCAATCAAAAACGGCTTTGCGGCGCGTTTGGGTGGGATCGAGACCAAAGAACAGGCAGACGCCATCAACGGCCTCCGCCTGTTCGCGCGGCGTGATCAGCTGCCATCATTGCCTGATGACGAATTCTATCACACCGACCTGATCGAGCTTGAGGTCTACGACACCGGCGGAACGCTGCTGGGTCGTGTGAAGTCGGTACAAAACCACGGCGCCGCAGATCTGCTGGAACTGCACGGGCCGGGGTTGAAAGGCACCGTTTTTCTGCCCTTCACGCTTGAGGTTGTTCCAACCGTGGATCTGGACAAAGGCCGCATCATCGCAGACCCGCCCGAGGGGCTGATCTGATGCGACGCGTTCTGCTGCATCTGGGGCTACACAAGACCGGAACCACTGCAGCTCAGTCGTTTCTGTATGAAAACCGCGAGTTGATCTGGCCACATTTTGCACTGTTGCTGCCTTACAAGACGCGCAAATTGGGGCTGTCAGGTGCTGCGACCCGCCACTCCATCTATGGAACCGTGGGAACGCTGTCCGAATTCAGCTCGCAGGCCCGAGAGTATCTGGCCACGCGGAACTTCGGCACGAAACGTGGCCTGATCGTCAGTGAAGAGAATTTCAGCGGCCTGCGACCCAGCCGCAATATCGAACAGGGGTATGCAGCTACACCCGATCTGGCCGCTTGTCTGGTGGACGCCGTCCGCGATCGGTTCGAGGATCAGGAGGTCAATATCACGATCTACCTGTCCCTGCGCCAGCGCGGAGCGTGGTTGCGCAGCCTGTGGGCTCACGATCTTCAAAGAACCCGTGAAGTCCAGGATTTCGAAACCTTCCGCACGAACATGGATCACCTGCCCCCGCTCGAGGAAACGGTCTCGGAAATTCGCAAGAAACTGCCGTCGGTCACCGTGATCCAAGAGTGGCTGGAAGAGACGCATTTGCGCCGCTTTGGTCCCGGTACGCCTTTTGCCGAATTCCTGAACTTGCCTCGGGAAAAAGCGCAGCTTTTGGTGCCGCCCACAAAATCCAACAGCAGGCTGCCGGAAAGCGTGCTGGCCGAATTGCTGACGCTGAACCGATCCCATCTGGACGAAGCTGAGCTGACCCGGCAAAAAGCGCTGGTAGTAGAGCGGGCAAAGAACGCGATGGTCGGCACAATATGACAGACAAGCCAGGCAAATCTCACGGACGCAAGGCAATCCGACCCACGCTGAAGCCGCGTGAATTGATGACTCCGACACCTGACCTGCACGGGGTCTGGAAGGCGAAAATCATCACCCTGTTCCCTTCGGCCTTTCCCGGCGTTCTGGGCGAAAGCTTGACAGGCAAAGCCCTGCAAGAAGGGTTGTGGCAGTTAGAGACCGTGGATCTGCGCCAGTTCGGCGTTGGCAAACATCGCAATGTCGACGACACGCCGGCCGGCGGCGGCGCGGGTATGGTGTTGCGCGCAGACGTGCTGGGTGAGGCAATCGAACACACAATGGCTGGTGTGCAAGGCAACTGGCCGTTGATCTACCTCAGCCCGCGCGGTCGCCGGATGGATCAACGTATGATGCAAAACCTCGCACGCTGCGACGGTATGACCTTGCTCTGCGGTCGGTTCGAAGGCGTCGATGAACGCGTGTTGGAACATTACGGCGTTCAGGAAGTCAGCCTTGGGGATTTCGTGATGACCGGCGGCGAGATCGCAGCCCAGGCGCTGATTGACTCAACTGTGCGGTTGATTCCCGGCGTATTGGGCAACCAGGCCTCAGCCGAAGACGAGAGCTTTTCCTCGGGTCTTTTAGAGCACCCGCAATACACCCGACCCGCAGATTGGAAAGGCCGTCCGATCCCCGACATTCTGATGTCTGGTCATCATGGGCGCATTGCCGAATGGCGGCACCAGATGTCTGAAGAGATCACCCGCAAGCGACGCCCTGATCTGTGGGAACGCTATGAGGAATCCGGGGACGACACACAGGATTGATACCCCGAGTGTGGCTTGTATGCAGCACGTTCCTGTATTTAGCGAACACCACTTGAAGCTGATGTTCTGAAAAAATACTCATCTTGAAGATATTGCAAAATGCGATTTCAATTCAACGCATAACAGGCTGCTAAATGAAAAAAATCATATGCTTAGCTGTGCTTGCCCTTTCAGCTTGCACAACCAAGCCTCTTGAGATGGCAGTGCCCACTCAGGCGGGCCATAACCTGCACTCCGCAAAGGTCGCCGTGCAATCATGCGCCACCGAGGAAGATATTGGGGGCAACAGCGCGGTGATTGGTGGATACGCCACGAATATCCTGCTGTGGGGCGTGATCCTTGGCCCCATCGTTACGGCGCCCTTCGACGATAAGCTTCGCTCACAGGGTGAAATTGACCAGGTGCACCGCTGCATGACCGAACTTGGCTTCGAGCGACGCGAACTGACTGATGGAGAGCGGTTCTGGCTGCATCACACATCTGGCCAAGAACGGGTACGCCGTCTGGATCACCTTGTGGCGGGAGGAACCATTGAAACTTATGGGGCACCAAGCGGCTAAGTGCCCCCCGCCTTCCATCTGGCCCATATCTCAGGCGGGCCGTTGAATGTGTTGATGTCCACTTTCCCCTGAACGCCAGGAACCAAACCCGTGCCCGTATACTGCCAAAACCGCCACGCGGCCTTGGGGTAAACGTTGCGCGGGTGCCCGGCGACCGACCGCAGCCAGAATTCCGTCTTGGGCAGGCGGGCGATATCGGTGTCACCGTAGAAATCCACGGTCGTATAGACGATCGGGCGGCGGCCATAGTGGCGTTCCAGGATATCAAGGAACCGCTTCGCCTCGGACCGGACGGTGGCGCCATCGGGTCTGATGGTGCAGGTCTTGGAATGTGGCGTCCATTCCATATCCAGCACATGCGGCAGGTCGGCACCTCGGGGCACGTTCTCGATGAACCATTTTGCCTGCTCATGCGCCGGTCGGCAAAAATAGTAATAGTGATAAGCCCCCCATGGAACACCGGCGGCTTGCGCGCCGCGCCGGTGATCATCAAACAAAGGGTCGGCTACGTCCCCCCCCTCGGTCGCCTTGATGAATACGAAACTGACACCGGAGGACTTGGCCCTGCGCCAGTCAATCGGACCCTGCCATCGCGAAACATCGAGCCCGTGAACCGGATAGTGCCCCGGATGCCGGCCTTCCCACTCATGCGGCTTGGCATCCCCAAAGCTTGGAAAAATGACCGAAGGCGACGTGGTGCTCAGAAATGCCTTTGGTTCAACCTGTTGGGGCGGCGGGCTGCTGCGACCGCAAGACAGGGTCGCGAAGGCCATAACAGCCAGCATCAATGCTGTACGCATGGTATGTTCCTGTTCCAAATTTCTGCTCTTATAATTCCCTCTAGAATGCCCGATCTGCCTGACAAGGCAACGGTGTTGTTGACAAGCGGCGAAAACCTACCACTCCGCCCCGATCTTTATAGAGATTCAGGCTTGATCCCTGCCCACAAAGCCCGTAAAGCAGCGCAATCCGGTGCCGCGACATGCGACTCCGGTGTTTTGGTTTGCACCATGGCGTGACGCCCGGCTTTCTTCGGCCACGGCGCGGCAGGGCAGACCAGGCATAAGGAACATTCGATCTGACCTCTGGCGGGCTGTTCGCAGGACCCGGTGAAGACCAAGAGCTCTCAGGCCGTGCTCAACTTCGTGGACCAACCACGAGCAGATAGGAGAAATGCGATGGACCTGATCGCACAGCTTGAGGCGGAACAGATTGCCGCCCTGGGGAAGGACATCCCCGATTTCAAAGCCGGTGACACCATCCGTGTCGGCTTTAAAGTGACCGAAGGGTCGCGCACCCGTGTGCAGAACTACGAAGGCGTCTGCATCGCCCGCAAAGGTGGCAACACCATCGCCGGTGCGTTCACCGTTCGCAAAATTTCGTTTGGCGAAGGCGTAGAACGTGTGTTCCCGCTGTATTCGACCAACATCGACAGCATCACCGTTGTCCGCCGTGGCCGCGTCCGTCGCGCCAAACTGTACTATCTGCGCTCGCGCCGTGGTAAATCCGCGCGTATCGCAGAAGTCACCAACTACAAGCCCAAGGCTGGCGCCGAAGCGTAAGGAACGGAAAGATGAAAAAAGACATCCATCCCGATTATCACGTCATCGACGTCAAAATGACCGATGGCACCGTAGTTCAGATGAAATCCACCTGGGGCGCCGAAGGCGATCAGCTGGCTCTGGAAATCGACCCCTCTGTGCACCCTGCATGGACCGGTGGTTCGTCGCGCCTGTTGGACGCCGGCGGCCGTGTGTCGAAGTTCAAGAAGAAATACGAAGGTCTGGGCTTCTAAGCCAGACCTGTTTGAGATGCGAAAGGCCGCCCACCGGGGCGGCCTTTTTTGTGCGTAGAACGTTGCCAAAAATAAGTGGCTAATCCAGCCGCATGATCAACTCGACCTCACCATCGACAAGCCGGCCAGTCGGCGCAAACCCGAACGATTGATAAAGCGGCAGCGCACTGCCGGGTTCGTCGACGACGCTGATCACCAGGTTAGAGCGACCCTTTTTCAAAGCCACGGATTTCGCAAAATCCAATGCGGCCATTCCATAGCCCCGACCCTGACGAGATTTGTCGACCATCAACCGCCAGATATAGACGCCATCCGGGTCATCCCCGTCATCCAAATCTGCGTCGGGATGCGCCATGTCGATTATGGCCAGCAAACCAACCGCATCGCCGATATCCCAAATGCCATAGATTTCTGACCCCGGTTCGAAAATCGACTGCGCCATCGTCATTAGATTTGTCGCGACAAACCCTGCCTGATCTTCACGCACAGACAAAGCCGCCAAAGGGCGCAGGTTTTTTTGAGAGAGTAACGCAAACTCAACCATGGCGCCCTATTATCACAACCGGATTTCCAATAGAAGAATTCCGAACGGTCGAAGCGAACTCAACTCTTCGCACGCGTCAGCTCGGCTGCGCTGTGTACGGGCGGCACCGGGCCTCGAAGCAACATCAGCGCCAAAGCCATCCCGACTAGAGCCGCCGCAGCAGCAACAAGCATCGCGCTGTCAAAGGCGTTGTCCTGCAAGTCCCTAAGGGCCTTGGCCAATGCAACGCTAGTTTCAGGATCCATTTTAGCGATCATTTGTTGGATTTGACTCGGCGTCCCATGGGTCAGGGAATGGGCCAGATCTTCTCGCTGGGCGGACCCGGTGGGCAAAGCATTCATGACCTCGGAAATACCTCTGCGGGTCGTTATAGCTTCGGCCAAGCCTCCGACTACGGCCCCTAGTGTCGCGCCAAAATACAGGCAGGCATTAATCACTCCGGACCCTTGCCCGACATGCTCTTCCGGCAAAAGGCGCAGGCCCAGCCGGGGTAGCAGCGAGAAACAGATCCCCAACCCGATACCGACAATCATCAGCTTCCGCCAGATCTCGACATATTGGGTAGAGTTCGAGGTTGTCATCAACAACAAGAACCCACAGGCCATCGCCCCCAAGCCAACCGCAATGGGCCATCGAAAGCTGTAGGGTGCCAGAAACCGGGGTGCGGTGACCGAGATCACGAACATGCTGAGGCTAAGCGGCATGATCGCCAAACCTGCGCCGACAGGCGAGTAACCGAAAGCATCCGGGGATTGAACGAACGTGTTGAAATACACAAAGAAGCAGAACAGCGTGAAGCCGGTGAAGAACATACCAACGGCGGCCATGAAATAGCGCGGATGCTTGAAGTATCGCAGCTCGATCAACGGATCGTCGCTGCGGCGGGATACGATGACAAGGATGATTGTCGCAACCGCAGCGACTCCCAGCGGCATCAATGTCATCGGCGTAGCCCACCCGCTGCTTTCGCCATTGCTAAGCGCGAAGGACAGCGGGCCAAGGAACAACAGCAGCGCAAAAGCACCCGGATAGTCAAACTTGGCCCCGGCCTGACGTGTGTCCGGCACGTATCTGCGCCGGCTGACATGTAGCCCAATCAGGAAGGCGAACATCAGCAACACCAGATCGGTCGCAAACACTGCGCGCCAGCTGATGTAGTGGGCAAAGGCTCCGCCGACGATCGGCCCGACGCCAATGGCAAGACCGACAATTGCACCCCATGCGCCGGTGACACCTGCACGCTGTTCTTCGGGTGTGGCGGCGGTGAGCAATGACAGAGATGTTCCAAACAAGGCCGCAGCCCCTGCACCCTGCGCCCCGCGCCCAAACAAAAGCATCGCGCCATCTTGCGCAAACAGGACCGAGGCGGACCCAATGCCGAAGACAATCATACCAGCAAAGAACACGCCCATCTTGCCGGTGATATCGCCCAACCGGCTGACGATTGTGACCAGCGTAGCGCTGGCCACGGTATAGGTTGCCATCACCCATTGCAGACCGGATGGTGTCAAATCGAACTCGGCCTTGAGGTTCGGCAGGATGGTCGCGACGGCCGTTGTGTTAAACCCAACAACCATCATGCAGATGGCCGTCATCGCCAGCACAACGCGGGCACCCCCCTCGTGTGTTGGGTCAGATGACGTCTTGTCGATCATAAATACACCCCAAAACTCATTGTTCTTAAATGCAATTAATGAGCAGTTTAACGATTTTTGTCGCTGCGCAAAGGGTCGGCTTTAGATCCAGTAGGACAGAGCCACCGGCAGGACGATGATCGTGGCCAGCGTCGACACAAGAATGAAACCAGCAACATCCGGCCCGTATTCCGGAACGTGCTGGTCAATGAAAAGGTAAGTCGCAACCGAGGATGGCATCAGGCAACACAGAATCACCGCGCCACGCTCAGCTCCGGTGAAACCGAACGCCCATACCAAAGTGCTGGCGATTGCAATCGCCATGACCAGATGCAGAACGGTCAACAGCACCGCCCGGCCCAGACTTTTGATCCGCAACGTCGCCAGCGTATGGCCCAATGTCAGCAGCATCAGCGGGATCGACAGCCCACCGAGAATGTCGAAGGATTTTGCCAGCGGCTGAGGCAAGCTTGATCCGCTCGCCATAAGGATCAGTGATAGGATCACTGCATAAATGATCGGGGACGTGACGAGCTTTCTGGGCGAAAACTCACCCGCCGGGATCCACATGCCGATGGTGAAAATGCTGATCAGCACGACTACGACAAAACCCATCGTATAGGCCATTCCCGCATCACCCAACGCAAGCAACGCGATAGGCAGCCCGACATTGCCCACGTTCCCATGCATCAGCGGCGTCAAAAAGGCCCGAACCGGCAGACGCATGGCTTTTAGTGCCAGAAATCCCAACACTCCGAACCCCGCAATGGCCAGCGCTGCAGCCGTCATGACGTCCAGAAAGGTGCCAACCGCAATTTGGGTCGTGGACAGATGCGAGATGATCAGCGTCGGGTACCCAACGCGTGAGACGATCCCACCGATGACTTTGTTGTCGAACGGCGCCTTGATCACAGCAAGGGCATAGCCGATCCCGGCACAGATCAGCACCGGCAGAACCACGTTCAGAACGTTCAAAAACAGATGGTCCAACCGGTTCCCCTATCGCAAAACCCTGATTTGAACTGTGAAACAGCCCATCCGCTTTGACAAGCACGCGTCCTAACCAACACACCCGGTTGAGTTTTCCAAATTAGAGCCTGATATTGCCCTTTGATGGCGCTTGGGGTTCTTCCCTTCCCGGCCTCCACAACATATAGTGGGCGGTAACAACGTGTGGTTAAGCACGGCGGGACGTGGGAATGCAAGCATGGCACATATTATCGTAGTGGGGAACGAGAAGGGCGGCGCAGGCAAATCGACCGTGTCGATGCATGTAGCGACCGCACTAGCGCGATTGGGTCACAAGGTCAGCACACTG
Source organism: Ruegeria sp. YTSC003 (assembly GCF_059609785.1). Taxonomy (NCBI): domain Bacteria; kingdom Pseudomonadati; phylum Pseudomonadota; class Alphaproteobacteria; order Rhodobacterales; family Roseobacteraceae; genus Ruegeria; species Ruegeria sp. YTSC003. The sequence continues at coordinate 44,232 of NZ_JBXWMK010000005.1, read as the reverse complement.
GACCTTGATCTTCGGCAGCGCAGCCTTGGCCGGTACTTTGAGAACCGCGGTAATTTCCTGAACGGGTCCGAGGTCACTTTGCCTAGCCCTCGCCACCACGATCTGCCCGAGATTGATGCCGCCAAGCTGAAACCCGGCGAAAACATCTATGACCACCGCTTGTCAGCTGCCGTGTCTGAGCTGGAAAGCGACAGCGATTTCATCCTGATCGACTGCCCCGGATCGCACACACGCCTAAGCCAGGTGGCACATTCGCTGGCCGACACGCTGATCACGCCATTGAATGACAGCTTTATCGACTTTGACCTGCTTGCACGGATCGACTCGAAGGGCGAAAAAATCCTGGGCCCGTCGGTCTATTCGGAAATGGTGTGGAACGCGCGTCAGTTGCGCGCGCAGGCGGGACTAAAACCCATTGACTGGGTGGTCGTGCGCAACCGCGTGGGTACGCAGCGCATGGTCAACAAGGAAAAGATGCAGCGCGCGATTGAGATGCTGTCCCAGCGCATCGGCTTCCGCGTCGCCTCGGGTTTCTCCGAGCGGGTGATTTTCCGCGAGCTTTTCCCACGCGGCCTGACCTTGCTGGACCTCAAGGATATCGGGGTCAAACAGCTGAACATTTCGAACATCGCTGCACGGCAAGAGCTGCGCGACATGATGAAAGAGCTTAACCTGCCGGGCGTAGAGATCGACTTCTAACTGCCACGTTCGGGCGTTCCAGTCCCAGCGCTACTATACCTCGCTAAAATCGTAGATCGGGTGCGCCCCTGCCCTTTTGGGCAATGAGTTTTGACAATACCGGCAGCCTGACGCTTCAGCGTCGAGTTAGGGCTGACTCTGGACCGTCATTGGTTTCTTTACCAAAAATACAACCATCCAAAACACCTTTTTGGTATTTTTGATAATCCCAGCTATCTGCTTGCTCTAATAATAGACAACTTTGAATGGATCAGGATGTGAATTCCACACCAGGCTATCAAAGGACAGGACGCCAAAGCGCGCGTTTACGGGAGGACAGCCATGACCGATTCATCCATTGGGACGCCGGAGCAACTCCGCGATCCAAATTACTTTCCAGCCATATACCGGGCCGTGCCGTTGGGGATTCAGCACGTGCTTGCAATGTTCGTGTCAAACGTTACTCCGGCGATTATCGTCGCTGGCGCGGCGGGCTTTGGCTTTGGCTCAAACAGCCCGGATTTTCCCGAATTGCTGTACCTGATCCAGATGTCGATGCTTTTCGCCGGTGTTGCCACGCTGTTGCAAACGGTAACGCTTGGCCCGGTTGGCGCGGCGCTTCCGATCGTACAGGGCACATCATTCGCCTTCATTCCGATCATGATCCCTCTGGTTGCCGGAAAAGGCGTGGACGGTCTTGCCGCCCTGTTTGGGGGCGTGATTATCGGTGGCTTGTTTCATGCCCTGTTGGGCACGGTAATCGGCAGGATACGCTTTGCATTACCGCCTCTGGTCACCGGATTGGTTGTGACGATGATCGGTCTTGCACTGGTAAAGGTCGGCATCGAATACGCGGCCGGAGGCGTACCAGCCAAAGCATCGGGTGCGGAAAGTTATGGTTCATTGTCCAGCTGGACACCTGCGCTGATCGTTGTGTTTGTCACGCTGGGGCTAAAGTTCTTCGCGCGTGGCATGCTTTCCGTTTCGGCTGTCCTGGTCGGTATTTTGGTGGGCTATGTTTATTGCCTACTGGTTGGGAAGCTGCCCGTCGAAGTGATCTCCGGCTCGTGGGAACGCTCTGCGGCTTTCGCACTGCCGCAGCCTTTCAAATACGGTTTCGAGTTCTCGTTCGCCGCAGTAATCGGTTTCTGCCTCATGGCCTTTGTCTCTGCGGTTGAGACGGTCGGAGATGTCTCGGGAATCACCAAAGGTGGCGCCGGTCGCGAGGCGACCGACAAAGAGATTCAGGGGGCCACATACGCGGACGGTTTCGGCTCTGCCATTGCGGGTGTCTTTGGCGGCTTCCCGAACACCTCGTTCAGCCAGAATGTCGGTCTGATCGCTATGACCGGCGTCATGAGCCGCCACGTGGTCACCATTGGTGCCATTTTCCTGATTGTGTGCGGTCTGGTGCCGAAGGTCGGCGGGTTGATCCGAACGGTTCCGATCGAAGTGCTGGGCGGCGGCGTCATAGTCATGTTCGGCATGGTTGTCGCCGCAGGCGTATCCATGTTGTCGGATGTTGTGTGGAACCGTCGCAACATGGTGATTTTTGCGGTTTCGCTTTCGATTGGTCTGGGGCTTCAACTCGAAGTCATGAACGTGGCGCCCGGATCGGCAAATGCGCTACAGCACCTGCCCGACACCCTGCGGGTCCTGGGCGCGTCAGGCATCCTTCCAGCTGCGTTCATCGCTATTGTGCTTAACCTGATCCTGCCAGAGACACTCGCTGATGAGGCGACAGAAGAAGTCTCTGGGGGTATGGCCGGCCACGGGCGCGGCGCGTTGGTTAAGGACGATCACGTCTGAGCCAGAAACCATTGCCTGAGCCTGTTCACAATTGGATAGGCCCAAGCCGTAACAAATTTCGGCAACGAAAAGCAAACTTAATCCCGTGCGTCATTCGCCTTGTAAACCGTAAACAGTTCCTTCGGTTCCGGCACTCCACGCAGCATGTAACGACCGACAGAGACCAGCTCTGACGCGGCAGGTCGCGCCGCCTTTGCCACGTCATCCGAGATCAGGATCCGTTGACCCAGCGACCTGTGCATTCCGGCAATCCGCGCGGTCTGGTTGACGGTCGGGCCGATGACGGTGAAGTCGAGGCGGTTCTCAGAGCCGATATTGCCGTACAGAATCTCACCCGCGTGCAGGGCCAGCGTATAGTTCGACACAGGTAGGCCATCGGCAGAACGTTGTGCGTTCAGTTTCGCCATCGATGCCTCCAATTCGGCGACGGCCGCCAATGCCGCACGCGCATCCGCATCAATCTCGCCTACATCGAACATGGCCATCAACCCGTCGCCCATGAACTTGAGGATGCTTCCGTCGCATTTGTGGACCACGTCGATAGCAGCGGCCAGATACTCGTTTAGCATCTCAATAAGGGCATCGCCCGGCAGCTCTTCGGACAGGCTGGTGAACCCCTCAAGGTCAAAATTCCAGATTACTGCATCGATCTGCTGAAGCGACCCGCGCCTGATTTCGCCGGATAAAACGCGCCGACCGGCATCACGGCCCAAATAGACGCGCATCAGGTCCTTTGATATCCGCTGGTTGTTTGCCGATTTCAAAGCCAACCCGAGATGCGGCAGCGCTGTATTGATCAACGCCAGATCGCTGTCCTTGAACCCCTCGGGCGCGTTTGACGTCCAGGACAACAATACACCGTTCACCGCCTTTTTGGCGTCCTTCGGCTGATTATGAGTCGGAATGTCAAAGGACACACCCGTCGCGTAATATTCAGTGGCGCCATGTTCGCGCAGTTCATTCAGCAAGGGAAATCGGCTGGGTTCGTTCTGATCCACCAACCGTTCGTGCACGACGCTTTCGCCTTCGTTCAGAACAGCAAACAGAGGGCTAGCACGCCATTGATCGCTGGGCTGTTCAGAGTATTCGAACTTTTGATATTCCCCTCCCTTGCCGTAATACCAGCTATAGCCGGTTCCGCCATAAATCGGGTGCAGGGTCGACTGGGCCGCATGAAATCGCATCAGCGGAACGCCCAGTTCCACCAGGCGATTGCAGTACTCTTCCAGCAGTTCTTCTTTTTCGACACCCTCAAGCCCGCGCGCCACCAGCCAGTTGATCAGATCGCTTGATTTTGCCGTATCGGCATCCAAGGTCGTCATGTTTTGTCCCATTTTTGTTCTGGGCTTCATCTGGGAATTGAGGCGGTGAATTACCAGTGGTCAATCCATATGCGCCAAACGCCGAAGCATTTTGCGCAACAGTTCTGCTTCGTTCCGGGAAAACAGGCCAGCAAGCTTTGTATCATAGGCCTCGGCCACCAAGCGCAAATCCCTGTAAACCGACTGACCTGCGGATGTCAGCGTTAATTGTTCAACCCGGCGGTCGGATGTGTCGCGTTTACGGGCTAAGTATCGGCGCTGTTCCAGTTTCGAAACTGCACGGCTGACCTTGGTTTTGTGAATTTTGGCACGCTCACCTATTTCTTTTGCAGTCATCTCGCCGTAATTTCCCAGATGAAACAAGACGCGCCATTCGGTGCGAAGCATTCCGTAACGGTCCTTATAGACCTGCTGAAACTCTAGCGAACTTTCTTCGGCTGCACGGTTCAGCAGGTACGGCAGGAATTCCTGCAGATCAAAGTCATCTTTTTTGGCAGATTTGTCCTGAGTCATGCTTGTTAGTTACAAAATCAACTATTACTCGACAAGCAGCAATTGGAGGAACACAGGATGAACCATCCGACGGATCCGCACAAAATGACGCAAGCCAGCACGCCCGTTGGCACGCAAGCAGGCTATATGCCCGGCTTTGGAAATGATTTTGAGACGGAAGCCCTGCCCGGCGCATTGCCGCAGGGTATGAACAGCCCGCAGCGTTGCAACTACGGTCTTTATGGTGAACAGCTTAGCGGCACGGCTTTTACAGCCAATCCGCCCGAACGCACGTGGTGCTATCGCATTCGCCCGTCGGTCAAGCATTCGCACCGTTATGAAAAAATCGAACTACCACATTGGAAATCCGCGCCCTGCGTTGACCCGGACGTGATCAGCCTTGGCCAATATCGCTGGGACGCAGTGCCTCATTCCGATGAAGGCCTGACATGGCTGACCGGCATGCGCTCGATGACCACGGCGGGGGACGTGAACACGCAGGTTGGCATGGCCAGCCACATTTATCTGGTCACGGAATCCATGGTGGATGACTATTTCTTCTCAGCCGATTCCGAAATGTTGGTGGTGCCACAGGAAGGTCGCCTGCGGTTCGCGACTGAACTCGGGATCATTGATCTGGAACCCAAGGAAATCGCCATTCTCCCCCGTGGCCTCGTGTACCGTGTCGAGGTGCTGGAAGGCCCAGCGCGCGGGTTTGTCTGCGAGAACTACGGCCAGAAGTTCGAATTGCCCGGCCGCGGTCCAATTGGGGCCAATTGCATGGCCAATCCACGCGATTTCAAGGCTCCGGTGGCGGCGTTTGAAGACCGCGAGGTGCCTTCGACCGTGACGGTCAAATGGTGCGGGCAGTTCCATACCACAAAGATCGGCCAAAGCCCGCTGGACGTGGTGGCGTGGCACGGGAACTACGCGCCCTACAAATATGACCTGCGCACCTACTGTCCGGTCGGTGCAATTCTATTCGACCATCCCGATCCGTCGATCTTTACCGTCCTGACAGCGCCCTCTGGGCAACCGGGCACGGCCAATATCGACTTTGTCCTGTTCCGCGAACGCTGGATGGTGGCCGAGGATACTTTCCGCCCGCCCTGGTATCATAAGAACATCATGTCTGAGTTGATGGGCAACATTTACGGCCAGTACGACGCCAAACCGCAGGGGTTTGTTCCGGGCGGCATGAGTTTGCACAACATGATGCTGCCGCATGGGCCGGATCGGGAAGCGTTTGAAAAAGCATCAAACGCGAACCTCGGGCCAGACAAGCTGGACAACACGATGTCCTTCATGTTCGAAACCCGTTTCCCGCAGCATCTGACACCATTTGCAGCCAACGAAGCCCCGTTGCAGGATGACTACATCGACTGCTGGACGTCGCTTGAGAAAAAGTTCGACGGCACACCGGGCAAAAAGTGACACCCAAAAGAGGTTTGAATAAATGCCATTGATGAAATCCTGGGTGGCCTCGGCCAACGACGCCGATCACCCGTTTCCCCTGAACAACCTGCCATACGGCGTTTTCTCGACCGAAGGCGGCGATCCGCGCTGTGGCGTCGCGATTGGTGACATGATTCTGGACGTCACCGCAGCCGAGGCCGGGGGCCTGATCGAAATGGCCGACGAGCCGCTCTTCGATCTGCCTTTCTGGAACCCGCTGATGGAGGAAGGTCCTGCCGTCTGGGCTGCATTGCGCAACCGCCTGACCGCATTGTTGGACGAAGGCGCAGAGGAACAGGCGCAGGTTGAACCGTTACTTATTGCTCAGATCGACGCCGAAATGCACATGCCTTTCGCCGTCAGCGAATACACCGATTTCTATGCCGGACGTCACCACGCGCAAAACGTTGGCACCATGTTCCGCGGACCGGAAAATGCCCTGCCGCCGAACTGGTTGCATATCCCCATCGGGTATAACGGCCGGGCTTCATCCGTTGTCGTATCGGGTACCGATATCCGTCGGCCCTGGGGCCAGCTCAAGTCGCCCGATCATGACATGCCCGCTTTTCTGCCTAGCCGCCGTTTTGACATCGAGCTTGAGATGGGCGCGATTGTCGGTACACCCTCGGACGGACCCATCTCGGTTCAGGAGGCCGACGACAACATCTTTGGCTATGTTCTGCTTAACGATTGGTCCGCACGCGATATTCAGGCCTGGGAATATCAACCCTTGGGGCCGTTTCAAGCCAAAGCCACAGCCACTTCGATCAGCCCGTGGATTGTGACAAAGGCGGCGCTGGAACCCTTCCGCTGCGACACGCCTGCGCGTGAATTCGAGTTATTGGATCATATCAAAGACTGCGGTCCGATGCTGTATGACATTGATCTTGAGGTCACGATGGAGCCCGACGGCAGGGGCGCCACAGTCATTGCCCGAACAAATTACAACGAAATGTACTACTCGGCCGCCCAACAACTGGCACACCATTCGACCTCAGGCTGCCCAATGAACACGGGCGATCTGCTTGGGTCTGGCACGATTTCCGGTCCAACAAAACCAGAGCGGGGCTCGCTGTTGGAACTCAGCTGGGGCGGAAAGGAACCGCTGACGCTGGATACCGGTGAAACCCGCACTTTTATCGAGGACGGTGACACACTGACCCTGACAGGTGCTGCCAAGGGCAAAGGTTACACCATCGGGTTTGGCGACTGTGTCGGGACCGTGCTGCCCGCCCTAAAAAACCCGTACACCCGATAAGGAGCTTATCATGGCTAAGGCATTCGCGTCCCAGGGGGATATGTCGGATAAGAAGATCTCTTTCACCGAGGTCGGCGAGGGCCTTTATGCCTTCACCGCAGAAGGCGATCCAAATTCCGGCGTCATCATCGGCGATGATAGCGTCATGATCGTCGAAGCGCAGGCGACTCCGCGCCTGGCCAACAAGGTGATCGAATGTGTGCGGTCCGTCACCGACAAACCGATCACCCACGTTGCGCTGACCCACTACCACGCGGTTCGCGTACTGGGTGCCAGTGCGTTTGGTGCGCAGCAGGTCCTGATGTCGGACATGGCGCGCGCCATGGTCGTTGAACGCGGGCAAGAGGACTGGGACAGCGAGTTTCAGCGTTTCCCCCGCCTGTTTGAAGGCCATGAAAGCATCCCCGGCCAGACCTGGCCCACCACCACATTCAGTGACACGATGACGGTTTATCTGGGTAATCGTCGGGTCGATCTTATGCATTTGGGCCGCGCCCACACCGCAGGTGATATCGTCATTCACGTACCCGACCAGAATGTCATGTTCACCGGTGACATCGTCGAATACCACTCCGCCTGTTATTGCGGTGACGGGCATTTCGGCGATTGGGGTGATACGCTGGATGAAATCAAGTGGTTCGACGTCGATGCCATCGCACCTGGTCGCGGAAACGCCCTGGTCGGCAAGGACATGGTCAATGCAGCGATCGAAAACACCCGTGACTTTGTCGATAGCACCTACCGCCCGGCTGCGAAAGTGGCGGCACGCGGAGGATCTCTGAAAGAGGCATGGGATGCAGTGCGCGCAGAGTGCGATCCGAAATTCGCCGATTACGCGATCTACGAACATTGCCTGCCTTTCAATGTCGCCCGCGCCTATGACGAAGCCCGCGGCATTGACACGCCCCGTATCTGGACCGCCCAGCGCGACTTGGAGATGTGGGAGGCCCTGCAGGGCTGAAGAAGACGAGCAAACTTGATCCAGATCGTTTTGCACAGGGGAAATAGGTGGAATCATAGGGCAAGGCCTTCTGGCGCACACGTGCCAGAGGGCGGGATTTAGTGCGCCCACGGCGCCTGAGTATCGGGGGAGAGCCCATGAACAAGATTTTCGAAGTTCCACTCTATGCCTATCAACGCAGCCCGGATCAGGACACGGCAAGCTCGGTACGACACAAGGTTATCGTGATTGGTGCCGGCCCGGTTGGGTTGGCCGCAGCCATTGATCTGGCCCAGAAAGGGGTCCCTGTCGTCGTGCTGGACGACAATGACAAGGTTAGTTTTGGCAGCCGCGCGATCTGCTTTTCACAGCGGTCTCTGGAAATCGCCGACCGTCTGGGCGCCGGGGGTAAGTTGGTCGATAAAGGCGTACTGTGGGATGCCGGCAAAGTCTTTTTTGACAACCGCCAGGTCTATGAGTTTCACCTGCAACCCGACGCCGGCTATGCGCATCCGGCCTTCATCAACCTGCAACAATACTATTTTGAAAAAGCGCTAGTTGAACGGATACGGGAATTGCAGGCCAAGGGCGCGCCGATTGAAATTCGCGGCCAGAACAAGGTCGAAGCCGTCGGCACCCACAACGATCACGTCAAGCTTGAAGTCGAAACGCCCGAAGGCCCCTATAACGTTGAGGCGGATTGGCTGATTGCCTGTGACGGTGCAAACTCGCCTACCCGCCGCATGCTCGGCCTGGATTTCGAAGGCCGTGTATTCGAAGACAACTTTCTGATTGCGGACGTGGTGATGCAGGCGGACTTCCCGACCGAACGCTGGTTCTGGTTCGATCCGCCGTTCAATCGCGGACAATCTGCCCTGCTGCACAAACAACCCGACAACGTGTGGCGGATCGACCTGCAACTAGGAAGGGACATCGATCCCGAGAAGGAAAAACAACCTGAAAACGTGATCCCTCGCCTAAAGGCGATGCTGGGCGAAGAGATCAATTTCGAACTTGAATGGGTCTCGATCTACACGTTCAAATGCCGTCGGATGGAGCGGTTCCGTCATGGTCGCGTTTTGTTTGCTGGCGACAGCGCTCATCAGGTCAGCCCCTTTGGCGCGCGCGGGGCCAACTCTGGCCTGCAGGACACAGACAACCTGTGCTGGAAACTAAAGATGGTTATTGACGGCGACGCGCCCGAGCTTTTGCTGGACAGCTACAACCGCGAACGGGTCGAAGCCGCTGATGAGAATATACGCATGTCCACCCTATCGACGGAATTTATCACGCCCAAATCCGATATGTCGCGTCTTTTACGGGATGCGGTTTTGGACCTCAGCGAGCACTACGCGTTTGCGCGCCCGCTGGTCAATTCCGGCCGGTTGAGCACACCATGCGCATATTCCGGATCATCGCTGAGTTCTGCGGATGCTCTGACCGGGCCAGAGATCACGCGCCCCGGTTCCGCCTGCCCGGACGCGCCTTTGGGTGATGAATTTCTGCTGCCCAAGTTGGCCGGGAAATTCACGCTGCTGACGATAGATGCGGATGCACCCGACAGTATCGAAGAGGGCGGTGTACAGGCGACGCGGCTGGCCCTGTCGGTCAAGGATGACCTGTCTTTGGAGTTGAAGCGCAGGTATCTGGGTGATGCCACAGGCGCGGTGTACCTGATCAGGCCTGACCAACACGTTGCAGCCCGTCGCGACACATTCGAAGAAAACGCGTTCCAGCAGGCGATCCGCCGGGCAACCGGTAAGGAGTGAACGAAATGACCAATCTGATCCTTTCCCCCAATCTGGAAAATGCCGACGGTTTCTATGCCGATTTGGTGGCGGCGCATGATGGGCTGGTCAAAGCCGACAGTGACGCCCTGAATGCACGTCTGGTTCTGGTCCTGGCCAATCACATCGGCAATGCAAATGTATTGTCTAGCGCCCTGAAAGCCGCCACGCTGAAGGACACCTGACGAACTGAGGAGATCGATGATGAGCGGCGTGGTGTTGTATGACTTTTGGCGGTCTTCGGCCAGCTACAGGGTGCGCATCGCGCTGAATCTGGCCGGGATTACCTATCGCGGAGTGTCGGTTGATCTGGCAGCGGGCGAACAGAGATCCGACCACCACTTGGCGCGTAATCCACAGGGGCTGGTCCCCGTGCTCGAGATTGACGGGCTGCGGTTGACGCAATCTCTGGCCATTATCGACTACCTTGACCAAACTCGCGGCCTTGGACTGTTGCCTCCGGAACCGGCGGCCCGGGCGCATGCGCTGGCTTTGGCGCAATCCATCGCGGTTGATGTGCATCCGGTCTGCAACTTGTCCGTCGCGCAGTATGCGACCGCGCTGAGTGATGGTGCTGACGGTAAGCCCGGTGACTGGATGCGCCATTTCATTCGCCCCGGCTTACTGGCTTTTGAGGCACTTCTCGAGGGTTTTGAACAAGCGCCCTATTGCACCGGAACCAAGCCCGGACTGGCCGATGTTTGTCTGGTCCCGCAAATGTACAATGCGCGCCGTTGGGACGTGGATTTATCGGACTTGCCGCGCAGTCTAAGCGCTGAGACCGCTTGTGCCGAACATCCAGCCTTTGCCGCAGCCCACCCAGACTTCCACGCACCCTCTTGACCTGGCGCACAGAGCCTGTGTGACGGCGCGAGTGGCAATACCATTTGCAGCGCCATATCTTGTTCGAAACGTATGCTAGAGGCCCCAATGTCAGAGATCACCGGCTATCACGCCCATGTCTATTTCGACGCAAACACGCAAGCCATTGCCCAGCAGGTCTGCGAAGACGTTGCCGATCTGTTTCCCGTGCAGATGGGGCGCATGCATGCCAAAAATGTAGGCCCCCACCCGCGATGGAGCTGCCAGCTGGGCTTTGGTCCAGACGCGTTCGATCAAGTCATGCCTTGGCTAATGCTGAACCGACAGGGCCTGACCATCTTCACCCACCCCGAAACCGGCGACCATCTGGCGGATCATCGGGACCGGGCCATCTGGATGGGTGAAATGCTGGATCTTGATCTGTCGATCTTTGACAAAGTGAGCACTTAAGTCAGCGCCTTTGCCTGATCCCGCAGTTTGAACTTTTGAATCTTACCGGTCGAGGTCTTGGGCAAGGGGCCAAACACCACGGTCTTGGGGGCTTTGAAATGAGCCATATTATCCCGGCAGAATGCGATGATATCGACCTCGGTCGCCTGCGCATTGGGCTTCAGCTCGATGAACGCACAGGGCGTTTCGCCCCATTTGTCATCCGGGCGCGCGACCACGGCCGCCTCCATCACCGCCGGGTGCTTGTAAAGGATATCCTCAACCTCGACGGATGAGATATTCTCACCACCCGAAATGATGATGTCTTTCGACCGGTCCTTAAGCGCAATGTAGCCGTCCGGATGCATCACCCCAAGATCGCCAGAGGCAAACCATCCGCCTCGGAATGCCTTATCTGTGGCTTCGGCGTTCTTGAGGTAGCCTTTCATGACAACGTTTCCTTGCATGAAAATCTCACCCATCGTCTCACCATCGGCAGGCACCGGTTCCAGCGTGTCCGGATCCGCAACCATCAGCCCCGACAGGGCCGTATAGCGCACACCCTGACGGACCTTCAGCGCCGCGCGGTCTTCGGCCTCTTTACCGTTCCATTCATCCTTCCAGGCGCAGACAACCGACGGACCATAAGTTTCAGTCAATCCATAGACATGGGTAACCTCAACGCCCATGTTTTCCATGCTTTCGATCACAGCGGCGGGCGGCGGTGCGCCGGCGGTCATCACCTTAATCTCATGATCGAAATCCTTGAGGTGTTCAGGCGCATTGGCAAGCATGTTCAGAACGATCGGCGCGCCGCAGAAATGCGTGACTTTCTCATCCCTGAACGCCGCATAAATCGGTTCGTCCCGCACGGCCCGCAGGCAGACGGAAACACCCGCATTGGCGGCCATCGCCCAGGGGAAACACCAGCCGTTGCAGTGGAACATCGGCAGGGTCCACAGATAGACCGAGTGCTTTGGCATATTCCAGTCCAGCAGGTCCGACTGTGCATTCAGCGCGGCCCCTCGGTGGTGATACACGACACCTTTCGGATTGCCGGTTGTACCTGACGTGTAGTTCAGCGTGATCGCGTCCCACTCGTCATTGGGTAGTGACCAGTTGAATTCAGGGGCGCCCTCGGCCAGCAAGGCGTCGTAGGTTACGCTGCCCAGTTTCTCACCACCCTCAAAGCTCGGGTCCTCGATATCGACGATCAGTACATCGTGATCCACCTGTTCCAGCGCCTCTTTGACCACGCCTGAGAACTCGGGATCGACCAGAAGGACTTTGGATTCTGCGTGATTCAGAATGAAGGCAATGATCGGTGCGTCCAATCGGGTGTTGATGGCATTCAGAACAGCGCCCGCCATCGGCACGCCAAAATGCGCCTCATACATTTCCGGAATGTTGGCCGCGATGATTGAAACCGTGTCGCCCGCGCTGATTCCGCGTGCGGACAATGCGCCTGCCAGCCGGCGGCAGCGGGCATAGGTTTCAGCCCATGTATAGCGACGCGCGCCGTAAACTACCGAAGGGTAGTCCGGATAAATATGCGCTGTTCGCTCGACAAAACTCAGCGGTGACAACGGCGTATAGTTTGCCCGGCATTTGTCCAAATGACGCTCATAGATGCTGGCTTGTGTCATTTGCTGATCCTCCCTCTGCGGTTCCGGCGAATTGAGCACAAAGTCGTTCCTCTGACAAACCCGTAAAAATACGGCGCGGCCATGGACTGGAATTACGGGATGGTGCAATCTGGCCCTATCTCCGACAGAGCTTTCGCGGTGATCTGAGCCATCGAAACACAAAGCCGGGAAAGCCCATTTTTGGCAACCCGCGCCCCAGTCATTCTGAAAGGACATGTCATGGACGGCACGTTCAACGAAAACGATCTCTCGCACGTGGTCGAAGCCGACCGCGCCCATATCTGGCACCACCTGCTGCAGCATAAGCCATTGGAAACCAATGATCCCAAGATCATTGTCGAAGGCAAAGGCATGCGCGTCTGGGACCAGAACGGCAAAGAGCATCTGGACGCCGTGTCCGGTGGCGTCTGGACCGTAAACGTAGGCTATGGCCGCGAATCGATCTGTAAGGCGGTTCACGATCAGCTGATGAAGCTGTGCTACTTCGCCAATACCGCAGGGTCTATTCCCGGTTCGATCTTTGCTAAAATGCTGATTGAAAAAATGCCGGGCATGAGCCGGGTCTACTACACCAACTCCGGCTCTGAGGCGAACGAGAAGGTGTTCAAGATGGTTCGCCAGATCGCGCACAAGCGCTACGGCGGCAAGAAAACTAAGATTCTGTACCGTGACCGCGACTATCACGGCTCGACGCTGGCAACCATGTCTGCAGGCGGTCAGGACGAGCGTACGGCGCAGTACGGCCCCTTCGCGCCCGATTTCGTCCGCGTTCCCCACTGCATGGAATACCGCAAGCACGAGCTGGACGGCGCGCCTGAAGAAAACTTTGGCGTCTGGGCCGCGGATCAGATCGAAGAAGTGATCCTGCGCGAAGGTCCCGAAACCGTTGGCGCCCTGTGTCTTGAGCCTGTGACCGCAGGTGGTGGCGTCATCGAAGCGCCCGAAGGGTATTGGGAACGCGTGCAGGAAATCTGCAAAAAGTACGACATCTTGCTGCATATCGACGAAGTTGTCTGCGGCGTGGGCCGTACCGGCACCTGGTTCGGTTATCAGCAGTACGGCATCAAGCCGGACTTCGTGACCATGGCCAAAGGCGTTGCCTCAGGTTATGCGGCGATTGCCGTGATGGTCACCACCGAGGAAGTCTTTGACATGTTCAAGGACGACATGTCGGACCCGATGAGCTATTTCCGCGACATCTCGACCTTTGGTGGCTGCACCGCCGGTCCAGCTGCGGCAATCGAAAACATGCGCATCATCGAAGACGAGAACCTGTTGCAGAACTGCACCGACATGGGCAACCGGATGCTGGGCAACCTGCAGGCGCTGATGGAAAAGCACGAAGTTATCGGCGACGTGCGCGGCAAGGGCCTGTTCCTGGGTGCTGAACTGGTCGCAGATCGTGCCACCAAAGAGCCGATGGACGAGAAAAAGGTTCAGGCGGTCGTTGCCGACTGTATGGCGCAGGGCGTCATCATCGGTGCCACCAACCGTTCGATCCCCAGCCGCAACAACACGCTGTGCTTCTCGCCTGCACTGATTGCAACCGCAGACGACATCGACCAGATCACCGACGCGGTCGACGGCGCACTGGGTCGTGTATTCGGCTGAACCTAACTGAATACATCTGCCACCACTCACGCAATCACGGCAGATGAACTTAAACCGGCGCGCCACCCGCGCCGGTTTTTTGTGTTTACGCATATGGGTTTGTCAAATGCGTCTACTCCAGTACCCTGTAGTTATCACACCCCATGCAGGAGACGTGTCCAATGGTACTCAAGCTCATCCGAAGCCTCGCCGCCGTGGCCACCCTTGCGGTCACCACCCCTTCCAGCGCTGATGAAGGCAGCGGCTTTCCCCAGATCGTCGGCACCTGGCACGGCACCTATCTGGTGGCCTTCGCCAAATCGAACCCAAATCACGGGAAAGGTCTGCTGAAAACCGAGATGGAGCTGGAAGTCACCAAACTGGACGGCAATCTCATCACTGCCACCAACCGCTGGCGGCGTATCGGCGACGAAGAGTGGGTCGTAGAAGAAGCTATGGGCACTTTCAGTCTGGACGACCCCACCCGCTTTGTTCTGGCCGAGGCTGGGATTTCGGGCGAAGACGTCTCGGCGGGGATTTTCAACGGGGTCTACCTGGATGACGTGATCATGGTCACCTATGCCGGTCCGGGAACCGGCGTGGCGTTTGCGGCGCAGTTGGTGAAGAAAGACCCAAACAAATAGGCTTATGGCTCCGTTGAAATTAGCAAAACTCGCCAGCCAAAGTTTGGCCGCCATCCTTACTCTTGCCGTTATGCCGCCACTGATGCAGACTTGTTTCAGGAAGGATGTCTGCTTAACCGCATAGCAAGTTGGCAGACCACCCAGCGCGACACCATTCTTTGAGAGGAGTGTGTCATGGCATCCAAAACTACAGGGTCCACACCACCGGACAACATGACGCCGCAACATGCGGCCATGCCCCAAATCAACAAGGTAACTACAGGTGATGTCACCGAGTCGCTGAAGGCAGGGTTTTCCGACTTTCTGGCGCGCCCCTTCATGAGTGGGTTCTTCGGCCTGTTCTATGCGGTTTTCGGAATCCTGATGGTTTGGAGTCTGGTCTGGCTTGGAAAGATCTGGATGATCATTCCCGCCATTGTTGGATTCCCGCTGGTCGCGCCTTTCGCTGCCGCCGGGCTCTACGAAATGTCCCGTCGGTTGCAGAACGGAGAGAGGTTCGGCTGGTCAGAAATCCTGACTGTGATGGCCAATCAGCGCAAACGCGAAATGGGATGGATGGCCTTTGTCACCCTGTTCATTTTCTGGGTTTGGATTTACCAGATCCGGCTTTGGCTTGCGATCACCCTGCAAAACGCATCCTTTTCGGATTTTGAAGGGTTCTTGAATACCGTATTCTTCACGCCTCAGGGCTGGGCCTTCCTCGCCATCGGAACTTGCGTCGGCGCATTTCTGTCGGCGGTCCTTTTTTCGGTCACTGTCATTGCCATGCCCATGTTGCTTGACCGGGAAACCAATTTTGTTTCCGCCATGTTGACTTCTTTGCGCGTCGTCGCGGAAAGCCCGGGTGTCATGCTCACTTGGGCTGCGATCATCTCGGTTACCATGCTGTTGTCGCTGGTTCCGGCATTTCTGGGCCTGATCTTCACACTGCCGATCCTTGGCCACGCCACGTGGCATCTTTATCAACGGGCGGTACCACCAGCGCAGGAATAATCTATCCGAGCATCACCATGGACGTTATGCGCTTTAGTTTACCGAAGTGTTGCTGAGTTCACTTTCGGCTATCAATGAAAAAGGCCGCCCCAAACGGGACGGCCCTTCATTCACTGTCTCTCGAAAGAGGATCAAGCAGCCAGAGCGGCCTGAGCTTTGGCGACGATCGTGCCGAACGCTTCCGGTTCGTGCACGGCCAGGTCGGCCAGAACTTTGCGGTCCACTTCGATACCGGCCAAGGTCAGGCCGTTGATGAAGCGGGAATATGTCAGTGCTTCGTCATGCGAACGGACAGCAGCGTTGATACGCTGGATCCACAGCGCGCGGAAGTTGCGCTTGCGGTTCTTACGGTCGCGGGTTGCATACTGGTTCGCCTTATCGACGGCCTGACGGGCAACCTTGAAGGTGCTCTTGCGGCGGCCATAATAACCTTTGGCGGCCTTGATAACCTTCTTGTGACGGGCGTGAGTTACGGTTCCACCTTTAACGCGGGACATCTCTTAATCTCCTCTTAGCGGTCGTAGGGCATGTAGCCCTTGACGATCTTGGCGTCGGGGGCGGACAGGGTGGTGTTGCCACGGGCGTCGCGGATGAATTTCTTGGTCCGCTTGATCATGCCGTGACGTTTACCGGCTTGGCCAGCAAGGACCTTACCGGTCGCAGTCACCTTAAAGCGCTTTTTGGCGCTCGACTTTGTCTTCATCTTAGGCATTTCCGTCTCCTTTCGGGGTTCGGTTTCAGACGCGACTCGGCATGCCATCTCGGCCGGTCACGCGATCAGAAGCGCCGTTTACGCAAGTTCGACTATACTGGCAAGGGGGTTTGGACCAGAATCTGCGCTTTTTACAGGCTGATCAGGCACCGGGGCGACAAAGGCCGCCCCGGTGGTTTGATTTAGTGTTCGAATTTGCGGATTTCGCCAGTCTTTAGTCGACTCGAATAGCTGGCCAGTTCTTCACGCACCACCTTCATCAGGAAGTAGAGCGCAAACACGTTCACGACCGCCATCGCAAAGATTGCCGCATCCGAGAAGTCGATGACAGGGCCAAGATTGGCCGCCGCGCCGATAACAACGAAGATGCAGAAGATGACCTTGAACACCAGCTCCTTGGCGTGGCCTTCCCCGAACAGGTAAGTCCAGGCCTTGAGGCCATAGTAGGACCAGCTGATCATGGTTGAGAAGGCAAACAAGACCACCGCAATCGCCAGTACATATGGGAACCAGCTGAAGGCACTACCAAAGGCTGCCGAGGTCAGGCTGACGCCCGAGTTGCCATCAACAGTCGCAATAGCATTGCCCGCTTCGTTCAGCATGTAATTGCCGGTTTCCGGATCGACGATCAGCTGCTGGGTGATGATGATCACCAGCGCAGTCATCGTACAGATCACAACCGTGTCGATGAACGGCTCAAGCAACGAGACGAACCCTTCGGTGATCGGCTCTTTGGTCCGAACAGCCGAGTGCGCAATCGCCGCAGAACCCACGCCCGCTTCGTTCGAAAACGCGGCACGCCGGAAGCCCTGGATCAGTGCCCCGACCATACCACCAGCGACGCCGAGGCCGGTGAAGGCACCTGCGAAAATCTGGCCGAACGCCCAGCCGATTTGATCAGCATTCATGATGATAATCACCAATGCCGCGGCCACATACAGGATGCCCATGAACGGAACGACCTTTTCGGTCACCCGTGCGATGGATTTCAGGCCGCCCACAATGACAAGGAACACGATGATTGCAAAGACAACCCCTGTGATCCATCCGGGATAGTCGCCCGTGATGCCCGCAATCTGTTGGTGAGCCTGATTGGCCTGGAACATATTGCCCCCGCCCAGCGCGCCCAGAATACAGAAGATCGAGAACAGGACGGCCAGAATCTTGCCTCCAGGCAGGCCCAGCTCGTCAAAGCCCTTGGACATATAGTACATTGGGCCACCGGAAACGGTGCCATCTTCGTATTCGTTACGGTATTTCACACCCAACGTACATTCGGTGAATTTCGACGCCATGCCTAACAGGCCCGCGACAATCATCCAGAAGGTGGCTCCCGGTCCGCCAATGCCTACGGCGACCGCCACACCGGCGATGTTACCAAGACCAACTGTCCCCGACAGCGCCGTGGCCAGAGCCTGAAAGTGGCTGACCTCACCCGCGTCATTGGGATCGGCGTAGTCGCCTTTGACAAGGCTGATCGCATGGCCAAAGAACCGCAGCTGCACAAAGGCAAAGTACAGCGTGAAGACAGTCGCCGCGACGACCAACCAACCCACGATCCACGGGAAACTGGTTCCCGGAAACGGCGCAAAAATAAAGCTAACAAATGGACCGGTGAAATCGGCAAATGCCTGATTGATCTTGTCGTCCAGCCCGGGCGCCTCTTGCGCCATCGCAGGAGCGGCGATCAAGGCGGCGATTACAGCCAGCCAGAGATGTTTCAACATAGTCATTCTCATCCCTCCCGTCAGTTCACAACAGTGACTGGCACATCGGCGTGCATGACCAGATTTTGGGTCGAGCTGCCAAACAAGCGTTTCTTGAATCCATCAGCCGAGGCGCGCCCGACGATGATCTGCGAACCGCCATTCTCAACGGTGATTGCGTTCAGAGTTTCAGCCACGTCGCCATGACGCACGATGCCCTGCACTGTGTAACCATCTGCGGTCAGAGCCTCGACAGCCGGGGTAACAATCCGGTTCGTCGCAAGTTCGATTTCTTCTTCTCGCCGCTTGTGCCGCAATGCGTTCTCTTCAGGGGTCTGAAAAGTAAATGGGGACCATTCGATGACATAAACAACCAGCAATTCACACGTACCAATTCGGCCAGCCAGATCTTTGGCAAAGGCGATGGCGTGTTCTCCGGTTTCTGTCCCGTCCAGTCCAATGACAATTTTCGTTGTCATAACGTTCCTCCAATAATTTTGGTTATGCCGGGACCCGTGCCCCCGGCAGGGCAGCCGGAACCTGGAACTTATTAAGTGGACCGCCCATGCGCCCGAGTATCCCGGAAAAACCCTCAAAAACAGAGAGTTATCTTGCAAACACATCCGTTATTTCGGTATGCTATTGAAATTTATATACTTTTTCCGCCCAAAATTTAGGCGTATCGGTTTGATACCAGCTTTTCAAGGCCCTGCATCGCAACTGTCACCCGGGATCAGTGTTGTAGATCAGCCGTTCATCGCAAGGCGCGATACGCAAAATATTGGTCGTTCCCGGGACGTTGAAAGGCACACCGGCAGTCACCACGATCTGATCGGCTTCGGATGCGAACCCACCGGCACGGGCCGCACGGGCCGCGTTGACGACAGCGCCTTTGAACCGCTCAAGCTCGGGCGTCATCACGCAATGACAGCCCCAGCTCAGACACAGACGCCGCGCGGTTCCCGTGGCAGGCGTCATCGCGATGATCGGAACGCCTGGACGTTCGCGGGCAGTCAGAAGCGCGGTGGTGCCGCTTTGGGTAAAACAGCAAATCGCCTTGATATCTGTTTTTTCTGCAATCTCACGCGCGGCGGCAACGATTCCATCGGCAATAGTGGTCCCCTTTGCCGTCCGGGACGCTGCGATAATCTGCGTGTAGGTCGGGTCCGCTTCGACCTCGATCGCAACCTTGTTCATGGTTTGCACGGCCTCGATTGGGTACGTACCCGCAGCGGATTCCGCGCTGAGCATGATCGCATCCGTGCCTTCGTAGATTGCTGTCGCCACGTCCGAAACTTCGGCCCGGGTTGGCATCGGGCTTTCGATCATGCTTTCCAGCATCTGAGTGGCCACGATCACGGGCTTAGCCGCCCCACGGCATTTGCGTACCAGTCGTTTCTGGATCGGGGGCACCGCCGACACAGGAAGCTCAACACCCAGATCGCCGCGCGCGACCATGATCCCGTCAGAGGCATCCAGAATGTCGTCGAATGCCTCGACCGCTGCAGGCTTTTCGATCTTGGACAGGATCGAGGCGCGACCGTCGGCCAGCGCGCGCGCTTCAAACACATCCTTGGCACGCTGCACAAAGCTCAGTGCCAGCCAATCCACACCCAGTTGGCAGACGAATTCCAGGTCGTCGCGATCCTTGGCCGACAAGGCGGCCAGCGGCAGCACCACATCAGGAACGTTCACACCTTTGCGGTTCGAGATCGTACCGCCGACCTCAACGGTGCAATTAGCGAAATCCTGGCCACAGTCCTGCACGGTCAGGCGGATTTTGCCGTCGTTGACCAGAAGGCGCGCACCCGGCTCCAACGCGGCAAAAATCTCGGGATGCGGCAGGCAAACGCGGTTGATATCTCCGGGCGCAGGGTCCAAGTCCAGACGGAAGGCCGCGCCTTCTTCAAGTTCTTCTGCGTCGTTGGCGAACACCCCGACACGCAACTTGGGTCCTTGAAGGTCAGCCAGAATTGCGATTGGCCTGTCCAGATCTTTTTCAATCTGTCGGATGATCCGGTGGCGTTCGCGGATCTCATCATGGCTGCCGTGACTCATATTCAGGCGGAAGACGTCTGCGCCTGCCTCGTACAGCGCGCGGATCATGTCATAGTCATTTGACGCCGGTCCCAGCGTCGCCACGATTTTCACATTTCTCAGGCGTCGCATTGGTCTGGCTCTCCTAACGTCTTCTCTTGATTCTGCGCAAATGTTACCGCAAACATTGCTCCGCCTGCTTATTGCGCAATTCCCTTTTCAAAGCAACTGCCCTAAACCTGCGACAAACTAGATGACAGGCTTATGACGTATTCCCCGTTTTTTATCCACGGCGCGGATCGGCCCTCGCGCTGGCTGATCACATGCGACCACGCATCCAACTTGGTTCCGCCCGAAATCCACGGTGGCGATCTTGGCCTACCTCGTGAAGATATGGAACGCCACATCGCTTATGATGTAGGTGCCTACGAGGTGTCAAAACATCTGGGTGAGCTTTTGAGTGCACCCGTGATCGCGGCCAATTTTTCCCGCCTCGTGATTGATCCGAACCGCGGCGAAGATGATCCGACCCTGTTGATGAAGCTCTATGACGGGTCGATCATTCCCGGCAACCGGCACGCCGATGCGGCAGAACGAGAGCGGCGGTTGAACATGTGCTATCGCCCGTATCATGACGCGCTGGCGCAGATGGCCGCGTTGCCGCATGCGGTGATCGTGTCGATGCACTCGTTCACGCGGCAATTAAGGGGTCGTGATCCCCGCCCGTGGCATATTGGGGTTTTGCATACTCCGGACGAACGGTTCTCGGGCCCGTTGATCAACCGTCTAGAGGCCGAGGGTGACCTTTGCGTCGGCGTTAATGAACCCTATACCGGCGTGCTGCCCGGTGATGCCATTGACAAACACTGTACCAGTTTTGGTCGCCCCAACGCACTGATCGAGCTGCGCAATGACCTGATTGCCGAACACGCGGGACAGCGAGAATGGGCCGAGCGGCTAGCCCCTATCCTGCAGGACGCACTGGGCGAAAGCGGGTTGTGACAAATGCCCTCACGTCATTGTGAGAACCCGCCCCAGACCCCATATTATTGGGAAAGGAGGCCACAATGACTCAGGAGTTTCTGACGTCCGTCTTTGGCTGGATGGCTGTGCTTAACATCGCGGTTCTGCTGTTCACCACAGTGATGATCTTGCTGTTGCAGGATTGGATCGCAGGCATCCACGGCAAGATGTTCCAGATGGAGCGCCCCGCAGTGAAACGGGCATATTTCCGGTATCTGGCCAACTACAAGATTTTGACACTGATCTTCTGCATCACTCCTTGGCTGGCATTGAAACTGGCCTGATACGCTGATCGTTGAAACATCGCCCTTTGGCCGCTAGGTCATTTACAGCACGTATTTCTGTCATCCGGAGCCAGACCATGCACAAGCAAACCGAAATAGAACTTCAGGCAGCCGCATTCCGTCGCTTGCAACAGCATCTGATGGAGGACCGCACCGATGTGCAGAACATCGACATGATGAATCTGGCCGGGTTCTGCCGCAACTGCCTGTCGCGATGGTATCAGGAAGCCGCCAATGAAAAAGGCATCGAGATGGGCAAGGATGAAGCCCGTCAAATTTTCTATGGCATGACCATGGATGAATGGAAAGCCAACTACCAGACCGACGCCAGCCCGGAGAAGCAGGCCGCCTTCAAGGTCGCGTTCGAAGAGAATGTGACGAATAAGGGCTGACGCCCAAAACGAAAGAGGCCCGCCAACCTGGCGGGCCTTTTGTTTAGATTGCGACCTTGCGGCTTTCGTCCAGATAAATCTCTCGCAAACGCTTGGCGATTGGCCCCGGCGTACCGTCGCCCAGCGTAACCCCGTCAATCTCAACCACGGGCATGACAAACGCACTGGCCGAAGTTGTAAAAGCCTCATCCGCTTCCTTCGCCTCATCAATGGTGAACAGGCGTTCTTCCACTTCCATCTGCGCCTCGGCGGCCATACGCAGGACGGCCTTGCGGGTGATGCCGTGCAGAATGTCGTTCGAAAGCGGGCGGGTGACGATCTTGCCGTCCTTTACGTAGTAGGCGTTGTTGCTGGTGCCTTCGGTCACATAACCGTCCTCAATCAACCACGCATCGTCACAGCCTGCCTTCTTGGCCATCATCTTGCCCATCGACGGGTACAGCAGCTGAACGGTCTTGATGTCGCGGCGGCCCCAGCGGATGTCTTCGATCGAGATGATCTTGGCGCCCTTCTTGGCGGCTGGGCTATCGGCCAAGCCGGGCTTGTTTTGAGTGAACAGCACAAGGCTGGGCTTGGTATCTGCGGGCGGGAATACAAAATCGCGGTCGCCATCCGAACCGCGGCTGACCTGCAGATAGACCAGCCCTTCTTCGATGCCGTTCAGCTCTACCAGCTTGCGATGAATTTCCAGCAACTCATCCTTTGTGCAGGGCTCAGCCATCTCCAGCTCATCCAGAGACCGTTTGAGGCGTACTGCGTGACCTTCGAAATCGATCAGCTTTCCATCCAGAACACTGGTGACCTCATAGACAGCATCTGCAAACAGAAAACCACGGTCAAAGATGGATACTTTGGCCTCGGTCTCAGGCAGATATTCGCCATTTACATAAACGGTGCGGGTCATGTCTTGTCTCCTCAGCCCCAGAGGTCCGCTTTGGGCGGGTGCACTCCGGCATCATCAAAAATCAGCGGGTTGTCGCGGTCTTCGGCCAGCAGAAGCGGGCCGTCAAGGTCTGTTACCATTGCGCCCTGTGCCAACAGTGTCGCAGGTGCCATAGCCAAAGAGCTTCCGACCATGCATCCGACCATCACGCGATAGCCTTCAGCAAGCGCCTGTTCCCGCAGGGCCAGCGCCTCTGTCAGGCCGCCCGTTTTGTCGAGCTTGATGTTGACCACATCGTACTTGCCCTTGAGTGCAGGCAGGCTTGTGCGATCATGACAGGACTCATCGGCACACACCGGCACGGGGCGCTCCATCCCGATCAGCGCGTCATCTTCACCGGCGGGCAAAGGCTGCTCGACCAGGGCCACACCCAATCGCACCAGATGCGGGGCAAGGTCCGCGTAAACACCAGCGGACCAGCCTTCGTTTGCATCGACGATGATCGTGGCATCTGGTGCACCTGCGCGCACGGCCTCCAGCCGGGGCATGTCATCCGGCGTTCCCAGCTTGATCTTCAACAAGGGCCGATGCGCGTTGACGGCAGCCTGTGCCTGCATCTTTTCCGGCGTATCGAGCGACAGTGTATACGCAGTGATCTCTGGTCCCGGAACTGGCAGCCCGGCCAGATCCCAGGCGCGCTTTCCGGCGCGTTTTGCCTCCAGATCCCAAAGGGCGCAGTCCACCGCATTCCGCGCCGCGCCTGCAGGCAAAAGGTCCATCAGGCTGTCGCGGGTAAATTCAGCAGGCAAAGCTGCGATCTCGGCCTCGACCGAATCCAGCGTTTCATCATACCTGGCATAGGGCACGCATTCGCCCCACCCCTGATGGGTACCGTCAGAAATCCGAACCGTCAGCACCCTGGCCTCGGTCCGAGACCCACGCGAGATCGTAAAAACCTGCGCCAGCCGAAACATGTCACGAGAAACTTCTACCTGCACGCGCCAGCTCCTTCATCTTTTTCAAAATACTCTCGCCGAAGGCGGACAAGCCCGCCTCCGACGCGCCGCTTAGATCACAGTGCGGCCAGCGCATCCACCAGCTTACCCGAACCAAAGCGGAACGGGTCAGTCGCAGGCAGGCCCATTTCCGCCTCAACCTTGGCCAGGTATGCGGTGGCGTCCTCTTCGGACATATGCTGGGTGTTAACCGAAACCCCAACGACCTCACATGCCGGATTCGCGACCTTTGCCAGTGCCAGCGCCGTGTCGCGCAACGCTTCCAGTGTCGGCAACTGATAGGTCGGCAGCCCGCGCATATGCTCTCGGGTCGGTTCGTGGCTCAGGATCAGCGCATCGGGCTGGCCGCCGTGGATCAGCGCCATGGTCACACCGGAATAAGACACGTGGAACAGCGACCCCTGCCCTTCGATCAGATCCCAGTGGTCATCATCATTGTCAGGTGTCAGCCATTCGACCGAACCCGCCATGAAATCCGCGATGACCGCGTCCAATGGCACGCCGTCCCCGGTGATCAGGATGCCGGTCTGACCGGTTGCGCGGAAGGTCGACTTCATGCCGCGCTCGCGCATTTCGGCATCCATTGCCATCGCAGTATACATCTTACCGACCGAGCAATCGGTGCCAACGGCCAGGCAGCGCTTACCTTTGCGCTTGATACCATTTGCAATCGGATACTCGACCGATGGCACACGAACATCGTGCAGCTTGCGGCCAGTGGCCTCGGCAACGGCAACCAGATCGGGTTCGTCACACAACAGGTTGTGCAGGCCCGAGGCGAGGTCAAATCCTTCCTCGAGCGCCATCACCAGAACTTTCTTCCATTCCTGGCTGATCACGCCGCCACGGTTGGCCACGCCGATGACCAGCGTCTTGGCGCCGGCTTCTTTCGCTTCGGTCAGGGACATGTCGGTCAGGCCCAAATCAGCCTTACAACCTTCCATACGGTACTGGCCGACGGCATTTTCAGGACGCCAGTCCTTAATGCCAACTGCCACTTTGGCCGCCAATTGGTCGGGCGCATCGCCCAAAAACAGCAGGTACGGTGTCTCGATCATTGCGGTTCACTCCTTTGATTCTGGCGCAATCTAGGGGACGATTTCCACGAGTGTTTCGCGTTTTCGCCTGACAACGCCCCGTCACGTGGGAAATTTTTGCGCCATTCCTTTAAGTAGCGCACTAATCTTTCAAGTTTTTAAAGCGATTAAACTTTAATCGCTGTTTTGACCCAGTATTGCGGCAATTGCTGCGATTGCATTGCCGCACCTGCACAAAGATGCTTGCTATGGCTTGCGCAATTTAATACCCCATGAGGCAAGAAAATCGTAATTTCCTTTCTCGCACGAGGTCCAGATGAGCTTTCGCATCCAACCCGCCGCCCCCGCGCGCCCCAACCGTTGCCAGTTGTTCGGACCGGGATCAAACACCAAGCTGTTCCCGAAAATGGCCGCGTCGGCCGCTGACGTAATCAACCTCGACCTTGAGGACTCGGTCGCGCCGTCGGACAAGGACGCCGCGCGCGCAAATGTAATCGAAGCGCTGAACACCGTCGATTGGGGCAACAAATACATGTCCGTGCGCATCAACGGGCTGGACACACCCTATTGGTACCGCGATGTGGTGGACCTGCTGGAACAAGCCGGCGACCGGCTGGATCAGATCATGATCCCCAAGGTCGGCTGCGCGGCAGATGTCTACGCCGTTGACGCGCTGGTCACCGCCATCGAGCGCGCCAAGGGCCGCACAAAGCCCGTCAGCTTTGAGGTGATCATCGAATCCGCAGCTGGCGTTGCCCATGTCGAAGAGATCGCGGCCTCGTCTCCGCGCATGCAAGCGATGAGCCTGGGTGCAGCAGATTTTGCAGCCTCGATGGGGATGCAGACCACCGGTATCGGCGGCACGCAAGAAAACTATTACATGCTGCGCGAAGGCGAAAAGCATTGGTCCGATCCGTGGCATTGGGCGCAGGCTGCCATTGTTGCGGCATGCCGGACACATGGCGTTCTGCCCGTGGACGGACCCTTTGGCGACTTCTCAGACGACGAAGGTTACATCGCGCAAGCGAAACGTTCGGCTACCTTGGGCATGGTTGGTAAATGGGCGATCCACCCCAAGCAGATCGCGTTGGCCAACCTGGTCTTCACCCCGTCGGACGAAGCCGTGTCCGAGGCACGCGAAATCCTGGCTGCGATGGAGCAGGCCAAAGCCAATGGCGAAGGCGCAACCGTTTACAAAGGCCGTCTGGTCGACATCGCCTCGATCAAACAGGCCGAGGTGATCGTGGCGCAGGCCGAATTGATCGCCGCGAGCTGATCTAATTGAATAAGGCGCCCTTAGGGGCGCCTTATTGGGGCCTACCGGCCAAAGACGTCGTTAGGCGTCCATGTAAAACGCTCACCCTTTTTTCCTGACTTCATCATCAGGCAAGATGTACCGAGCTTCTGAAAATAGATTATCTTCAGCGGATACCAACCCGCCTTCGGCACCTCTACTTCGGTTCGTTGATTGGCCTCACACCCCTGAATACTATTGACTTTGCCGATCTGCTGCCCGCCGACCCAGGCATCGATCCCATCGTTTGACCATGTCTCCAACTCGTATACCCCCGGTGAGTCAAAGCGCATGTAACCGGTGATTTCTGCGGCGACATTATAGTGGTGGTCGAATGTCAAAACATCCTCGCCTTCGTTTGTATCCCTATAATCCAAACCGATCAGCGGCTGCCCCGGCTGAGCCTTAGGCAGCAACTGCTTGGCATGAGTGAGGTTGCGGATTTTGCGCTGAGTACCAGTTCCCACATATTTTACATTCAATCCCGCTTTTGGACTGGGTTGCGGACTGGCGGGCTGCAATTTGAGCGGCGCGGCCACTGCTGAACTGGCGATAAACGCCGCAGCTGCTATCAGCGCTCCAATGCGAACAAATTTCATTATCTTCTCCCTGTGTGTGGCCTGTTGGGGTTGTTCCCCTTCGATCAGGTCCTTGAGAAGACACTAGGCTGTGAAAATTCACCCGGCAAGCCGGTTGAAGATCACAATTCCAACGTCAGGCGCGCATATCCTTGGGTGAATCCATCACCACATAAGACGTGATCGACGTCACATGCGGCAGTGTTCCCAGAACTTCGGTGTGGAATGTCTTGTAGGAAGGCAAGTCCGCGCATTCCACGCGCAACAGGTATTCGATGGTCCCCGTGATATTGTGGCATTCGACCACTTCCGGCACACGTTGTAGGGCGCGTTCGAACCCTTCCTGTGCAGCTTTGGTATGTTCTCCCAGCCCAACGCCGATATAGGCGACAAATCCGACGCCAATCTCGGATGGGTTCAGGACTGCGCGGTAACCCGAGATTACACCCGAACGCTCCAGCTCCTGCACGCGGCGCAGGCAGGCAGAAGGAGACAGCCCCACCCGGTCGGCCAGATCCAGATTACTGATGCGGCCGTCTTGTGATAGCTCTCGCAATATTTGCTGATTTATGTGGTCAATTTTCGCCATTGATTGCGATATTAGTGAGATCACGCATTAAAACGCAATTTCATTTGTTCAGTTTGCAGCAATTATCCAACTCATGACCTACGATATCCTTCTGGCCTTGATCGCCTTTGCTTTTGTCTCGTCCATTACGCCTGGACCCAACAACCTGATGCTGATGGCGTCAGGGGCTAATTTCGGATTTCGCAAAAGCATCCCGCACATGCTGGGGATCGGGCTTGGGTTTACCTTCATGGTGCTATTGGTCGGCACCGGCCTCGTGCAGCTGTTCGACAGATATCCGATCAGCTATACGGTGCTGAAATTCGCCTCTGTTGCGTATCTTCTGTTCCTTGCTTGGAAAATCGCGCATGCCGCCCCGGCTAAGGGGCAAAACACGACAGGCACGCCGATGACGTTCCGGCAGGCGGCAGCCTTTCAGTGGGTCAACCCCAAGGCCTGGGCCATGGCCTTGACAGCCACAACTGCCTACACACCGGATCAGACCCTTCAGGCCATCGTTGTCGTGGCTCTTGTATTCGGAGCGGTCAACCTGCCCTCGGTCAGCACATGGACCGTTTTGGGTCAGCAAATGGCGCGCATCCTGACGAACCCACGCCGGCTGATGGTGTTCAACTGGACAATGGCGGCTTTGCTCGTCGGCTCGCTCTACCCTGTTCTATACCCGAACTGAGCAATTTCAGCGCCAGGTCTTCAGCCTGATTATCATGAACGTGGGCCAAAACACGCAGAACGCTGTCTTCATAACGGGTCGTCATCAGCATCCTTTCTATTTGCCCGCCTAGGGATGCATATTCTGCGGCCACATATCTTGCTGAATTCAAATCGGAATACACAGGTAAGAATGTTACACTGGGCGTATAACTCACGAGACCAATAGATTTTTCAACATGGTAAATGAGGACCAATATGAACAATCCATCTCGCCCGCTCCGCCAAATTCTGTTTGCCGCCATCCTTGCCGCAATACCGGCTATTGCGCAGGCCGATGACGTCCAGACACAAACCATGATTTCTGAACGTGTCAGCCAGCATAACCCGGCGCCCGAAGCCTATATCAAGGATCGCCCAATCCTGGGTTGGCAGCTGACCAGCGATGACTTCGACGCCATCCCCGACGCGATACGCGAAAACCTCGGTTCGGTTGATGGCACCAGTTACGATCAGGCTTACCTGACCGAGAACACCGGCTCGATCATTGCGCTGCAGTTCCGCAAGGATGGCCCAGACTTCTACATCATCGGCAAAAGCACGTTTGACGAGGCCTACGAGCTGGTTTCGCTGGACAGTGTTGCCGCCAAGAATACGCGCCTGATCGAACGGCTGGACATGGCCCCTGAGGTCAAGGCGATGTTCGAAGATCAGGCGCCCGGCATTGTTGGCGCGCTCAAGACAACACCGGTTGATATGCTGCGCCTGTCTGATCTGGGATATGCAAAAAGCGATGCTCTGACCATTCAGGCCCCATGGGGCGAACAGACCAAACCCGAAGGCGCAGACGCATTTCTGGTCTGGGACAGCGGCGAGAACCAGTACTACATGGTGAACGCTGACGACGACGGCCTTCCGACCAGCTACGTACCTGTGAAGTGACCCATACCGGCGCGGCCCTTGATCGGGGCGCGCTTTACCTTGTGTTGCATTCCTCTGACAGCAAGTTCATATAGCAATGAACTTCCGCGTTGAGAGGCGTCATGACCCAGTATCTGGATTTCGAAAAACCCCTGGCCGAGATCGAAGGCAAGGCCGAGGAACTGCGCGCGCTGGCCCGTGCCAACGAAGAGATGGACGTGGCCGAAGAAGCCGCTGCGCTGGACGCCAAGGCTGCCAAGCTGCTGGACGAGCTTTACGGTGACCTCACTCCGTGGCGAAAATGTCAGGTCGCGCGTCACCCTGAACGCCCCCATTGCCAGGATTACGTGGCAGAACTGTTTACCGAATTCACACCGCTAGCGGGTGATCGCAACTTTGCTGACGATCTGGCTGTGATCGGTGGCCTGGCCCGTTTCGACGACCAGCCCGTCATGGTGATCGGGCACGAAAAAGGCTCGGACACCAAATCTCGGATCGAACGGAATTTCGGCATGGCCCGCCCTGAAGGTTATCGCAAGGCCGTACGCCTGATGGAAATGGCTGGACGTTTCGGTCTGCCCGTCATCACTCTGATCGACACGGCCGGTGCATATCCGGGCAAAGGTGCCGAGGAACGCGGCCAGTCCGAGGCCATCGCGCGGTCGACCGAAATGTGCTTGAAGATCGGCGTGCCTTTGGTGTCTGTGATCATCGGCGAAGGTGGTTCAGGCGGCGCAGTAGCGTTTGCCACGGCAAACCGGGTCGCGATGCTGGAACATTCGGTCTATTCGGTAATCTCACCTGAAGGCTGTGCGTCGATCCTGTGGAAGGATTCGGAAAAGATGCGTGAGGCCGCCGAAGCGCTACGGCTGACTGCTCAAGACCTGCAAAAGCTGGGCGTCTGTGATCACATCATCACCGAACCCAAGGGCGGCGCGCATCGCGACCGCGCCGCAACGGTCGACTCTGTACGAGGTGCCATTGCTGCTATGCTGAAAGAACTGGATGGCAAGGATGCGGCAGCCCTGATCAAGGACCGCCGCCAAAAATTCCTGGATATCGGCTCGAAAGGGCTGGCGGCGTAATCCGTCAGCCGCCGAGCTGACGCAACAAAGCCGCTGAAGGTTCACCGGTTACGGCCAAACCACTGGCGCGTTGATACGCGCTGATGGCGGATTTCGTATTGTTGCCGATAACCCCATCCGCGCCCTGGGTGTCGTACCCTGCGGATGTCAGTCGGCGCTGCAGCTCTTTGCGATCCTCAAGCGTCAACCCGGTCGCATCGGGCCCGAACGAGGCCTGAAACGGGGCGCCACCGGCGATCCGGTCCGACAGATGCCCAACGCCGATCGCGTAGCTGTCCGAGTTGTTATAGCGCTTGATCACCTGGAAGTTGCGGAACACCGCAATCCGCGGCCCCGGCGTTTGCGGCTGCAACACCGCCACAGGCGTTCCCGAAACAGTACCTGCTTCGCCCCCCCAAGGCTGTCCGCGTACCCAGCCAGCGCGCGCCAGATATGCGGCGGTCGAGGCCAAAGAGTCCGTGGGATCCTCAGACCAGATATCCCGACGACCATCACCGGTAAAATCCACCGCGTAGGCCAAATAAGAGGTCGGGATGAACTGCGTGTGCCCCATCGCCCCGGCCCAACTGCCGGTCATGTTCGCGGGCGATGTATCGCCCTCTTGAATGATCTTCAGGGCGGCTATCAATTGCTTTTCAAAAAACGCACCGCGACGCCCGTCATAGGCCAAGGTTGAAACCGCTGATACCACCGGCACATCCCCGCGGCGGGCTCCATACCGGCTTTCCAAGCCCCATACGGCCACGACAACCTCTTTGTCGACGCCGTATTTTGCCTCGATCGCTGACAGGGTTCCGGCATGGCGTACCAGCATCTGTTTGCCGGTTGCGATCCGTTCATCCGACGCAGCAATCGCCAGGTAGTCTTCGAGTGAGCGCTTGAATTCGACCTGATTGCGGTCCCGTTCGATCACATCCGGCAGATACCCTGCCCCCTGAAAGGCCCGGTTGATGGTGGTCTGAGAAATGCCTTGCGAGGCCGCGCGCGACTTGAACCCGGCAACCCAGGCGTCCCACCCTGCGTTGGGGACGGCCCGCATCCGCGTTGCCGGGGCGCTGGTTGGCGCGCCACCCGAACAGGCGGCCAAAAAGGTTGACCCAAGTCCAACTGAAAATAGGCGTCGATTGATCATGTCTGAAATCTGCTCTTGTTGTGATTTGGGTCAGAGTATCGCAGACCAAGTGCGCAAGCTAGTTCTGCGGTGCCTGGAAAAGGCAACCCGATCACTTCGGCGACAAGCCGCTCAACTGACCAGCATGCGCAGCCCCTGCGTCACATCTGAACGTACGGCCAGCCGCAATCCGGGCTCATCCCCCGCCTTCAACGCGGCGATGATCAGCTTGTGATAATGCGGCGGCTCTGTCCGCCGCAACCGCCCGTAAAGCGCGCGCATCGTCGGCCCCAACTGAAGCCACACGGTTTCCACAATGGCCAGCATCGCCGGAGCCTGAGCGCGCAGATACAGCGTGCGATGGAATTCCAGGTTTGATCGGATGTAACCGACGGCATCCCGTTTCGTGACCATTTCCGCGACGGTCATGTTGATGCTCTGCAACCGGTCTATCAGCGCCATGTGCGCACGGGGCAATGCACGGCTGGCCAGCTCGACTTCTAGCAGTGCACGCAGGGCTGCCAGCTCTTCGATACGGTCATTGGTCAGCTCGGGCGTGGACACCCGACCCGAAGAAGACAGAAACAACGCCCCTTCGGCCACCAGCCGCCGCACCGCTTCACGCGCAGGCGTCATTGAGACATCAAATTCCTTGCCGATGCCGCGCAGGGTCAACGCCTGCCCGGGCGCTATGTCGCCGTGCATGATACGCGAGCGCAGGGCTCGATAGACCAGATCATGAGCTGCAGGTTGGGTGTCGGTTTGGCGAGCGCTTAACATAACCCCATGTGATCACAAATTGCCGCGCGGTCAACTCGTCGCGCCATCAAATCTGTACTGATGAAGCTGCGCCCCGTTGTCGCGCAGCCAGCGCCTTTGGGCCTTGCAATCACCAAACAGAAGCTCGACCTGCGCCCAAAACGCGGGGGAATGGTTCATCTCGGCCAGATGCGCGACCTCATGTGCGGCGACATAATGCAGGATGTCCGATGGGGCGAGGATCAGACGCCACGAAAACATCAGACCACCAGCGGAACTGCACGATCCCCAACGAGACCGCGTATCGCGCAAGGTCAGGCTGGAATAAGGTCGGCCCAGCATTGCCGCATAATCGTCGCAGGCCTCGGTCAGGCGATCCCGCGCCAGTTCCTTTAGGAACCGTGCCAATCGCCGGGCTTCGGCCCCTTTGGGGACTGCAACCTCTGCGTCCCGCAGCAGAACGCGTCGGCCCTCTGCCAGTACGATTCGCCTATCTTTGCCTTCTATAGGGATTGATTGTCCGAATCCTACGGCTGATGGGTTGGGTCGGCCCTCAAGATGCTGACGGATCCAGTCTTCCTTGACCTTGGCGAAATTCAGCGCCTCGGTTTCAGCCACACCTTTAGGGTAGGTTAGTGTAACCCGCCCATCCAATTGAGAAATCCGCAGGCTGATACGCCGCGCCCTGGCCGATTTGCGCAGCGTTAGCGGCACCGGCGGTTTTCCGGGCAATGCGTGGTCCCCCATGTGCCTGTTTCTCCTGCTCAAAGGCTTTGACAGTGCCCGCTGCATGTGGCACGTGACCTGAATCATTACTACGACTCACCTGATATCAAGGGGATCTGAAATGCCCAAGGAAGAATGGGGTGTAAAACGCGTTTGCCCGACCACCGGTAAGCGGTTTTACGACCTGAACAAGAACCCGATCGTCAGCCCCTACACCGGCGAGATCGTGGAGCTTGAAACCGGCAAGAGCCGGATGATCGCCGCAGATGCGGAAGATGCCGCGTCGGCAAAAGCACGCGAAAATGCGTCGGAAGAAGATCTGGTTCTGGACGATGACGAAAATGTCGACGTCGAACTGGACGATGATCTGTTGGACGATGATGAAGACAGCAACGACGACGTTTCGCTGGAAGAGATCACCGACATGCCGTCGGAAGACGACAGCTAAAACCTGTCCGGGGCGGCCCCTGCGCCGCCTCAGACGATCCTCGGATGCGAGGCAGAAACTTTTCCGCAAAGTCCATTTTTGGACTTGCACTCATTGTCACTGTCTCATAAATGTCCGCCCACCGCAGCCGCGGTACCATGATGGGGCCTTAGCTCAGTTGGGAGAGCGCTTGCATGGCATGCAAGAGGTCAGGGGTTCGACTCCCCTAGGCTCCACCATTTTTCTCCTCAGTTCGAATTCACTCGCAGTCACACGGCTTTGTAAATAAGGCTTTTGACGTGCCAGTCTTTCTCACCCCCAAGGAAACTTGGGCTCTGCCAGAATACCCATTGTGGGGGTCTGTGTGGGGTTCGCCAGTGAGAAAGTATGCAAGATGACCAAACTTACAGACAAACAAATCAAGGCTGCGAAACCCGGCTACAAGAAGATCAAGCTGGCAGATGGCGGTGGCCTGACGCTGATCGTTCACCCGAAAGGCGGCAGGACATGGGTCTGGCGCTATAGGGTCGATGGTAAGCAGCGTGAGATGAGCTTGGGCTCCTATCCCTCTGTCGGCCTCAAGGACGCGCGCCAGCGCGTCGAGGCGCAGAGGAACTTGCTTGACACCAATATCAACCCCGACGTGGCGGAGATGCGCGCAGGGGTACAGGCTCGGTCAGGTCTGACGGACACCACCTTCGCCGGTGTCGCACGCGCATGGCTGGCAGAGGAGCGTCCACACTGGGCAGAGAAGACTTATGTCCGCGCCCGCAACCGGATCGAAAAGGATGCCATCCCTCTGTTGGGGGCTGTAGTGGTCGCGGATATCACGGCAGTCGATATCAAGGCCGTTGCGCTCAAGATCGCGGATCGTGGATCGCATGAGACTGCACGCCGGGTCATTCGCATCCTGCGGCAAGTTCTAGGCTATGCGGAGGCCGAAGGCTTGATCTCTGTCGTGCCGGGAGCAAACGTGATCGACAGGTTCAAGCCCCAGCCGAAGAAGCACCACCCAGCCATCGTTGAGCCAGAACGTCTGGCGCTGTTTCTGCAGGCGCTGGACGCTTGGCCGCATCACACTTTGGGCAAACCTCTGGTGCAGATTATCGCACATACAGGTCAGAGGGCCGGTGAGGTGCGCAAAATGCGATGGGCGGACATCAACATGGGCGAGCGGGTCTGGAACAACCCTGTCACCAAGACAGGTATCACGCTCGCCATACCCCTGACGGACGCGGTGATCAAAATCCTCAACGAGATGTACAAGCTCAATGGCCACCGCGAGTACGTATTCGCCAGCGAGAACGGACCTGTTTCTGAACCGGCCACAATGAACATGATCCGCAGGATCGGGTTTGATGGAGAGACCGACGCACATGGCCTGCGGGCAACGCTGCGCACATTGGTGACCGAGCATCTCGGGTTCGACGAGAAACTGGCAGAGGCACAGTTATCCCACGCATCGAAGGAACAGCATGGCCGCGCATATGACCGCACATCGTTCCTCGCCCAGCGCCGCGTTATGATGGAAGCTTATTCGCAGTTTCTGGTTCAGCTTCAGGAGGGCGGTGCTATCGTGGTGCCGTTGATTGCGGGGGCAAAGTTGTGAGTGACACGGTATTAAAAGATTTCGACTGGTTGCGTGGACGTTTAAACGAGCGCGTGAAATCTGGCGAATGGTCCTACGTTCTCGACTTGCATGACATTCTGGATGTTTTGCGCGAGCAGGAAGAAATAGTGTCACCAGCGCTGGACAAGCACCTGAGAGATCGCACAACTGCAATGCACAAAGCGAATGCTGGCAATGCTGCGAAAGACCCGATGGAAATCGGTTTTCAAGGCGGCGTTGCGGGTGGCGTCATGTACCTGATCGATCAGCAAGGCTATAACGTGGAAAAAGCGCGAACTCTGATTGCAAATGTAATGCAGATTGATCGTGACGATGTAGTCAAGTGGCATAAAGCCACGCTGAAAGCTCCAGATATCAGTGATCAGAACTACCGCCTCAATCTGAACTTTGCCGCGCAGGAAATGATCCGGAAACTCACTGAAAGAGTGTCTCGAATACACAACCAAATGACGGTTGAAGACGTCATTCTTGGGGTGTTCTCACCCACCTGATCAGGGGGGGTAAATTAGAACGTTTGTTCTTACCCCCCTGCTTTCATTATCTGAATTGCCAGTATCTTTTTGTAGGAGGCTAGCAATGTCAGATCACATCGAAGTGCCCGTTCCACACCGTCTTTATGATCAGCGGTATCTGGCGGCGCTGCTCGGTCTCAGCGACGACGAGTTCTATCTGTTGGACCACTGGCGCGAGTACCATCTCGGCCCGAAATTCATGAACCTTCCCACGGGACAAATCCGGTATCTCGGCAGCGACATCACCAATTGGATAGAAGCTGGTGGCGATCACGATCCCCGTGACATCATTCGTAGCTACGAAGGCCTTGAGGCCAAGAAGGCAGAGAAGCTGGGCCAGGAAATGATGGAGAAAGGTTTTTTCAAGCGGTCACGGGCTGCAATTGAAAAAGCCAATGGCGAAGAACCTCAGACGCAGGCGTCCGCATGAGTGTCGCCCGTATGCCTATCCACCCCGACAGCTTCCCGAAAACAGGGAACGTCACACTGAAACAGCTTTCCACCCACAGCGGTGCGTTGGGCATGTTCCCCGGATCGCCAAGCACGTGGTTGCGTATGGTGGACAGCGGCGATGCGCCGGAACCCATCCAGATTGGTCGCCAGCATTTTTGGCGCGCTGAACATGTCCGCGCAATTGCGGCGGGTATCGACTGGCGGCTTGTGAAGATCGACACGCCCGATCTGGCAGCGGAATAGGAATGGAGAAACCCCGCCGCACGGAGAGCGCAACGGGGCCAGTGATGATTGTTGCTCTCCCTAGACCAAGGAAAGGAACAAAGTATGCAGGCAAAATCTGC
Organism: Ruegeria sp. YTSC003; assembly: GCF_059609785.1. Classification (NCBI taxonomy): domain Bacteria; kingdom Pseudomonadati; phylum Pseudomonadota; class Alphaproteobacteria; order Rhodobacterales; family Roseobacteraceae; genus Ruegeria; species Ruegeria sp. YTSC003. The sequence continues at coordinate 8,200 of NZ_JBXWMK010000005.1, read as the reverse complement.
AGCATACCGGACCGAAACACAGCGGTGGCGGTCATGAGGGGACCAATGAAAAATTTGACCGAGCGTCTCCGCATCGTCGAGGAATCACACGCGGACAAAATCCTCGCCGCCATTGGTGCCAAACCACAAACTGGAAAAAAGCATCAGCGCTGCCCGTTTCCTGACCATGAAGATAAGAACCCTTCATTTCGCTACGATGCAGACGCTAATCGTATTTTTTGCACGTGCCTGCCCGAAAAAGGGGTTTCGCTGACCGATGCGCTAATGAAGGTACGAGGCCTTGCCGACTTCAACGCTGCTGTACGCGAGATTGAAGCCGTAACTGGCGAAAAGGTTTTTGAAGGACGGCGGAAGCAGAAGCAATCGGAACCGGGAGAACAGGCGGCCTCGGAGAACCGTGAAGAAACTGATGAACAAGCCGTGCAGCGAGAAGCGGAGGAAAGAGCACGCTCCGGCGCGGCATCTGATGAAAAGGCTGCTAAGATCGCATGGGTGCAGGAGCAGGTTGCGAAGACACGTCCTTTAGCCGGCTCACCCGGCGAAGAATACTTGCGCAACATCCGTGGATTGGTTGGGATCGATCTTGAACACGACGCTTTGCGATATGCTCCAGATTTCCAATGCAAACCGGGTGGTAAGAAAAACCCGGCTCTAGTGGCGGTGGCTACGGATGACGATGGAAATATTGTTGGCATGCAGGGCACAATCCTGAACCGCAATGGGCAACCGATACGCGACGAGAACGGCAAGAAGACCAAACTGAGCGCAGGCTACATCGGGGATGGTTCAGTTCGGATCAAAAACAAACTGGGTACAGGCACAATTGCGATCGCCGAAGGTATCGAAACCGGATTAACCCGATTGTTTGCTGGGCCAGCAGAGATCAGGGTGTGCCTCGGGTCCATCCGCCCCGAAACGATAGGAGCAAACGCCGGTCGGATTGAGATCATTGCCGACAGCGACAAAGCGCAGGACTGCCGCCAGATCGCGCGTGAATTGGCGGCAGAAAACCCAAATGCACGGGTCCATGTCGTCACAGTACCGTCAAACCTTGGTGAAAAGGCCGATTTGAACGATCTGCTCCAGGATATGGGACGTCGGGCTGTTGCCGCCGCCGTGGATGATGCCGACCGCATCCACGCGCGGCAGCGAAGGTCCAACGTTGAGCAGCTGCTCCGCGGTAGCGACGAAGAGATTGCCGATCGTGTGCTGGAAAACCTAGAAGATCTCTTTGGTCGCATTGTCATCACTGAGGGCACAGTTTGGATTTACGATGGCAAGCTTTGGACTGCTCTCAACGACAATCGGCTTACGCGTGCCATCGCGCGCTTTGACGGTGCCACTTACCCTACGCCGTCCAACGGCATTGGCGAGGTCAAGATCACGTCCAGTAAGGCGCAGAGTGTCAAGTCGCTTCTCATGTCCAAACGCGATGACAATGGGTTTTTTGAAGGTGCGCCTGTTGGCATCACCTGTGAAAGCGGGTTCGTTTTGTTCGAACAAGACGTTGCAACAGGTGAATATGTCCCACGGCTCGAACCACATGCTCGCAAGCACCGGGCTCGGCATGCCGTACGTGGTGTATGGCCAGTGCAGGATGCTGAGAAGCGACTTTTGGGAAGCGACGTGATGAAGCTGCTCACGGGTTTGTTCTCAGCTAAAACGACTTTGAGGCGGCTGCAGCACGAGGCTCCAAACCTTGAGTTCGACTTGGACAGGGCTGAACAAGACAAAAGCGCGCGGATTGAGCTGATCCTGCAGACAGCCGCCGCAGCGGCACTTGGTATCGGCACGCAAATGAAACACCCGCAGGCCCTTATTTGGATTGGGCCGGGCGGCGCAGGAAAAAGTACCACGCGCAAGGTCATCTCATCATTGATCGCAGCGGATGCACTTCAGTCGGTGCCGCCAGCCAAGATGGGACAAGACTACTTCGTCTCAGTTTTGCGCGGGTGCGCGCTGAACGTTGCGGAGGAGACGTCGGATCGTGATCTTTCAGGCGACGCGCTAAAAAAGGTCATCACCGGGGACATCTGTCATGCCCGGCTGCCATACGGCATACCGTTCTATTTCAGTCCCAAGGCGCAGCATGTGTTCATCTGCAATGAGCTGCCCGCATTTAGCGGGGGGATCGACAGCGGCGTTGAGCGCCGCTTCAAGGTTCTGGTCTTCGACAAAGCGTATTCTGAAGAGCAGCCCGACGAGGGATTGGCAGATCGCATAATCGAATACGAGGCGGATCTTCTACTACATCTTGTCGTGGTTGCGGCTGCGGAACTTTTGACCACGCGGCGCATGGCGGATCCCATGACATCACGCATCGCCAAGGAGGCGTGGATGAGGGATGCGGACCGAGTTCGTGCGTGGGCGGCAGAAAGACTATCCATCAGGGCAAACAAGGTCGTCACCGTTGCAGACCTATATCTGGATTTTCGCCAATGGTGCGCTGCCGAAGGTGTTCCAGAAGGCCGCATCCCCGCACGTAACAGTTTCGCGCGACGCTTGCGTCAAGTAGAGCCCCGTCTCGTTCCAGGACCCAATAGCAAAGGCGCTCGGTTCGAAAATGCTATCCTCAAGACGGTCTGATTTAAGTGGGACAGCTTGTAAAGAGGCCAAACGAGCTAGGCCGGCCAGTTCTTTATGGGCGGACAAGTAATCAAACCTCCCAACTTCCCCGTCGGGCGTTTGGTTGGGAGGTTGGGAGGTTTTATGTCTCGTCCGTCGGTATATGTTCTGTTGCGCACATCAAGCATAATGCTGCTTTTCAACGTCCGACGTTCATTGCAGCGCCGCGGTGCGACCCCGCGAGAACCTCCGAGTTTCGTCCAGTGCCTGACGCATTGCTGCCAAACCAGCCCGTTCGACATACTGGTCCATCGGGTCGAGTTCATCCCAAGTGCGAGATGCGGCAGCAGGCCAGAACTGCGGATGACTGTGCCGCATTTGGCTGAGCCGCCATTCATGGTGGCAGAGTTGCGGTGTCATAGCTTCAGGATCGCTCAGGAAACGCGCAGCGACACCACAGCAGGCCTGCCACTGCCGGTCATGCACAATCGGGCTTTCCTCGCCGCTCGTTGCTGTTTGGGCTTCACAGTAGGCCATAGCGATCAAGACGATGTGCCTTGCTGCGGCAGCTTCAAGTTGGATATCTTGCTCCATGTGATTTCTCCTATTCATCATGTTGATGCGCATCCCGTTGGCTGTTGCCACCGGCGACCACCCCAAGGCGGGGTTGGTGATCACAATTTTCGTGACGCTCTGGATGCTGTTGGTTTCGCCCTGCCTTAGGCTCATCAGTGGATCGGCGCTAGACCCAGACCATTCGCACCGGTCGCAAGCATGTCTCGGGCGGTCCATACCCCGGCGGTCTTCCGCGACTTACGGGCAAGGCTCGGCAGACGAGCGTTATCATGTTTGGGGGAATTGCGGGCTGTCCGCCCGCGATTGGTATGTAATCGCTAAGTCTGTCAGCTTCAAGGAGCGGGCGGCGTAGCGCGGACAAAACAAAAAAGCGGCCACGTCGTTTAAAAAGAACAACGCCTGCTTCGCGCTCAAAATCAGCCGCTCATGCCAAGTGCAGCGAACGACCGCTTCGAGCCCTTAGTAACGAATGCTGCACTCGGAACCAATGTCAGTTACCGGGTCAGTGTGCTTTACGTCGGGTGGGATTGGGCGGCAGTGATATGCAAGCGCTATATTACGTATAGAAAGTCGTCGACCCGTGCTAAGGTCAAGCCTCCACAAGGAACTAATCTATGTACCGTGTCCGACTTTTTGCCACTCGCCACGCACGCACATTTGAATGGATCTACAAGCGTGTCGAGCAGGTCATGGTGGCGCTGGACCCCCTTATCGCAAAAATTGGCTACAACCGTGTCGAGCGCCCGATTGCCCTTATCGAGAAGGGAGTGAAGACACTTCTTTTCGATTGCAAAATGTGCGGCCAATGCGTGTTGTCCTCAACCGGCATGTCCTGTCCGATGAACTGCCCCAAACAGCTGCGCAATGGCCCCTGTGGCGGGGTGCGGCAGGGAGGGTATTGCGAGGTGAAGCCTGAAATGAAGTGCGTTTGGGCGCTGGGCTGGGACGGGGCCAGCCACATGAAAGACGGGGCCGCGAAGATCAGGGAGGTTTTGCCACCTGTCGATCGTAGTCTGCAAGGCTCTTCCTCGTGGTTGCGCGTAAGCCGCGAAATGGCGACACTGAACCGGGAAAAACGGGATGCGGCCCGCATGGCCCTTGCTGACGCCTTTCCAGAGGCACGATTGCAGGAACCAAGCTCGGCTCCTCTGGCAGACGAGCCACCCAAGGCCACGACCTCGGGGCGCGGCACATGAGCGATACCTCACCCATCGAAAACACCCTGCTGCCCTATGCCAAGCCGCCTGAGGGTCATGTCTCTCACAGTCGGCTTGAGCGTGTTTTGCGCTCGGGCCGCTTTGCCGTGACGGCTGAATTGAACCCGCCCGACAGCGCCAATGCGGCGGATGTTTTTGATGCGGCCCAGCCCTTGGGAGAGGTCGCGGATGCGATCAATGCCACCGACGCATCGGGGGCCAATTGCCATATGTCCTCCATCGGCATTTGCGCTCTGCTGACCCGCGCGGGCTATTCTCCGGTTTACCAGATTTCCTGCCGCGACCGGAACCGCATCGCCATTCAGGGCGATGTTTTGGGGGCAGCCGCGCTGGGTGTCAGTAACGTGCTTTGCTTGACGGGCGATGGCGTGGGCGTGGGCGATCAGCCCGGCGCGAAACCGGTGTTCGATTTTGATAGCCTCAACCTGCTGCGCACCCTGCGCACAATGCGCGACGAAGGTGTGTTTCTGTCGGGACGAAAACTGTCCAGCCCACCGCAGCTGTTCCTCGGGGCGGCAGAAAACCCGTGCATCCCACCTTATGAGTGGCGTGCGGACCGCCTGACCAAAAAGGTCGAGGCCGGGGCCGATTTCATCCAGACCAACTATATTTTTGACATTCCCCTCTTTGAGGCATTCATGGAGCGGGTGCGTGATGCCGGCATGGACAAGCGCGTGTTTGTCATCGCCGGGGTCGGCCCTCTCGCCTCGGCCAAGGCGGCGCGGTGGATGCGCAGCAACGTGCCGGGCATTCACATCCCCGATGCCATCATCGACCGGTTGGAGGTGGCGCAAAACCCTTCGGATGAGGGCAAGAAAATATGCATCGAGCTGATCCAGCAACTGCGCGAGATTGTGGGCGTCTCAGGCGTGCATATTATGGCCTATCGGCGCGAACACCTTGTCTCCAGCATCATCCTTGAATCAGGTGTTCTGGCAGGACGGCGCAGGCGGAATAAAGGTTAACCTGTCTGGTTGGATAACCATTGCGTGTCGTCATTGAACTTTCGGAACAGCCGACCACTTGCAGTGATTGACAGACTTCTAACCGTGCTGCTTTTCGCTGCAGACGCAATGTGCGGATTGCTGCCGTTGGGGCGGGCGCAGCGAATTCACACTTTGTTTGCGTCCTGTGAATTCGCCAACTAAACCTCGAAGGTCTGCAATGGTCGACAAACCCGACGAATGCAAACGCAGCAGTCAAATAGACCGGGAACGGCAGCTTTGGGCTCGGAGCGGACATTCGAAGTCAACAATAAGGAGCCAAGGTCTGCTATGCGGACGAAGCCGCCGGATTGGGTCGCCTGCTTAACTTTGCTTTCTCAGATTGGAAGGCCTGCTTTTAGCCATCCATCCCGCCATTGCTCCGAGCATTCGGGAACGCTGAATATGGGGAGCTTCGTTTGTTCTTTAATGTCGAGATCCGGACGAAGTTCCTTCAGTTCAGATACCGCAGCCCTTGCTGACTCAAGGTCTCCGTTTTGAGCCAAGGATGCGATGAGCATGAGATGAGTAATCACGAATTTCGCCCTAATGGCCAAGGCGTTTCGATTGGCCTCTACAGCTTCAGCATAGCGGCCAAGTTGGAAAAATGCGGAGGCTTGCCCTACATAGGCTGCGTGCCGCATCGGATCTTTCGGACTGAGATTGATCGAGTGTGTCGCGTGTTCGAGGGCTTCTTCGGGTCTGTCGAGAAAATTCAGATTGATGCCAGCGAGCATGTGAACGGTCGCAGCATTTGGATTTTCGGCTAGTGCTTGTTTGAAAACTGCGCGAGCTCGCGGCAAGTCTTGTGCAAGCATAGAGATTGAGTGTGCGGCGTAAGCCAACGCGATTCCATCCGCGCGGTCACTTAACAACACACGTTCTGCTGCGGTTACGGCTGCTTTAGGCCCTTCATCAATCGGCTTAAGTCCCTGTACCATCCTTTGGATATGCAGCCACGCAAGCAATCCAGCTGCCGACGAATAATCAGGATCGCGCTCCAACGCCAGACGTGTAAGGCGAATAGCCTCACGGTTGTCTTCGTCGGTCAGCAGGTGAAAATGTGACTGAGCCTGGAGATAAAGTTCATACGCGTCGAGGTTTTCTGTCGGTTTCGCCCGAGCGCGGACCGTCTCGGCATGGCGAACGGACGGTTCGATTGCCGTGACAACTTCCTGTGTGACCTGATCTTGAAGGTCAAAAACATCGTCCAGCATCCCATCGAAACGATCGGCCCAAATATGGCTGCCATTCTCTGCATCAATTAACTGTCCTGTTATCCGCAGACGCTGACCCGCGCGCCTTACAGAACCTTCAAGCACATATCTCACGCCGAGCACCTGCCCGACTTCGCGAATGTCAGTGCTCTTTCCTTTGAATGTAAAAGACGAGTTTCGCGCCACGACCATCAACCAACGAAACCGAGACAACTCAGTTATGATGTCCTCGGTAATCCCATCGGCGAAAAACTCTTGTTCAGTGTCGCCAGACATATTGTCAAACGGCAGCACAGCAATACCGGGTTTCTCCGATTTGACAGTTGGACTTGTAGCCGCCGAACCGACAGGCCACTGCCACACGCCAACGGGGCGGGCAATGTTCTTCAATTCGGCCTGCTGGCCGCCAGAGAACGAGGCGGCGGCATTCCTGTCTAGGCTGTTATGTGCGGTGTCTGAAATCAATATTTGCCCCGGTTCCGCTAATGCCTCGAGACGGGAAGCTATGTTGATACCGTCACCGAATATGTCATCACCTTCCGAAACGACTTCCCCGGTATGTATGCCGATGCGGATTTGGATTTCCTGTGGTCGGTCAGCAATCTGAACAGCAATCGCGCATTCTGTCGCGGCTGATGCGGAGCGAAACTCAACAATCCATCCGTCGCCCATGCTTTTGACCAGTCGCCCATCATGGGCTGCTAAAGCGGGTATTAGATGATCCTCACGGAAAGCCTTGAGCGCTTTGAGTGTTCCGTCCCTATCCTGATCCATCAACGCCGAGTATCCGGCGACATCAGCCGCCAGCACCGCAGCAAGCCTCTTTTCCATGTTTCTCTCCCCGCTTGTTGGAAGCTAGCTTGTAGAAAGAGCAATGTCAGCCCGGTAGTTAGAGCAAAGGGGTTCCATCAAGAAAGCGCGACCGCTTTGGGCTCTTACCGTTGGTAGATACTAGCGGCAGAGAATGGCAGCAGGGAACCCAAAGCTACGTGCAGATGTGCTTGATCTTACGGAAGTATCACAACTACCTTTCCAGTATGTTTGTCCGTTTTGTCAGCAATAGACCTCATCCCAATATCAACGCAGAACTCGGTATGTTTGCGGCCCGCGACCATGTTGATTTTTCAAAGCAGAAAGGGAGCATTCAGAGAGCACATGAAGAAGCATTCTACTGGTTCAGCGCAGATGGCGGTGGCGGGTTAACCTATCCCCGGCTCAAGGGAAAGGTTCGCACACCCGACGTTAGAAGGTCGCTGTTTTGGTTTCGGGAAGATGCCAAATTTTTCCGTCGTGAGGCTGGTAGCGTTGTTGTACGGGCGCGCGAACTGGCAGCCGTTCTAACTCTTGCGGGGTGTGAGATTCGCGAAATAGGAACGAGAACTCCGGGTAAAATAATCTGGGAAGACAGCCGCCAAGTGCTCGCGCTGCCAAACTTCGAAAGAGTTCCTAGAGCGTTTTGAGCTGGGTTGTCGAACGGCAACTTCGTCCGCGCAGCAGGCGCTCAGAAAAACTTGCCGACTGACCGCTTCGAGCCCATAGTGACGGATGCTGCGATTTGGTCGAACGACATGGTGTGATCGCGGTGGTCGCTCTCCTTGGGCAAACGAGGCCTGATATTATCAGCCTCACCAATCAAAAGCCG